>SVEY01000027.1:12686-24121 GCA_015057165.1 Lachnospiraceae bacterium | reverse complement strand
TATAATTCTCCTGCTAGCATCTTTTCTTTTTCTGTTGGCATTAATCATATTCCTCCTTGTTGCATCTTGCCATTTTAAAAAACTGCCAGTAGCAAATATCATCGCTACCGACAGTTCATCGTTCTTTTACCAATAATTATCTATGGTATCCATTCAACATTTCCAGACTTAATATTATATATTGCGCCAAGAACATCTACTTCATCAAGATTTACTTCTTCATTGTCTTTAAGTACTTCATTGATTCTATCAACGCCATATTGTACATTAAAACCACATGCTATATAATCGTCCTTCTCATCACCGATAGCCTTCTTGATTTCATCTGTCAAAACTTTCGTAAAGCCTTCTGCTCCACCGCCAATTGTCGCACCCACAGCTCCACAATTTGTATGTCCCAGAACGACTATAACCTTACATCCAAGATGACCCGCAGCGTATTCGATACTTCCCATTACACTATCTGTAATCACATTTCCTGCAACTCTAATTGTAAAAATCCTGCCAATACCACAAGAGAAAATCGCCTCTGGAATAACTCTTGAATCAGAACATGTTACAACAATTGCAGTAGGATGCTGTCCATTCTCAGCAGTATCTTTTCTTACACCCGGAGATACATCGCCCGGATTCATACTCGCATCCATATACTTGTAATTACCAAACCTCAACTTGTCAACAATTTCTCTGTTCTTTGCCATAGCTAACCCTCCTCATCCAATTACAATACATTTATTATATTATATTCCATAATGCTAATACTTTCAATGTAAATCAAGGTGTATGTTCTAGAGAGCATCCTTCGGGCAGTTCTTGACGCATTCCATACAAAGAATACATTCTGTACCATTCTTTCGTTTTCTTGAGTTATCTGTAACATCTACATCCATTGGACATACCTTTTTACATTTTCCGCAGGATATACACTTTTCTTCATCACATTTTATACGAAACAACGAGAAATAACTCATTGGCTTCATAAATACAGTTATAGGACAAATGTATTTACAGAATGCCCTATTATCCTTGAATGCGAAAGCTAAAGCAATACCAACGCCGTAATACAAGACATTTCCAATAATGAATGCCCAGAACATAATGCGTTCTATATTGCCAACCTTGGCAAGAAAAAGTGCTGCCACAAAGACTAGCGACGCTACAAATACAATGTATCTGATCCAACCTATCTTTTTTCTAGGTTGCTTAGGAACCTTGTAAGGCAGGAAATCTAACACCATTGCTGTCCAGCAGGCGTATCCGCACCAGCCTCTTCCGAAAATTAATGGTCCGAATATCTTCGCTACAGCGTAATGAATTGTTGCCGCCTCGAAAACTCCCGTAAACAAATAATACCAGAATCCCTCTATCTGCATATTCTCTCCGCAGATAAATCCTAAATAGACAAGCATATACAAGCCAACCAGTAGCTGCACAATTCGTCTTGCATACTTGTATTTCTTAATAAACAAAAATACGCCAAGGGAAATAGAAATGCCTATATAACTAAAATTAAATAGATAAAATATATTGTCCTTTGTCAACCATAGTGTTACTGCTACTGCTTCAAAAATCGCAAGTATTATAATTGGCAAAAGGTATTTTCTATCTTTAGTCACAGCTATTTCCTCCTTTATTAATAATACTCCAATAATGAACATCCTATGTCATGAGTATATTGTCTTCATATTGATTCACCCCTCTTACTCTTTTGACAACAATTTCAAACCTATAATCCCCACGATTATCATGAGCACACATATTATCTGTGGCAATGACAATTTCTCCTGAAACAAGAATATTCCAAGCACCGATGTTCCAACTATGCCAAATCCAGTCCACATAGCATAAGCAGTTCCAAGTGGTAGTTGCTTTAATGCAATTGCAAGAAATATAGCACTTAATATATATCCTACAACAGTTATTATAGAAGGAATTAGCACTGTAAATCCATCAGAGTACTTCATGGCAATAGCCCATGTCACTTCAAATATTCCTGCTAGTAACAACATTATCCAGCTCATTTTCTTTCCTTTCAAAATACAATCAATATTAAAATATGATGATATCTCTAATCTATTTATATTAGATTAATTATTTTAATATTATTATAACAATGCACTAAAAATAAGTAAAACTAATATGCGACATATTCACTCAAAAAAGCGACACCTAAGTATCGCTTAATAATTATAATAAACTATTTAATTTTTATTTCTCATTTACACTTCCTACCAACTTTGCATCCACTGACTATACTCCACTTACACAATTTTAACATCTGTAATATTGTAGTATATTTCGTCTGAGCATTTATCTGTTATAAGTACTGTTCCTTCAAAACCTGAGAATGTAACTGTACACCTTTTGCCGAACTTATCATGATCAGATAATATATATCTCTCACCAGCTTTCGTATTTCCTACAGCCACTCTTTTTATAGAAGCTTCTCTAACGTCTGGTGTGGAGAAACCAGTTTTAGGATTAATACCATTTGTTCCAAAGAAACCTTTAGAGAAATGATACTTCTGAACTTGCAGAACAGCATCTGCTCCTACTACAGCTTCTGTGTTCTCCTTTAACTCACCACCAATCAGAATCACCTTCATACCTTTTTTGACCAGGTCTTTTGCATGAACAACACCATTTGTTACATAAGTTGCATTCTTCTCAGTGATATAATTAATCATGCATTTTGTTGTTGTTCCAGCATCAAGAAACACACAATCACCCGGTTCAATAAGCGGTGCAGCATATTGTCCGATTTTTTGCTTCTCATCTATATTAACAATCTCTTTGTCGATAACAGAAGGTTCATCTACCAGGTCTTCCATTTCTAGAGACATTGCTCCACCATACACGCGAATTATTAGTCCCTCACGGTCTAGTTCTGTTATAGTTCTTCTTATAGAAGACTCCGACACGTTTAAGGTTTCCTTTAATTCCTTAACGGTCACACTTTTTTTCTCATTAATCTTCTTTAATATAACAGCTTTTCTCTCTTCAGAAAGCATAGAAATCATCTCCTGATTCTAATTATTTCCTTTTTCTTTTTTATACTCGCTTACATCAGTTTCCAGAACAACTTTTCTAAGTGGTAGAATTCTACCTGGTGATACCGACAGCTCATCATAGCCCATTGCAAGGAATTCCTTCGTAAGGGATAAATCAGAGCCAAGTTCCCCACATATTCCTGCCCATGCTCCACCTTTATGAGCACCATCTACAATCATCTTAAGCATCTTAAGCAGTCCAGGATGATGTGCATCATAGAATTCGTCAAGGTTCTGATTCTGACGATCTATTGCAAGCGTATATTGAGTAAGATCATTTGTTCCAACAGAGAAGAAATCTACTTCCCTAGCCAGCTCTTCTGCAATCATTACAGCAGCCGGTGTCTCAATCATAACTCCAAGTTCAATGTCTTTATCATATGGAAGTCCAATTTCATCAAGTTCTTTCTTAACTTCCTCTACAATCTCTTTGATCCTTTTTACTTCCTCAACTGATATAATCATTGGAAACATAATAGAAATATTTCCGTAGGCAGAGGCTCTTAGAATTGCACGAAGTTGTGTCTTGAAAATCTCCGGATTAGTAAGACATATTCTAATGGCACGAAGCCCCATTGCCGGATTTTCCTCTTTAGGAAGATTAAAATAATCTGCCTGTTTGTCAGCTCCTATATCAAGGGTTCTAATAATGACTTTCTTCTCCGCCATAGCCTGGGCCACTTGCTTATATATTGCAAATTGTTCTTCCTCAGTAGGATAATCATCTGAACCTAGGTAAATAAATTCGGAACGAAATAGTCCTATTCCACCTGCGTCATTTTGAAGTACAAGTCCCAAATCTTTAGTATTTCCAATATTAGCATACAGATTAATATGCTGCCCATCAAGGGTAACATTGTCTTTTCCTTTTAACTGTTCTAATAGTTCTTTCTTGTCAAGTTCCTTCTGTAGAAGTTTCTTCTTCTCAGCTAGAACATCCTGAGCTGGGTCAATATAAATCTTTCCTTCAAAGCCATCCACTATAGCAAGCTTTCCATTAACTTCCTCCGTTAGTGGTATATCGCACCCGATAATTGCAGGAATATTCATAGTTTTAGCAAGGATAGATGTGTGTGAATTAGCAGAACCATGAACAGTAACAAAGGAGAGAATCTTCTCTTTATCCATCTGAACAGTTTCCGAAGGTGCCAAATCATCAGCCACCACAATAACCGGTTCATCACTATCTATATCACCACTAGAACCACCCTTTAAGCAATTAATGATTCGTTCAGTAATATCCTTTACATCTGTTGCACGACCTTTAAAATATTCATCCTCCATTTCAAGGAACATATTATGGAAGATATCACCTGTCTGAGCCACAGCATATTCAGCATTAACATTTTCTGTCTCAATGATGTTTTTTACAGAATCTATGTAATCTCCATCATCAACCATGAACTGATGAGCTTCGAATATCTCTGCTCCAGCTTCTCCAACTTCTTTGACTGCCTTTTCGTGAAGTGCCTGAAGCTGCTCTATCGCCAAGTCCTTAGCAGCTTCATATCTCTTAATCTCGGCAGCCGCATCTTGTACCTTCTCTCTCTTGACCGTCTGTTCTTTTTTCTTATATACAAAGAGTTTACCAATAGCTATACCTTCAAATACAGCTTTACCTTCTAATACGATCATTTGTGTACCCCCTTAATTCTTCGCAGAATCGACTTAAGAATTGTTAGTCGATTGACTACCTTAGCACTTCAACATCATTATAGTTTAGAGATTTGCTTCCATGAATTTCTTTACTTCTTCCATCTCAGCTTCTTCATCTGAGCCTTCGAATGCAAATGTTACAGTATCATTCTGCTTTGCTCCAAGTGACATGATACCCATGACACCCTTAAAAGCAACTTCCTTGTCGCCCTTTTTAACCTTAACAACCGACTCATAATTCTTCGTCAGCTTGAATAATTCTGTTGCAGGTCTTGCATGAATTCCATGAACATCCTTAATAGTATAATCAAAACTTACCATATCTATTACCCCCTTTTCTAAATCCATATTATTCTATTTCTACAATTTATTCAACTTTCTTTTTTAGTAATCCAAGTAGTACACAGGTTACTGCTGATCCAACTAACCATGCCAGAATATACATTAGCGGATTACCAACTGTTGCAAATACGAATACTCCTCCATGTGGTGCCATCAGCGTACAACCAAATAGTGCTGACAGAAGTCCTGCTACACCTGCACCTGCCATTGTACAAGGAATAACATGTAGAGGGTCTGCTGCTGCAAATGGAATTGCACCTTCTGTTATAAATGATGCACCCATTACAAGGTTCGATACAGCTGAGTTACGTTCTGCTTTAGTGAATTTCTTCGGGAATATCCAGCAGGCAAATGCAATACCTACAGGTGGTACCATTCCACCTACCATTATTGCTGCCATAGATATATAACATGCCATAACCTTAGGATCTGAACTACTTAATCCTTGTTCAAGATATGTTGATGCCTGGGTAAGCATTCCTACACCGAATACATATGCTGCTTTGTTAATAGGACCACCCATATCAATTGCCATCATAGCGCCAAGTATTAGTCCTAGTACTGTTAACATTCCTGCATCTGACAATGCTGTAAGCATTGTTGAAAGTCCTTCATTAACAAGTCCAATTAATGGGTTGAAGATGAAGCACATTATAATCCCTTCTAAGAATATTCCAAGAAGTGGGAATATGAGTGTAGGCTTAAGTCCATCAAGTGCTGGTGGAAGATTCTTGAATAATTTCTGAAGTCCAAGTACTAAGAATCCAGCAAGGAAACCAGCTACAATACCACCCAAGAAACCAGATACCGTGGTACCACCATTAGGTTGTTCAAATGCAAACTTAGTCAGGAATTGACTGAATCCACCAAGGTCTGCACCATCAATTAATTTACCTGTTGCAAATGTGAAATCTTCTAGAAGCGCATTTCCACTTGCGGCAATAATACCACCTACAAATCCAACTGCAAGACCTGGTCTGTCTGCAATAGCGTATGCAATATATCCTGCAAGAACTGGAACCATAAGACCCATTGCAAGACCACCAATATATTTAAATAATGCAGCTAATGGTGTTATACTACCGAAATCACTACTTCCTGTTGCTCCATATCCAGCTATTGTATCAATAAGGAATGCAAGGGCAACAAGAATACCACCGCCAATAACAAATGGAAGCATATGTGATACACCACTCATAAGCCATGTGTAAACCTTATGACCAACTCCACCCTTTTCTTTTGGTGCACTAGACTGAGTTTCCTCTGAACTATCTCCCTCAAATACAGGTGCTGTTCCAGCCTCAACAATTCCCATAATTTCATCTGCTTTATTAATACCATCAGACACTTTACGCTGTATTAGCTTCTTTCCTTTAAATCGATCTAAAGGCACCTTAGCGTCTGCTGTAACAACAACACAGTCTGCTGCCTTAATATCTTCTGCATTAAGCTCGTTTTTTACTCCTGAAGAACCTCTAGTCTCTATCTTAATTAGAACACCTGCTTTCTTAGCAGCCTTCTCAAGTCCTTCAGCAGCCATATATGTATGAGCAATTCCAGTAGGACAAGATGTTACTGCAACAACCTTTAATCCTTCTGTATTATCAGTAAGAGTTGTCTCAGCAAGACTCTCGTCTACACTTCCTCTCTCTTCATCTGCCTTATCAATAATAGAAAGAAATTCATCTTCACTCTTTGCATTAATAAGCTTATCTCTGAAATCCTCATCCATAAGCATCATTGATAATTTAGATAGCACATCTAGATGCACATTATCCTCAGTATCTGGTGCTGCTATAAGGAATAGAATGTTAACAGGTTCATCGTCCAAGGACTCATAGTCAACTCCATCCTTAATAACCATAGCAGCAAGACCTGGTTTGTCTACGCAGTCTCCTTTGCCATGAGGTGTTGCAACACCTTCACCAACACCAGTTGTACACTCTTCTTCTCTAGCATAAACCAGCTTCTTAAATGCTTCCATGTCATTGACTTTTCCAGCAGCGGCCATTAATTCCACCGACATGTCAATTGCTTCTTTTTTTGTCTTCGGTGAAGCATCAAGACTGATACTCTTCTTATCTAGAAGCTCTGTAATCCTCATTTTTACTCCTCCTTTTTTACTTAACCGTTCTGTATACAGCTTCTACCTCTTCTTGCGTAGCAAGATACTCAGAAAATGCACTAGCTGATCCAGCACTAAGTCCCATTTTAAATGCATGTAGTAAATCCTTATTCTCAAGATAGCCTGCTATAAAACCTGCAACCATGGAATCACCTGCTCCCACTCCATTAACAAGTTTTCCTTCAGGCGCCTCTCGAAGATAAGCATCGCCATTAGCACTTACAAAGACAGCACCTTGCCCAGCCATTGATACGATGACATTTTCAGCCCCCATTTCTATCATCTTCTTCGCATAAGGGACAACTTCCTCTCTTGTATTAAGTTCTACGCCAAATATCTCTCCAAGCTCATGATTATTAGGCTTAACAAGAAATGGCTTATACTCTAGTACATTTACAAGAAGATCCTTTGTGGCATCAACAACAATCCTTATACCCTTGCCCGAAAGTCTTGCCATAATATCACTATATATGGTTTCTGGCATGGTTTGTGGAATGCTTCCTGCAAGTACTAAGGTATCTCCTTCCTGTAACATTTCCAACTTGTGATAAAAAGACTCGATAGCTTCCTTCGAAATATCAGGACCTGCACCATTTATCTCTGTACCGTCTATGGATTTGAGCTTAAGATTAACTCTTGAGCATCCATTAGATACTTTGATTTCCTCTGATTTGATACCACACTCTTTCACTTTCCTCGTAATCTCATCACCAATAAATCCTGCTGAAAAATAAATAGCAGTATTCTCAATTCCAAGATTACTAAGTACGATGGATACATTAATTCCTTTTCCACCTGGAAGCATCAACTCAGATGTAGTCCTGTTAGTAAGACCGAGCTTAAAATCATCTACAGTTACGATATAATCCAAAGAAGGATTAAAAGTTACAGTATATACCAAGATAATCGCCCCCTTTTTCGCTCAACAAAAAGACTATATTTTTATAATACAGTCAGAGTCGGTCATAGTCAATCATTTTCGTGCAGGTATTATATTTTTATAATATTTCCACAAAAATCTTTTATGAATTATATACAAATAGTCAAAAAAAGTGACGCTATTTACTAGCGTCACTTTCAGATGTATTATACTTTACTCTTCCTTTTTTACATCACTATCTTCAGATTTTTCTTCTGATTTTTCTTCAGCTTCCTCTTGCAATTTCTTTTCTTCTAGCTTCTTTTTCTTATCTTTTTCCTTTTTCTCTTTTGCCTTCTTTTCCTTCTCAATTCGCTCCTGCTCCTTCGCTCGCCTTGAAGGAATATATACTTCTTTAATTAGATAATCAATAATAGCAACAACTGGTATAGAAAGTAGGATACCAAGTACACCTAATATTCTTCCACCTACTATAACTGCTATTAATATCCATAAGCCAGACACACCTAGTGTCTTGCCAAATAGCTTTGGTCTTATTAGATATCCATCTATCATCATTGCTGCAGTCATGAATATTACGAAATAAAGTGCATGCCATGGATTAGACAGAACAAGAATTATTCCACCTACTACAATACCAATAATCGGTCCAAATGTAGGTATGAGGTTTGTAACACCTATTACTACAGATACAAGTCCTGTATACTCCATACCAATAATTACCATGAAGATTGCATTGGCAACACCTAGAATAATACTGTCAACAATTGACATGGCAACATATCTTGATACGATAAAGTCCATTCTAGTAAGATGCTTAAGAGTTGTATTAGTTAATTCTTCATTCTTCTGAATTCCTCTTAATAGATTCTTAGATACTTCTTTGATTCTATCTTTTGCAGCAAGAAAATATACAGAGAATATCAGTCCAATACCCCATGCTCCTAAGTGTCCACCAAGAGTCATAACTCCTTCTTTAATTGAAGCGCCATTATCTCCAATATATGCAATTAGCTTATCAAATAAGCTTTCTGAGCCAGAGAATAATCCTTCAATATATGTGAGAATGGAAGTTGCTCCCAATTTTTGAAGAAAACCATATATTACACCAAGATAATCATCTCTGTTCTGGTAAATTGTCAATATACTATCGTAAAGCTGTGGAACTAGAATTACGAACACAAGTACTATTAATACAATAACAATTGTTAGTGATAGAAATAATGATACAGCTCTCTTAAATCCTTTACTCTTGAAGACAGAAAAAACTTTCTCTTCAAATAATTTCATAAGTGGATTAATGAGATAAGCTATTATTACACCTGCTATTACGGGATATAAGTAATAAGCTATATTACATATTATGTCCCATATTGTTCCGATATTTGAAATCAGAAAGAAGAACAATATTCCTATACATATGGCCATTGCCATAGGATACCATGGCTTTCTTTTAAGTTTCTTGTCCATTTTTCCTCCCTAATATTTATATTTTCTAACTATTATATAACATTTTATTGATTTCTTCCAATCATTGATGATATTGCTGGTAACGCATTAAATGTTGCAGTCTCTCTTCCATGACCATTATGACCTTCACCTTGTCCTATACCATAAGAACAATTGGCTCCATCAACGCCCAGCTGCCCGAAGGTAAACATATTAGAGCAGGCCTTCATAGAATCAAACTGTCTGTCCATTGTACCTTTTGCAAAATCACCTGTTCCCGTAGACATGTATATATAGAAATCATCTCTTGTATATCCTTGAGCCTTAATAGCATCTTCCATTCTCTTACCAGGATTACTTGATGAACTGCGTCCACCTGTGCTCCAATATAATGTACCTGATATAGGCATATAGTATCGGAAATAATCCATAGATTCACATATCTGAAGGCAGGTAGTTACTCCTCCCATAGAGAAACCGCCCATTATTCTGTGATCTCGTGATGCTTTGAATCCTTCTAAATCCATAGACTTAGCATAAGTAGAATACTTCGATTCCACCATAGGAATAATATCATTTCTTAATTCTTTGCCAAAGGAATTAAGGATTGCAGAATCATAATCTGATGTCTCTTCATCCTTGTTGTCATCATAATATGTCATACTGACAACAATCATAGGACGAACCTTTCCATCCTCAATTAAATGATCTAAGACATTCTTCATCTCATATGGATCCGTAGGAGAACCAAGCCATGTTGTGGCCCCTCCAGTATGTCCATGGGTAAGATACATAATGTCGTATTCTTTACTACTATCATATCCATAAGGAGTATACACAACTAAGTATTTCTCCATAGGATGATTGTCATCATCATAATCTATTGTATTATAATCCTCATACTGAAGTTTACCTTGATGAACCGCCGGCTCTTCGTATGTATTAGGGACTATCTTATTCTCAATAATTCTTTCTTCATAATCTCTATATGTAACTTCTTCCTGCGCAGGAGAATAATTACCAAATGACTCAGATGCTACTGAAGTATTAGTTGAAGTAGCATTATTATTCCCATTATCTGTATTAGAACAACTACATCCACTAACGGATGCAATAATCAATATAGAAATTAAGCCTACAGCAAATATTTTTTTATTCATAATAGCTCTCTTTTTCTTTGTCTTGTCGATATCTGCTTTATCTATGTCTATTTTGTCAATTGTTCAATCTTTAATCGCATAAAATAATCATCTATCTTCTTATTTAATGTGGCTTTATCAATTGTTTTTAATAAATAATCAACTGGCTTCAAATCCATGACAGCCATAACACTATCTCTGTCATCTTGTCCTGTTAGAAACATAACAGGAACATCTTCTGTTGTAGCATCACTTTTCAACATAGATAGAATCTGCGGGCCATCAGCTACTGGCATCTGATAATCTAATAGAATCAGATCTGCCTTATTCTTAGCGAGCCAGCTAATAGCCTGAATTCCAGAAGATGCCATTCCTACACGATATTTATTCTTAAGCCATCCATATACAGTTCTCATATATGTAATATCATCATCCACTATAAGAATACTCTTCTTAGTTTCTTCGCTATCAACCCTGTCCATATATTTGGACACCGCTTTGATTAATTTGTCTATGTCAAATGGTCTTATGAATGTGTCAAGAATCTGAATAGGCGGTATAATATCTGCTGCCCACTCAATCTCTAGTGGCTCTCCAACAAGAATGATTTGTCTATCCTTCTCGCTTGCAGAGTCCTTAAGGTAAATTATAGACTCTCTATCCTCATCTGTTACATCGTTAAGATTAAGAATATATAATTTCGCATATTCGTTAACAGAAGCAAGAGGTTTTACATCCAAAGTAGAGAATGCGTTATTCAAACCATTCTCTTTTAATTTCTGTTCAATTCCTTT
>SVEY01000027.1:0-12586 GCA_015057165.1 Lachnospiraceae bacterium | reverse complement strand
TTCATTAAGCTTATAATTATTTATATCATCAAGTAATGTTTCCATCATACCATAATCCATACTATTTGTAATCTCAATCATGGTCTTGAATGCATCTTTACGCATAGATTTATCTAATGGAGGAAGCTCATCATCATTTCCTTTATCTAATACTTTAAGCTTCTCATTTAATTGCATATAGTCATTGAGAAGACTATCTATATCTCTGTCAATTATATCTATGTCTCTATTTTTTCCAGCATCTTCTAGTTTCTTTGCGGCTTGTGATAAATCTTTGGCACCAATTACACGAGCAGAACTTTTTAGAGCATGTACTTTAATCGTGAAATCATCCCAGTCTTTCTCTTCATACGCCTTTCTAATTTCTTCAGACTTATCTATTGCCGTTTCATGGAAAATGTTAAGAACAGAAATATATGCCTCTTTAGAGCCACAATATGTTATTCCTTCCTCTTCATTAATCTCACTTATTCCATATATAGAATCAGCTTCTTTATCTATTTTCTCTTCTTTGAAGTCAGCTTCGCCTTCTACTTCCTCTTCTTCGAAGTCAGCTTCGCTAACAATCTTTTCTCTTGGAAGCCATTCTATTAATCTTTGTTCAAGAACTTCTGGATTAATGGGTTTAGACAAATAATCGTCAAAGCCTTCGTTAATATACATTTCCCTAACGCCAGATACTGCATTTGCTGTAAGTACAACGCATTTTGAATCTTTAACAAGATTATTATCTTTCATATAATGAAGGGCTTGTATACCATCCATTTCCGGCATCATATGATCTATGAGAACCACATCATAATGTTTTTTCTCCAGTAATTCTATTCCTTTTTTTGCAGAAACTGCTGTATCAATCATAAGCTTAGTTTTCTTAAGAAGATTAGTAATAACAGCAAGATTAATCTCTGTATCATCAATTACAAGAATTCTTGCATTAGGTGCGTGGAAGCTCTCTTTATACTTAGGAATAGCACTCTTATCATAAGAACTCTTAGCATAGAAATCTCCTATAGGCTCTGATGATATAACCTTCTGGTTAACTTTAAATGAAAAAGTGGAGCCTTCACCATATACACTTGCTACTTCAAGTTTTGAACCCATTAATTGAAGGAGTTTTGAAGTAATAGTCATTCCTAGTCCTGTACCTTCAATATTGCGATTCCTTCTTTCTTCAATTCTAGTAAATGGTGAGAGCAACTTATCCATGTCCTCTTCCTTCATACCAATACCAGTATCGCGAACTTTCACTTTTAGAGCTATCTCATCATCACTTATATCATCATAAACAACAGAAAACTCTACACTTCCTTCTTTTGTATACTTTACTGCATTTGTAAGAAGATTAAGTATGCACTGCTTAATCCTTATCTCATCTCCATACAATACTCTTGGTATTCTTTCATCCACTACAACTTTAAATTGAAGACCTTTATTAACAATACGTTCACTAACCATACTAATCAGGTTACTAATCATATCACCAACTTCATATTCTATTGGTATTATCTCCATCTTGCCTTCCTCTACTTTAGAAAAGTCAAGAATATCATTAACTATAGATAATAATGTCTGAGAGGAAGTCTTAATATCTGAAGCGTAACCTACCACAGTATCTTCAGAACTTTCTCTTATAATCATTTCATCCATTCCAAGAATGGCATTTATAGGAGAACGAATCTCATGAGACATATTAGCAAGAAAGTTAGACTTAGCCTTGTTAGCATCATCAGCAATTTGTTTCTGAATTCTAAGTTCTTCCATATATTGATAGTAATCCGTCTCGTCGTTAACTAGATAAATAGTTCCGACGTCATCCCCTTCTTTGCCCAATCTCTCCTTCTTCGTTACATACATTCTACCATCAATCTCAATTGGTTCATCTAATGCTAGATGTTCTTCAAGAATTTCTACAACTGTATCCTGATCTTTTTCAATCATAGGAAATAGCTTTTTTGTCGGTTTGTTGTAATAAGTTACTGCACCATTTTCATCAAAGGCAAGGAAACTACAAGATGCTAATTCATCTAAGGCAAATTGCCTTGCCACAGACGCTGAATCAAGCAAGTTATACTTAAGAATTGCTATTAAGAATACTATTGATCCTAAAGTATATCCTATTGTAGTAATGTCAAATAGCTTAGTAATATCGAGAGCATGTGTTACTTCTACAATGTAAAATGCCATTATAACAAGAATAGCAAAAGCAACAACCTTAATCTGCTTCTTTCTAATTTCATTCTTCTCTCTAATAAGAGCTTTAATAATAAAGTACGCCGCAGCTATAATATATACCACCAATGTTAACATGAACACATAATATATTGGTCCTCGACCATGAATAATAATCGGGAAGTTATCCTTTATCTCGAAATATGTATAAGTGTAATACAAAGTATTATTCTCAACTGTAAATATAATAGGATAAAGTATTATGTTAAATGCTACTGCAATCACTCGAACAAATGTAGGAATATGTGCCCTGCACATTTCTGCAACAAACACAAAAAGCGCATATCCTATCCATATACGACCAGTATAAGAAAACTTCAAAGCAACAAGATACGTATCCATTGATTGTGACTGAAGCTCTAATTGGTAACCAATATTATTAACTAGAAGTGCCATACACGTTAGTATTAGATATAGATGCATTCTGCTATTAAATTTGACAAAAATCATCATTGTGATAATTGCGAGTACAAAAACATTTACATTTTCAATCAATAATACGGCTTGATACATATAAGTCCTTTCTATCCAGCATTTAGATCATTGCCTTTTGTCTCCTTAACGCGAGTAAGAAGTATGCAAGAAACAATCGTTAGCGGAATACATATAACTAGCGAAACAATTCCAAGTGTATCTGTTCCAAACACATTCATCGCAACTGTAAATATAATAATTGACAATGCCATACCAACCGACAATAGCAAACTCATTACGCCAAGTACTGACGCCCTCATATCTGTTGGTGTTGCTTCAGATGGCATAACAAGTACAAGAGTGTCTGTAATAGACCAAAGGGTTCCTATGAACATTCCCCAGCCTATACCAATGACTATATGGCTCCACCCAAATTGTGTGCCAAGTACGAATAGAATTAGTCCTATCATAGCAATGCCAGAGAATACAAAACAAGCCTTCTTTCTTCCAAGAGCGTCACTTAAGAATCCGCATATAAGAGTGAACAATCCATTCACAAATGGAAATATCACAAGAACTATTGAAATCATCTCTTCTGTAATAAGTCCACCATCGCTTGAAGCTTTAAGGACAGTTGTATAGTATGTTGTGATTCCTGTCACAAGAGCAAAAGCCATTGCCGCAATCATAATCTTACGTACCTGTGGATCTCTAAATATATATTTAAATGCATTAATAACACCGCCACGAGACTTTTGTTCTTTATTGTCTTTATCAATACTTTCTTCTATTGATTTCTCTTCAACTTTATCTACTGTACTACTAGCTGTAGCCAAAGCAGCCTCTCTATCTGCTTTCTTCTTAAGAAATACAGGTGTCTCTTTAACAATAGGAATACAGATAAGAGCAACTGCAATACCAAGAATTGCCGGTATTAAGAATACCATTCTCCAGGAAGACAAATCTTCTTTGTTATAGAACATTTGTCTAAATACACCGATTAAAGCAACACTTACTAAACCAATGGCTTTCGTTAGATTACAAAGCTTCGCTCTGTGATTATCAGGCGCCGTCTCAATTATATACATAACCTGCATATCATTAGACTTAACGAATGTAATAACAAGCACACCTATTATATATACAATATAGTTAGGTGCTATCATACAAATAGCCATTCCCACACCCATAAGAAGTGTATTAAGAATAAGGAAAGGCTTTCTTCCGAATTTATCTGCCAACGCTTTATAAAATGGAGCTATCAGCATAAATATATATGACACCATTGAAAAAGCAGTAAAAAGTCCTACTGCACTTTCATACTCCTCTGAGAGTACAGAACCACCAGGTATCTTGAACAAGTCTAAGATTACTTCTGGCTGCATTGTAGTGGTAATATTAGATGAAATCTCATCAACTATATAAATAGCTGTAAGAATAATAAATAATACAACTAAATACCCTACATTCCTTTTGACATTATTATTCGATTGTGAACTCATTTAAACATTCTCCTCCTTAATGGGTTTAATAACACATAACACTAATATTATATAACATTTTATTAATTATTTTAATTCTTTTTTGAGACGCACACAGATGCCACATACTTATTGTCATATAGCCATTGTTTAATTATAACGTTTTGAAGTGAATCTTCTCTATTTATGCTTACTAATCCTAAGTATTCTCCCGAACATATATTACTTGGCAAAATATCTTCATAATCCTCTATATCATCTAATATATTAACCTCGTACTTTGTGAAATCAAGAAGAATACCTTCTCCAGTGTATTTTATATAACTTTCCCTTGCAGTCCAGATACGATAAAATGACAAGTCTTTATCTGTAGATTCATCTAGATAGTTCTTCTCACCTTCAGAAAAATATCTCTTTGCAACAGAATAATTTCTTCCCTTAATTCTCTCAATATCACACCCAACTTTGTCATCAGATATGACCATCATAACGTATTTACCCGAATGACTAATATTAAAATCCATCCCTTCTATTGTAGGTCTACCATTATCACTTACTATTATCTCATCCTGACTTCGACCATGGACTTTAAGAATATCACGAATCATTATACCTGCCTGAAGACCTCTCTTCCTATCATTAGGCATTTTATATTTCATAATTCTATTTCTTCGGTCATCAGATAAGCCAGAGAGAATTTCTGGTACATAAAAAGGATCATCTAGATCCATGCACCCTTTTATGTAACATTCAATCATAGACGATCCTTTCCTATTCCCATCTTTCTAGCACATGTATAGATTACAAGTATTTATAAGTCTATCACATTATTAGCCCTCAACTAATTCTAGTAGCATTTCTCTTGTCTGAACACCGAGAGCTGTCTTAACAGCTTCACCATTCTTAAACACCTTAATTGTAGGAATACTCATAATACTGTATTCAGCAGCAATCTCCTTATTCTCATCAACATCTATCTTTGCAACTACATATTTTCCATCAAATTCTTCTGCAAAACTTTCTAGGATTGGTGCCATCTGACTACAAGGACCACACCAGGTTGCGAAAAAATCCACAATAACCGGTTTGTCTGCCTTAAGTACTACTTCTTCAAAATTGCCCTCATTAATAATTACTTCTGCCATATCGTTTCTCCTTTCTTCTTAATGATTGTGGCTCTATTTTTCCTGTTTTATAACATTTAAATCTCTAACAATAATATAATCCACATCGTGTCGGCTTAGATACTTCTTAGCCTTATCAACATCCCTTACGTATGTTCCCTTATATCTTGCTTCAACATCCTCTCTTACTTCTTGAAGATAATCAGGGTCTTCATCAATCACAAGAACCTTCTTCATTTCAAGAGGATTATTAGTAACTTCTTGATCTTCTTTTTCTTTCTCGATGATAATGTTCATCTCATACTCACTTAGCTTAAGACTATCATCAAGGTGATGTACTAGTACTTCTTCAAGTTCCTTAAATTGAACAGGCTTTGCAAGAAAACCATCAAACCCTTTTCTTAGATATAATTCTTTGGAGCCAGCATCTGCTGTAAGTGAAATAATCGGAACTTCTACTCCCATTTTCCTTATTTGTTTCATGGTAGTAATTCCATCCATTCCTGGCATCATCTGATCTAGCATAATAAGGTCATAATGCTTCTTCTCCACTAATTCAATTGCTTCGCTTCCAGATAATGCATTATCAATATGCACCTTTGTTTTCTCAAGCAGACCATCTATAACATCAAGGTTCATCTCATTATCATCAACAACAAGAAGCCTAGCTTCAGGAGCCATAATAATAGGTGCATATTCCTCCTCTTCGTCTAGAAGTTCCTTAATAACTTCTTTATAATCTCCCATTGGTGTTGTATCCCACACCTGAAGAGGAATATGAATTGTAAATGTAGAACCTTCTCCGTAAGTACTATCTATTATAATATCACCATCCATCATCTCAAGATAATTCATTGTAATAGCTAGTCCAAGACCTGTTCCTTCTATATTTCTATTACGAGTCTTCTCTAATCTTCCAAAGGACTCAAATAATTTGTTTTTATCCGCTTCTTTTATACCAATTCCAGTATCTTTTACAGTTATTACTAACTCTTTACCTTTATCATCTTCTAAGTAAAGTCTCTTATACTCTATATCAACATTAACATATCCGTCATTAGTATACTTAATACCATTATTAATTACATTAAGCATTATCTGTCGAAGCCTAATTTCGTCACCAACAAACCCTTTTGGCAAGTTCTCTGATACGTTAATATGATATGATAAGCCTTTGTCAGTCGCTCTACTTCTTGTAATATTGGCCACATCTTTTATAACGGAACTCATCTCAAACTTAGATATTACAAGCTCCGCTTTACCAGACTCAATCTTACTAAAATCTAGTATATCATTAATAATAGAAAGTAGCATATTGCCCGCGGATTTAATATCGCTAGCATATTTTTGAACTTTCTCATTACCCTTCGATTCTCTAATAATCATTTCATCCATTCCAAGAATAGAATTCATCGGTGTACGAATCTCATGGGACATATTAGCTAAGAAATTAGACTTAGCTTCATTAGCATTAATAGCTGCAATTTCAGATTCTCTTGCTTTACGAAGAGCAACTAACTGCTGCAGTATTGCAAATGTAATCCATACATAGGTTCCAATCATAAGTCCAGTACCAGTATGTCGCTCTGGTATTAGTACATACAATACAAACTCTATTATAGCATATACAAGAAATACTACAATTCCTATAAAACTTAATAGATACTCTTTGAAATGCTTATTAATAATATCTCCTATAATTCCTATCAAGCATGCGACAAACATAACAATTTCTGCAGCCATTATTCCATGAACTTCACGCTGAAAATAACTAACCCCCAATAGATCAGCAATAATAAATCCTATAGAAACTACTTGATATAGAATACAAAGAATAGCATAAACCCTGACATATCGTCCCTTTTGTATCTGATTAATATATGCAAGGATTGGATATCCTATAAGCAACAACATAAAGTAAGACATATTGCCACCTATGTGGTAATTATGAAATACAAATTGATATAGCTCTGAATTAAAAACAAGCCAAAGCCCCACAAATAATGTAGTTACGCTAGCTGCAATAATTGGAGATTCTGATTTTCTAAAGAACTTTAGTAATACTCCAACTAACAATGCAATCGTAGCAATAATAAGAAGTCCTACAGAGAACACATAGAAAGTAAGATTTGCTTTTACTATTCTATCAAGTACACCTAATTCACTTCCAATATATACACGATATACAGTAGCATAATCAACGAAATCAGACTTTATGACAATTTTTATTGTTCCACCAGCATCTTCTGGTTTAAGTTTTACAAAAGAATGGAACTGTTTCGTAATTCCACCTACTGTATCTTGTTCCTTGAAATCAAATCTCAACTGACCATTGATATAGATTTCTCCATCAATACTATTATAGAAATCAATTACGTTATCTCTATCTACTTCTGTTGGCAAAGTACTGGTAAATACAACTTCTTTTCCTGAAGTCAAATCATAAGTTTGGGGAAGCTCCACATTTTTTTCTTCTCCATTATATAATACTTTCCACCCTTTTAGCTCTTCATACTCTATATCTTCAAGCTTGTCTTCTCTACCACTATTCATGTCAATTACATAATATACAGTAGCAAATAAAACAATTGCTCCAAATATAATCGCACATATTATTACTAGTATTTTATTAAGCTTATTATTATTATAATTCATACATCTTCCCTATACTTTTTTCACTAGGAAATGCCTTCTATTAATTGTTCTGTCATTTCTAGTGCCTCGTCATACATAAACTTTTCCACATAATCTCTTATATCATTATATATGACTCTATGGGAAGTACTAAAATGATACTTTGACATTTTATTAAGAAGTATTATTGATTCATCATAATCATAATCATCTAATGATTCCTTTAATTCGTTGGCAAGCTTAATACACGCATCTTTGCTAAGTTCTTTTTCATCATTAGAAGTATAAGGCTTAATAAAATCAGCTAAGTTCTTATACATGTTAAGAAAGTTATCTGTCTCAGCTTCAATGGTCTCTATTTCTCTATCTTCTCCTGCATATTGCAACATCTCCGCAAGGTTTCCAAGTTCATTATCCCCTATCATGCGGGCATTACTTTTAAGAGTATGCATAATAATAGTATAATCTTCATAGTTTTTATCAGCAAATGATTTCTTTATCCTATTACTATTCTTCTCATAAGCATTATAGAATCTAGTAAGACCTATTACGTATTTGTCTTCTCCTCCAGTAAAACGCAGAGCAGCATCAACATCTATCCCTCTATTTCTTAATTCCTCGAAGTTTTGCAATTTAACATCCCCCATATATACCTTCTTTTATTTAAAATGTCATACCAAAATGCTACTGAATATAGACAGTTTCATTTTTCTTGAACACATTAATTAGTCGAACTATTCCATTATACGCAAGACCTGCGGCATAAATAAGTATTACCATCTCTTCTGACTGCAAGAAAACAAGACACATTATACCTATCAGAATATTTATTATTCCCTGTAACAATTTCATCTTATAATGCTTTGATTCCATCTTCTTCTGACTAATAGCAGACCAAATATCGATTCCTCCAGAAAAAAAGTATAATCCACACAAATACAACATTACATATAGTTTTGGAAGATTTCCAAGACATATGGTAAATAATCCCAAATCAAAAATCATAATTCCGTAATAAAATGAGCGTCTTGCTCCCACCATATGAACAGATAATGTAAAATAGTTCCAAAGGGCACTTACTCCTTTTATTACAAATCCAATACCAAGAACTAGCACTACAATACCATATCCAATTTCAGGAAGTGATATAAGAACAAATGCAACTGCAACTAAAATAATTGCTTCGATGATATTTATTACTTTTTGAGTTTTAGTCATTTATATCACCTACCTTTATTGAATTCTTCACGGTTCTAGTAGCAAGTTCAACAGGATCAGGAGTTAATGAATATCCAGCTAACATATTTCCCGATTCATATATTCTTTGAGTCACCATACTCTTTTGAGCTATTGTGGCATTAAAGAATTTGCCAAGAAAAGTCTCACTTTTGTTCTCTGCTTTCATGTATTCTTCCTGATACTTATTCTCATCAAAGTCAGGTATTTCTTTTCCTGATATCTCTTCTCCAAATGCTTTCCATTCCTGACATGTATCAATCTTACGCGTATTAAGAATAACATCTATCTTATCTTTATACTTTGATACTGCATCATAATCATATGTATCTAATTGAAACTCTTTAACATCACCACGAATGTATTTCATTGCATAAATGAGCTGGCAATAAGCATTGTAAAAATCCGACGGATTATCTTTCACTACCTCGCAGTATTCGTTCCATGAAGGGAGATAATCATATACGCAATAACTATAATCAGGAAGATGTCCTGCTCTTCCATGTCCAAGATTCATTATATTGTTCTCGTTAGATTGATAAATACTTGAAGTATATATTCCCTTCTCAACATCATCTGGAGAAATTGGATTATGGCGAAAATTAATCATCTTCCTCTCTCCATCTGGATAAATCTCATAAAAATAATAATTAGTATTGTTAATAGCAAGACTCGGTGTTCCAGCAAAATACATATGAGCCCATGTATCTGCTGTAACATGCATTGATACACCTATTGCCTGAAGCGTAGAATCCTTGGCAAGTTCAACTGTATCACGTACCAAACTACCATTAGGTCCACATATAAGGCTATACTTATTATGATAACTCTTCGACCATCCCTTCTTCTTATCAACATACAAATCTTTCGGAAGAAAATGAAAAGAAGACCATATTCTTGTTATATTCTGCAATCCCATTATATCTGTATTAGCATCCATAAGTTCCATCTGAAGTTGCGTAGTTGCAGCAATCTTTGGAGCGCCTAATTTAATAAGAAGACTTTCTGAACATCTATCTACAAGGAAGGCACTATATGCAATATCTAATGCTTCTTCATGTGAATAGCCTGCAATGAATGCGGCAGAATAAGTTGCATAATAATGAAAATCTATCTGCATATAATCACACCCTTTCCTCAGTTTTCTTTTCAATTGTTCTTAGTTTTATAGCAGAATAAAGAATATCACAGCAAGCATATACCACTGTCAAATCCACTACCATTGATGCCAAATCTATAATATCGAAGCCTTCCATTACAATTTGAACATCAGAAGCTATTGTAGAAATAATAACAAGAACAGTAAGTACCAGGTAGAAAGTTGTCCGCTTTTTTCCATATCCATTCTTCATTGCTGAACGACCTATAAACAGATGAAAGAGAAAAACGATAGCTACTATAACAACAAATATCGCCATCATAATTAATTTGACATTACGAGCAATTTCTTCCGACATGATATCTCCTTCGTTTACAAATTCCGATATCTGCGGCAATGCCAGATAAAATATAATAATTGCTTTTATGGAAGACCATATTCCAAGAATAATAAGTGCCCTACCACTAAGTACAAGCCTGTCACCGTATAGTCTTTTTTTCACACTATCTTCATCATTATATGTTGTATACATACTATACCCCCTCACCATCATGTATTATATGTATTAATAAACAATCAGAACTTCGATAATTCAAAAAATCACTCAATAGAATAATATCATAGTTGCATATAAATAAGCAACATCCCAGAATGGTTGTACCAATCCAAGATGCTGCTAATGTTCCTTCCATATTATAATTGTTGTTTTATTTAATAATCCCACCAATCTCCACAGTCTAGACAATAATAGTGGTGTGACCATTCTTGCACATAGTTCTTAGAACCACAGTTTGGGCACTTATTTGATTTACATAGAACTGCTCCACCACTAACTGCTTCCATTTGCTCTTCTGTAAGTTCTACGCCTTCTTCTTTAGCAAGAGCTAGAATCTCATCAGATGTCTTACATTCACGAATCTTAGCAATCTGCTCTTCTGATAATCCCTTTAATAATTCATTTCTCATTGTATTGTTCTCCTTACTTATATTTCATTTAGCGATATGGCAAAAGTTCCGTTACCTGATTACTCCCATACCCATTTGTTACCACAATCATTACATCTCCATTTGTAATTCCATTCATTAGTCCATAGATTTTTTGTTTTTCCATACTTTTCACAATTTAGAGAACCACATTGATTACATTTTACAGGGTCTGCTGTGCTTCCGCATCCACCACCAGATACTGCTGCAAGTTGTTCCTCGCTAAGCTGTACCCCTTCAGCCTTGGCAAGTGCTAAGATTTCATCTGAATTCTTGCATGCTTCTACCTTCTTAATTTGCTCATCTGTTAATCCCTTTAATAATTCTTTTCTCATAGTATTGCCCTCCTCATTTATTGTATTTCTTATACAAAGTAGCGTCATCTCAATTACTGCCACTTAATATTAATTACTTCTTACACTTATATATACACATTATATAATAAAAATGCGACATTTTAGAAGATTTTTCTATACAATTCAACAGAAGAAAAAATCCCAGATTCGCTCTGCGAATCCGGGATTTTCGTTGCTTTTTGTGTACTATATCTTGTATTATTCACGTTTAAATATATCGTTTTCAAGAAAAATGTAGCCAAAATGTAGCCAGACGTTTTCTCTTACCAAATTGTCTTAACATCATACTTTGGAATCAAAGAATCTTTTGTAATAATTGTACACTCATTCGACATAGCTTGAGCAATTATTATCCTGTCAAATGGATCATGATGAATATCCGGCAACTCCCTTATACTGTCACAATGAGATGGCGTAATATCAATAATCGCTATTCCATTCTTATTACACACATTAGCAATATCTTTTATGGATTGTTTCAATTCCAACTTTCCAATACTATTCTTTATTGCCATTTCCCACAAAGATGCTATACTAACACAACAATCTGACTCTCTTAATGTATTCTTAACATTGTCAGATAACTTATTGCTATCATACAATGCCCATAATAATGTGTGCGTATCTAGTAAATACTTCATACATACTCCTTAAAGCAATCAGGTGTCTCATCGAAATCATTAGCCATGTATACCATATCTCCGGCAAAAACATCAAAAGGAAAATCTTTTTTGTCTTCAACCGGCTTTGATTTCTCACTTAAAAACATTATGAAATCCACAACTTCTGCTTGTTGATTATCAGTTAAAGCATCAAATTTCTGTTGCGCAATTGAATCAAACATAAGCATCATCCTTCCTAATTGTAATTACTCTCTTCTTAAATCCATTATAACATATATTAACAAAAAATGAGCCACATATAGTTGACGACTTCTAAAAAATATAACAATTAAGATAAAATTTAGTCAAATAACAAGAGATAATCTGAGGTGGTTAATTTCGTTGCAACCACGCACCTTCAGGTCAA
>SVEY01000026.1 GCA_015057165.1 Lachnospiraceae bacterium | reverse complement strand
TAACTACAACCTGTATGTAACTATTATAGATATTCATCATTAGTCTAAGAGATTTACACAAAATTATTTACACTCTCAAGAAAACACTACTAGTTACATTACTGAGACTGCTTCTTCTGAAAACCAACCCTCTCATATAGATGTCTTAATCTTCGTATAAGATGAACAGAATCCTTGGCAGGGTTGTAGTCTTCCCTTATGGGAATCAAATCTACTCGTTCTAGAGGAGCGTCCATATCTTTATAGTAGGAGTTACATAAATACTCCTTCATCTTATCTACAGAAGAATCAGCTGAATATATGTAAAGTCCACTGTACCCTGGAAGGAATGGTTGTTTTCTTACTTCAAGTCTGTAAGTTTCAGAAGGAAGTGACCATCTAAGTTCCATTTCTAAATCCTCAATTTTACTATCAGTATCAATAGTTCTTATACAACAAATCTTGTCGTCTTTTGTATAGAATCCATCAATATAGTTACGAAGGTCAGATTGTCCTAATTTGTCATATTCCATCTGTTCTGCTTTGTTAAGGTTACCCTGCCTATAGATGAGGGTGGTATTATTCCTAACGGCGTAGACGCAGTATCCAAGGCTCATATCTTTAAGTGTATGGCATAGGAAATTCGCATCTTCAAATTCAATCTTATCAATCTTAATGTATTTTCTCTTATCAATATCATATAATGCAGCACCGTCCATAATTATAGATGGAGTTGTAATGTGTAAGTCCTCGATCTGAGACATTATATGGGCAGGAGCCCATGGGCTTACTAGACTTATTTTAGCGCCATCAGAATACAATCTGTTAAGAGCTATAAGAGTACCAGAGCTTATTTCTGATAGTCTGTCAACAACGAGATCATTTAATCGAACGAAGAAAATCTTACCTTCTTCTTTAATCTTAGGTAAAGATATAACATTTACAAATAAAGCAACAACAATACCAATTATTGTATCGAATAAACGGGAAAGTGTTGTTATTAATGGGGTATCTTCTGCGTCATATCCAATTGCTATACATAGGAATGTAATGGCGGCAAGTCCTGCGGCATCCCGAAGCCTTATGGCAACGGTGGAGTAGATAACTATAAGCACGCCAATTGACATGAATAGGTATATAAGTACTTCATGTGTCGCAACATACATAAACTGTTGTATGAGAATAAGGAATAGTAATCCCCATACACCACCAATTAATGTGCCAATAAATCTGTTAAATGATGATTCTTTCGTGTCTTTAATATATGGTTGAACACAGATAATTGCAGAAATACAAGATTGAAGCATCATGCCTTTATATCCAATAATATAGTGGATAAGAAGACACAAGAATACAGCAATGCTTGTCTTAACTATTCGTTGGCCTAAATGAGGCAGGTATGTATGACTGGTTTTATTTATTTTTTCAACTTTCTTCTTTGCACCCATATCATATTTTCCCTCTGTATAAGTGTATTAACATTATAGTTAAAAAAATAGAAAATTGGAATAGAAAAACAAATAATGAGAAATATTATTTTTTGATGTAAGAAAAGTCCTGTTCAGTGTATAATGATTATATAAGGGTTTGTTGATGCATAAGAAAGGGGGAGTTTTTATGTTTCAGTTTTGGGGTGATGGCAGTCAGGCTGCTATGGATTTAGTTGATGCAGTTAAGGTTAGAAGTACTGAGAATTTCAACTGGACGTTTATTTTTATTCTTGCTGTTGTGTTCTATGTCTACTGGACAGAGATTCACAAGAAGAATTATGAGATTGTATTTGCGGGGCTGGCGTTATATGGAGTTCATTGGCTCTATGAGATTGCAAATGCTATTATTGGTCATTTCGCAGGATATCCTTTGTGGACTGTGAGCAATGATTCAACCACATTTATTTTGCTTATTGGTGTATCATGGGAATTAAGTATGATGTTCTCACTTGCGGGAATGATTTCTTACAAGATGATGCCTGCTAATAAGAAGAAAATGTTTGGAATAGATAAGAGGTTAGCTGTTGCAATTCAGATGTCCCTGCTTTTTGCTTTATTTGAATCATTTCTAGCAGGAACAAGCAATCATTCATTTATATGGGTTTATAAATGGTGGGGCGTACTGCCTGTATTTATAACAACATACATTCCATTCTTCCTTGCAGCAAATTTCGTACCATCCATGAAACCTAAGAATCGTAAGATATTCTTAATTTGTTTATGGAGTCTTGTTGCAATACTATTAGCAGTACTTATACCACTTGGAATTATTTAGAAGGAGATTTAGACATGAATAAAGAAGACATGAAGATTATGTTAAAATCGCAACAAGGCGAGATGGATGCACTTCTTATGTATGAGAAGCTTGCAAAGGTTGTTAAGGATAAGAAGGATGCAGAGACATTTAAGACATTGGCAAAGGAAGAAGGACAACATGCCGTAGTATTCAAGAATTTTACTAATGTTGTGCTTAAGCCAAAGAAAGCAAAATCTATATTTATACCTTTGCTATATAAGATCATAGGAAAGAAGAAATTATATCCTATGATTGCAAAAGGTGAATATGATGCTGAAAAGAAATATGAGCCAGTAGTTGCTAAGTATAAGGAAGTTGAGAAAGTAAAAAACGACGAGCATAGACATGGTGACATGGTTTTGGCGTTATTATAGTATTTGTAGTAGATTAGGGGGTATGAAATGGACAAGAAAGCAATGTACAAACTTAGTTATGGGCTTTTCGTACTTACAACAAAAGTCGGTGACAAGGATAACGGATGTATTATTAATACGGCAATTCAAGCTGCATCTGAACCTAATCAGATGAGTATATGCGTTAATAAGCAGAATTATACTCATGATATGATTAAGGAGTCTATGGTATTTAATGTATCAATTATTAGTGAGAAGGCATCCTTTGACTTGTTCAAGCATTTCGGATTCCAAACAGGCCGAGAGGTAGATAAGTTTGCGGATTATAGTAAATGTAAGAGAAGCAATAATGGCTTATTCTATATTACAGAAGGAACTAATGCTTATATATCTGTTAAGGTAACTAAGACAGAAGACATAGGAAGCCATACAATGTTTATTGGCGAGATTGTGGACATGGAAGTATTAGATGAAGCAGCATCTGCAACCTATACCTATTATATGTCTAATATTAAGCCAAAGCCTGAGAAGGTTGGCAAGACAGAGGATGGTAAGACTGTGTGGCGTTGCAAGATATGTGGATACGAGTATGTGGGTGAAGAATTGCCAGAAGATTATATTTGCCCAATATGTAAGCATCCTGCATCAGACTTTGAGAAGGTGTCGGGATAAATGCTAAGAGTTATATGATTACTTGTACACAATTTTAAACAATTGGTGAATTTAGGGTTACATAACTTGTATATAATTGACATTATTGATATAATAGTTTGGTATATGAGAATATTGTCTTTCTATAATAAGGAGATAGATATGGCTAACAAATATGGTAAGAAAAGTAAAATAGACAAGAAAAAGGCAACTAAGCAGGAAGTTGCTGTTGCAAAAGTAGAAGAGCATCTTCAGCAGAGAAGTTATTTCCCTTACATAAATGGACTATTACAGATATTATATATTATTGTTATGTTTGCAATTATTATTGTAAATTATCAATATCTTCATGTGCCAATTGTTCCACTATGTACAATAGTTGTTCTTGAAGCAGTTATGGGTGCGCTTCTTTGTAGAATTGCTGCCCTTCGTTACGGATGGATTCAACTTATCATTATTGCTATTCAGATTGCTCTTGGATATGCATTTGACAGATTAGGATTTATGATATTTATGTCAATTGTATATGCATTTACTTTAGTTGTAATGTGGGTTAGAAGAAGAACGCTTAAGTAATACATGAATAAGAATTATCAACTTGAACTTGATAGAATAATAGAAGAAATCAATGACAGCTGTGTGCCAACTTTGTTGCTACACAGCTGTTGTGCACCTTGCAGTACTTATGTCTTAGAGTACTTGTCTAAATATTTTGAGATTACCGTATATTATTACAATCCTAATATTTACCCTCCTGAAGAATTTGAATATCGTATGGAAGAACAGAAGAGATTTGTTGAAGAGTTCTTAAATAACAATCCTGATGTTAATCCTATTCATTTTGTTGCAGGAGAATATGAAAGTGACAGATTCTATGAAGTATCAAAAGGTCTTGAGAATGAACCAGAGAGGGGCTTAAGGTGTACTGAATGCTTTAAACTTCGATTAGGTGAAGCGGCTAAGGTGGCGTCTAAAAACGGATTTGATTACTTTACAACTACCTTATCCATAAGTCCTCACAAGGATGCTGAGCTGTTAAATACTCTAGGAGAAGAGATTGCAAAAGAGTATGGCATCAAATATCTATATTCTGACTTCAAGAAGAAAGGTGGATTTCTTAGGTCCACTGAGATCAGTAAAGAATACAATATGTACAGACAAGACTATTGTGGCTGTGTCTTCTCTTATAAGGAGAGGCATTCTACTTAGTTAAATATACATTTATTTATAAAGTTTTAAGTTAAGATTATTGTACATTTTTCATCTTCGTCACACATCTATAACGGTAGTTCTTCGCTAAGAATATATAAGTAATTGATATATACTCGTAATTAGACATGTGACGTGGACCGGTGCTCAACCTGGCTCAGCCAGTTCGCACCTAATCGTGCCGTCCTTGGCACGATTTCCACTTGATTAATCAATTACCTATATCTTCTAAGCTCGAACTAATGTTATAGATGTATAACGAAATAAAAAATGCAATAATCTTAGTCTAAATGGTTTAAATAAATGTATATTTAACTAAGAATAATAATTAGATTATTTATAAGGAGTAAAACTATGGCTCAATTATGGGGTGGAAGATTCCAGAAGAAAACTGATGATTTGGTATATGAATTTAATGCGTCTATTACATTTGACAAAACCTTCTTTAAGGAGGATTTGGAAGGCTCAAGGGCGCATGTTAAGATGCTTTCTAAGCAGGGAATTATAACAAAGGACGACGAGAAAGCTATATTAGAAGGCTTAGATTCTATTGAGAAGGATGTAGAAGCAGGTAAGCTTGAGATTACCGCTGAATATGAGGATATTCATTCATTCGTAGAGGCTAATCTGATTGATAGAGTTGGTGAGCCAGGTAAGAAGCTTCATACAGGACGAAGCCGTAATGATCAGGTTGCTCTTGATATGAGACTATATACTAGAAGTCAGGTTGAATATACTAAGAGTCAGCTTGTTAATCTGTTAAATGTTATTCTTCGCATTATGAAAGAGAATACTACTACGATTATGCCGGGATTTACTCATCTACAGAAGGCTCAACCAATAACTCTTGCCCATCATATGGGGGCATATTTCGAGATGTTTAAGAGAGATGTTCTTCGTCTCAATGATATAAGAGAGCGTATGAATTATTGTCCACTTGGTTCTGGAGCCCTTGCAGGAACAACATATCCACTAGATAGGGATTTTACTGCAAAAGAGCTGGGGTTCTATGGACCATGTGATAATTCTATGGATGGTGTTAGCGATAGAGATTACTTAATTGAATACTTATCAGCGCTATCTACAATAATGATGCATTTATCTAGATTTTCAGAGGAAGTAATTATCTGGAATTCTAATGAGTATAGATTTGTTGAGATAGACGATTCCTATTCGACAGGCAGTTCTATTATGCCACAGAAGAAGAATCCTGATATTGCTGAGCTTGTCAGGGGCAAGACAGGAAGGGTATATGGCGCATTAATGTCGCTTCTTACAACAATGAAGGGTATTCCCCTTGCTTATAATAAGGATATGCAGGAAGATAAGGAATTGGCATTTGATGCAATGCGTACAACCAATGGATGCATCCAGCTTTTTTCCGGAATGCTTGATACAATGAGTTTTAATAAAGAGAATATGTATAGAAGCGCTAATAATGGATTTACTAATGCCACAGATGCTGCTGATTATCTTGTTAATCATGGAGTGGCATTTAGAGATGCTCATGGAATTATTGGTCAAATTGTTCTTTATTGCATTGACAAGGGGATTGCTATTGATGATATGTCTCTTGAAGAACTTAAGAACATTTGCCCGGCATTTGAAGAAGATATCTATGACGCAATCTCAATGGAGACTTGTGTTAACAAGAGATTGACACATGGTGCCTGTTCTAAGACTTCAATGGAACAAGCAATTTCCAGATACGATGAATTTTTGAATGAGTTAGACTGAATAAAATAATAAATAAAAAATATAAAAACTATATTGAAAAATTCAGTTTCCAATAGTATAATGATTTTGTTGATTGCAGTAGCATTTATTGTATGAATATACGGTAGGTGCTATTGTTTTGCGCAAAATTAGGTTAAATGAGTACAAAAAATTGAAGAGAAAAAAGCTAATTCCAGTTATAATTATTGCCATTTTTCTTGTAGTTGTAGGCATAATCATCGGTCACAGGTTATATGAGAATAATAGATATGAAGATATCTTAAGTCAGATGGAATATATTGATAATGACTCTCAGAATAAGAGGCTTTTAATTGACTTTTCTTATCTGTCTAAGATTAATTCTGATATTTATTCCTGGATTGATATACCAGGTTCTTCTATTAGTTATCCTGTATTGCAAAGAGAAGATGGGAATGATGAGTATTATCTTAACCATAATTTAGATAAGACGTTAGGATATCCCGGGGTAATTTATTCTCATAGTGTTAATAAGAAGGATTATTCAGATAGAGTTACTATTCTTTATGGACATAATATGAGAAACGGTTCAATGTTTGGAGAGCTGCAAAGATACAAGGATACAGAGTATTTTGACTCACATCAGGACATATATATACATACAAAAGGAGAAGTTAAGCATTACAAGGTATTTGCGGCACTTACACATGATGATAGTTATATTGTAAGTTACTATAATGGCTTTAAGAATGAAAGTGATATATTGGCATTTTATTCAGATAGTATGAGTAATGCTATTAATAAGAATTATTCTTATAATGTAAATGCTGATTCAAAGATACTTGTTTTATCAACTTGCGAGAAGGACGATACAGAGAGGTTTCTATTAGAGGCTGTTCTTGTTGATTTTATTTAGTGGAGAAGGATTAAGAGATGAATTATTTAAAGGAGAAAATATTACATAATACCAAAAACAAGCTAATTGCTATTGTGCTTTTTATAGCACTTCTGGTTGGTGCTATTCCAGGTATATTTATTGATAATATGGTTTTTGCATCTGGAGTAGATGTATCTGATTCCGATGAAATATTATTTGACCATTCTGGTTATAATCTTATCGTTTCTACTGATGATAATAATACATTCCCACTTCTATTTAATAGTGAGACTAATACGTATAATTGGCCAAGTGACTTAAGTGTTACTTCTGTTAAAGAATTAAGCGGAAGAATATTGTTCTCGCTATCAGATTCGAGAAAAGAGGTTGTTAATGATACTTTTTTTACATATGAGCTGCCGGATTTATTCAAGATTCAAGATGTATCAAGCGATCCTGTAATTGTTAATGTTAGTGGAAAAGAATACTCACTTGGTAATTATAGTATTAAAGACAATGTAATTCGAATGGACTTTCAACAATCAGAATTACTAGGTAAAGAGGGTATTAGCATATCTAATGTCAGCATTCCTTTTACAGCTGACATAGATAAGACTAAGCTTGGTGAAAGAGAAGATAATAAATATCCTATTTCTGATCCAAATAGCGAAGATGTATCTTACGTTGAGATTCCCAAAGCACCTACAGAGCTTTCTAAGATTACTAAGAAAGCTACCCTTAATGATGATAACTCTGTAACATGGACAATTAGTCTTGGCGAAGATAAGGATGCAGGTGTATCTCTTGCAGGTGCAACTATTAAGGAAATGCTTGATGGTAAGCAGGAACTTAAGAGTGCATATCTAGGTGATGATGAAATAGAATTTGTTAAGGATGAAGAAAATGATAATCTATATACTTACACATTTCCAACAAATTCAACACTAACAGCACCTACAAAGCTTACTGTTATAACTAATCCTAAGGATAGTGTTATTAATCAATTAAATGGTGTTAATCATGAGGTCGTATTAGAGAACACGGCATCATATATTGCATATGGTCACGACGAAAGTGATGCACTTAGATCTTCTGATTCTGCAAAAATTAAGGAAACATCTCTTGACAAAGCAGGTACAGTAATAGATGGTAAGACTATCGAGTGGAATCTTGATATTAATGGCAATCATGCCAATGTATATGGTGCTACAATAGTTGATCCTTTATCCAAGGGTCTGATTGTTGATGAGAATTATGGAATATCAATTATTGATAAAGAGAAAAATGGTGGTACATGTACTCTTACTTCTTCCACAAAATCAGGCAAAGTGGGTTCTGTAAATGTATCTTACGAGATAGTAGAAGATGATGGCAGGCAGACCATCAAAGTGAAAATGGATAAATTCAATCATGAATATGATATCTCTTTTAGAACTACCGTATCTAACGATTTCTATAAAGGGGATGCAACGGTAGAAAACACGGCCTACGTAGATGTCCAGTATCCTACGGGAAGCGGAAAAGAAGGAGGCTCTTCCATAGAGTATGGTTCTCCAGATGTTAATATGAATTTCTATAATTCTCATATTAAGATTGAAAGCACATCAGAATCCGATGCTTCATCAACAGGAATTCTTAATTGGAAGGTGACTCCGTCAACCAAGATGGAAGCGAATGATTACACTGGTGGTGTAATGAGGCTTACTATAATGGAAGGTCAATCTTTTACTGGTAATGATGCATCATCTCTCAAGGTATATGATAAGCGTAGTGATGAGTTAATAACTACAGGATACAGTGGGTCTGTTAATGGAAATGTTCTTACTGTTAATTATGAAGATTCTATTGATCTTAACAATGTATATGTGGTGTTTGACACAAGAGCTGATTCGTATTTTTGTGATGATAATAAGCATGTATATGAAGCCAAGGCTGATCTTACTCTTAATACATCAACAGAATCTTTCAATGCTGCCCAGTCTAGTGCTAAGCAGACACTTCAGAATTCAATGGTAGTAAAAAGTGTAGCAACATCATATGATGATTATAACAATAGAGCTTTATTTACCTTCAAGATTAAGATTAATAATAAGGGGCTTCCTTTAACAAAAGTGTTACTAAGTGATAATCTCCGTGGGGTATTCAGATATACAGATGCTGAAAATGTTGATTCTAAAGGTAATATTATATCAAAAGATACAGATAACAAACTTGATGACGGTGACTACGAGATAGTAAAGGTTAAATCTGAAAATAGTGATGATGTAACAATTGATTATGACTTGAAAACTGTAAATGTAAGATATCCTTCATTAAATACAAGTGATACAGTTACAATTGTCTTAGATCTTACTGATCAAGGCAAAGGAAAGCTTAAGCTTGGAGGGGAACTTTCAGAGAAAGCTGTATATGCGGTTAATGAAGCAAATGTCACATCTAAGGAATTAGACACTGATGGTATAACGGGGTCTGTGAAAGGTCTTGCAGGATCACAAGTTGCTTCTAATAAGGTTGCTATAAAGAATGGCGCTCAGGAGAAGTCAGATAACAATTACACAGCAGATATAGATTGGATTGTGGATGTTAATAGCATGGGAGCGCCTCTAGGAACTAACCCTATTATAGTAGATACAATTCCTAGTGGTTTAACTTTAGATAAGAGCACTGTCAAATTATATCTTGCAAAGCATGGAGATAATGGAACAACAATTACAGGAAGAGGAGAGGCTATTAGTTTATCTTCTTACTCATTTACGGCAGAAAAGGAAAGAGACGGTAAAACTATACTTACAGTCAGTCTTCCTAATTCTCCAGAATATGCTAATTCTTCATTTAGATTACAATACACAACATCCATGTCTGGTGGAGTTAATACATATAGTAATGAACTTAGTATGAAAGTTGATGATAAGTCTAAGGATGTTGCAGGTACGGTTGTTGGTAAGAATATTAGCTATGGTTATGGTACAATTCGTTCTTTCCTTACAATGACTAAGACTGATGCCCTTTCTTCATCTATTAAGGTTAAGGGAGCAAAATACGGTATATTCAAAACAGAAGCAGATGCTATTGAAGGGAAAGAGAGTGAGACAGTAGATGTAGGATATACAGATGAAAATGGTAAATACACATTTACAGTTCCGGGAGAGCTAGATGGAACAAGTGCTAAGACATATTATGTGCGAGAACTGGATGCTCCAATAACAAGTGACGGTAACGGCGGTGGATATGCTCTTGATAAAAATGTGTATACAATTTCTGGTGTAACCTATGGAAAACATACAATTGGACCAGATGGTTTAGATAGTGCTAAAGCATTTACTGACGAGAGAGAGAAGGATTCTGAAAATGCAACAGGAAATGTAGCTATTACTAACACATTTATTAATGATACAGTTGGAGGCAATTCATCTCAATTTAAGCTATATGTTAATCCTTATGGTACTGAGAAGAAGGAAGTATCTCTTAATAAGACTGGTGATGGTACATATACATTTGATAAATTTGCAAGCGGTACGACTATAGCAGGTACTCCATCTGTTACAAATGGCACTGATTCCATTAGTAATATTAACATTAATGGTCTTCCATGGGGAACATATAAGCTCGTTCAGACAATTCCTTCTAATGGTTATATTAAGGCTTCTGAGATTACATTTGTAGTATCCCAGACAGAGACTGGATGTGAAGTTAGTGGAGTAACCAACGTAGATAATACTAAGACTAAGCTTATCGTAACAGATAATGTTGCTTCGGATTATATTCTATCTGAGAATGGTACTAACAGGACATGGGAGTTATCAGGAAATGAATTAACATCACAGGTTGTTCTTGAGAATGAGTTAATACAAGGTAAGTCATATACTCTTATTCAGAAAACTATACCTGATGGATACAAGAAGCATGATAATATTGCAATCAATAATTTCAATGGTAATAAAAAGGTTGATATAACAGAATCTCCTATTGTAGGAAATGTTATAGTTAAGAATCAGGATGGGGATATTATAAATGATGCTACGCTTTCCATGAAGGATAACTCTAATACGACTCTAAGAGGTAGCAGTCTTAATCTGGATAAGAAGGTAAATGTATCTGGAAGTTATGAGATAACTGGAATTCTTCCTTCAAAGTATATGCCTATTGATGAAGAGAAGGTAATTCTTACAGTTAATGATAAGGGTACAGGATTTGGTGTATCATCAACTAATGATTCTGTAATGAGTGCAGCAGTATCTGATACAACTGTAACTATTACACTACAGGAGATTCGTTCTAAGGTTGAGATTATAGAAGTAAGTGAAGACAATGATGATACTGTAATTACAGGAGGAACGTATACCTTATATAATGCTGATGATAATAGTGTTGTTAATGGATATAACAATATAACAAATTCTAATGGAATTGATATTGATTATCTGACAGTTGGTAATTATTATCTCAAACAAAATAGTGCACCAAATGCTTATGGAATAATTGATTCTACTAAGAGATATGAATTTAGAGTTGATAGTACAACTCATAATAGCACAATACCTGTTAAGGTTAAGAATCATCCACTTCCGGGCACCATTAATGTTACAAAGACAACTCCAGATGGAAGTAAGTCTCTACAGGGAGCTGTATATAAGCTTTATACAAAGAATGGAGATGAATATACGGAAGTTGCGACAGCAATAACAGATGAAAATGGTAAGATGACATTTAATAATCTGCTTTGGAATACATATTATCTTAAAGAAGTTAAAGCACCTTTTGGCTATCAGTTAGATAATACAATGCATGGTGGATGGACAATTAATGATGCTACGCCTAATCAGACACTTGATAAGACAGTATCTGATAGTGCAACACGTGTGCGAATTAAGACTCAGGGTATTAATATCCTTGACGGAAGTGATGAGGATGCGGCAAATGTTGAATTAATAGGTGAAGGTCTTCTATCTAATGATATGTCTTATGAAGTTACAGGAATCTTTGCTGGTAGTAACGATGAGGAGACTAAGAGATTTGAAGATGAAGATAAAGATGGATATATTGATGTTGTAAATGAATTTGTAGTAGGAAATACATACACATTTACTCAAAAGTCAGTAAAGAATCCTTACAATAAGGCTGATAAATTTGACGTAGAAATAACAGAGGAAGTTGGAAATAGCAATCAAAATATTGTTGTTACTAATAGAATGAATCGTGTAGCTATTAAGCTTACTAATGAAGATAATGAGATTCTTGCTGGTGGAGAATTTAAGTTGCTTGATGGTGATGGTAATGTTGTAAGAGATAATCTATTATCACAGGGATTATTATCTTTTGGCAAACTTGAGATAATAGGACTAGAGCCGGGCAGATATACATTAGTTGAGAAGAAGGCGCCGGTTGGTGGATTAATTGATGAAGTATATTATGCTCTTGATGATTCGGGTCTTGAATTTGAGTTGTATGCAGACAATACGGTAAAAGTTATATCTGTTAATAAGGATGCTTCTACTCTTAAGGAAATTGGAAAGGCCAGTAATGATACTAATGCAAATAGTCTTCTTGGAGTATCTAATTCGATAAAGAAAGCTGACGAAGCAGTATTGACATATGTTAATGCACCAACAAATCTGCAATTTAACGTAGATGTAAGATATAACGAAGATTGTAGTAAAGACTTTGATGCGAAAGCCAATATGAATGGTGTTACATATGGCATTTACTCGGATGAAGAGTGTACGGATAATAATCTTGTTAAGAAAGTTACTTCTAATGGGGATGGTGTAGTTAAAGTACAAGGTCTTAAGCAGGATACTTACTATGTAAAGATGATGTCTTCTTCAAGCAGTAATGTAGTAGTTGATGAGACAGTATATGAGGCAAATGTAGATTTGTCTACTTTTGAGGGGCTTAAATATCCTAATGGAGCGTACGTGCTTTCCAAAGACGTTAAGTTAGAAGTATATAGACAGGACTTGATTCTTCAGAAAGCTGATAGAGAAGATAAGAATAAGATGCTTTCTGGCTCGACTTATGGATTGTATCGCTATTCTTCCATTTCTGCCAAGGATATTACTGGTTGTGATTCTACGAAAATGCTAAAGGGCGCTAAGGAAGAAGATGATAATGAAGAAGATACATGGAACCTGGTGTCTACTGCAGTTACAGATGAAAATGGAACCATTACCTTTAATGGAGTAGATGTGGGATTGGTATATATGATTAAGGAGATTGACGCACCAAGTGGATATCAAGTATCCAAAGATCCGATAATTGTTAGATTCATTCGTAATGGTGATGGAACATTTGAATTAGAGTCAATTGATGATGCTAAGGGAACAGCATTAGTATCAGAAGATGGAAATGTTACATGGTACGAGCCACGCCTTAAAGTTGCAGTTAAAGTTATAGATGAGAATGGCTATCCTATAAAGGGTGCTGCAATTAAACTAGTATGTGACAAGACAAATTGTGATATAAGAGAATGGACATCTGATGATAATGAAGAATTAATATCTGGAATACTTAAGTCGGGTTCAAAGTATACATTAGTAGGGACCAGTGTGCCAGAAGGCTATGTTCTTCCGGAAAATGTAAAATTCACAGCAGATTCAAAGCCCCTTGCAGCAGGAGAAGAGCATACGCAGATAATCAAGATGGTAGTAAGAAGGGCGCCTTCTTTTGAAGACGTGGAAAATAATGTCTTATCCAGTGATGCTACGGTCTCTGATATGAACACAGATAAGTCTAAGAGCTATGCAAAATCGCCAAAGACAGGAGAAAAGGGAATATTGTCATATTTTATGTTGCAAAATAGCTGGTTTTAGTATATTATATTTCGTGGAGCGACAAATGTGCGCGCCATACGGACAAAAGGAAAAATGAAGAACATTTGTCCGTGTAAGAAAAACAAAAAAGAAAAAAATACTAAACAAATAGCAAGGAGTAAGAGAATGAGCGAGAAATTAAAGGTAGGAATACTTGGTGGAACAGGAATGGTTGGACAGAGATTCATATCGTTACTTGATAATCATCCATGGTTTGAGGTTACAACTATTGCAGCTTCACCTAGATCGGCAGGAAAGACTTATGAAGAAGCAGTAGGTGGTAGATGGAAAATGGATACTCCAATGCCAGAAGCTGTTAAGTCTATTGTTGTTAAGAATGTTAATGAAGTGGAAAATGTTGCTTCAGACGTTGATTTCGTTTTCTCAGCGGTTGATATGACTAAGGAAGAAATCAAGGCTATTGAAGAAGAGTATGCAAAGACAGAGACACCTGTTGTATCTAATAACTCTGCTCATAGATGGACACCTGATGTACCTATGGTTGTACCAGAGGTTAATCCAGAACATATGGAAGTTATCAAGTACCAGAAGAAGCGTCTTGGCACAACACGAGGATTTGTTGCAGTTAAGCCTAATTGTTCTATTCAGGCTTATGCACCTGCACTTACTGCATGGAAAGAGTTTGAGCCATACGAAGTAGTTGCTTCAACTTATCAGGCAATCTCAGGTGCTGGTAAGACATTCAAGGATTGGCCAGAAATGGAACATAACATTATTCCATACATTGGTGGTGAAGAAGAGAAGTCTGAGAAAGAGCCACTTAGAATCTGGGGACATATTGATGAAGCCAAGGGTGAGATTGTTCCAGCATCATCTCCTAAGATTACATGTCAATGTGTACGTGTACCGGTTCTTAATGGTCATACAGCTTCTGTATACGTTAAGTTTAAGAAGAAAGCTACGAAAGAGCAATTAGTTGAAGCTCTTAAGAACTTTAGTGGAAGACCACAGGAACTTAATCTCCCAAGTGCACCAAAGCAATTTATTCAATATCTTGAAGAGGATGACCGTCCACAGGTTGCACTTGATGTTGATTATGAGAATGGTATGGGTGTATCTGTTGGTAGACTTCGTGAAGATACAATCTATGACTGGAAGTTTATAGGCCTTGCTCATAATACAGTCAGAGGAGCTGCAGGTGGTGCAGTTCTTTGTGCAGAACTTCTTAAGGCTGAAGGATATATTACGAAGAAGTAGAGCGCTTAGAATAATAAATAATATAGTAGGGGACATTGCCATTTGGGCAATGTCCCCTTATTGTGTCCCCTTTTATTATTACATAAATAGCATATTCCAAGGTAGAATCTATAATTGGTAGACTTTTGTTTTAACACCACTATATATAGTTTAATGTACATTTAACAAAACATATATTCCTTATTGTACTTTGATTTAATTTTTTATATAATATTAATGCATATGTATTATAGAGGGAGAAAGGAATTGTTATGGTAACTCGTTCAAGTGAACAAAAAAAGTTGGAGAAAATATACTCTGAGAATAGTAATCAGTTAGTACTTGTATATGGAGCCAGAGGATGTCTTAAGGAAGACTTTATAGATAACTTTTGCAAAGGAAAGAATGCATTCTTCTATAAGTGTAGAAATGTGTCACCTGAGAAGCAGTTGCAGGCTTTTGCACATGATATTAAGAATAATCTAAAGGCTAAATCAAGTATTGATTCATATGATGATTGCTTTAAGACTATTTCAGGTATTATAACTGGTAAAAAAATATTAGTAATAGATGATTTTGAATATATTGTTAAGAAGGATGATTCTTTTATTAAGACAATTGCTAAGTACAAGAATCAAATGTTTATTATACTATGTTCATCTTCTCTTTCATGGATTAATAATGATCTTGATGATTTGTTCTCTGGTGAAAAAGATGTTATTGATGCCAGATTAAAGCTTGATGAAGTGGGATTTCTTGATGTTGTAAGAGCATTTCCAAAGTATTCAGTAGAAGAGAGTGTTACAGTATATGGAATACTTGGTGGTGTACCTTCTTACCTCAATAGATGGAACCAGTCTAAGTCATTTAAGCAGAATGTATGTGACAATATTCTTGATGTTAATGGATTCTTGTTTAACGAAGCTAATGAATTCTTAGGAAGCGAACTTAGAGAACTTACAGTATATAATACAATTCTATCGTCTATTGCAGAGGGTAACGAGAAGTTAAATGACTTATATAATGATACTGGCTATTCTCGTGCTAAGATAAGCGTATATATTAAGAATCTTGCTGCATTTGACGTTGTTGAGAAAGTAGTTAGTTTTGAAACCGGCGGATGGGATAATGCTAAGAAGGGAATATACAGGATTAGTAATAATTATATTAATTTCTATTTCCATTTCATATATCCACATTTGTCAGAACTTTATTTTATGTCTAGTGAGATGTTCTATGATTTATATATAAAGGATGATCTTGCTTCGTACTTACAGAGATATTTTGTAAATGTATGTAAGGAGTACCTAGAACTTCTTAATAAGGTTGGTCAGTGTACTATTAATGTTAAAAAGATTGGAACCTGGCTTGGTAAATCAGGAACAATTGATATTGTTGCACAGGATAATGTGAGAAATAATGTTGTTGGAATGTGTAACTGGAAGGCAAAAGAATTAACAATTAATGATTATGAGAAGCTTGTTGAATCAATGAAGAAAGCAAGAATCAACGCTAAGACAACATATCTTTTCTCGGCAACAGCATTTGATAAGAAGTTAGTTGATTTGTCGAAGGAAGACAAATCAATCGTCTTAGTTGATATGAAGGAATTATAATTTATGGGTAAATCTTTGTATATTGCGGAGAAACCTTCTGTAGCTAGAGAATTTGGCAAGGCTCTTAAGGAGAATCTTAAGAACCATGACGGATATATGGAGTCGGATAATGCTGTAGTTACATGGTGTGTAGGACATCTTGTAACAATGAGTTATCCTGACAGATATGATGAGAATCTTAAAAGGTGGCGCCTCGAGACGCTACCTTTTATTCCTGATAAGTATTTATATGAGGTTATTGGTAATGCCGCAAAACAATTCAAAATAGTATCTGGACTGCTTAATAGAGAGGATGTTGATACAATTTATGTATGTACCGACTCTGGACGTGAAGGAGAGTATATATATAGGCTTGTTGAACAAGAAGCTCATGTTGAAGGCAAGACTAGGAAGCGAGTGTGGATAGATTCCCAGACTGAGGAAGAAATCCTTCGCGGTATTCGTGAAGCAAAAGACCTCTCATATTATGACAATCTATCGAAATCTGCATATCTTCGTGCAAAAGAAGATTATCTAATGGGTATCAATTTCTCAAGACTTCTTTCACTAAAATACGGATACGCACTGGCTAATTGCATGAATGAGAAATACTCAGCCATATCAGTAGGTCGTGTTATGACATGCGTACTTGGTATGGTTGTAAGAAGAGAACGTGAAATAAGGGAATTTGTTAAAACTCCTTTCTATCGTGTGCTTGGGGATGTCCTTATTGATAAAGAAGCAAACTCTGATGGAGAAAATGCTGATGCGACGGATGGCGCTAACAAGAGCGGTGTCAAGGTGACATTTGAATGGAAAGCTCTTGATACTTCTAAGTATCTTGATTCGCCACTCCTTTATAAAGAAAATGGATTTAAGAAGAAGGAAGATGCGGATAAATTAATTGAAGATTTAACAAATGTACAAGAAAAGGCTAAGATTCATAGTATCTCTAAGAAGAAGGAGAAGAAGAATCCGCCACTTCTGTATAACTTGGCGGAACTACAGAATGATTGTTCCAAATTATTCAAAATTAGTCCTGATGAGACTCTTAACGTAGTTCAGGAATTATATGAGAAGAAGCTTGTAACTTATCCTAGAACAGATGCCAGGGTGTTATCAACTGCAGTTGCAAAGGAAATAACCAAGAATATTAATGGTCTTAAATCCCTTACAGGTGTCAAATCGTTTGCTGAGGAAATACTTGATAATAAGCTTTATACTGGCTTAGAGAAGACAAGATATGTAGATGATAAGAAGATAACTGATCACTATGCTATTATTCCAACAGGTCAGGGTATGCAGGTGCTTAAATCTCTTAATCCTAGGGCTGTACGAGTATATGAAGTTATAGTAAGGCGTTTCTTAGCAATATTCTTTGAACCTGCTATTTATGAGAAATGTTCAATTATTGCCAAGGTTGATACTGAACCCTTATATGCTAATAATAAGTACCTTAAGGAAGAAGGATATCTTAAGGTAATGAATTATTCCTTCAAGAACGATAAGAATAAGAAGTCTGATGAAGGTGGAAGTAATTCTAATGATGATTCTGATACAGGAGAGAGTGCAGATTCTTCGGAAGAAGATAATAACTCGTTAAATCCCCTCGAAATGGCAGAAATTATATCAAGATTAAAGAAAGGTGATGAGCTTAATTTCGATAAATTCTATATTAAAGAGGGAGAGACTTCGCCACCAAAACGATATAATTCGGGTTCCATAATTCTTGCTATGGAAAACGCAGGTCAGTTAATAGAAGATGAGGATCTAAGGGCGCAGATAAAAGGAAGTGGAATAGGTACATCTGCAACTCGTGCTGAGATACTTAAGAAGCTTGTTAATATCAAGTATCTGTCTCTCAATAAGAAAACTCAGATAATAACACCTACGCTTCGAGGCGAGTTAGTGAATGATGTGGTTATTAACTCAATTCCTTCGTTGTTAAATCCTGATTTAACAGCTAGCTGGGAGAAAGGCCTTACCGGGGTGGCAGAAGGAACAATTTCGGAAGAAGAATATATGGTGAAGCTTAAAGCCTTTATTGAAGATAAGACAGATAAAGTAAAGAGTAAATATACAAGAAATGATACATTAGATGCAAGATACAGGTATCTGGCTGGATTCTATAAGACTAAGACAAAGGCTAAAAGTAAGAAAGGATAGAGTAGGGAGATATAATATGGATTCATGTAAGATTAGTAATATGTATGATTTAGAGCAGACAATCGCTGCCGAGTTATTTGCGGATATTGAGTATCCTTGGGAGGCACTTCCTAAGATAGGCGACTTTATTAAGAAGCTGGGGCCTACATTAGATAGTAACATTTTCGAGAAAAGAGGAGAAGATATCTGGATTGCTAAGTCGGTTAAGATATATGATACGGCTACCATTACAGGACCTCTGATTATCGACGAGGATACTGAGGTTAGGCCGGGTGCCTTTATTCGAGGAAATGCCATTGTGGGCAAGAATTGTGTAGTTGGTAACTCTACTGAACTTAAGAATGTAGTATTATTCAATACAGTTCAAGTGCCACATTATAATTATGTTGGTGATTCAATTCTAGGATATAAGTCGCATATGGGTGCTGGTTCTATAACATCTAATGTAAAGTCAGACAAGACACTTGTTGTAGTAAAGGATGGAGTAGAAGAAATTAAAACAGGACTTAAGAAGTTCGGAGCTATGCTTGGTAATGGAGTTGAAGTGGGCTGTAACAGTGTGCTGAATCCAGGAACAGTGGTGTGTCCTAATTCTAACATTTATCCCGTATCATGTGTCAGGGGAGTAGTTCCTGCCAACTCTATATATAAGGACAAGGACAATATTGTCAGTAAGCACTAGAATATTTTTGGCAACCTTATAATAAGTCTCTTTCTCAACTGGACTTCGTCCAATGTGTTCGAAAGAGACTTTTATAAGTTTGCCTATATTTACTCTTTATCAATAAATAATATAGAATATTTTCGAGACATTGATATATATACTACTAGACTAAATGACGAAAATATGAGAAAATATTAACAATGTGTGACATAGCACTAAGGAAGTTAAGAAAGGAGTTTCATACATGATTTACACAAAAGAAGTAGAGAATATGTGTCCAGTAGCTAAGGGCGCAAAGCATGACCCAGCTCCAATTCCAGAAGAAGGAAAGTGGGTAAAGGCTAAACAAATTACAGATATTTCAGGATTTACACATGGTGTGGGCTGGTGTGCTCCACAGCAGGGTGCTTGTAAATTATCTCTTAATGTTAAGAATGGTGTTATTGAGGAGGCATTAGTTGAGACTATCGGATGTTCTGGTATGACTCATTCAGCAGCTATGGCAGCTGAGATTCTTCAAGGTAAGACTATCTTAGAAGCACTTAATACTGACCTTGTATGTGATGCTATCAATACAGCTATGAGAGAATTGTTCCTTCAGATTGTATATGGTCGTACACAATCTGCATTTTCAGATGATGGTCTTGCAGTTGGTGCAGGTCTTGAAGATCTAGGAAAAGGTCTTCGTTCACAGGTTGGTACAATGTATGCAACAAAAGAGAAGGGTGTTCGTTACTTAGAGATGGCAGAGGGATATGTAACAGGTATCGCTCTTGATTCTGATAACGAAGTAATCGGATACGAGTTCGTTTCTCTTGGCAAGATGACAGACTTTATTAAGAAGGGCGACGATCCTAATACTGCATGGGAGAAGGCTAAAGGTTCTTACGGACGTGTAGCTGATGCAGCTAAGATTATCGACCCAAGAGTAGAGTAGGAAAGGAGAGAAACAATGGCTTTATTTGAATCATATGAAAGAAGAATTGACCAGATTAATGCTGTGTTGAATAAATATGGAATCAGCTCAATCGAAGAAGCTGAGAAGATTACTAAGGATGCCGGACTTAACGTATATGATATGATTAAGGGCATTCAACCAATTTGTTTTGAGAATGCTTGCTGGGCTTATACTGTAGGTGCAGCAATCGCAATTAAGAAGGATTGTCGTAAGGCTTCAGATGCCGCTGCAGCAATCGGTGAAGGCCTACAGGCTTTCTGTATTCCAGGTTCAGTTGCAGACCACAGAAAGGTTGGTCTTGGACATGGTAATTTAGGTAAGATGCTTCTAGAAGAAGAGACAGAGTGCTTCTGCTTCCTAGCAGGACATGAGTCATTTGCAGCTGCTGAAGGTGCTATCGGTATCGCTGAGAAAGCTAACAAAGTACGTCAGAAGCCACTTCGCGTTATCCTTAACGGACTTGGTAAGGACGCTGCTCAAATTATTTCTCGTATCAACGGATTTACATATGTTGAGACAGAGTATGATTATAAGGAAGCTAAGCTTAATATCGTATATGAGAAGGCTTATTCAGATGGTCTTCGTGCAACAGTTAAGTGCTACGGTGCTGACGATGTTCAGGAAGGTGTTGCAATTATGCATCATGAAAATGTTGGTGTATCAATTACTGGTAACTCAACAAACCCTACACGTTTCCAACATCCTACAGCTGGTACATATAAGAAGGAATGTATTGAGCAAGGCAAGAAGTACTTCTCAGTTGCTTCTGGTGGTGGTACAGGTCGTACACTTCACCCAGACAATATGGCTGCAGGTCCAGCTTCTTATGGTATGACTGATACACTTGGTCGTATGCACTCAGACGCTCAGTTCGCAGGTTCATCTTCAGTTCCTGCACACGTTGAGATGATGGGACTTATCGGAGCTGGTAACAACCCAATGGTTGGTATGACAGTATCTGTTGCAGTTTCTGTAGAAGAAGCAGCGAAGGCTGGGAAGTTTTAAGTAGAAATCGCATAAAAATGTCAAATTAAGAATTAATAATCAGGACTAATCCACGGTAATACGCGTAGTTAGTCCTGATTTGTTTTTTTTATCTAGTACTTATCTAGTACATTGTCTGGAACAATGAGACAATAAAGTGTGTTTAAACATGCGAGTATCGTGAAAGTTTTAGAGGAATGGAAAGAAATGACAAAAGGTGTTAGATATGCAGCAGAGATAAAAATCTCTTTTATTCTTGCCCAAAAAGATTTATAATGTGACGGAATAAACACTTGAAAGGGATTTTTATGGCAAAAAGAGGAATCGTAGATATATCTAATTTATTAACACCACCTGAGAAGCACGAGCTTGCAACGGCTAATTATTTCGCCGATATGGGAAAAGACGTTACATTTATACGTCCTAGTAATATTCCCGATAATCATAGACCGGATATACTTATGGATGGGATTGAATGGGAGATAAAGGCACCTAAAGGAAAAGGTAAGAGAAATATAGAAAAGAATTACCATAATGCGTCATTGCAGTCGATGAATATTATTTTTGATTTGAGAAGAATAAAACTTTCTGACGAGCAGTGCTTGAATCAACTTGAGATAGAATTTAAAGATAAACACACGAAGAGATTGTTGGTGATTAAGAAGAATGGGGAGTTAGTAGAATACCCGTAAAAAAAAGGGGAAAACCTGATTTATAGCTATTGACTATAACCCAAAAGATGCTATAATGATTATAGAAAGAGCTCGACCCACTGTTGGATAACGGAGGGCCCAGAGTTCTTTTTTTATTCTCTTTCACTACCTCTCGACCGCCTCCTCTGATTCTCAAGGCTAGGTTCTTTTAGCATTTTCCTTAAACCTACGACGCAAGTATTCTTAGGTATAATGTGTTCCCAGAGCTCTTCCACGTATAGCTTTCTTAAGATTAGGTAGAAGATAACTATATTTACCACGACTAATCTTAAATGTGATATTGTAATTTTTCTTCAGAAGAGTGGCAAATTCCTTCTCTGTAACTTTTTTTCTGGCAGGAGAGAGTAGGTCTACTTGATGCAGTTTTTCCCTCTTACATACATCCATAAGGTCTATCTTAAGGTATTCAAGGTATTTATCCGTAAGATGATGCTTATAACCGGCACGACAGTCACATTCTCGCTCCATGAAATACTTTCTTTTGACAGATCATTACGAAATGCAAAACAGTTGATGAGGCTGTGTTCTATCTTCGCAGAACAGTTGAACGGGGGTTGCGCAGGAGATATTAAAAAGCAATTATGATCTTGGTTTTGTAAGTCTGCCTGATAAGTATGACGAGGATGCGTTGTTATGTTGTGCTGGAATTAAAGGTGAGGCCGTTTGATCCGGAATTTGCCGGAAAGTTGAATTTCTATGTGAATGCTGTGAACGAGTTTATACGAAGGGAAAGTGATAATCCTACGACACAACAAGCCATTTCTCTGAAACTCGTGCTTTATCTGCTTTTGTAGAAGAAGCAGCGAAGGCTGGGAAGTTCTAAAGGAACTATGTTGAAATTGTGTATTAAAGCGGGTTAAAGCGTTTTAGAATAAGTTGACACTGGGACTCCTTCTGTCAACTTTTTTGTTGCCAAGGCGAGCCAGGTTATAGGTGTCGCATTTTACATTTTAAATGTGTATATATAAGTGAAAGGTTAATCCACATAAACAAATCTAATTAAAATGTGGTATATTATTTCATAGAATAACAAAGGAGGTACTTACTATGAGAAACGAATTATTAAAAGGATTATCAGAGGAGCAAATTAAGAAGGTAGAAGCCTGCAAGAGTCCAGAGGAAATCATAAACCTTGCTAAGGCTGAGGGAGTTGAGCTTACTGACGAGCAGCTTGCAGCAGTTTCGGGTGGAGGACTTTGTGTATCAAATAAGCATTGTCCAAAGTGTGGATCTAAGGACGTAAGGAAAATTCCCTCGCAGCGACATGCGAGTTATGATGATTTTGAATGTTATGACTGTGGTCATAGATGGAGATTCCATTATGCATAAGTAAAATGCTGTATAATAAGATGGTAAACCATAGAGAATATCAAATGAATAAGAGGAATCAAGATGGGAAATAATTATGAGAGAAGAATTATTAAAGGGATTAACTGAGGAGCAAATTAAGAAGGTTGAAGCCTGCAAGAGTTCAGAGGAATTGTTAGCCCTTGCTAAGGCCGAGGGAATTGAGCTTACTGATGAGCAGCTTGAGGCTGTTTCAGGTGGAAATTGCTTTAAGAGTTTTAAATTTCGTAGGTGTCCAGAGTGTGGCTCAAGATATTTTGATAAAGAACCTATAGAGGGATCAGATGTTTCCATGGGATATCGTTGTGAGAGGTGTGGACATTTTTGGACGGAGAGTGATGTGGTAAAAAGTTGACAAGGGGACGGTCTCTTGTCAACTTTTTTATAACTTTTCCGTTAAAACATAGAAAAATGTCGCATTTTACATTTTAAATGTGTATATATAAGTGAAAGGCAAATCCACATAAACAAATCTAATTAAAATGTGGTATATTATTAATAAGAATAATTAAGGAGGTAATTACTATGAGAAAAGAATTATTAAAAGGATTATCAGAGGAGCAGGTAAAAAAGGTTGAGGCAGCAAAGAGCGCAGAAGAAATTCTGGCACTTGCTAAGGAAGAGGGAATTGAACTTAGCGATGAGCAGCTTGAAGCTGTAAGTGGTGGTGGTTGTTTTGATGGCTTCAAAAAAAGAAAATGTCCGGATTGTGGTAGTTCAGATTTAGATGTATATGGCAGTGAAAAGGTATCGGGTCATGAATATACTATACTAGAATGTAAAAAATGTGGTAATAAATGGAGAATGTAAGTGTCGAGCAGCTTGAAGCAGTATCAGGCGGATGTGGTAGAATACAATAAATTATGAGTTGACAGGGGGACGTGGTCCTTCTGTCAACTTTTTTGTTGCCAAGGCGAGCCGGGTTATAGGAGAAAAATGTCGCATTTTACATTTTAAATGTGTATATATAAGTGAAAGGTCAATCCACATAAACAAATCTAATTAAAATGTGGTATATTATTTATAAGAATAACAGGGGGTAACTACTATGAGAAAAGAATTATTAAAGGGTTTATCAGAGGAGCAAATCAAGAAGGTTGAAGCTTGCAAGAGTTCAGAGGAAATCCTAAACCTTGCTAAGGCTGAAGGAATTGAACTTACTGATGAGCAGCTAGAGGTTGTTTC
>SVEY01000039.1 GCA_015057165.1 Lachnospiraceae bacterium | reverse complement strand
ATTTTCGCATTAGAATTTAATCCATGAGGAAATCTTGTCTCCAATAATCAGATCGTTGCGATTCAACGATTTAAGTTTATCTACTATAGCTTGAACATTATTAATTCTTTGGACTGCATATCTATAGGAAGATGATTTAGCCATACTATCAACATCTAATGCATCTCCCTTTGTCTTCAAATTACCTTTTGAATCATAGTAATTAAAAGAGTCTCCCGAGCGAAACATTCTATAATTTGTAATAATCAATCTATCATGCGGACATTCATGAGACAAGACAAAAGTAATATTTACAGAACTATACTTATTGTACTTCATTGCACGGCTCAACTCCTGCCTCCTTTTTTGCCACACGATGTCGACTTCCCCCTTGGTGACCACAACAAGATTTATCTTCGCTCCCTTCTTCTGACCGAATAATCTTAAGATTGTGTTTAAGTTAGCTTGGATTATATCATCTGACTCCTTAAACAAGTATCTGTCTGTAATAATGATGTCCGTACATGGCAGCACATGGCCATCATCATCAAGTTTCTGCCAGCCACTAAAACAATCAAGATTTCGTATATCATAGCAGACATGGTAGTCATAATCGGTCCCGCAGAATAGTCTTTTCAAGATAGTGATTTCTTCTCCTACGCCACCTATTAGAACAGTATGCGACTGCTTAATAGCATTCACCTGCTCATTCACAAGATATACAGAGCTAATTTGTTCTTGTGACGCTTGGTTATAAAAAGTTCCCTTGAGGGGGCGAGGTGGATAAATAGAATCTTCCGTATTAGCGAAAATGTCAGACGATTCATTATATCCGCATCCGTTGGTCGCATTAAGAAACCAGGCCTGTAACTTCCCTCCATCATTACACTGATCTTTCGGAAAGTTATATTGTACAGCCAATTGGCGTCTTATCATCCTTTCGCAATCAGCATATATGTCTATATACTCAACATCCCTCCTTGAGTCAAGGAAGGATATAAGATTTGCTTTATCGATATATAGTCTCATGCCTTACAAGATTTCAAACATTAACCTTGAGGCCTCATCAAAGAAACCTGGACCAAAACTTTCGGCAAATTTACCATCTTTTCTATAGAATAGATTATATGGTCGGTCATTATCCGGTACATAGATTGTTCTGAAAGGACTATGTTCGTCTGCTTCTGCATTCGACTGAAATCCCATTTGGGCAACAAGCACTTGGGAGCGACGTATCAGATATTCACTATGGGTCTCAACGACGAAATTTATATTATACAACTTATACGCCTCTAACAGCATATCAGCGATTCGGGATTGATACTTAGGATGAAGATGCACTTCCGGCTCCTCAATTGTGATAGTACGAGGCATAAATTGAGGCTCAGGACATATTGTGTCCCCCTTTCTAAGATTATCTATAAATTCTCCATGTGCTTTACCATGAGCATAGACAGGAGCCGTCAAAATAGAGACCTCAATATTTAGAAGTAGAGCCAAAATCTGGGTAATTCCGTACCCCTCATCAGCTAGCAAATGACCATCAACATCTTCCTCATCGGAATATAGGCGAACTTCAATACCCTGTCCATCAGCGTTATTCCTAATGTCTATTTTATAGCATACACCAAACTTTCTCAGCCATTTCTGCATAAACTCACCAGGAATGTATCTAAAGAGCTGAAAATGTTCTTGAGAGTTCTTCTCGTACTTTAGGAATATTCTAAACAGTTCTCCAAAATCATTAGACGAATCATCCAAAGAGTATAATCGCTTAAGAGCTATGCGCGAAGAGCCAATATACTTTAAATTGGATACAAATGGAGGGAATAACAGTTCCTTAAATACCTCGGTGATAAATTCTATAAACAAACGAATTGGCTTAAATGACTCATCACCATCCAATAATCCCATAATATACATTGAATAACTAAGAACAAGATCATGAAAGTAGTCTTCAGCAATAACTTGTGATTGTGAACCATATCCCAAGAATTGACCGAGGCTATTCACTACGATTGCTTCTGTAGTATTATTCCATTTAGCACCGAATGTGGGGTCATCACAGTTTGTATCAATGTAATCATGAAAGACATCCTTAAACGGAAGCAAGGACTCCGAATCAACCATATCTTCGATTTGAGGTATATCTTTAACCGTAAAAGGGAATTTATCGGCCTGCCATCCAAATCCATTCTCAACAATCCACGAAGTGTATTGTTCTAATGACTTAATATTGATCAAGCTTGAAAGTTTCGAAATATCAGACAGGTAGGTCTTATAATCCTCTATCTTTTCAGAATATTTATCCGTTCCTTTCATAATATCATCAATATGTGTTAGAACGCTATTACCCTGACACTGTATGCTATATAGTGCAAAACTTAAAAATGCTTGGCCTAGAGTTGTCAATGCCTGTGACTTTAAGATAGGCATAGGTTGATCATAGTTCAGGTGCAACAATAACTCACGATTAGCATTCCAAATTTTCACATCTTTCAGTCTACCATTATCAAGCTTGTCTTGATTATCACCTACGAAAGAATACTCAACAGACATCTCCTCGCCCAATAGCCTTGACTTTACAGAATATTCAAACGACATAACATCTCCTGCCTTTGCATTTCTATTCAATGAAGACTTATATCGCCCTAACCCTAGGACAGAATCACTAAAATTTAAGTCACACTGATCTGGGGCATATTGACCTGAGGAATTATAATGCTTTTTAATGCTAGTAAGATATTTCTCAAATAGCACAAGCGACTTTACAATAGAACTTTTACCAGAACTATTGGAACCAGTGAGAATCGTTATTGGAGAAAACTGAACAGAAGCTCCTTCGTGATTAAACCTGCGGAAATTTTTAACAGTATATCTTGTTTCCATCTGTTTGTTTTTTTTATGATGCAAAGGTAGTAGTCAATCGCGAACTCTTTATTCGCATAAAGATGCATAATTCTTAGTCAAATTATGAAGATTTTCTTTTATTCTATTTACCAACAGGATTGGCTTCATAACCATCAGATTACTTCCATAACTCATTAAGAGTCTAGGTAATTCATAATCATCCGGGATACACTCTATGGTGTAGAAAGTCCAGGCATCATATTGTCTGTACTGATTACGCATAGCTTCTTGCTCATCAAAAGAAAGTTTAATCTGGCTACTATGAAGCGGTTTAGTATCAATATAAGGACAGGTATTGGGTTCTACACAAAACAATATCTTCTGCAACTCTCTATCTGCATGATAAGTTATACCTACAATATCCTCATATCGTTCAGCAATATCTATTGAGCAATCAATATATTTGATATCCGGAACTTCCTCATATTCCTCTATTCGATCAAGTGGAAGATTCATGAGAAAATCAGGATTATAGGGATATTCATCCGAACCATAGTGATTACATATCAAATACCACCGATCATTATATTGTTTAAGATGGTATGGGTAAACAATATGGGTTACTGGTTCACTAGTATTGAATTTACGATAAACAACAGAAACAACTTTCTTATTAGCTATTGCGGAGAAAAACCATCCAAGAGATTCCTTGTTCCTTAGATAGTCATTTGTGCTGAAAGAAATAATCTTTTCATTATTAAGATTATCTAGATTGTAAACGCCTCTACCAAATGATTTAGAATCATTTAATTTTGATTGCAAATCCTCTAGCCATGAGAAGTTATCGAGGCCAGAAAACTGCCCCAATGTATTCAAGACTTCTGCCAATAAACGCTTCTCTTCTAATGTCATCGGCTTTGCAAACAACGACTGTGACTGGTCTGCATATCGGATAATGCGCTTTCCGGCAATAATATCAGAATCCTCAATAATATCCATTGAGAATGGGGCATCTTGGAGGGCGACAAGGTCCATTTCAATAGTCCTCTTAGTCACTTCACTAAAGCCGTCTGCACGTAACTTCTCATTACACTTTTCAGTAAGCTCCGCACGAGTATAATAATGATGCCTATCAGCAAGCATCTGGTCAAGGTACATATATCTGATAACTGCGTTCTTATTTACTGACATATCATTTGTTTTTTGCAAAGGTGCAGCATTGGCACGAAACGTATTTTCGCAAATTTAAATAATAAACATAAGACTTCAAACTAAGTCTTTAGACACCTTTAATATACATGACAACATACTAATGTTATCTCCACTGGCAAATACACAGTCTTCAACACAAATATCTCTTAGCAGAACAGACCCATCCTTTCTAAATGCCCTATATAAGTTAGAAGCAATATTATTGTAAGTTGCAGGAGTCTTTGCTGAAACTTGCACCGTTACTGGCATAGTTACATTATCTCCAATAAGTGCCTCACATGAAATATTTTTAATACCATCAAATGCATTTTCATCACCATCTACAAACACTAACTTTACTCGTTTATTCATTATCATAATTATCTTTAGTTAAATTGTTAATATCTTTATTATTAGATATTTGCGATTTGCAATGTGGCAATATTTTTTCGAATTTGCAAGAAAATTAAGTCTTAAAAGAACACGTCACAACGGGACTCACGGCCATTATACCTTCAGCGAAATTCCACTTCGTAACTGTGCTTTACATTTGCATCGTAACCAAAACTTTTAATGAACATGAATGCAAATCTCAAAATCATCATTGGCTGCATCGTAGCCATTTGTGCTGTCGGTATTACAGTATTTCTTTCTGTAAGAGGCAACAGCGAAAAGAACAAGACTACAGAAATCCCGACTGTTGCCGAAGCGGACACTGCAGCAATCAAAAGAGTGCATAACCTTATTATACTTGATGAGAGTGGGTCAATGTCCGGACTCGAAAAGGTATCTGTTGGAGGTGTGAACGAAACCATCCAGACAATCAAGGAAGCATACCTTGCTAATCCAGAGCAGGAGCAACTCTTGACGATGGTGACATTTTCTAAACAAAACGATGTGCGAGTGGTACATCACTATAGTTCACGCAACATCAATGATGTAGAGGAGATGGCATCAAATAAGTTTAATCCTAATGGAATGACGCCTCTATGGGATGTAATGGGCAACATGTGTAATCGTATAGAAAAAGAGACAGATGCAGAGACACTTGTACTAGTGACTATCATCACCGATGGTATGGAGAATGCATCGACTGAATATAACAGCGACAGCATCAAAGCATTAGTGGACAGGCTTGATCAGGCTGGATGGGTATTTACATATATCGGAGCTAATCAAGATGCAATTTATGTGGCCAATTCAATGGGAATCAGAAATGCTTTGCAGTACGACTCTGATGAAGAGGGAACAAAAGCGATGTGGGATCAGGAACGAAACTCACGAAAGGCATTTTACGGCAGGACACAGACAATCAAGTCTAGAAGCAAACTGAAGAGAGGATATTTTGAAGAGGATAATGAGTAGCGGAAAACGATTATGGACATGGAACTTTTAATAGACATTTTGCTGGTGTGGGCGTTATTTTCTATCTGCATAACACCAGTATTGTTGGTGATCCAGCTTGTCACAAACATACGTTGGTACAAGAAGTTTTATGCGGCGATGATCGGCAAGCAAGAAGCGAATAATTAGATATTGAGTAGAGTGGTTATTAGCGTTTCAGAACGGCATTTGCGAGAGGATGACATGGTAGGTGTCATCCTCATTTCGTGTCACGTACACACATCTTGCAATCTGGACTAACGCCCCT
>SVEY01000025.1 GCA_015057165.1 Lachnospiraceae bacterium | reverse complement strand
TGACCTGATACAATCATCTCTCCATTAATCTTCGTCGCAACTCTGTTAAGATATCTAATACCTGCTATCTGAGATGGGATGACGTCTTCGTACCCAAGGTCAATATCCTCTTTCCATCCAGAAATATTAATATCAGTTCCACGATAACAAATAAAGTTAATACCCTTGTATTCAACTGTAATAGCAGCAAATTGAATGCCTTTCTTAGTATTAAGAATTTCCTGATAATGTCCTATCTTAGCCTGGCTAAACTCATCATTCTTAGCAAATGCATCCCAGAACTTCTTCTCAATATTGGATCTGCCAATATTAATACCCTTAAGAGCGCTAACAGGCAACATATGCTTTCTTATTCCAATATCCTTGTATTTGCTAAAATCAAAATATGCCATCTCACAAAAAATGTAAGACAGCATTTCTTTATCATAGTTCTCACATCCATTATATTCGCTAACAAATTTAAGTATATCTTTCATAATCAGTTCCTTTTTCTAGCGTGTTAATTTCGTGTTTGTATTAAAGCCCACCAATATTAAGAATATACATAAACTGTGACCATAATGTGATGTAAATATTAAATTATTATTAAGTATTATGCTAAAGCCGCAGTAATAATTGCCATAGCATATACTTCATCAGCAACGCATCCTCTTGACAAATCGTTTATTGGAGCATTAAGTCCAAGTAAGATAGGGCCAAATGCCTCGTAATCTCCACATCTTTGAGCAATCTTGTATCCAATGTTACCAGCATTAATATCAGGGAACACAAATACATTAGCCTGTCCAGCAACTTTTGAGCCCTTAGCTTTAGTTTTGGCAACCTCAGGAGATACTGCTGCGTCAAACTGCAATTCACCTTCTATAGCCATATCTGGATACTTCTCTTTTGCCTTTGCAGCTGCATTAGCAACTAAAGTTACATCATCACCTTTTCCTGAACCAAGTGTAGAATAGCTTAAGAAAGCTACCTTAGGATCAATTCCAAATATCTTAGCGCACTCAGCAGATTCATACATAATCTCTACTAACTGATCTTCAGTAGGATGTAAGTTAATAGCACAATCTCCCATACACATTGATTCTGTGATTCCATCGCGCTCTCTTGTCATAATGAAGCAAGAAGAAACAATTGTATTCTCTGGCTTTGTCTTAATAAGCTGAAGTGCAGGTCTAACTGTGTCTGCAGTTGAATATGTTGCACCACCTAGAAGTGCATCAGCCACACCCATTTTAACAAGCATTGTACCAAAATAGTTTGGTTGCTTAAGCATCTTAATAGCATCCTCTTTTGTAACACCTTTTTTCTTACGAAGTTCAACGAATAAGTCTACCATTTCATCAAATCTCTCATAGTTATCAGGGTCTACTATATATGCTCTATCAATTCGATATCCACCGTTCTTAGCAGCTTCGATTATCTCGCCCTTATTACCAACTAATACCGGTTGAAGAAACGTATCTTCTGATAATCTCTCTGTTGCTTCAAGAATCCTCTTATCAGCACCTTCCGTAAATACAATTTTCTTAGGGCTCTTCTTAAGAGCGTCAATCATTTTCGATAAATCTGCCATTTTTTACCTTCTTTCTACATAAATAATTAATTGAAATATATATCAACTAGCATAGCTAGTGATTAACTTAACCTTGAGCTACGATAACCTACACCACGTCTGCTATTGGTAGTATCTTCATTACTATTTACGAACATTACCATATTCTCAATAATCTTCTTAGCTTCTATATCATCATAACTCTTTAAATATTCTATGGATTTCTTAAGTTCTTTTCTAATATCACTAGGTATATCACATCCCTTTAAATCCTTGAGTCTCTCTAATGCCTCACTAGTCTTAAATGCTTCAAGATCATCAAGTGCAGCATTAAGTCTCGTAATAATCTCAGCCATACTAATAGGTGTAAGAGTCTTTCCATCAAGACCATCAAGCATATGATCAAGCATATCTTTGATATGCTCTGTCATCTCAATTGCCCCTTCAGTGTTACCTGCTTCAAGCTTCATTTTAACATTATTAAGGCGCCCTAGTATATCATCGTCCATTTTGAATTGAAGCATTTCATCAATATCTTTTAGGACTTTCTCCTCTTCTAAATTAAGAAGTCCATTATATATACCATTAATTCTCTCGTATAATTCTTCATTTTCAAGAGGGAGAACTCCTAACTTCTTAAATACAGTATCAATTCTTTGCTTAAGATTGTCAGAGTCAAAAGGTTTTGTTATGAAATCAACAATTCCTAGTTTCGAGCCTTCTAAAACAGTCTGTGCATCCCTTCTTGCCGTCAGAAAAATTACTGGAACATCAACACCATTTTCCTGAGTTCTTATCTCACGAAGTGTCTCTATTCCATCCATAATAGGCATTTGTACATCAAGTAGAATCATATCACATGTTTCACGATATAGATATTTAATTGCACGTCTACCTGTAAGCATAGGAATAATATCATATCTATCACTTAATTCCTGCTCAATAGTGGCAAGATTAACTGTATTATCATCTACCACCATTATCTTCATTCTATTCATTGCCTATACTCCTCCTAAGCCTCATTAATTCTTTCGAGTAAGCTGGTCAACTCTTCTTCTGCACCATCATCATCATACATTTTGAATTTGAGTGCAATATCCTCTAGTGAATCTCGTATATCGTCATCTAGTTTATAGTCTAGAAGTTCTTGTAATTCATTATATGCTTCTTTACTTCTAAAATCCTCAGACAATTCAAGAATCTTATGAAGCTTCCTAATCAGCTTATTATGGGTCATTCCTTCAATCTTATTCTCATTATTTTCGTCTGATTTATCATTTGAAATAATGCCTTTTTTAACAAGAACCCCTTTTATCTCAACTAGTATTTTATCATATTCTGTGCAAAGTTTAAAAAAATTATCATTAATAAATTGAATCTCACCATTTTTTGCAGCAAATTCATGCTCTTTAGCAAGATCTGATAACGCCACAGCACCTATAGATAATGATGTACTCTTAAGTCCATGAACAAATACTTCGTAGTTCTTATAATCCTTGGATTCATAAGCATCCTTAATGAGCCTCTTCTTGCTTTCTCCCTCAAGATAGTATAATTCTAGAACCTTAAGATAATCTTTTATAGAGCCTTCTCTCTCATCTAGAGCCATTCTGACATCTACTCCTGACATAAATAGCTCTGCAAGCTCATCTTCTGTATAAGCAGCCGGCTCAATTTCTTCTGTTGTAAAACTAATCTTAGATTCTGGAATTAGATTGATTAACTTATCATATAGTAAAAGTTTATCTACAGGCTTTGGAAGATAATCATCAAATCCTCTGCTTAAGAACATCTCATGTGCACCTTCATATGTATTAGCTGTAAGAGCTATAATATGTGGCTTTTTAGTCTTAGATACACATACTGTTCTAATCTTGTTAGTTGCTTCTATTCCGTCCATCTCTGGCATCATATGATCCATCATAATAATATCATAATCATTTTTCGTCACAAGATTAATTGCTTCTTTGCCAGAATTACAAGTTGTTACATCCAGCTCATATGCCTCAAGCATCCCTTCTACTACAAGAAGATTAATACTATTATCATCGCATATAAGAACCTTGGTCTCAGGAGACTTGAATAATTCTCTGGTTCTTGTTTCTTCCTCTTCTTTAATACTATACTCTGAGATAGGTCTATTATCAACTATACGCTGTTTTAGAGATACTGAAAATGTGGAACCCTCGCCATAAACAGATGATAAAGCGATTTTCCCTCCCATCATATCTACTAATCCTTTTGTAATGGAAAGACCAAGCCCTGTTCCTTCAACACTCTTATTATTTATCTTATCAACCTGTTCAAAACTCTCGAATATAATCTTTTGATTCTCTTCGGATATTCCCGAGCCAGTGTCCGCCACAGAGAATATGAGTTCTATCTCTTTCCCAATCACTTTACCATTTACAGTAAGGTCAATATGTCCTCTCTTAGTAAATTTAATTGCATTATTAAGAAGATTAATTAGAACCTGTCTGATTTTTCCATCATCTCCATATAGTTTACATGGCAAACTCTTATCTAAAGCGAGGTTAACTGACAGCCCCCTCTCCATAGCCGGAATATTAATTAGATTGAATGTATCAACTACTAATTCCTCAAGATAGTATTCATCTTCTACAAGGTCCATCTTGTCAGCTTCCATCTTAGAGTAATCAAGTATATTATTAATTATTGTAAGAAGATTCCTTGATGCCTTCTTAATCTGAACGGCCATGTCATAGACTTTACGGCCACGAGACTCTTCAATTATCAGTTCACTCATTCCAATTATTGCGTTCATTGGTGTTCGTATCTCGTGTGACATATTAGCAAGGAATATTGACTTAGCTGCGTTAGCTTCATCCGCTTTATTCTTCTTCTCCTTCATCTCTTCAACAGCCATACGTTCTGCAGTAATATCTACAAATGATATAGTCTGTCCTACGCTCTCACCATCTGAATCAATTATTGGATTCCACTCGCTATGATATATCATATCATCTTTTACAAATTCATGAGGTCCAGCTGCGTAACCCGAATCAATAGCGAAGTTAATTAAATCTTTAATATTTCTACCTAAGTAAACATTAACTTCTTCTATGATGTATTTTGCCTGATTATTAAAATATAGTATCTTACCATTTGTATCTAGAATAATAACTGCCTGGCCTAGAGAATCAAGGGCGGATTTTGCAGCTACGGAAATAATATCAAGCCCCTGTTTTCTCCAACTAAGGAAAATCTTAGCACATAAAGCATATCCTGTTACAAGCATAAAAGGATCATATCCTGTAGCATATATAATTGGAAGGCCAATAAAGAATGCAGCTACAGATCCAACCACCTGTAACATAAATCCAATACCAGCTATCCTTCTAGCTCTCTCCTTCTCACGATACATACCATACCCTAAGACACATAATTCTACAATAATAGGACCAAATACCATAAAAACCCAGAAGCATATTCCTAGAACACCTAGTTCCACTTCTATTCTTGGAAATGTTGAGCTTTCAATAAATGTTATGCTTTTATAATGCAACCCTATTCGCAAATCGAAAAACTGCTCAAAAGATATTATACCGTAAACAAACATCAACACCCTTAATATCCATATATTAATGGACTTGCCAACGTACTGGAAGCAGAATATGATAAAGGGTATCTGAAACATCGCAACTGCTATTGTTTCCACACATTTTGCATAATAGATTAAGTTAAAATTCGTAAATGGCAATATCTCACCTAGCAGGGCAACATTATACACTGCTGTGGCAAAACACATAAAAATTAACAATCTCTGTTGAAACTCATTCTTTTTTATAAGTAAAAAGAATAAAGCACACATATTCATTATAATTTCTAATATCTGTATTACAAGTACTACATTATGAAAGACCACAGAATCTGTCATAACACTTTTCCTCCCCCGTCAATGGTCACATTACTAGATATACTATTTAAATAACTATACAAACTATTAGCTTCATCACTTGTCATTTCCCTAGTGGTTGCACCTGATGCCTTTGCAGGTATAAGACTATATTCTGGCTTCATATTTTCATTATCATAATTAATATTAAGAGCAAAAGTCCTCTCAATATTCTGGTTAAATATAAAATTCCCCAGACTATAGAATATTAACTTGTCATTGTATTTCTCAATCCCCTGAACCACGTGAGGATGAGCACCAATAACTGAATCTGCACCTGCATCAATCAACTGATGCCCTATGCTTTTCTGATAATCCTCTAGTTTATCAGTATGTTCAGTTCCCCAGTGAATCATAACATACACAAAGTCACAGGTTTTCTTTGCTTCCCTAATCTTGTTGCAGAGATCTGTTGGATCATATGCTGTAAATACACCTGGCTGACTATTTCTTACATTCCATTCAACAACAGGAATAACTCGTGAAGCAGCAATTACTCCAACCTTTTTGCCGCCCTTCTCGTATGTCACAAGTTTACCGGCTTCTTCAAGATTATGTCCGGCACCTGAGAATGGAATCTGGGAATTATTAAGTGTCGTAAATGTATCTTCTAAAGCCTCTTTTCCAAAATCAAGAACATGATTATTGGCAATTCCCACTGCATCTATTCCAAGTTCTTTAAAGATACTTATATATTTGGGATCAACCCGAAATGTGTATTGTTTATCAGGGGCTTTCGTTCCTCTAGTAGAAAATGGAAACTCCTCATTTACCATTGTAAAATCTGCATTTACCATCTTATCCCTAAGAGGGGAGGACACAACACCTTCAATACCCTTGCTATTATAATTAGATAGAACGTATTCACTAAGGAGAACATCTCCTGTAAAAAGTAGTGATGTATTAACAGGCTCTTTCTTTACAGGTTGGGTTACATTAGCCTCTGTAATATTGTTGATTACATTAGCCTCATTATCCTTGTCACTTTCGTGTTCAAAAAATTTCTGATATACAAACAATCCTCCTACTATAAGAAGCCCCAAAACTGATACTATAACTACTGTAATAAGAACCCTTTTTTTCATGTCAAAACTCCCTAGTACCTACCATGCGTATTTTTTTCAGTACATAACTTATTTACTATTTTATCAATTGAAAAGTAGTGTGTAAAGTGTTAGAATACCATAATACTTTGTATACAATTCACAATAATATTACTAGTTAGAAAAGGAGGATGGGAAAATGAATAGTCAAATCAATACACCTATCAAAAAGCTTACATTTACCGGATTATTTATCGCACTTGTATTTGTATTAACATTTGTTGTAAGAATACCATCGCCAACTGGCGGTTATATTAATATTGGAGACTGTGCTGTACTTGCCGCTGGAATTATTCTAGGCCCTCTATACGGCGCTATTGCAGCAGGAATTGGTTCTGCAGTATGTGATGTTGTTGCTGGTGTTTCTATATATGCTCCAGGTACTCTTGTTATTAAGGCTTTAATGGCACTTGTAGTTGGATTATTCTATAAGAAATGTAAAAGCAATGGCAAATTACTTATTCTACTAATTCTAAGCGAATTAATTATGATTGTAGGATACTTCTTATATGATTCATTAGTACTATATCTTACAGGCGCAGACAATGTATTTCTTGCAAGTCTTGAAGAAATCGTAGGTAACTCGCTTCAAGGAGCCATCGGTGTTATTGGAGCTATAATGCTTAGAAAATTATTCGAAGATATCTTAACGAAAATGGGAGGAACAAAAGAAGCATGAGAGATAATTTGCCAAAGGACCCGGTAATGCTACTGTCTGTTATTAATACAGCTCTTAGAGATGAATATTCATCACTAGATGCTTTATGTGAAGATAAAGGTTTTAATAAAGAAGAAATAATAAACTCATTAAGCAAAGTAAACTATTCTTACAACGAGGATCTCAATCAATTTAAATAAAATCATATAATAAGGAGTGATACACTATGAAAAAGCTTAGATTATTCTTTACTGTTGTGAAAAGATGCAAAGCAGATAAAATAACTATAGGACTAATAATCTCCTTTTTTGCTGTATCACTAATAATCATGTATGTTGAGCCTCAAATCAACAACTATGGAGACGCTCTTTGGTATACTTTCACATCAGCATCTACAATAGGTTTTGGTGATGAAGTTGTTACAACAACACTAAGCAGATTTCTCACTGTATTCATAACCTTATTTGCTCTTGTATGGACAGCAATTTTCTCAGGTGTTATTGTTACCATATATATGGAAGTTATAGAAAGAACTGCAAAGGAAACTACCACTCAATTTATTGATAAATTAGAACATCTGTCTGAATTAGATAAATCAGAACTTCAAGAATTAGAGAAAAAAGTAGCAGATGTAAGAAAGAAATATAATTAAAAAAATACTGCGTACCAGGTACGCAGTATTTTTATATTATTTCTTCTCTTGTTCTCCAACATATTCAAATGAGTCTGCGAAGAATCTGGTTTGTTCATTATTCTCATCCATACAGAAGAAATCTAATTGAACGATATTCTTATCATCCCCATCAGCAAAAAGCATAAGACTTTGCTTATCTCCATTCCATGTATATCCAATAGCTTCCCAATTATACTTGCCCATCTTAATCTGGCCTTTATCTTTGTACTTCTCAGGGTCTTTAGATATTCTGTCAGCTTTTGCTGCTGCCGCATTAGCCTTAGTAGATGTGGTTGAATTCTTATAAACCTTTATAATCTGGTCTTTGTCATTATCATTAACGAACTTCTGTCCTACATTTCCACTTTCCTTAACATCTGTAAATCCTTGTGGAACTGCAGCCTTATACCAACCGAAGTCAGTCTTACCTACACTTCCTGAACACGAGCATGCACATAAACCAATTGCAAGCGCCGCCATAGCCAGTGTTGCTACCAATAATTTAATCTTTTTCATTTAGTTCCCCCCCTCTTATTATATACGCATAACTTAATATGCACCTACAACTATAATCATGATTATATCAGACAAAATAGATTTTAACAAATTATTTCATATCCACTTACTTCCAGTGAATATATAGGAAAAACCTATCTCTTTTTCTATTCTCTTTTTCTATTTCTGTTTGCTTTTTCTCCTAACAATAACAAATGTAGCTGACATGGCAAACATAATTACAAGAACCGGCAACATCACCTTAGCAACGTCACCTGTCTTAGGTGCAGTCTTAGCTTTGGTAGTTGACGTAGTTTGAGTACTATCTGTTGTGTCACCACTTACTGTTCCATCATTTCCCGAGTTTGGATTTTGATTAGGTGTAGGACTCGTCTCTTTGATAGTAACAGTAACACAAGCAGGATCTGAATCGAAATGGTCATTATCTCCAATTACTTTGTACCATACATAGTAAGTTCCTTTATCTGTTGCACTTGGAACAGATGTGCTCCAGCCTGTCTCAGGCGGATTACTTGAATCAGTACCCAATGCATATTGCAACGTACCTTCATTTGAAAAACCGGCATTTACAAGTGCCTGCGCCATTCCTGTATAGGACGGATTAATAGCAGTTGGGGCTGTAGCACTAGCCTTTGCTATAGAAGGGAATTGTACCTTCTTATAATTACTAAGTGACTGACCAGTCGAACTTGCATCAAAATTTTCCTTCGTTCCTGTTCCATCCGCATTTAACCAACGTGTTCCGCCAATATCACTATAGACAGTAGTATTAGCTCCGATTGCCGATGTAGTACCGATTGCCTCTAATGTTCCGCCTTCAATGTGTAACTCACCATCAGTTTTTTTACTGAATTCAATAGCTTTCGCACCTCGTGCTATAACATTACTTCCGATAAATCTTATAGTCCCATCAGTTTCACTTGCGCGTTCTATAGCAATATTTGTTATGTCTGTACCACTAGATATGGCTTCAATATTACTATTTTTAAATGTAATATTTGTAGTAGACCCGAGTCCATAACCATTATTATTAATAACTTTAACAATACTATCTTGTACTAAAAGATCTCGGTAGCTTTCAATACCGTATGCTCTCTCTTGACTACTGTCGGTAACATTAATACTGACTTTACTATTATCCTTAATTGTTACAGCACCTCTCCAAGTACGAATACCTGAAGCAACTTTATTCCCATTTGTTGTTATATTGACAGTACTGCCTTCAATCGATATACTTCCTTTTTGACCGGTAAAGATGCCCATGCGACCAGTAGCATTCAACGTTCCATTACCCTTAATTGTAAGAGAATTAACATCATTAGCACATTTTATTACATACGCAGCAGTCTGGTCGTCTTGGGTATTAGTGATATTATTCTCACCAACCAATACAATTGTCAAATCTACTTTTGCATAGATTGTAGCATAATAACCGTCTCGCTCCGGTGCGGCACCGCTATAACTATAATTCGTCAAGGTTAAGGTCTTCGAACTCTGATCATAAGCCCAGTTTGGTCCGGAACTGGTACCATATATTGTCTCATCCCCAAGGTACAAATCAGGTTCAACTGCCTTCGACGTCATACTAATACCGGACATCATACCAACTATAAGTGATAAAGCCATCACAACACTTAATATTTTGCTTTTTAGTTTCATTCTAAGCATCTTATGAATTCCTCCTTTAGCCTAATTTCATATCTGTCACTCATTCATCTACGACACTTGTAATCTCTGCCGTGCCATCTAAGCTCTCGTAGACAGTAACAATCACTCTTCTACCAATAACTATGTTAAAATTATAACATACCCCCTCTGTAATCGACAAAGCTTTTTTCATAAAACAAAACTACCAGTGAATATATGATTTTATCTCCTCCATCCATGTATTGCCGTTTCTTCTGTGCACATCAAGAGAATTGATATGATTTCTTGCCATCTTAACAACATTTTTATCAAAGTCACATGTAACATCTTCAGGAACATATGTAGATAGCATACTTATTATGTAGTGCTTTCCCTCATACTTGCCAAGATATATCATGACATGACCGCCTATATCGAGGATATCTCCCGGCTGCAAGATGCTAATAGCCTCATTCTTGTTATCATATCCATGTATATGCTCAATGTTACTAGCGTCTTCTATTCTCATCTGGAAGTTACTATTACGAGGAAGTGTATAGCCCATACAAAGGAAAATATCCCTTATATATGAGGAGCAATCTCTAAGGCCGTCACGTCCTCCCCATCCGTATTCATCTCCCCATACGTGAAATGCAAGAGTCAGGATATTCTTTCTGCTTGCAGGCAGGTAACCTATACTTGCATTGCTTTTATCAATTGTTCCCACAATGTCGCTTGATAGGAAGCCTTCTTCATTTCTAGCAGGCACATAGACCTTATAATTACCTTCTTCATCTATTCCTTGAAAATGTAGCTTTGTCCCCATATAGGTCTTAACTGAATATGAGAGTTTGCTGTTAGCTTCTGCGGAATTAATATCAATATCACAGTCACTTGTTACCATTACGAAACTATCATTATTAAAGTAATTATCCCACTTTTGTCTATCTTCTATAACAGCTATATTATCCTGCTTTGTCCAACCTGTGAACTCGATTGACCTGACATAATAGTACTTATGAGTCACATCTTCTAGAAGAATTATCACAGGCGAATTCACCTTGACAAAAGTCTCTTGCAATTCGTTGTATCTAACGTCAAGTTCACTATTAGTGAATATATCTTCTGTGGGAAGGTCCTTGAATTCTGCTCCTTTTATGGTTATACCATATCGAGGCGTTACTTTTTCATCATCCGGTGGAAGATTACGATTCCTCTTATATTCTTCTAATAGCTCAGGCGAGACCTTCTTGCCATTAAGATAGAACTCTCTCGTATCCAATCCAATCAGAGCCATCCACTTCCTAAGCCATTTGCCTGTAATCTTCTCATCAATTGTGAGAACAGAATTTGTTAATTCTTTATCCTTGACAGTTAATGTTCTATCCCAATCACATTTACTATTATTAAGCCAAAACTCTAAGGCATCTGTATGGCTCATGTTATTAAAGGTTGCTTCCATAGTTTTTTTCACCCATTAATCTATCCACTCTTTTAATTCCTCCTGCACACATTCATATATGCTTAGAGCAATATCCTTTGCTTTTTTCCTATTAATTCCGATATTTTCTGCTATTGCAAGAATGTCTTCAATATCGGGGTTCATGCCTTCTCCATTAATTGTTGTAGCATGCTCTCCACCAATAGAATTACTATATGTCAAATCATACGCTGGGGAAAGAACCCATCGTGATTCTTCATCAATATACATATATGTAAAATTCTTAGAGTGATCATCGCGATTATGAGCAAATACGTTAAAACACATCCGTCTATAAAGTTTTTCACATTCCGACATATCATTTGTCATTTTCAAAGTCAACTTCATAAGAAGATCATAATCAAGATTAGGAACTCTATGAGAAGTTTCAAGCAATGCAGACGCAGTTATCATATGTCGTTTACGAATTGAGCCATTTATTATAACCCTATCAAATCTTTTCGTGCCGAAATATCCATCGCATATATTCGAATCAAACAACCTAACCTCTGATACTTCAATCCCACATTTCCCAGCACACAAGGCATACTCATACTCTTGTCTGCCCATATCATCCCTATCTTCTCTCGCAAAAAACTTAATTATCCATTCATTGTCATCTATGCTCATTAGCGTTTTAGGGCGCGCACCACCTGGTGAACCACCAAGGGTTACTAGTGTATCTAATTTATCACTACTTTTTGCACCAAGAATTTTCTTACATTCTCTAGCAATATCATCTAATGATAGCTTATCTTCTTTATCCGTAATAACCTGAGACGGGACATATTCTAATGCACCCATACCTGTATCCCCCACTATAGCAAGCCTATCAAGGGATGTAACAACATGAGGTTCAATTCCTTTCTTCTTCAATAATCTATCAACCAAGAGACGTCCCCAACCATCAGGCAAACTATCTGAGAACACGCCAAATAAACCTTCAAAAGGATCCACATTGGGAATAAATACTTTCTTCTCAAGAGGCAAAGAAAAAGGACTTATGGAAAACCCATTTGCGATCCATTCATCAGAATACTCAAATGCCGAACAATAATTCCTGTATAATGCAAGAGTCCCAACACACGCTCCATTGTATACAACAGAAAGTTTATTAGCTTTGTTCATTAATTACCTCCTCAATAGACATAAATGGGACTTCTGAAAAAAGCTTTTCGAGTTCATCTTCAAGTTCTAATGCTATTGCTATCTTAGAAAGAGATAACAACGAAATCTCACCAGTTTGTTCAAAACGTTTTATTGATCCGAAACTAACTCCCGACCTTATTGACAACTCTTTTTGAGAAATCTTATACCTCTTACGAATCATCTTTAACCTATTAGCAATTCCATTATTAATTTCTATTGGTGTCTTTTGTTCTATATCTATCATGGATAATATTTTAGCACTTCTGTTGTAAAATTGCAATAAATGGATAATATATTATCCATATTTTACTCTGTAGGCACGACACTTGTTATCTTAGCATTTCCATCTAAATCTTCGTATATTGTAACAATAACTTTCGTGTCTGGAGCATTCTCAGCTGAGGTATGTTCGTTACAAAGAAATCTGTAATTCATTCCTGCTACAACCTGCGTCTCTAGTAGCTTAATTGGATTGTAAGACAGCCCATCAATAGTACCTAAAGCCTTATTAAATAACTCCCTGTGTTCATTAGTTATTGTTCCATCCGTTGCCACAGTCCATCCACCTGCAGTCGTCTCTTCCTGCTTAGAACAACCAGAACAGGATGTCATCGATAATGCACATATTACAATTAAGAAGCAGACAATTAGTTTCTTAAGATTCTTCATAGTGCCCTCCTCATATACGTTAATATAAACTTATTAGTTTAACCCATATTATGTATTTGAAATTATTATAACATCCATAGTCACTTTTTTAGAAGTCAGAAACAGTAACGTTTTCTATGTTATAATCATTTCTATGAGAGAAAAAATAAAAATAATAACTGCAAATAAATATTTCAAAGAGCGATTTGGGCAAAAAGTCTATAAGCTCTCTCTTGATGCTGGCTGTACCTGCCCTAACAGAGACGGAACACTAGGAACAAGAGGCTGTATTTTCTGCAGTAATGGTGGTTCTGGAGAATTCGCTGCCAGTAGAGATAAATCTATAACTTCTCAGATCGAAGAAGCAAAAGAACGTGTGGAATCTAAGATGCCAAAAGATTCTACTTCCAACAAATATATAGCCTACTTTCAGGCATTTACCAACACATATGGAGACGCCAAAGAATTGAAGGCAAAATACTTAGAAGCAGCAAAGTGTCCTGATATAGTTGCTTTATCAATCGCAACCAGACCAGACTGTATAAGTGACGATATTCTTGAAATAATATCTGATATAAATAAGACCTGCCCTGTATTTATAGAATTAGGTCTGCAGACTATTCATGAATACACAGCAGAATACATTAGGCGGGGATACAAATTAGATGTATATGAGGAAGCCATAAGAAGGCTTGACCAATGTAATATTGATGTTATAACCCATATCATAATTGGACTGCCTGGAGAATCAGAAGAAATGATGCTTAAGAGTGTAGAATACGTTAAAGATATATCTGAGAAATGTAACAATATCACTTGCGGCGTCAAACTCCAACTTCTCCACGTCCTTAAAGGCACCGATCTTTTAAAAGATTATAATAAAGGCGCCTTTGAGGTATTAACCCTTGAAGAATATGTAGACATTATTTATAAATCTCTATCTATACTTAAGGACAAAGTGGTCGTTCATAGATTAACAGGTGACGGAGACAAGAAACTTCTTGTTGCACCTCTCTGGTCTGCTAACAAAAAGCTTGTAATAAATGAATTATCCAAGTGTTATTATGTATAAATAATAAAAATGTAAAAGGGAAGAATCATGAAAGAATTTATTAAAAACCACAAAAAAGCCAGTATTATAACAGCTATTATACTTGGCATTATTATAATTGCATTAATTATAATTGGTATATATAGAGGAGTATGCGGACATTGGCCATGGTCTAAAACTTCAGACAACGAAAGATCCAACATAGCTTCTAATAATTTCGATGATATTCGCAATTTCAAAGGCCTTGTAGTAACATTTGAAAAAGTCAATAATTGGCAAAGCAATGGCTACTACGCACAATTTAATGTTAGCGTAGAAAACCATAACAATCCTGAGATTAATTCATGGAAATTCTCTATTCCAATTGAATCAAAAGTTGCGAAAGACAATGCCTGGAATTGTAACCTTGATATAAATGACAAACTAAGTATAAGTAACGTTGACTACAATGGGACAATTGGGAACAATCAAACAATATCTGATGTGGGAATGATTCTTAAAGCAGCCAGTGAATCTAATTTAGATGTATTATCTGGCACATATATAATAGATAATACAACAGGACTTGGCAGACTTCTTACAAAAGAAGAACTAAAAGCTCTTCGAGAAGGTCCTGCTAATCCTAATAGTAATACAACTGCTATGCAGAAGGTAGAACCTGTAACGCCAAAGCAACCAGAAACAGGCACACCACTTTCAAATCATGGTGCCCTTAAAGTAAATGGTGTAGATCTGGTAGATTCCAGCGGCAACAAGTATCAGTTGAAAGGCGTATCAACTCATGGAATTCAGTGGTTCCCAGAATATGTCAACGAAGGTGCCTTCAAATGTCTCAGAGACAATTGGGGAGCTAACGTTGTAAGACTTGCTATGTATACAGATGAAGGTGGATATTGTGCCGGTGGGGATAAAGGAAAGCTAGAATCAATAATAGATGAAGGTGTAAATGCTGCTACTAACCTTGGAATGTATGTAATAATTGATTGGCACATCTTACATGATAATAATCCAATGCAACATCAACAAGAAGCCGTCGACTTCTTCTCTCGCATGTCTGCAAAATATGCTAATAATTCTAATGTATTATATGAGATATGTAATGAACCAAATGGTGGAACATCCTGGGATACTATAAAAGAATATGCAGACTCTGTAATACCAGTAATCAGAGGAAATAATAAGGATGCTATTGTACTTGTTGGAACCCCAACCTGGTCACAAGATGTGGACTTAGTAGCATCTAACCCTCTTAGCTTTGAAAATGTTATGTACACTTTACATTTCTATGCTGGAACACACAAGGACAATATAAGAAGTAAACTTACTAAAGCAAGAGAAGCGGGCACACCAGTATTTATATCAGAATTCTCTATATGCGACGCCTCTGGTAATGGCGGAATCGATTATAACTCTGCTGACACCTGGAAAAGTCTTATAAAAGATACCAACGTATCATTTGTAGGATGGTCCCTATGTAATAAGAATGAGACATCAGCATTATTAAAGCCAAGCTGTACTACGGTTGATAACTTTAATGATAACGATCTCTCAGATACAGGCGCTTATCTAAAAGCATTTATCTTAGAATCGAGTAGGAAGGGAAATTGAATAATTTCCCTGACTTCCCACACCACCGTACGTACCGTTCGGTATACGGCGGTTCTCTAGTTTTCACATATTTGCAGATAGTAGCCAGTTAAGGACATGTATCCGAGACTGGCTATTACTTTGTTTGTTCCACTGACTTTGAGTGGAATCGAAACCGAATCCCTTTGTGATTATAGAACGTATAGCCTAGATATTTGACCTTGTTTTCTTCAGAATAAACGCTTTCAAAATCAATAATTGCATACGAACCGTCGGCAAGATAATACAGCTTATCCATCGCTTTATCATTCACCTCAATTGCAGGCAATTCTGTTGGCTCTGCCCTAACTATATCTGGCAAATCAAATCCAAATACCTTAAAGAATGTATCTTTGAACTCCTCTACAAAACACTTAGACGATATATCCTTATTCTGATAAGCTACATCCACAGACCCATCTTTAGTTTTTCGTCTTTATCCATACAATTCCTCCTTATGATAAATATTTACCATCAATAAATAACTGCGTGAATAAGACACACAAAAGAATAAAAAAGAATATAAAAATACTGCTACAACCGTCACTTCTAATAAATTACACAAAATCTTGGAATACTTGGCTGAAATGCCTGATATTCATTCAGATTATTTATCGAAAGTGAAGTAAGCGTAGCATACTAACCTTCTAATGTAAAGTATGGAATTGTCAAGGTACTATTTAAATTTTCACTCAACCTATGTATTGTCGCAATAGTATTTCTAAAAGTTATTGTAGTTGCTTGTGACAATACTATAAAGTACTATTGATTAGACGGATCATCACTCAAGAACTCCTGATATGTTCGTGCCCAATTAGTTGAGCCCGAAAAACCACACATTCGATATATGCACTCTGTGACGTATGCTTGTTGCAATTTTTCCTCTTGGCTTTTATACATAGGCATCTCCATAGACATTTTATATATATAGTTATTATCCACCTTAATGACAGAATATATTTGCTGTTGCTTAAAAGAATCTACATACCCTGAGAAAATAATTCTTCCCACATCCGAAGTAGAATTTACAAGAATATCAGTTATATCATAGTACTTATTATGTTCATAATTATTAAGTCTTACTGTTGTAGCTTCGACATTTTCTCCTGTTCCTTTCTTGTAAAAAGAAAATGATAATTTTGTCCCCTTGCTACCATAAAATGTTACCGTTTTAATGTCCTTACCGTATTCCTTATTCTGAGAATCGCTACTCGTTTCCATCTTATTGAACAAATGTGATGGATAATAGAAACGAAATTCACCTACACCCGAGTCACAGGAATAATAGTCATTCGGGTCTAAATTTTTTGAATAATCCTCAACTATACTAGCGTCAACGCCAAAATTAGCTGCGGAGTCATTTGTATCTGCATTTGAACTACTAGTTGTATCGTTAAATGTTTTAGAATAATCAGAGCTATCATCAAAGGTAGTCGTACTCGAATTACTCCTTACAAGCAAAACAATTACAAGTATTATTGCTACAACAAGAACACACCCGATTCCTACAGCTAGACCTATTTGAAGCTTTTTTTCATTATTCTTATTATTATTCGATATACTATCACGATTTATGTTCTTATTCAGGTTATTCTTCGGGGCTGAATCATAACTTGACACAACCTTAGTTCCACAATACTTGCAGAATTTTACTTCGTCTTTTATTTCCTTGCCACAATTTGCACAATACATATTTCCTCCTAGTCTGCACATCGTAATATGCACTAAAAAACTCCTAACATAAAGTCAATCTCATACCTTACATTAGGAGTTAGTCACTGATTAATATTAAATTCTAATATACAAATAATTACACAGACATTGCCTCTTTTTCTTTTTCTTTATCAAGATTTCTTGATAGCTCCTCTACCACCGAAATGTCTAAACCAGTATTACGGCTTATCATTTCTGGCGAAAGACCTTCTTTTAACAAATTACTTGCTATATTATATGCTTGTTCATTTGTCGCCTTATTTACAGCTTCCATCGTCTCATCATAAAGCAATTGTTCCCACTTAGTCATCTTTATCTCCCTTCTTATCTTCTCGACATCTTCCTTTGCAATAACCTTATCTCCAAAAGCAAGCATACCAGATAATATCTGCATTTTAACCTTATCGTCGTCCAAATCAGCTATCATTCCTATGACTCGGTGTATCGCTTCTATCTTGCCCTTCTTGCCTATCACAGCCATGGGACAAAGCATTATGCTAAGCTTATCGCTATCGCTGAGCTTCTCTTCGTTAATTATCTTTTGCCTACAATTCTCAATTATGCTTTCTGCATCTAAATTAGACAAAAACGCTTCCGTTAATACGAGCTTTTCATCACCCATATCAAGTTCGGAAATTGTTGAACCTTCTTCAACATCAGCCGTATAAATAATAACCACTCTAAGCTTAGGAATTATCTTACTTTGATTATATACCCGTTTTAGAAGTCTCGCAACATATCCAAGGTATTTGACCTTGTTTTCTTCAGAATATACGCTTTCAAAATCAACAATCGCATACGAACCATCAGCAAGATAATACAGCTTATCCATCGCTCTATCATTCACCTCTATTGTCGGCAATTCTGTTGGTTCTTCCCTAACTATATCTGGTAAATCCAACCCAAATACCTTAAAGAAAGTATCCTTGAACTCCTCTACAAAATACTTAGACGATATGTCCTTATTCTGATAAGCTACATCTACAGACCCATCTTTAGTTTTCTCGTCTTTATCCATACAATTCCTCCTTATGATAAATATTTACCATCAATAAATAACTGCATGAACAAGACACACAAAAGAAAAAAAGGATATAAAGATACTGCTACAACCGTCACTTCTAATAAATTACATAAAATCTTGGAATACTTGGCTGAAACGCCTGATATTCATTCAGATTATTTATCGAAAGTGAGATAAGTGTAGCACAATAGCCTTCTAATGTAAAGTATGAAATTGTCAAGGTACTTTTTTTACTCTTTTACAAGGCAATGGATGGCAATGCATAAAAAGTTTATGGCCAAATTCAAACTCTCTTACCGCTCTCACTAATATTTCCTGCCATTGAAGACGCCTTATCTGCGAATTTAATAAATGCCTCTTCATAATCACCATTTGACAAATCATCCGTAACATATTCTCTTAATTTATTTAATTCAGAACTATTAAGATTCCTCTTACTTCCTGGATTAAATGTACATACATCAACTTTTCTAGAAGAAATATCAACAGTTAGAATAACAGAAAAATTTATATTTGCTTTGTCCTCAATGATTCTAGAATAATAATTATCAGAATATGACTGTATCTCAGACTCCGACAATCCCTCATTAGTTGTAATAACAGTAATAACACAATTGCTATCCTTAGATTCTTTTGTCAGCTCCTCTAACACAGACTTAGATTCAGTTTGTGAAAGAAGACCAGCTTTGTCATCTAAATAGACAGTTCCGCTAGTAGTATTTATTGTACTAGAATTTCCTGTACCACTTATTAATGATATAAATACAGGAACAAGCGTTACCGCTACACCAACTGCTATAAGACATATTCCAATTATCAGCTTGATACTTGAAGTCTTTTTAGGGATTGTTATATCATTTTGAGATATACTATTACCTAATGGCTCAACTTTAGCACCACATTTTCTGCAAAACAGTGCACCATCACCTAACTTCGTACCGCAATTTACACAGCATAAGTCAACGTTTTCATCTGCAGCCAAATTTGTTATAGCTTCTTTCTTACGTGATGACATGTATCTAACAATTAACACTATGCCTACTCCAATTAATATAGCACTAATTATAAATAACATTCCATACTTTGAAAAAACAACCATTTATCATTCTCCCATATCGTCACTTTTAAGTAGGTCTTCTTCTACATTCCTCGTTTTCGATGTCTCTCCGACTTATAATAGTATTTATCTATTGAACCATGGTGAATTACTTGTATAATAATTTATACCATTCTCTTGTTTTTCGACAATTGGTCTCCTTGCCACTTGTATTTGTTTGTCAAGCTCATTCATCACTTCCTCAATTTCGTCAAAACTATCACATGTACAATAGAACTTATAAACCTCCCAACCGCCATCATCATTAGGTATATCTACGGTAACTTTCATTCTCTCAATACTACTATCATCCTTATCAAGTATTTTCACATTGCTTTCTTTTAATATTTCTTTTAATTGATTTAATAATTCATCTCTCCACTTAGGTTCAATTGACTCATCATAATACCTAAGCCAACCACCTTTACTACCTTCCTCATCATAATACCTATCATAGTAAATAAGTTGTGGATTTCTTCTTTCAAATGGAATATAAGTGCTTGATAATACAATAAAATCCTTGCCAAAATATGTCTCTTCATTTTCATGATATGCAATTTTCTTATAATAATCTTTATCAACATAATAATCATTAGCATTAATGCCGAACAATTCATTAATTTCTGCTTCTATTTCAGGTTTATCAGGATAATACAAAGTAAAAGATGTCATTCCATCAATCAACTCCAATATTTCTGAATTAAAAACAACTAGATAATTCTTATCTTCTTTAGTTTTATCTCCTTCTTTTGTATAAACATTCCTTTCAATTCTACTACATGCTGTAAAACTCATCATTATCATTATCAACACGATTATTATACATAAACTCTTTTTTCTCATTCAAACCAGTCTCTTTGTCATCCAAATCATACTTATATTATTTTTTCGTTAATATATACTTTACTTTACTTTCATATCCTTCATATATCAGTCTTCCGGTATTAGTGTCATATCTCAAATAATGTTTATTATTATAGTTGTCTTCCGAACTATAGATTACAACAATATTTGGATCATTAATATTCTCTATAGACCAATTGATTGTATCAACTCCTTCCGAACCATATGCCTTAGTTTTTGTTCCTGTGTGATCACTGTTAAGCGTAATAGCAAACACACCATCATTATCCTTCCTCTTATATGTAATACCTATAGCTTTCGATCTATCTGTAACTGAATTATTATAGGTGGAAACAACATTGTTATTAAAATCCGTATGATTTTCAATCACTATAGTATCGTTATCTGCATTGTACTTAATAGTTATTCTATCCTGTGTGGTTATATTTTTACTATCACTGGCCGTATTACTCGTATCTGCCACAATAGTATTATTATCTATAAACTTATAATCAAAAGGATATTTGCCCATTTTTGCAAGTTGATTTTTTTCATCGTTAATTTGTGGCGGAAACAATCTATAAGCTCCAATAGTACCCGTATATTTACTATCTCGCTGACCGTTCTGGATATTCTGATTGTTTCCTCTTGAAATAGACAGTTCACCATACGGCATTTTATAATAATGATTCTTAATATCACTCACAAATTTATATGTCCTCATTTCATTTGATGTATTTTCATTACTTTTTTCTATTATTAAATCCTCTGGAATAGTTGCTATTTCCCATGTGCCGAAAATATCTCTTTCCTCCCAAGAACCAATAAATTTCTCTTCAGCGGCTTTTTTAGGACTCCCGTGCCTAATATCACCATTAGCACATTTAACAACACCTATAAACTCAACTTCGCTTGCAAAAGAATTCCACTGTTCTTTCGTCCCTGAATAATTAATTGTGATTTCTGACACATCTGTATCATCATTTCGTTTGAATGATTTTTGCCCTATATATGTGACACTCGCGGGAATATTTATTTCTTCCAAATAATCACATCCGCAAAAAGAATAATCCCCAATCCTTTCCAAAGTGTTAGGTAATACAACTTTCTTCATATAAAACAAACCAAATGCAGATTTTCCAATACCAGTACATCCATCCTCAATTATTACTGTCTCAATCCCTGTCTCATTCTGTTCTGTATTCCACTTTAAATCATCAAATGACAGCCCTGTTCCGCTAGCATATGATATTTCGCCTGACTCATTAAAACTCCACTCTCGATTGCTATCGTACATATCACCTGTTCCCGATATTGTTAGCGTCTTTGTCCCCCTATCATAATCCCACGAAAGATTAGCACCACATTTATGTTTTGTAGCATTATAGATGATCAATGCAGCAGTAACAATAGCTACTATAACCAATACCGCTACAATCACGAGAATAATAATCTTCTTTTTTCCCTTCTTTGTTAAAAAAGGCTCTTTAGTCTTCTCAACCGCATCTTTTATAGTATTATTCTCAAAAGGTAACTTATTCTGGATTATCTTGTCTTTATCTATGGGTTCCTTTTTTTCTGCCTCTTCTTCCGATAATTCTTTTTCAATCTCATCTGACACATCTTCTGCTTCAACAAACTCAAGTTTCGAGCCACAATATCGACAAAAAGATGCCCCATCATTCAATTCTTTCCCACAACTGTTGCAATACATTTTTCTCCCCCTTCTAATTCAAGCATCCATGTTAATTATTGATATAGTTTTATCAAACCGCATGGGTAACGGACGATATGATAAAAATTAAATAGCAAGCAAAAACCTGTTCCTCAGCAGATTGCCTTTAGTTCCTAACTATAATCACATTATAAAGCACCACCGACTCCCCTAAACCACACTAGTGAATCAGGTCCAACAGAATTACTTCCATCAACAGCAATCTTCAACATTGCACCCCAAGCATAATTATATTCTTGCCCAGGATTTTCCGTATTTTCCTCAGGATTAACGTAGACTCTTTTTGACACATTGACCTCTGCATTATCCTGAACAAATGTATAAGGAGAAGCCATATTTGCTGGCTTAAGCTCATATTTCACATCATAATAGTGCGTTCTCATTTTGTTCACAAACTCTTCTATTGTCATATTATTATTGACATTAGAAACCATGTTTTTAAGCTTACCTTCAACACGTTTAGCCCCATATTGATTAGGCAATATTTCTCCACCAGAAGCATTGTATACAGCACTTACTCCTAGACTAGGAATATAAAAAACCTTTTCCATTCCCCCGGAAATATCCTCTTTCATTTCGCTTCCATAGTTTTTAACTAAATCGTCATATGAACATGTATATAATTCTATTACTTCATCTTTTATTGTAATAGAATTCTTAATCTCATTTACAACATTTATCCTATTATTAACAGCATCTATATTGCCACTAACAGTCGCATTCAATGCATCCTTCTGCTCCTGTGTAATTAAGGCATCGTTATTTATATCACTAGTAATACTATTAAGCTCATTAACTGCATTAGTCATGGCGTCTATATTCTCATTATTGTCAATACTTGCTACACCTTCCTTTTCAACATTAAGCGATGCCATAATTTGATTAATTCTATCATTATATGAATTAAACGTCCCGCTTCTTGCATCATCAATAACCTTCTGTCCTTCAATCTCCTCTTCCTGTTGTTTCTTTTCTTGATATGCATTGTAACCTACAACACTACCGACAATGCCTCCTGCCACTACAACTACTGCTACAACAATCAGAATAATTGTTAATGTTGCCATGCCCTTATTATTTGTATCCTTCTTGTACATTTTGCTTATCTCCTACTATATATATTATTTAATCCCTTTATCATCTCCATACACTTTATATATTTCTACTATGTAAACCTAACATGTATACCCTCATATATCCCTTTATATGGTTTGCCTAATTCCGTAAAATCTCTCTCTATTTCAACGTAAAAATACCCATGGACATTAGATACAACACCATCTAAATCCTTATATCGTCCATCCACTTGAATATTTCCGTCACCATTTGAACCATCCCTTCTTAAAATGCCATTTATTTTGAATGAATCTGAACTATTTACATTAGATTTATCAACCCCATATAAATAGTTTGCCCTTTCCGCGACAGCCTGAGTAACTATTTGTTCTATTTGATTATCATTTAAAGATTTATTTTTATTCTTAACCTTACTAGCTCCATTCATAAACCCTTCCTGATCTATGTCTTCAATATATTGTTCTATTTCTTTTCTATTATCAATTTTTATTTCAAGTGCTAGTTCATCCTGCCCATCATCGTACCGATAAAACCGTATAAGTATATCATCTTTGCGTATGACAATACCTACATCATAATAATCATCTATATTGTATTCATCAACATTACTTTTACTTGGATCATCGTCATAAAAATGAATATCTTCCTTCTTCGCCCTATGAATATATTTTTTTAATATAGTCTTTAGCTCATTTACTTTATTCTCTGTTATATAGTAATCATAATCAACTTTTCCTCTACTCGAAGTATCCTTGCTAGTGCAACTATATTCTGCCGTTCCAATACTTTTTTTAATATCAACATAATCTTTATCATATCTTTTGTATGCAATATTATCTGCCTTATCTATTAATTCTTCATAAAATGATTTTGTTGATGATAACAAAACCACAAGCAACACTACAATACCAATCACTACAACAGTAGCCGATACTATCTGGATTATTATTTTTGCTTTAGAACCTTTGTTTTCTATAACAGGTTGAGATTTATTATTGAGAGGCACATTATTAACATTAATATTACCATTAGACTTATCATTACTATTAGCCTCATTAACATCATCAACTTTCGCTCCGCAATACTTACAAAAAACCACATCATTATTTAATTCTTTTCCACAATTCTCGCAAAACATATCTGTATTCTCCCCTTATTCTTATTCGTTATAATGCATTTCCTTTTCATACATAACAATAATATCCTTATTCTTTTTCTCATAATCATTGAATACATCTTCGTTAAACGCACTAGGCTCTATAGTACCCCGATACCAGGATTTACTGTTAAAATACGCCTGTATAGCAGCATCTTGAAACTTTCTTCCGTGACGAGCATATAACTCGTTACAAGCCATTCGTACTTGTTCTTTTGTTAGCTTCATTAGTTCCTCTCTAGTGATAAGTCGTTTATCACTATCCGGCAAAATATACTGTGAACTATCATTTGAATATGTCGAATTCATGCTTGTATTCACGCTTGTTGTACTATTTAAATTACTCTTTGTCGCATTAGTTGTATTAGAATAATTACCACTAGTCATATTAGAATAACTGCTATTTTTACTACTGGAATTATTTGAATTACTATTTACCAATATAAAGATAACAACCACAATCGCAATAATAAGTACACAACCAATACCTATAGCAAGACCAATTTGCAGCTTTCTTTCGTTATTCTTTTTATTATTGAAACCATTGTTGGAACTAATAGTGTTTTCCCCTTTTTTCTCTTGTAAAACGCTATTATTTGATGATGTTTTTGCTCCACAAAACCGACAAAACATCGCCCCATCTTTTATTTCTTTCCCACAATTGCCGCAATACATAGTCTTCTCCAATCTAACACTGTTAATTATTCATATTGAACACTCAGACTTTAAGTCATACGCTTAAAAGTCAACAACGTACTACCACGCTTTATTTCTATATTGTTACTATCAATTACATTAACCTTAGAAGACATACTATCGCCCCCCATTACACTTGTTATATCAAGGACGTAAGAATCCCCACTCTTATAAAAAGCATATGTATCTGCCGGACTATAGAAATTACAATTTGTACCATCAAATTTAACAATTGCTCCCGGCTGGGCTTGACCGAATCCTGTACTTCCTACATTTTTCCATTTTCCTTCTATAGAAAAGCTACTTTTACTTGACTTGCCAGATGAAGAACTACTGCTACTTGAACTACTGCTTGAATAATCCTCTGAATTATATGAGTTATCAGAATACGTATCATTGTTAGTCTGCCTATCATTCAACGCCACTGATAAAAGAAAAATTATCAACATCAATGCACCTACTGAACAAAGAAATATTCCTGTAATCAACATTCCTTTTCCATTTGATACTACTTTAGAATTAGTCTGATACCCCACATTATTAACCGGTTCCACTTTGGTGCCACACTTTTTGCAAAAAGCCGCACCTAAATTTAACTTCTCACCGCATTCGCCACAATACATGCTAGTATTATTGTCCGAAGATAAGTCCACTATATCCATTTTCTTTCTCAAAGATATAGCCTTAATAATACACAATATACCAACTGTTATAGGTGCTATACTAAACACCAATAATAATATTATTACTACACTCACGCTCATATACATTTCCCCTTATTCTCACATCGTTGTTAGTAATCTATCCCTTATGTAATAATTGATTATTATTAAGCATTATCGTCTTCTGATCTTGTAACAATTGAATAATCTCACCAACTCCAAGGAATCCCAATCCGGAAATCACACCGGTAACTATAGAAATAACACCTGCTCCTGCACTAAATCCACTTAATAAAGAATAAGCACTTGATGATGACCCTTTGCTTGATGATGAAGCTAACATATAAATGCCTGCAACCACGCCAACAATAACTATAAACCATCCAATTATTCTAAACGCAGTAGCAACACCGTTAGACTTTAGCCTGACAGGTGGGACATTGTTCTGAGTATTTTTTAGATTGTTTTCAAATTGACGTGCAGTTACATTAGACACAATCGGTTCATTCACATTAGGTCTGTCTAATATTTCTTCTCCTGCATTGGTCTCTGTAATTATTTTCTCACTAATGTCAGAAAACTGTGCGTTATCATTTCCAATACCATTATCAGAATTAGTGGCAGCTTCAGCACCACTTTCTTCTGTAACACTTGCGCCCTCCACAGAAGTACCACACACTGAACAGAACATATCTCCTACTTCAATTTTGTTCCCACACTTTTCACAAAACATTTTATCTTCCTCCTCTAAACGTATTTTTAATTTTATTTATTATATTTTTTTCAGTACTTAAAAAAATGACTAGATGTGATATCATAACAAAGGCAAAGCCTAAATTACTCAAAACCAAACTGGAATTGACCAAAAAACATATCCTAAATACTATAAGAATCAGAAAAACTACCGATACTATATAGCTAATGATATCTCTTCCCTTTTGACTCTCTACTTTATCCATAACAATCAACCAATATAATGCTATAAGTGCTATTTCAAGTGGAATTTCTATTGACATTCGAACTAGGTCAGCATTATTGTAGTAACCTTTGGAAACGATAAGTATAAAATTTGTCAGCATCTCTTTTCCCGCAAAAACAGATATTGAAATTGCCATTAATATGCTGTTATATTGCTCTTTCTTAAGGCACAAATAGCCAAAATACAAACAAGCAAAAAACAATATCCAATTAGCGCGAAATACAAATGCAACCAGATAACATATCAATGACATAAAAGCAAAAACTATAGACATTATCTGCGACACATCATAATTCATACCACGCAAATTATTATAAATTTCAATAAAGGAATTTTTCAATTTCGAAGATACATCAGCATCATCTCCACCTTCGACACTAGTGTTTGTAGCAGACTCATTTATCCTCGTCTTCGCCCCGCAATACTTACAAAACTTAACGTCATTACTTATTTCCCTTCCACACTTTACACAATACATATTATCCCTCTTACTAATACATAAATTTTGAATCTTTACCAGCAGTTTACTACTACACACACAGCCTGTATGGATATAAACTACTTATACAAGACATTCTAACACTTTATCTATTATCTTACAATATAAGATTAGCGATGGATAATATCATTCAAAGAGAGGAGACAAAATGTTCCAGGAGCGAGAAGTAGACTATCATGCACTAGGAGAAAACATCAGAAGAGCGCGTCTCGAATGCAACCTTACACAAGCAGAATTAGCTGAAGCAGCATCGTGCAACACGACACACATTTCCAATATAGAGAACAATTATACTAAGGTATCATTACCAACGCTTATTGCAATATCTAATGCTCTTGATACAAGTGTCGATTACCTCTTAAGGGAACAATACAATGACAATAAAACTGGAGTTGAATCAGAAATACTATTAGAAATGAATAGACTTGATGAAAAAGAAAGAGATTTACTTTGTACTGACCCCCAAAAGTTAGACCTAAAAATCTAACGATTGGAGGTCAGTATTTTTATGTCCAAATATACTTT
>SVEY01000038.1 GCA_015057165.1 Lachnospiraceae bacterium | reverse complement strand
CCATCTCAGATAGCAGGTATTAGATATCTTAACAGAGTTGCGACGAAGATTAATGGAGAGATGATTGTATCAGGTCATTCTAAGGGCGGAAATGTTGCTGTATACTCTTGCGCTAACACATCGGATAAGATTAGAGATAGGGTTTTAAGAATATATAGTTTCGATGGAGTAGGATTTAGGCAGAATTTCTATAGAAGTAGCGAATATGCAAAGATTAGAGATAAAGTTGTAAAATTTGTGCCAAGGCATTCAGTGGTAGGACTATTGTTTGGAAATGACAGAAACACAACACTTAAAGTAATTGATGCAGATGGCATTGGATTTAATCAGCATACATTAGAGAACTGGAAAGTCGAGGAAGGCGCCTTTATATTACAAAAAAGGGTTGCAGATTTCTATAGAACATTAGCTAAGAATATGAATATATGGATTTTTAATCTGAAAAAGCCAGAGGCAAGGAAACTTATTAATACCATATATGGAATTGCTTATGAATGTGGTATTAGTGATAAAACTGATGTATCTAAGAGGTTTGTAGTTTTCTCTACAAGAACTCTAAAGAGATATTTTGCATCACAGGGTAATAGCAGGAAAGAGTGTAACAAGATAGTAGGAGATTTTCTTGGTGCAGTTGTAGCGTGGTAGATATAATTGCCCTGAATATTTCAATAAAACACTTGCATATAATGTGCTTCTTTAATATAATTATACTATATGTTGTTATTGGTATGACAAAACATATGAATTGAGAGGAGAAGCATAATTATGAAATGTCCTTTTTGCAGTAGCGAAAATACCAGAGTAATTGACTCAAGACCTGCAGATGATAATAACTCTATTCGTCGTCGTAGATTATGTGATGAATGTAATAAGAGATTTACTACATATGAGAAGGTTGAGACAATACCATTAATAGTAATCAAGAAAGATAACAACCGAGAGCAGTATGACAGAGCCAAGATAGAGTCAGGAGTTCTTAGAGCTTGTCATAAAAGACCTGTTCCTGCAGCAGATATTGCTAAGCTGGTAGATGATGTTGAATCAGAGATTTTCTCAAGAGAAGAGAAAGAGATATCTAGTGATGTGATTGGTGAGATTCTTATGGATAAGATTAAGGATTTAGACGCTGTAGCATATGTTAGGTTCGCTTCTGTATATAGAGAATTTAAGGACGTTAACACATTTATGAATGAGCTTAAGAAGATGCTTGATAAATAATTAATTTTATTAATTAATTGTGAAAGTATTGTGAAAGTGTATTTTGAGGGTTAAGTAAAATGCTAAAAGGCCGATATATTACATGTAACAAGTAATGGTCAGATAGGAGATTGCTTAAACAATGAATATTTCAGGTATTCGTCCAGTAGACGGTTTCTATAATTATAACTCAATACTGAATAGTTCTATTTTACCAGTAGGTGATTCTAATCTAGAAGAGATTAGACCAGACAGCCAGGTAGAAGAGAAGGCAGATTCCAAGGTATCCATTACTCAGGAAGAAATTGACAAAGCAAGAGCTAAGCAGACTTTTGGTGCATATGATTATGCTAATCAGTATGATCCTACTGTAACATACTCCCTTAAGGGGAAAGATAGTGAGCTTAAGAATCTTGATGTTGAGAAAGCTATATCTGATATGCAGAAAGATCAGGCTATTCATCAATATCAGTACTTTGTGGGTAATAGAGAGAATCAGTCTTTTAGTGTGGGTGTTGAAGACTTCTCGTTATAAGATTAATGGATTTTAACCTGTGGCTTTGCTACAGGTTTTATTTTTTGTGTTGTATATTTTACATAGTAAATAGGTATGGAGGAAGAATATGAAGATTGCAATTGGAAATGATCATGCAGCAACAGAACTAAAATTTGTTATTAAGGATTATGTTGAAAGCCTCGGACATGAGGTTATTAATTTCGGAACAGATGATAATGAATCCTGCGACTATCCTGCATTTGGAAAAGCTGTCGGCGAGGCTGTTGTAGCTAAGGAGGCAGATTGTGGTATTCTTATCTGCGGTACAGGTGTTGGAATTAGTATTGCAGCTAATAAGGTTAAAGGTGTAAGAGCAGCTGTTTGTTCTGATGTAGCCACAGCTCATCTGGTTAAAGAGCACAACAATGCTAATATTATTGCATTTGGTGCAAGAATCGTTGGTCAGGAACTTGCTAAAGATATAGTTAAGGCTTATCTTGAAGCAGAGTTTGAAGGAGGAAGGCACCAGAGACGTATTGATATGATTCATGATATTGAGGAATGATTCACGATATCGAGTGATTATTCTTGCAAAAATACAAGATATAGTATAAAATAGTATGGTCTATGGAATAGTTTGGATAGACTTGAAATGTTACTAAGTATAAAGTGACAAGATAATAGTAGGAGGATTTATTAAGATGATTACAGCCGGTGATTTTAGAAATGGTGTAACAATCGAGTATGATGGTAAAGTATGTCAAATAGTTGAATTTCAACATGTTAAGCCAGGAAAAGGCGCAGCATTTGTTAGAACTAAGTTAAAAGATATTGTTAATGGTGGTGTTGTTGAGACTTCATTTAGACCAACAGAGAAGTTTCCACAGGCACACATTGACCGTAAAGATATGCAGTATCTATATGCAGACGGAGATTTATATAATTTCATGGATGCAGAGACTTATGATCAGATTGCCCTTTCTAAGGAAGATATTGGTGATGCTCTTAAGTTCGTTAAGGAGAATGAGACATGTAAAGTTTGCTCTCATAAGGGTAAGGTGTTCTCAGTAGAGCCACCTATAACTGTAGAGCTTGAGGTTACTGAGACAGAGCCTGGATTCAAGGGTGATACTGCTACTGGCGCAACAAAACCAGCAGTAGTTGAGACAGGAGCCAACGTGCTTGTTCCTCTCTTTGTAGAGCAAGGCGATGTAATTAAGATTGATACACGTACAGGTGAGTATTTGTCGAGAGTATAATATATGGAAAGATTAAGGAATAGACCTTTATCAGAGATTCTTCGAACTGAGAAGATATATAATATTTTCATTGAAGAATTCTCTAAGGAAGAATGGCTTGATGTTACAGTTTTGCTTCATAGTGATTGTTCCGCCAGTGATATATTAGAAGATGGAACTGTTCCTAGAGAAGTAATGGAGCGTGTGGCATATAGATTAGATGAACTTGATAAGGAAAACAATATAGAAGTCCTTAGAGAGACTATTAAGGAGACTGAATGAGAATATCAATTGTCAATGAAAAAGGTGCAACTGTATATTCTGAGGTTGTAGATAGAACATCAGCTGGTCCAGAGTTTGCCAATGCTCTTTCAGCAGAAGCGTCTAAAATTGCTGACAATTATAACAAGCTTAGTACTTCTAATTCTGGGGATAGAACAATGTCTCTAGAAGATATGTTAAATGAAGCAGCAACCACATATAATATTGATATTAATTTCCTTAAAGCCGTTGCAAAGTTAGAGTCAGATTTCAATCAGGATTCTGTAAGTTCTGCAGGTGCTGTGGGAATTATGCAAATGTTGCCTTCTACAGCCCAGGAACTGGGAGATTTTGATATATATGACCCATATCAGAATATTATGGCTGGTGCAAAGTATCTTCGTCAAATGCTTGATAGATTTGATGGTAATTATGAACTGGCATATGCTGGTTATAATGCGGGGCCTAATGCTGTAGCTCGTGCAGGTGGAATTCCTCAGAACAATGAGACCCCTAAAGCTGTAGCTCTGGTTATGGGATATTTCAATAATGGTGTTGAAGTTCCTAATAAGACATACACAGTTAATTCAGGACATTCTAGTGAGATTTCAGCTGAATCGGCAGCAGCAAGAGCTAAAGTTGCTTCTGAACTTGCTGAGAAGCTTAAAGAGTTTCCTAATCACACTTCATATGAGTTCTTTGTGGAGCAGTTACAGAATAAGACTGGCAATTCCACAACAAGTAATGCATATGAGGATTTGCTTAGTCAAGCGAATATAGTTATACAAGATATGATAAAAAATGCGAAACAATAAAATGTTTCGCATTTTTCTATTTAAGATTATCTTTGTTCTTGAAGAATTCTTTTGTTTCTTTTGCAATAACACCGGATAAGGCGAATAATGCAATCATATTAGGTATTGCCATAATTCCGTTGAAAATGTCAGCAACTGTCCACACGGCTGTAACTGTAAGATAAGGTCCTATTAATACGGCAAGTGTATATAATATGTTATATACTTTGATTGCCCTAGATTCTCCTTTTCTTAAATATGTCATACAGCGTTCGCTGTAGTAATTCCACCCTAATATAGATGTGAATGCAAAGAATACAAGACAAGTCATTATTATAAACGCTGTTATCTCATCAGGGAAAGGTAAAGCCTGTTGAAAAGCATAGGTAGTAATTGCAACACCTTCTTTTCCTTCAATCTGCCAGGCTCCTGTTAACACTATGGCAATTCCAGTTATATTACATATTACAATTGTGTCAATAAAGGTACCTGTCATAGAAATCAGACCTTGTCTGACAGGTTGCTTTGTAGTTGCAGCGGCGGCTGCTATTGGAGCAGATCCAAGACCGGCTTCATTAGAGAACACACCTCTTGACATTCCTTTTTGCATTGCAACAAATATTGAACCTACAACACCACCTGTTACTGCTTGTGGGTCAAATGCTGCTTCGATAATGGTTACTATTGCTGCAGGAACTTCTGTGATATTAAGTATAATTATGAGAAGTCCTAATGCAAAATAAAGTATAGCCATAAATGGTACAACTATGGATGCTACTTTCGATATTCTTTTGATACCACCAAATATAATAAGAGCAACAAGAGTAGCAATAATGACTGATGTTATAACTGTAATCCAGCTGAAGCTTCCTAGCAAGGGGATTGTAATTTGCGTCTCATTAGTAGGGTTAAAGAAATCGTTTATTGCATTTACAATACCATTAACTTGTGTGATAGTTCCAATTCCAAATAATCCTGCACATAATCCACTAACAGCAAAAATTTTCGCAAGCCATTTCCATTTAATTCCTAATCCTTGCTCAATATATGCAAAAGGTCCACCAAGTATTCTTCCAGCGTCGTCGCGCCCTCTGTATTTGATGGCAAGAAATCCTTCTGAGAACTTAGTCGCCATTCCAATCAGTGCTGTAACAACCATCCAGAATAGTGCGCCGGGGCCACCCGTTGCAACGGCTGTGGCAACACCCACCATATTTCCAGTTCCTACAGTTGCAGAAAGGGCTGTCATAAGAGAACTAAAACTAGATACTTCTCCATCCTTGTTATCACCCTTTTCTTTTGTAAATATCCACTTTAAAGCAAGAGGCAGTCTTCGAAACTGTACACCTCTTGTTCTAATTGTCAGAAGCAGGCCACCGGCTAAAATGAGAACAATAAGAGGTATACCCCATATATATCCATCAATTCTGTTTAAAATACTATCTATTCTTTCAATCAAAACTATATATCCTCCACAGACCCAAACGGCGCTATTATACCATATGTAAGGTGTTTAGACAAACTTGGATTAATAAATGTTAATTGTGTTAAAACAATTACCGAAAATGATTGGTATATTGATATATTATTACAAACGAGTTATAATATAAATACCAAACAAATAATATTGTAATAACTTTGTATGCATAAAGGAGTGATATTATGGCAGAACAAGTATTAAACCAATTTAGATCGGATAAAAAACTAAGAGAAGATTGTGTCGCTATATATGAGTCAATGGGAATGGACTTAAACACGGCATTTCGTATGTTCATGGAGAGAACAAGAATGGAAAGAGGTTTACCATTTCCTGCTGTGCTTCCGGAGAATAAGATGACAAAAGCAGAGGCAAAAAGAGCTATAGATGATATACGTTCCGAAGCTAGGGATTTTCCTGAGATGACTCTAGATGAAATAAATGCTGAAATAAATGCAGCTAGAAATAAAAAGTAAGAAAGGACATAAGATATGACATATTATGCTGTGTTTGACACCAATGTTCTTGTGTCATCTTTGCTTACTAAGAATGATGATGCCACAACTGCAAAGGTCATTTATGAAATAGCCTCAAAAAGAATTATTCCTATATACAGTAAAGAGATATTTGAGGAATACAATGAAGTATTACATAGAGACAAATTTCCCTTTACTGATGAAAGAATAGATGGACTATTACGGGTAATAGTTCAATTTGGCATTCTTGTTGAGCCAACTCCTACCGGAATAGAACTTCCTGATGAAAAGGATGTTGTATTCTATGAGGTCGTAATGGATAAAAGGGATGATGATGCTTATCTAGTTACCGGAAATAAGAAGCATTTCCCAGATAGACAGTATATTGTTACTCCATCTGAGATGATGGATATAATTGATAATGAATGATATTGTAATTACTATGAATTACATGATTATTTTAAGCAGACCTTAGGGTCAATGTCATTAAGTTAACATTGACCAATTAAGGGATTAACCAAAGAATCAACAAGAGCGATGGAGATATTTATATCT
>SVEY01000037.1 GCA_015057165.1 Lachnospiraceae bacterium | reverse complement strand
GTGATATACTGCTTCTTGAGATCGTCCGACAGGAATGATTTCTCGATAAGTTCTATAGCCTCAGGGCTTGGCTCCTGGAACATCTTTATCTCCTGTTTGATCACTCTGTCGGTAAGTCCGATTCTACGGCCGAATTCCACAAAGTCATCATAACTGATGCTGTGGGTGTCTGCATTGTTCATACCCTCCTTGAACAAACCTTTGTCAAGGGCGAATATGCGTGGCTCGTAAAGTTGGAGTGACGTGTTTACAAGGTCGTAGGCCGGTGAAAGACGGTATTCTCCGTTTCTCTCTATGAGGGAGAAGTTCTTCAGGTGCGCGTCGTCGTTAAGGGTGACGAAGTTGAACAGTATGATCCTGTAGAATCGTCTGATGTCGATCAGCGCAGCCTTTACATATTTATGTATGACTTCTGCACATTCCTCGTAGCTGGCCTTCTCATATTTGAAGTCCTTTCCTCCATTATCTTTGCTCCAGCCGAGCAGTGCAGCAAAGTCCTCCTGCTTGTATTTGCCTTCCGGATGAACATCAAAACGGCGTGTGATATATGCGGGCTTGTCATCCTCGAAGAAACACAGAGCGTTAGGTGCTGTCTCAATGCCATAAACCTGAGCAGCAATCTGCATTGTGACGTGTTCATTTGCCGCACAGTAATCCTTGTTAATAATCTGATACCCGGTCGGACGTGGCTTCAGGATATAAGTGCCTTGTTCGCCATCACGAGTGTATCTCAGCTTGTTGTCCTCGCCAATGATGACAGAAAACTTTGGTTGCGCTCCGGAAAGAGAGATGCGGCCGATGTTCTTTACCGGCTCACCTGATTTACCGACCTCGTCTTCAGGACTTAACCCAGGAAATATGTGAGGGACCTGAACTCCGTCGAAAAGCGCTTTGACTGCAACCGGTGAGTATGTGCTGAATCCATCCTTTAATGTGGACGGACATATATTCAATGTCTTCATAGCTCGATTGGTCTGACTGTTATCGCTCCGATAGTATCTGTACTGCAGGTAGCCAGGAGAATACCGAAGTCATCTTCCGGATCAATCCTCAATAGCTGTGACTGAACCTGGCGGTTCTCGCCTTCGGAGAGCATATTTGCGAATGCAGGGAATAAATAAGGTGATGTATGAGGCTCGCTCTGTAGTGGCAGAGTAAGACTGACCGGCTCTGCATTATCTCCAATGAGATATGCCTTGTCATAAGTGAAAGTGAAGGTCCTGTTGTCCTCCTCCGTAAGTAAACCGCATCTTATTCCGTGCAGATAGATTTCACATTGTCTCATAGCTGTGCTGTCAGTCTAAGTCCAAGGACGTTACATATTGCCAGATAGGTCGATATCTTAGGATCTCCCTGCCCGCGTTCTGCTGCTACAACAGTGTTTATGCTGATTCCCGCAAGATCAGCCAGTTCCTGTTGAGTGATTTTTAGAGCTTTCCTGCGCTCTTTGATTTGTGTTCCTAAAGCCTTCATATTCCCAATATACTGGTAATTATAAGCAAAAGTAGTGCTATTAGATGAGAATTGCAAGAAAATCGTAATGGGTTGGGAATTTTATTGAAATTTGGTACTTGATGGTGGTGTTTTGGGGAATAATACCAATGGAATGGGAATTTCTAAAGCAATATCAGAATCTTGATTTGCTTTGAGACGCATAGGTGAAATTCTGCTAGTTGTACGCGGTTTGGGTGTAAAAATGAGTGTAAATTCAGCTTGTAAGGTATAGTGTATCACATTTGTTTGTAAGTTATTTATTGATAGTTATTTATGTTCTGAATTTGTAAGGCGAATATTTGTCGTAAAACAATGATTCCTTATTTCTTGTGTATAACTTTGTTAAGGGTTTGTGTGGGGTGAAAATATTCATTTGAGAATGCAAAACAATACATAATTATCAATAACATAATCAAACTATTAACCCACATTATGAACTCTATTATTGATTTCCTTAACGAGAATGAGTGTGTTATCTCATTGTTTTTTAGTTTCGCTACTTTTCTTTCTTTGATTATAGGTGGCATATTTGCCTTAAAGCAATGGTCAACTGAATGTAAATTGAAGAGTGCCGATTATATTATTAGCCTGACTGATAAAATCAGAACAGATACTAACATTGCATTCTACCTATTTGAATATAATCAAAGATGGTATGATATTCATTTTCATGGTGGAAGTGAAACTGAGAAAAAAGTTGACTATACTCTTTCATTCTTTAACTATGTTTGTTATTTGGCCACTCAGAAAATTATAACAACAGCTGATTTTGATTTTTTTAAATATCAGATCAACCGTGTTCTCTTAAATGAACAATGCCAGGACTATTTGTATAATCTGTATCATTTTTCAAAGAAATCAGGTCTGCCAATATCATTTCCCGAATTATTTAATTACGCAAAAGAAAATAAGTATATAGACGACTTATTTTATGACAAGAATGCGTACAAGTACTCCAATAAGTATCATAAGTATTTGAATTTTTAGTAAAACATATCACTGAGTCCTGAATCCTGATTTTTACAACAAAGAAAAGGCTCCGTTAATGGAGCCTTTTCTTTGTTGTAAAAATCACCATTATAGGTAATATGATATCTTAAACCCAAATCTATTCAGAGTCTTCTTCTGATTTGTTCCGGAAACAAAAGGCGCTTGCTTTGAGAAAGCATTGAATCCTTTGTTGAAATATATACCAGTACCGATATGCCTTCCGGCCACCTCAAGCGAGATGATACCCGAAAACAGATTATTATTAACCTTTTTCAATCTGATTTCATAGTACTCAGGATAATCAAAACCTTTGGTTGAATCCATATCAAGCTCCCAAAGATCACCCTGACCATATTGGTCGCAGACATACGCAGAACCCCATAACATTCTTGAATATTGCAAACCGATACCAGCCTTGAGAGCCAAGCCGCTTTTGAGTGATCGTTTCCATATACCCTGAACCGGGAGTGAAATCAAATTGAGTTTTGTTTCCTGGATTGCACTGATGTCATCGAAAGAAAGTTTAGTATATCCATATCTGATATCGCTATCCAACACCTCCGCTTTTATTCCAAAACCATTTGAAAACAAATACTCTCCTACAATACCAAGCGAATAACCAGGGGCTGGACGTTGATATAAGGCATCTGTCAATGGATAGTTTATATCCACTCCTGCAGTAAATCCTATGCGTGCTTGCGCGGAACTGTTAATGCTTAAAACTAAGGAGCATAGGATAAGAATCCATTGTTTTGACATTATTAATCTGTATAGTCTGTTATCATATATGTACACACAACATTCCCGTCATCATATTTTTGTGGTGCCCTACCTGTGGATGAAAACATATAACTGCGTGTATACTCTCTATTCGTAACTAATTCATCTTTGGGGGTTATCTTAACAATAGCTGAACACTCTACTTTAGCAGAGTCTGAACCTACTGTTGCAGTACAACCTAATGTGTAATCTGTTGTAGCTTTTTTACCATTTACTTCCCATATTGCGAATCCATTAGAATATTGACCTTCCTTCCAATCATAATTCAATACATTGTCAGAAGTCATATCCGTGTTGAAATTTTTAGTTGTCGAGTTTCTAATTTGCTTTCTTGTAAAAGTTGTATTGAATGTATTTGTTGACCCTGCATATCCAGTTTCTGTTGGAAACGATGCAGCTATTCTAAATTCCGATCCACCACTCCAAAAGATCTTATCATATTGTTTTGAAACCGTCATACTTGACATAATCCACCCATACATTACATCTCCACTTGCTTTTGTTTGAATACTATTATTTGAATCAGATTGCTCCGGAATATAGATTACACCATTTGAGCTAAACTCTCCATTAATGAAAGATGGAAGGTCGGTGTAATCATAGTCGGTATCTTTTATAATCCATACAGGATTTTCCATAGCATACTCTTCATTGACTATTACAACCTCTAATTCCACGGAACCATTGTTCTCATTCAATTTATATCCATAGTTCCATTCTTGAGTTTCGTCCTTTGGTGGGCATGTAATGGTAGGTAATGTTTTTCCATCCCAATCGTCACAATACGGCCAGTAGATAGATATATCAGAGTTCTTAAGTATATTTTCAATCGAGCCAGTGCCAGACTTGGTCTCAATATTTGCATTTAAGTAACTTTCAATCTGTTGCTTAAGTAAAGAGTTCCGAACAGAAGAAACTTTAGTTTTAGGGCTCCATAACTCTCGGAACAAGAAATCTTCATCGAGACCATAATTGACAGAATTGTTTACTACAGTAGCAACCTCTAGACATACTTCGTTATTCAATGGTAAACTAGACAACATAGAAACAATCTCATTACTGTAGTTTACTTTAGACAAGGTGTTTGAGTCGCTTTCGGCAAAGTTGAGTTCTCCATTCGAAAGAGACTTAGCGCATCCCGATAAAAATATGACCGGGACAACAAGAAGGAAAGTGAATAAACGATTCATAATTTTTAATTGTTTTATTTAATAATTAATTGATTGAGATTGTTGTTTGCATTGGCAATCTCCTGTTAATATCTATTGAATCTTTTGTTTTATAGTGTAAAATATCCTTCTGCGTAGCAGGTATCAGAAATCACAACCACAGAATGGAATCCGGGTACATCAGTAGATAAATACACAGTTGATATGACCTCTGTGTTTTGCATCGCATAATCAATAATTTGATTAGAGTGGTTGAGTATATACACCTCTGCAGTTCCGATTTCATTTAAAAGAACTGTAACCGTTCCTGATTCATGGTCAATATAGGCTTCAATCAAAGGTGAAGATAAAGATCTCTGTGGTTCATCCCAGGTGTCAGGCATTTGAATTATCATGTCAATTTTGCTTTGTGGGACATTAGAGTCTGCATTAATGATGTGTGTGTTCACTGAAAGCAGAATCATTGAAAAAATAATTACAATCTGTTTCATAATACTAGTTGTTAAATGGTTTGATATTGCAAAATTACGCCTGCATAGTTTCAGTGAAAAATATAAAGTTTCAGTTTTATGCTTTGTAAATGTCTGATAGTCAATGGTTGAAATAATTATTTTGGCGCAATACTTTCAGTAGTTTCAGATTGAATCGTTTCGTATTGATATCGGAGGTAGTTTCCCAGATTTGTGTCATTGGAAGCGAGCCTCAATTTCTGACGAATCATACTGCTATGATTGTAATGATTACGATTGTTGGTTATAATGCCGATTTCGTTACCGCGGAGCCCAAGAGTCAGAAGACAGCAGTAATTAAGTTCACTACAAGTCAGTCCAAATGATTTCAGATACTCAACAAACTTGGTATTATTTGTGAGAAACGCCTCTTGGACGTCAATGATGAAATCGTTGCGAGTTGATTCTGCTTGTTTAAGCTTTTGTGCAACTTCAGGAGTAATGAAAGTGCTGTCTGGAATAAGAGGGATAATTGTTTTCTCGAGCATCAGGTGCCGCTCACCGAGAAGCGCGAGTGTAGAACGATCCATTGTCCAGGATGATCGAAGAATCTTAGATAGGATCTTAAGCTCTAAGATGAATGTTTGCTGTTCTTTCTTGCTCATAATATTTGCGTTTTGTTTATGCAAAATTATTGAGCAAGAGTTTCAACAAAAAAAATAGAGTTTCAGATTAGAAACTCTATTCGATTGATTGTCAATTGTGATATATGAAACTTTGGACTGAAATTACACAAAGTTTCATATAAATGATTATTCACTGAGTGATTTGACAAGTTTACGGATATATATGCCAAGGTTGGTATCGTGTTCGGAGATGCCAAGCTTCTCTCTTACCTCGCTACTATTATTATAATGGCTACGCATCTTTATATACGCACCCACTTCTTTGCCTTTTAAGCCGAGGGCATATAGACAGCAGTAGTTAATTTCCCATTCAGTGAGTCCTTTATCTTCAAGATACTTTATAAACTTCGGATGACTACCGGCATACGCAAGGCGATTTGAATCCATAAATTTTTCTTTATCGTCGAGCAGTTCCTCCATTTCCTTGCTTGCTTTTCTGTCTATATCGCTATTGTCTGTAATATATGCAGTGAAAAATTTGTTTAGAAGTTCAAGTCTTATCGCAACAGCATTGAGTGCTTTAGGATCTAATTCTTCATTTTGTTTTAAAAGAGCATTGAGGTTGTCACGCTCGTCTTCCATTTGTGCGTATAGGAGTTTATACCTCTCGGTTTCTTTTTCCGCAACGAGTTTCTCCATTTTAGAAAGTCTTAAGCGGCTATTAATCCATATTGCAATCAGAACTAGAATAGAAACAATTGTTGCAAATAATGCTATTATTTGTTTCTTCTTTTCCTGCTCCTTTATTGTTGCCATCTCTAATTGATGACGTTCTTCTATAAACTTTGTGTCTTGTTCAAATATTACTAGATCCAGGGAGTCAGAAATATGAATGTATTTTTCATATGAAGTTAATGCGCCTTTAAAATCGTTATTGTGTCTATATATGTCGGACACTAATGCATAATAGCGTGCGTTCGTTGTCTGATCTCCACTGATGTTGAGAATGGCGGAATTCGCCATTTCATAATCATTTAGTATTGTATATGCATAAGCAACAGATATCCAATCAATTCTATCTTTTGGAATAGTGTAAATATATTCAGATAACACTGGCTTTAATTCTTCTATCATTTCGTGGTCAGAATAGAAAGAAATGCAAGTCGCATAATAAAAGCCTTTGTTTACGAATGAGACTTGTGGCAACAATGTGTTGGACTGAAAAATGATTTCGGGACACTTGCAAACTTCCGTGGCATAATGTGACATAAACATATACTTGAAGGTAGGTTTGTGTATCAAAAG
>SVEY01000024.1 GCA_015057165.1 Lachnospiraceae bacterium | reverse complement strand
TTTAATTATACCAAAAAGCAGCTATGAGCGCGAGCTCATAGCTGCTTTTCCGTTAGGGGAGTTTTTTTACAGCCCCTCTTACTATTTGTTTGAATAGTATTCTATTATTTTATTCAACATACTAGATGCTGCTATTTCATCAACGACAATGCCTTTTGAATAATTTATAACCCTTTCTGATGGAGCGCCTATATTAAAACATGCAACAGGAAGATTTAAAGCCATTGCCTCTTCGGTTGTGTATGAGAATGTCTCTGGCCAAATTGAGGTTATGGTAATTATGTCCGTATTGTATTCTTCGAGGATTTTGCCGAGATTTTCTCGGTCGTAGCTACCATAGAATTCAACGTTTTTACATTGATATTTCTGAAGATTATGGCCTACTACAATTATTCTAGCATTTATTTGCTTTTTCTTAATAATGTCAGACATTTCGCAAACAATATCACCACCTTTTGAATATGTAAGATTTCCTATGAATGCAATGGTAATAATGTCGTCTTTTTTTGTTTCACAAATATGGTTTATGTAGTTGATTTTGTGAGGAACTACTGTAATTGATAATTTTTTATAGTAATAATTAAGGTATTTTTTACTATTGTTTGAAAAGACTCTAATTTCATCGCAATTAGATAAAAACTTTTTCCACATAGTGCGCCAACTTGAAATTGAGCCATTCCATTGTACAAAAGCATTATTGTTGCTGTTGAAAGTATGACAGTTGTTACATTGACGTTTTTTAGGAAACCAACAATGTTTGTTATTACTATCAAGAAGGTTAACGCTTGGGCAAATACAATAGAAATCATGTACAAGATATAGTGTCTCGCATGAGTGCTTCTGTTTTAATTTAAGAATGAATTTTTGTGTTTCTTTTATATTTCTAAAGGTTACTAATTCATTTATAATAATTTTATGTACTGATAGGTTTTTTATATAATCATCAATATCTGTAAAAGTTTTAAAATAAAGAGAGGTTGTGGTTGTTTTGTAGTAGTGTTCTAAGAATAATCCATTCACAATATTGTATTTAATCGATAATGTGCCGATGCCTTTGCTGTTTAGTTGGTCAAATTTATTGGTCAAATACATATCAGCACCGCCTCCCCAATCATGGTTGAAAGCAATATAATACTTGAGTTGATCTTTTTTTAAAAGTTCCCATTTTATATAGTTTCTTATATGCTTATGAGGGTTAGAACGATAATAATAATCGTTATCTTCATCATATTTTGGGTGTATTTCAAGTAGTTTTTTTTTGCCTGTAGTTAGAAGGGATTTGCTTTCCGACGACAGAGGATTGGTTTTGGGCTTATGCCATACAAATAGATTTTCCACAATAACATTTATGTATCCTGCCTTTATAGCGCGTTGACACCAATCAGTTTCTGCATAATATTTGTTATTAAAATTCTCTTCGTCGAATCCCCCTATTTTGTCAATTACACTGCGTTTCATAGCCATACAAAAGATAACTCCTGTAGGTATAATTGTAAAGCGTGGATGTATTTTTGAAAAAGCTAAATCTATATCGTCTAAGCATTTTTCCATATATAAATCATTGCTTTCGCAGAAATTAGGAAATGAACATATGTTACCGTTGTTTGTAAAAGGGGTGGCGGTGGCAATTTCATCATGATATACTAGAGGCTCTATAATTCTTTCTAGCCAGTAATCTGGTAGCACCACGTCTGTATTAACTATAACAACATCGTTTTTTGATTGCTCTATTGCTATATTGACACTTCGAACAAAGCCTAATTTTTTTTTGTTTCTTATAAGAGTTATATTAGAGTTATTGGACTCCAATTCTTGGAGCAATGGTAGAATTTCTTTATCTGTGCTACAATCATCTACTATGTATATGTTGTAACTACAATTGGTTTTTTTTATGCTTTCAAGTAAGCGTTCTAATTTTTTAAAATCATTGTATACAGGAATTATAATATCAATGGTTTTTTCTATCTTTTTTGGCTTATAAGTTGTAGAAAAAACCTTCTCGTGGAGGTGGTTTTCAAATTTTGTTTTTTCGCCAATATAACCTACTTCAAGCGATCCATATAGTTCAGTTTTGTCAAATGAACCAACTTTAATTAGTAGCTCCGCTTGATTATCAAATACGGCCTTTAAGTAAGTGGTACCCGATTTGAATGATGAATATGATATAGAAATTTCAATACCGATATCTGCATAGTCTAAATTGTAAATTGCTTTAACATCTTGTCGCTCACATACCTTTACCGGGATTTCAGATTTTTCAACTCCGTTATCTAGAACAATGCTTAGAGTTTTTAAAGTGTAAAGCTTAGAATAAACCCATCCTTTTAGGTCGATTAAGCCGTAATTTGAGTAGTACCAATCTATGTTATATACAATGGATTCATCGAGCTCTAAAGAGTTGTTTTTCGTAGGATGTTGTTTTTTTACATCATTTGATAATAGCTTTGATAATAGCATAGGAATCTCCTTCGTTTCTAATTTGCATTTCCACTTTCAAGTAAAAATGATTTTGGAGTGAGTAAATACTCGTGTATTAATTAGAATTAGAAAAGTATTTTAATATTTCATCTAGCATATTTATTGCATCTAGTTTTTCGACAATAATCCCTTTTTGGTATTTACTAATTCTTTCTGCTGGTGCACCAATGTTATAACATGCAACAGGAAGATTTAAAGCCATTGCCTCCTCAGTTGTGTATGAAAATGTTTCTGGGCAAATTGAGGTTATGGCAATTATGTCTGTGTTGTAATCTTCAAGGATTCTTCCTAGGTTTTCTCGCTCATAACTGCCATAGAATTCAATGTTTTCGCACTTATATTTATCTGTATTATCGCCTATCACGATAATTCTAGCATTAATATTTCGTTCTTTGATAATGTTAGACATTTCGCAAACAAGATCTGCACCTTTAGCAAACATAAAGTTTCCTATTATTGCAATTGTTATAATATCGTCATTTTGTACTTGCTTAATAGGCTCTATGTAGTCGACTTTATGTGGTACAACTTCGTAGCATAATTCTCCATAATAATATTCAAGATATTTTTTCGAGTTATTTGAAAAAACCCTAATTTCATCGCACTGATGTAAAAAGTTTCCCCAATTTTCTCGCCAATTTGTTATAGAATCGTTCCATGGTGCGAATTTATTATTGTTTTTATTATTTATGCAACATTCATTGCACTTTTCTAGGTTAGCAAACCAACAATGCTGGTTTGTATTATCTAAAAGGTACATACTTGGGCATATACAATAAAAATCGTGAACAAGATAGAGTACATCACAAGAGAGCTTTTTCTTTTCCTTTAGTATAAATTGTTGGATGTCCACTATGTTTTTAAAGGATATTAATTCATTAACAATGATTTTTTTTATGTTAAAATTTTTTACAAATATTTCTATATCTGATAAGGAATTAAAATATAGGGATGATATGGTGGTTTTGTTGCAATTAAGTTCTAGATATAACCCTTCACCTATATTGTATTTAAGTATTATTGTTTGAAATCCTTGTTGATTATATTTGTCAATCTCGTTATATAGATATAAGTTAGCGCCACCGCCCCAATCATGATCTAAAGCCAGATAATAAGGCTCTTGGTGCTGATAAGCAAGAAACCATTTAATGCAGTTTCTTATATGCTTATGAGGATCGGAACGAAAATAATATCCCACATCATTATTATATTGGGGATGCTTATTGAGTAATTTTTTTTCGTTTTCCTTTAAAAAGCGTTTCTTGTCTTCAGATAGGAAGCTTCCACCATGTTTGTGCCATACAAAAAGATTTTCTGTTATTACATTAATGAAGCCAGCTTTAATGGCACGTTGGCACCAATCGTTTTCTTCGCCATAACCTTTGTTGAAAGTTTCATCATCAAAAAAGCCAATTGTATTAATTGCCGTACGGCTCATTGCCATACAGAATCCCACACCAGTAGGAACAATTGTATATGAAGGGCTAACTTTAGAAAAGGTTTGGTCTATTTCTTCAATAGTTCTATTTAAGTAAATGTCGTTGTTTTCGCAAAAATTAGGAAATGAGCAGATAGTACCACTGTTAGTAAAAGGTGTTACAGTTGCTATTTCTTTGTGATCTTTTATAGGTTTTACGATTCGTTCTAACCAATACTGAGGTAGAACAACATCTGTGTTAACAATAATAACGTCATTATTCGAAAGTTTTAAAGCTTTATTAACACTTTTGACAAAGCCTAAATTCTCGTTGTTTTGTATTAAAGTAACGTTAGAATTATGGGCGGCATATTCCTTAAGATATGGTAAAACTCTTTCATCGCTACTGCAATCGTCTACTATATAAACATGATAATTGCAGTTTGTTTTTTTGATGCTTTTGAATAAACCATCAAAATATTCAAAACCATTATAAACAGGTATAATAATGTCGAAAACACCATTAATTCTACTTGGAGAATAATTTGAAAAATTATGTATTTCGTTTTTATATGTTTCGAATCGGGTCCTTTCGCCTATTAATCCTATGCATAATTCTCCGAATAGCTTTGTTTTTTCAAATGTTCCTATAGGTATAATATATTCATCGTCATTTTCAAAAATTACACCCAAAAATGTTGTGCCTCCACAACATGATGAGTATGTGACAGAAGTTTCTATTCCTATGTTTTCATAGGAGAGATTGTGTATTTTTTTTACATCAGGCCTTTCGGTTATTTTTGCGCTTATGGTTTTTTTTTGGACTCCGTTATCTAATAGAATATAAAGGGATTTGATTTTTTGTTGAGGGGAGAATATCCAACCCGTTAAATCTATTAGACCATAATTTGAATAATACCAGTCAATGTAGTGATTAATCGTAAGGTTTTCGATATAAGAAGAGCCTTTTTTTACTAATATGGGGCCATCTTGTTTTTCTATTTCTTTTGTCTTTGTTGTGTTTTTAAAAATATTTGCTATTTTTTTCATTTGTAAAGTAATTCGCCATGCCCTCGAGTTGGTGATATTTGATAGCTTGTTTTGTTGCTCTTTAACTTCATCATTTAAGTGTTCAATTTGTGCTTTCAAATTTTCGCTTTGATTCTTAAAATCTGAAATAATGCTATCAGTAATTTTTTCTTGCTGAATGAAATACTCATTGTCAATATATTTGTATGTGCCTTTTATTTCAATGATTGAGGTTTTTGGGTTTTCCAAGCTAAAAACGTACATGGGATCGTCAGTATAAAAAATGCTTTCAGACTTGTTATTGGTTTTGGCATTGTTAGATGCATCACAAATTTTCTCGTTGTCTGCATATATCTCGCAATTATATATTATACAACTTTCATTTGTTGGATCCCATCTTAATGCTTTTATTTCGTTGTATTTTGATATGTCATATTTTGCTATAAATTCTCCAGAAGATTTTGTGATAATGTCCTTTCTAATACAATTAATTTCATTAAATCCCTCACCTAAATCTAAATAAAGGCAGGTTTCTAAGCAATTCTCTTTGTCTAAGTTAATAGGTAATGTTTGTTTGTATAAGTTCTTTAATGTATCTGTGCCAACGTAGTCTTGCGCAAAATGTACAGACCATTTATAAAAAACATCTTCATCTTCAGCATTGATATTATATCTTTTCATTAATAACTTTCTTGAAAAAGATTTTTCGGATATAGAATGTTTAGAAACAAATTCATTTAACATACGCCATATGATAAATTTAGATGGTATATCAAAATTAAAAATCCATTCACAATCAATTACTAAATATTCTTCGCCAATGTTGTATAAATTGTCTAGTATATAATCAATATTTGCACGAGATACTACCTTGTAGTGTTCAGCGCTTTTTGTTGTACCAAATACTTCTATAAACTCTTCAGTCATATAATCAGAAACATCTTTTTCGCATTTTCTTATGGATGAAATAATGCTATCAAGTTTCGTGAAAGCAACATCAAGGTCGTTGTTTTTTATTTGCTTATATATTTCTTTGTCAAGATTGTTGGTTTTTATATAATTAAACTTCACACCGTTTTCAACCTTGGTTCCTTCTAAACTTTTGATGTTTCCTTGACGATTCTTTGAGTTTACCAAAATGTTTTCTATGTGCTGTTTTGCTGATGGATTTTCGGCATATTTGTAAACACTTAATTCACCAGAAGAATTTTCGTATATTGAGGTGTATATAGAAAAAATTGGTTTTCGGTCATTTGATAATTTGACGTATATAGGCCATTCTTCTTGGTTGAAAGCTGTTTTTTTAGCTTCTATAAAAAAAGAGTTGGCAAAATTCTTTATTGTTTTTTCCGCCGATAAGAGTGAGAAGATTTTTTCTGCGTTAAAAAAAGCGAGTCTATTGTTTTCAAAATGGTTTATAGGTCTGCCGTATCCCATTGTTTCAATTGTTTTGTCAGAAAAAATTTCCATTGGAAAAATATAGTCAGGATATGGATAAAAGAAACGAAGATTAGTAAAACCTATAGAGTGTAGAAGATTTGTTATTTCGCTTTTGCTGTATGTATGAACACAATCCTCGTCTGAATATCCATTTATTCCAGTAAAATGAGTATTGTAATTTGGCTCGGCTGAACCATCAAAATATTTTAGCCCCAAGCGGTTTTCTATTGCAAGAAGTAATACGCCATCTTCATTTAACAAGGACGAAATTTTAGATAAATACTTATTATGTTTTTTTGTGTCATTGGAACAATAATTAGAAAAAGGAATACTTCCATTTACTACAATGTAGTCAAATGTTTGATTAAATTCTATATCATTAAAATCACCAACATATATATCAAGATTGGAGTATTTCTTGTGACGTTCGTAATTTATTGTTGAATTGATTTTGGAATTATCAGTAGAAACAACATATTCGCATTTTTCACAAAGTGTTTTTGTTAGAGCACCACATTCTGCACCAATTTCTAGTACAGAAGCTTTTTTTTTGAAATTATACCATCTTAGGATGTTGGCTCTTAGAGGAGACATATGATATGCGGTATTATAATCTAGGTTTTCGCTTGATATAATATCGTAAGGATCTCTAGTTTGAACTTGCGATAAAATATTAGAGTTGCTGCCTTCATTGTAACCATTATTCGTTTTTTTATAATAATCTAATATTAAATTTGCCATTTTTAATAGATACCTCTATTGTATAATTTTTAAAATGATTATAGCATATTATTCTTTTTTATGCTTTTTTTTTGAAGTATTTTCTGTGTTATTAGTTAGTATTTGTGAACTGAAAAATGGATTATTTCCTAAAAAAGAGACTTTTATTTTGCGGCAAACATATGTTGTGTTTTGATGAGATTTATGATACAATATATGGGAAATTGTGCCGTTTGTTAAAAATATGTAAGTTGGTATGGAGGATTTATGAAAAGACGAGTTGTTTCAAAAGCTATATCTTTGCTTCTTGTTGTAGTTATGATGTTTGGACTCACCCTAACTGTTACAGCTTCAGATGGCGACATGTATGCTGCAACACAGGGTGTTTTAGATGAAGAAAAGAATTTTTCTAGAGAACTTGTAAATTATGTCGCAATTACATCATCAAAGCAACAGTTAAATGACACACAACAAGTAGTTGTTGGTATAGGAGATGGATATAAAAAACCCAAAAGTGGAATTCTGACATATAAGAATAATGATACTAATGAACTGTATCAAATTGAATGTAGAGATAAAATAGACGATGCCCTTTATTTTGCTGTCGATTATAACGGTAAATCGGAAGGTATATACCAATTAGTTGGACTAGAGTATGTTGTTGAAGGAAGAAAAGCTAGTGTTTCATTACGAGATGCAGGTCTCGATGCATCTTGGGGTGTAGGAGTCGATTATACAGCTAATCCTGACGAGGTGATTCCTGTTGATAATGAGAATGAAAAAGCTTTAGAAGAGGTGGCTGATGTTACATTTGAAGTGACAACGGACGAGGGAAAAACTGCTACTGCATCTTCTATTGCAAAAGCATTGGAAGAAGCGTCAGATGATTTGAACGTTGAGGGTAATGGTGTAGTTAAAACACAGTCTACTTTTGAAAATGCAAAAGAAGATGTTGAGGTTGTGTCAGACACGGGACTTTCAAAGGCAAACAATGCCGTGAAGAATACTGGTTCAGGTAATGTGGTTATTGTATTAGATCCAGGACATGGTGGTAGTGAGTCTGGTGCTTGTTATGGTGGCCTTATTGAGAAAGATGTTAATCTCAAGGTTGCCACATATTGTAAAAGCGCGCTTGAGCAATATGGTGGAGTTACTGTATATATGACTCGATATGATGACAGAGATGTTGGATTAGCTGAGAGGACTGATATTGCAAGAAACTATGGAGCTAACGCTTTCGTTAGTATTCATATGAACTCAGGAGGCGCTAGTGGCGTAGAAGTTTGGTATCCTAATGGAAATTATAGACCGGATATTAGTAATGTGGGATACGGACTTTCTGAGAAGATACTTAATAATATTGCAGCTCTCGGACTAAATAATAGAGGACTTAAGATAAGGAATTCTGAGTCAGGGGCGACATATCCTGATGGTTCAATAATGGATTATTATAGTGTCATACATAATTCGAAGACTAGAGGTTTTCCAGGCATAATAGTAGAGCATGCCTTTATGGATGGTGATTATAACAGGTTGTGTGACGATAATTTTTTGAGACAATTAGGACAAGCTGATGCAAATGGTATTGCACAGTACTATGGTCTTGGGCCTGCAGAAGATTTGTCACAATATATTGGAGCTTTTGATGCTAACTTTTATAGATTCTTTAATCAAGATTTATGGTCTTTTAATGATCAGCAGTGCTTTAATCATTGGATTAATTATGGAGTATGGGAAGGACGACAAAGTAGTCCGGTATTTAAAATGACTGATTACACAGAGGCTAATCTTGATTTGGTGGCTGCATATGGTTTTGATTGGAGAGCATATGCAAGACATTTTAATCAATATGGAATGCAAGAAGGAAGAAAATCATTAAAATCATTCAGCGTTAAGTCCTACAAGAATAGGTATAGGGACTTAAGAAATGCGTATGGAAGTGATTTGAGGAGTTATTACCTCCATTATGTGACAAATGGTTTTTCCGAGGGAAGAGAGACAATTGGTTATGACAATACACTTGTAGGCGGAGGTGTAAACTCTGTATGGATTTTCAATTTTGCTGATGCCTATGATTATGACTATTATACATCTCATAATCCTGATTTAGTTTCTGTATTTGGTTGTGATGATACAGCAATCCTTAATCATTTTATCAACTATGGAATTAGGGAAGGACGACAAGCTAAGGCTGACTTTAGTGTAGTGGGATATAAGAATAGAAATCTTGATCTTCGAAGAGCATATGGTAATGATTTGTTCTCTTACGTGGCTCATTATATTAGTTACGGAAAGAAAGAAGGAAGGGATGGAAGTTATACAGATAGGGTAACTGATGGTGAACACTTTTTCTTTGGTGCAGATTTTTCGCCTGTGTATGATTTTAATTATTATCAGGAGTGTAACCCTGATGTTCGAGCTGCGTTTGGAAATGATGATGTTGCAACATTTATTCACTTCCTGACATGTGGAATGAAAGAAGGAAGAAGAGCATCAGCTAATTTTAATCTTGAAGTTTATGCGAATAAGAACCCAGATTTGTTTGCCGCATATTTCTTTAATCTGACAGAGTATTATTTACACTATATTAAGTATGGAAGAGCAGAAGGTCGTATTGCATCGTAGAATAATGAAATATATATTTGAAATTGTTAAGATTAAGTGTGTTTCAATGAAATGAGGTATTATGAGAACTATTTTGAATAGTATTAGTAGAACAAAAAAAGTGGTTGCGGTAGTTGTTGCTATTATGATGCTAGGAAGCTTTGTGGCATTTATGATTCCTAGTAAAGATTCTATTGCGGAAGATAAGTATCCAATAATGGGTCCATCTAATGTATCTGTTGGACAATTGATGAATTATTACAATAGTGTCGCTTCGTATCCAGTGTACTATGCGTGGGCTAGAACAGATGCTCCTACATTAGATTCTTTTTGCCAGATGTATATTGATGAATGTAATGCTGAAGGAGTTCGAGTTGAAGTTGCTTTTTGTCAAGCCATGAATGAGACTAATTATCTAAAGTTCACGGGGCGCGTACCTATAGAGGCCAAGAATTTTGCTGGAATTGGAGCTGTTGATTCTGACCCTGGTGCATGGGCAACTTTCGGTAGTGTTAGAGAAGGAATCAGAGCACAGGTTCAGCATCTTAAGGGATATGCATCTACTGATAATCTTAATAATCCATGCGTAGATCCTAGATTTCAATATTTGGCAAATATAAGAGGATGTGCGCCTTATCTTGAGGATTTAAGTGGAAAATGGGCATCAAGTTCTACTTATGGCAATGATATTAGATATAATTTTATGGCAAAACTAGGTACATTTAATGGATTTACAACTATGTATCAAGGTGTAGAATATAATATGGTGTATGATCCTAATTATTATTTGAGTCATTATGGGGATTTAAGAGCTGCCTATGCTAATGATGGCTACGCTCTTATTGCTCATTTTGTTAATTATGGTATTAATGAAGGGCGTCAGGCTAATGAATGGTTTAATGTGAATGTATATAAGAATAATTATGTCGATCTTAGAAATGAGTACGGGTATAATGCTGGGGCATATATTAGACATTTTCTTAACTGGGGGTGCGCAGAAGGCCGACAGGGATGGATTCCAAATGGCTCTACTGATAAGGTATGGAAGTTTGGAGGAGTTGATTATTCAAGTGTTTATAATTATGATTATTATGTATCACACAATCCGGATGTTAAGGCCGCATATGGAAATGATGATGTTGGAACATTAGTTCATTTTATTCTATGTGGAATGAATGAAGGACGTCAGGCTTCGGCTAACTTTGATGTGAATTCATACAAGAACGAGTATTCAGATTTAAGAAATGTATACAGAAGAAATACTAGAGCATATTACGAGCATTATATGAATTGGGGAAAAAAAGAAGGACGTCATGGAACAGGTTGTAGTACACTTATGGGAGGTGTAACAACTATATGGATTTTTGATTACTCAGACGTATATGATTATTCATATTATGTGTCACATAATCCTGATGTTAAGGCGGCATTTGGAAATGACGATATTGCTACATTGGAGCATTTTGTTAATTATGGTGTTAACGAAGGAAGACAGGCAAAAGAAAACTTCAATGTTATTGGTTACAAGAACAGACATCTTGATTTAAGGAGAACCTTTGGCAATAATCTTAGTCGATACTATTGGCATTACATATCTGCAGGAAAGGCAGAAGGAAGAAATGCAAGTTATACATCAGAAGTAACTAATCCGGAGCATACGTTCTTGGGAATAGATTGTTCCCCAATTTATAATTACAATTATTACCAGGAACATAATTCAGATGTGAAGATGGCATTTGGTAATGATGATATTGCTACATTTATACATTTTCTTACTAGCGGAATGAAGGAAGGAAGAAGGGCTTGCGCAGGATTTGACCTTCAGACATATGCTAATAATAATCCTGATTTGTTTGCAGCTTATTTCTTTGATTTGCCAGCGTATTATCTTCACTATCTTAATTATGGTCTCGCAGAAGGACGTATTGCAGTATAATAAGGACATACTATGAAAGATAAATTAGTTATTATACCGGCCTTTAACGAGGCCGGTTGTATTGTTAATACAGTTAATGATATAATTGAGAATGCGCCTGAATTTGACTATGTTGTAATTAATGATTGCTCAAGGGATGATACATATAAGTTATGTCTTGAGAATGGCTTTAATGTAGTTAATCTTCCAATCAATAGCGGAATAGGTGCTGCTGTGCAGACAGGTTATCTATATGCAAAGCGTTATGGATATAAATATGCTATTCAAGTAGATGGTGATGGACAGCATGATGCAGCATTTCTTGAAACAATGGCCAGATATATGGAAGAACATGGTACGGGTATGTTGATAGGTTCTCGATACATTGAGAAGCAAGGATTTCAATCTTCGGGACTCAGGCGTTTTGGAATAAAATACTTTACTGTTCTTATCAAAATACTAACGGGAAAGAAAATTACTGATCCTACATCTGGCATGAGAATGGTTGGAAGAGATATTATAGAGTATTTTGCTGAAGAGTATCCAAAAGACTATCCTGAACCAGAGACAGCTGTTACGATTGTTAAGAAGGGATGGACGGTTGATGAGATCCCTGTGGTAATGAAAGAAAGACAGGCTGGAACATCTTCTATTTCGCCCAAGAGATCAGTGTATTATATGATTAAAGTGTCACTTGCGTGTGTCATGGCAGCTTTGTCTGCGTAATATCTATCTTGTTTAGATGGCAGAAGTTTATTTATAATAATAATCGAGGCGGATATTTAGAATAAATAATATAATAATTCAAAGGTTTAGTATTAAGATTTGTAATCTTAATAATTGGCTTTGGAAGGAGTTAGAATGTTTTATTCAACAAAGAAGAAAATAGTATACGTACTATCCTTTGTGTTTGTATTAACGCTTATGGTTGGCTTTATGTCAATAATGGAAGTTAAAGCTCAAGAGGTGCAAGAGGGTTATTGGGGTACATGTCACTGGACTATAGATGCTAATGGTCTTCTTACAATAGGATCTGGAACTGGTATTGATACGAATGGCCAAAGTCCATGGGAATATTATTGGAATGACATTAATAGTGTTAAGATTGAGGGAGAAGTCATATTGCCTGCTGATTCTTCGTCGTTATTTGGTTCGTACTGGGCTAAATATATGTCTATCGATGGTATTTCTAATCTAAACACAAGTAATGTTACGAATATGTCTAATATGTTTTATTATTGCAAGATGACTTCTTTAGACCTTAGCACTTTTGATACAGGAAATGTTACTGATATGTCTAACATGTTCTCGGCTTGTGAGAATATGACAAGTCTTAATTTATCAGGTTTTAATACATCCAAAGTTACAAGTACCTTTGGTATGTTTAGTTATTGTACTCAATTATCTAGTCTTGATTTGAGTAGTTTTAATACTCCTATGCTTACCGATGCAAGATCAATGTTCGAGAATTGCTTTGCTTTAACGAGTCTTAATATAAGTTATTTTGATGCCTCAAATCTTAGCGAGATGTATGATATGTTTTTTAATTGCAAGAAATTAGCCAAGCTAGATTTGTCAAGTCTTAGTATTAAGGCAAATACAAATGGGACTAATATGTTTTATCAATGTAATAGTCTGTATGAGATTAAGACACCTAGTGCTATTGGAGCCGGATTTACAACTGATTTACCACTAGTTTATACAGATTATAGTTCGGGAAAGAGGTATAGTGTAATGAATAGCGCCTCTCCTACAAGTACGTGGCTTTTGTCAGAGACAGTGAATGTTGACCCTACTTATACGGGTATGGCCTTGACAAATCTTGGCAATTGGAGATATGTGGAGAATGGAGAGATTAACACTATATATACAGGTATGGCTGTAAAGGATTCAGTCTGGTGGTATTATAAGAATGGTAGTCTAATTGCTAATTATACAGGAGAAGCCTCCAATCTTATGGGCACTTGGTATTATAAGAATGGTCATGTAGATTTTAGTGCTAATGGCCTGGTTAATACCGGTGGTAATGCTTGGCGTATGGTTAAGGATGGTAGGATTGACTTAGAATATACAGGCATGGCACAGAACGCTCTTGGCTGGTGGTATTTGGCAGGAGGGTATGTTGTATTAGATTACACCGGTGAAGCTTCTAATATTATGGGCACATGGTTTTTTAAGGATGGACGTCTTGATTTGAGTCTTAATGGTCCATGTTATACAGATAAGTGGCGTATGGCAGAGAATGGGAGGATACTAACTGACTATTCAGGTATGCAGAATATCTCTGGAGATTGGTTCTACTATGAGAATGGTACCATTAACTTTAATTATACAGGAATGGCTAATAATGCTTTCGGCTGGTGGTATTTTGTTTATGGTAAGATAGCTTGGAATTATACTGGTGAAGGCACTAATGTCTTAGGAACATGGTATTATGAGAATGGTCATATCAACTGGAACGCTAATGGAATGGTATATACAGGTTCTAAGTGGCGAATAGTTAATGGTGGACATGTAGATACTGGTTATACAGGCATGGCTGATAATTTCTTTGGCTGGTGGTATTTTATTAATGGAGAACTAGATTGGAATTACACAGGGATGGCCTGTAATATCTTCGGCTGGTGGTATTATACTAATGGTAGATTAGATTGGTATTATACAGGAATGGCTTGTAATGTATATGGCTGGTGGTATTATATTAATGGAAGATTAGATTGGGGCTATACGGGAATGGCCTATAATATCTTTGGCTGGTGGTATTATGTTAATGGTAGATTAGATTGGGGCTATACGGGAATGGCCTGTAATTTCTTTGGCTGGTGGTATTATGTTAACGGAAGAATTGACTGGAATTTTACTGGTATAGGTCAGAATGCATTTGGAAGATGGCTCTATGTTAATGGTGGAATACCATTTGATTATACAGGAGTGTATAATGTAGGTGGAAATAATTATTGGATTCAAAATGGTCACGTTGAATAAATTATGGAAAGCCTCTATAGGTCTTAGCATATTTGTAAGGTAGAATAATATGACAACAGAGATTCAAGTAATAATTATAGTTTTAGCGGGACTTGGCATCCTCTATATAGGTAATTTGGTTAGAGTAAGAAGACTAGAACTAAAGTATGCATTGATTTGGTTTCTAGTGGGTGTGCTTGTAATTATATTTGCAGCTAATAAACATTGGTTACAAAGCCTATCTAATTTCTTGGGGATTGAGTTGCCAATTAATATGCTCTTCTTTGCGGGATTTATATTTGTATTAATGATAATCTTTACGCAAACTATTGTAATTTCTAATCTTACACGAAGAGTAAAGAGATTAACCCAGGAAGTTGGAATTCTTAATAAGAGGATTGACGATATAATAGCAGCCGGCACACCAAGTGGTGAAGGTGTTATGCTAGAAAAGAATAGTAATAATAACGAAGAAGAAAAGGGAGAATAAAAATGGATGAAATAGCAGTACTTATTCCATGCTACAATGAGTCTCAGACAATTGAAAAGGTTGTAAAGGATTTTAAAGCAGTGCTTCCTGAAGCTGTTATATATGTGTATGATAACAATTCATCTGACAATACAGCTGAAATTGCTTCAAATGCTGGAGCAGTTGTGCGTTATGAATATCAGCAAGGAAAAGGAAACGTAATTCGTCGTATGTTTCGAGATATAGATGCGAAATGTTATATTATGACAGATGGTGACGATACATATCCAGCTGACAATGCAAGAGAGATGTGTGATGCTGTTCTTACAAGAAATGTTGATATGGTAGTGGGAGACAGACTTTCTAGTACATATTTTCAGGAGAATAAGAGACCATTTCATAACTTTGGTAATTCTATAGTTAGATGGTCTATTAATACATTGTTTAAATCAGATATCAAAGATATTATGACTGGATATAGAGCATTTTCATATCAGTTTGTTAAGTCATTTCCTGTACTATCTCAAGGTTTTGAGATTGAGACAGAGATGTCGATTCATGCCGTAGATAAGAATATGTTTCTTGAAAATGTTGTAATAGAATATAGAGATAGACCTGAGGGAAGTGAATCTAAGCTTAACACATATTCAGATGGTTTTAAGGTAATATTTACAATAATAAAACTGCTTAGAACCTATAAGCCAATGTTTTTCTTTGGTATGATTGCGCTACTTTTTGTTGCTCTTGGTGTAGGTTTTATGATTCCGATAATAATTGAATTTGCACAGACCGGATTGGTTCCTAAGATACCAACGCTTATTGTATGCTGTATTTCTATTCTTATTGGTATTTTATCATTCTTCTCTGGTATGATTTTACATACAATTACTTGGAAGAACAGACAAGACTTTGAAATGAAGCTTGTTGAGATTGCAGATAAGTTCAAGAAGTTTTAAAAGGATATATCTTTTGGTATTTCTTTACCTAATAAAAGTTTAGGGGGGCTTGCAGTCTCTCTTTTCTTAATTTATATGGCACTCAATTTTCATCTTTTTGGGAGTGCGGGTTATTAATAAATACGAGGTGGGGATTTTGAAAGCATTAAAAAAAATAATTAATAAAAATTTTTTTTTAAAATTATTTATTTCGGTGACTTTTGCTACAATAAATGCTTTTTTGTTATATGGAGAATTTGATAACATAAGTGTTTTTATTGTTTGGTGTAGTTCTATAATTATTTGGTATATTTTAACTGGTTTGTCAATTAGGTTTTTTCCTATTGCATCTGATTATATATGTAACAAATCTAAAAGAATAGATGAGGTAATAGAAAAATACTTTTCGGGATGGAAGTTGTTTTTTTTAATTTGGGCTATAATTATTATAGCTTGGATTATTCCCTTTCTTGCATTGTATCCCGGAACAATTGGATATGATAGTCCTCTCGAATTGGCTTATTGGAATGGTTCTGTTAAAATGACAGATCATCATCCTGTATCTCATACGGTTTTTTTGGGAGTTATATATGATATTGGATGTTATTTTTGGGGAGAACCAAACGGAGGCGTTGTACTATTCTCTATAATACAAGGATTAATTGTTTCGAGTTCTATAGCATATTGCTTATATGTAATAAAGAATAAAGGCGCATCGTCTATTTTTGTAATTGTTTCTCTTTTGTGGGGTGTTTTTAATCCATATGTTCAATCTTTGACATTTAATAGTACAAAAGATATTCTTTTTGCGGCATTTTTTCTGTATTTTATTACGATGTTTTATTGTTACATTGTTGAAAAAGATAAAAGCATAATTCGTCTAGTGTTATTATTTGCAACGGGATTGTTGATGTGTTTGTTAAGACATCAAGGAGTATATATTCTATTTTTGCTACTTGTTTTTGTGATATTTACTCCTAAAAGAACTAATATTAAAAAAATAAGAACTATAATAGTTATTACATGCATTTTGCTTATAGTAGAGATGTTTAATTATGTAGTCCACAATGTTCTTAAATATGAACCAGGTGACACGCGTGAAATGTTGAGTGTTCCGATGCAACAAATGGCTTATGTGTGTAACCTTAAGATAAATGGCGAGCAAGTTAATATTACAGATGAACAATTTGATGATGTTGAGAAAATAATTCCTGAGGATGGAATAAGAGCTTACGAAGCGTATTGCGCTGACAATGTTAAATCGAAGTTCAATACAGATGTATTCAAAGCGAATCTAGGTGGAAATATAAAAACCTATTTGCAAATAGGAATAAATAATAAAGGTAGGTATCTATACGCATTCAAGAATTTGATTAGTGGTTATTTGGAGCCTAAAGATAGAAAGTACAATGATTTGATTTATGCATATCCTTTTTCGGGGCTGGGGCATATAATACACAGAGAACCTATTGCAGAGTGGTATTATGATATTCTTGTAGATAATACATCTGAAGGGTTATATGAGAAGATACCATTACTTTCAATTCTATATGATGTGGGATTAAGTATATATCTATTGATATTACTTGTGGGATTATGTATTTATAGAAAAGACTATAGGCTTTGGCTAATTATTCTGCCTATGCTGTTATTCTTATTATCATTGTTTCTTGGTCCAGCAGCATTGATTAGGTACATATATCCACTTATTATACTAACACCATTTTTAGTATTTCATATAATTAGAAAAGCTACGTGATAATATTTGTTCAGGCTATTAAAAATATTGGTTTTAAATTAAATCTGTTTGGAGGCTTTATATGACCCTATTTCTTACAATTTTAATAATAATCCTTGCTGTCTTACTTATTGCATTCATAGGTCTAATTATCTATGTCGCGACCCAGACTACTCATCCGAAGAAGACGTCTATGGAAGATGCGTGGAATAATGAGATGAGTAAGGATTTTGTGAAAAAGCTGGATATGAATCCATCATCTGTTTATACAATTACGTCTTTTGATGGATATGTATTGCACGCTTCTTTTCTTCCCGCTTACGATTATATGGATGATTATGGTCGCATTGAGAATTATGCTTATAAGAATCCTAAGTCGCATCTGTCTGACGGAAGCTTCGCGCCAGAGCAGTATCGTAGAAAAGATGGAAATGATAATTGCAATGGGCAGAAGTTTGTTATAATTAGTCATGGTTATACATATAACAGACATGGTTCTATGAAGTATGCAAGCATTTTCAGAAGACTGGGATATAATTGCGTAATATACGATGATCGTCGTCATGGAGAGAACGAGAAGACGGTTACCACATTTGGATTAAAAGAATCCAAGGACCTTCTTGCTGTTATTAGAGATACGAGAGAGAGATTCGGTAAAGATATTGCGCTTGGTGCTCATGGCGAGTCTATGGGAACGGGACTATCCATTACAGCGCTTCAGTATGAACCGGAACTTGATTTTATAATAGCTGATTGCGGTTATGCAGATCTTGCCAATGTTGTAGAGAATGGTCTTAAGACGAAGTTCCATTTGCCGACATTCCTGGGGGCAGTTGGCGGTGCGGTTTCAAATATGTTATACGGATATAATTATATGAAGATTGCGCCAATAGAACATATGGGTAGTGGTAAGATTCCAATTTGCTTTGTTCACGGCGGTATTGATGACTTTATCCTTCCCATTAATAGTATTCGTATGCATGAAGCTTATAAAGGTTATAGTGAGTATCACGAATTTCCCAAAGGCAATCATGGTTTGTCAATCGACTCCGACCCGGAAGGCTATGAGAAGATGCTAACAGAGTTTCTTGATAAAGTATATAATAAGTAATATAAATAAAATGCCTTATACTATGAGAAGTCTTATTTGTTTAAGATAAATCTATAGTTATAAGGCTTATTTTATGCAAAGAGCAAATTATCCTTGCAACACTTAATCTTATATGATAGAATTTGTGTGTTGCGTACAGATGTATTTGTGTAGCGAACACATAATGAGAGTTATTTTCCAAGTTTTTGAAAATGTAAGGGGATAATGATGGAAGAGAAGACAAGATATTATGTCTTGAAAGAAAAGGCTGTTCCTGAAGTGCTTCTGAAGGTTGTTAAAGCTAAGCATTTACTTGATTCTGGTAAATGTTCTTCTGTACAGGAAGTGACTGACAAGGTTGGAATCAGCAGAAGTTCTTTCTACAAATATAAGGATGATATTTCAAGATTTCATGAAAGTGCCAAAGGAAAAACTATTACTATGGTTATACAGCTTGATGATGAGCCGGGATTATTGTCAATGGTTCTAAGCATAGTTGCAAAGCATCATGCAAATATACTTACGATTCATCAGAGTATACCGGTTCACGGAGTTGCAAGTCTTACACTTTCTATAGATGTGTTTCCTAAAGCAACGGATGTAACCGCTATGGTAAATGCCATAGAATCAGAAAGTGGAATTCACTATGTGAAGATTCTTGCAAAGTGATTTTACATAATATTATTTGGTGTTTATTGTTGTTAATAGACATTTAATAGCATATATAATTCAATAAAAAGGCAAAAGGAGTAAATTAAAATGAAAGTAGCAATAATGGGATTTGGAACAATTGGTTCAGGAGTATATAAGGTTCTTACAACTAATGAAGATGTAATTGCTAAAAGAGTTGGAGAGAAATTAGAAGTTAAATATGTATTGGATCGAAGAGAATTCCCGGGTGAGCCTTGGGAAAAGCTTGTAGTTGGTGACTATAATATCATTGCTAACGACCCTGATGTTGATATTGTTGTTGAAACCATGGGTGGAGTTGAGCCGGCATATACATTTGTTAAAGCGATGTTAGAAGCTGGTAAGCATGTAACAACAAGTAATAAAGCACTTGTTGCTGATAAAGGTGCTGATCTTATTAAGACAGCCAGAGATAATAATGTTAACTTCTTATTTGAAGCATCAGTTGGTGGTGGAATCCCAATTATTCGTCCAATCCTAGAGTGTTTAACAGGTGATGTTATTGAAGAAATCTCTGGTATTGTAAATGGAACAACTAACTTTATTCTTACTAAGATGACAGAAGAGGGTAGCGAGTTCGACGTTGTGCTTAAAGAAGCGCAGAATCTTGGATATGCAGAGAAGGACCCAACTGCTGATATTGAAGGACATGATGCGCAGAGAAAGATCGCCATCCTTACTTCACTCGTATGTGGTCAGCAGGTAGAATATACAGATATTCCAACAGAGGGAATTAGCCATATTACTGCAAACGATATTAAGTATGCTAAGAAGATTAACAGAAACATTAAGCTACTTGCTACATCAACAGCAGTAGGTGATACATATGTTGCAAGAGTTGCTCCATATTTACTTGCTCCAGAACATCCACTATTTGCAGTAAATGATGTATTTAACGCTATATTTGTTCATGGCAATATGCTTGGTGATGGAATGTTCTATGGCTCTGGTGCCGGTTCCCTTCCAACAGCATCAGCAGTAGTTGGTGATATTGTTGAGATGGCAAAGCATAAAAATATGAATATTCCCCTTGAATGGAAAAGCGAGAAGAAAGAACTTGCAGATTCATCAGTTGTTGAAAGTGCTTTCTTTGTTAGAACAAAGTCAGATAAGGATGCTGTTAAATCTGCATTTGGTAATGTGGAATTTGTTGAAGGTGTTGTGGACGGCGAAGTTGGATTTACAACAGATGTGATGACAGAAGCAGAATATGAATCTAAGGCATCAACTCTAGATGTAGTTAAGATGATTCGTGTGAGATAAATATGCATTTTGCATATTAAGCAAATATATAATAGACAAATTAATTCTTTATAATACTTTGCAATACATTTAACAATTTGCGTAAATTTTTTATGAGGATGTAATTGATGCGAAGCACTGTTTGAGCAGCAGTTAATTTGACTTTTATAGAAATGTATTGCGAGTTTGCGTAGCATCAATTGAATAGACATCCGAATAAAAAATAGCAAATTGTTAAGTATGCAAAGCATATAAAGAATTAATTTGTATTAATAGTATAATATGCAAAATGCATTAGCAGAATGCAAAATGCATTAGCAGAATGCATAATGCATCAGCAGAATGCAAAATGCTTAAGTAGCATATAAGGAGAGACTAATGAAGTATGTAGTTATACTTGGTGACGGAATGGCTGACTGGCCAATAGATGAATTAGATGGTAGAACACCGCTTGAATATGCGAATACACCTTTTATGGATGAATTAAGTAAGAAGGCGGAGCAGGGTATGGTTAGGACAGTTCCTTCGGGAATGAGCCCTGGTTCTGATACAGCTAATCTGTCGGTTCTTGGATATGACCCAAGAAAATACTATTCTGGAAGAAGCCCTCTTGAAGCTCTTAGTATCGGTGTTGAGATGAAGAATACAGATGTTGCTCTTCGCTGTAATATCGTTACTTTGTCAGAGGACGAAGATAGATATGAAGATAGAACTATAATTGATCATAGTTCATCGGAGATATCAACAGAAGATGCAGCTGTACTTCTTGATGCTGTTAAGAAAGAACTCGAAAGAGATGGATATAAGTTCTATGTTGGAACAAGCTATAGACATCTTCTTATAATTGATAAAGGTACTGTTATGCCTCTTGTTCAGCCTCATGATGTTCTAGGACAGGTTGTAGGTGACAAATTGCCAAAAGACCAAGTGCTTCGAGAAATGATGATTAAAAGTTATGATATTTTGGTTAATCATCCAATTAATATAGAAAGAAAAAAGAAAGGGCTTAATCCTGCTAATTCCCTTTGGTTTTGGGGAGCAGGCACGAAGCCTAATCTTTCATCTTTTTCAGAGAAAACCAAGAAAAATGGTGCTATGATTTCAGCAGTTGATTTACTTAAGGGAATAGCTGTTGGCGCAGATATGAAAGTTATTATGGTAGAAGGTGCTAATGGTGGTCTTCATACTAATTATGAAGGTAAGGCAAAGGCAGCAGTTGACACGCTAATTAATGATGGAAATGATTTTGTCTATGTTCATGTTGAGGCGCCAGACGAAATGGGACATCAAGGCAGTGTTGAAAGAAAGATAAAATCAATAGAGAATTTGGATTCAAGAATTATAAAGCCGATTTTTGAAGGTGTAACAAAGGCTGGGGAAGATATTAGAATGTTAATAATGCCAGATCATCCGACGCCTATTAAGATTCGAACACATACTGATGAACCTATTCCGTATATGTTATATGATTCTACCAAGACTCTTGGTAAGGAGCCACATTTACCATATTCTGAAAAAAATGGTAAGGCAAGTGGGGTGTTTGAAGAGAATGGATATCGCTTAATTGAAAAATTATTAGAGATGTAGTATTGACTTTATGACTCTTATATGTGTATAATGTCGTTTGTGTGAAAACATAAACGATATATTGGCCCATCGCCAAATGGTAAGGCAACGGACTCTGACTCCGTCATTTCAAGGTTCGAATCCTTGTGGGCCAGTAAAGCAATCTCAATAAATGAGGTTGCTTTTTTTGTGAAATAAATGTGTAATAAATTCTAATATGTTGAATTCTTAATAATATGTGTTACAATCCATATAGATAAAGTAACAGATGAGGAGTAATTAAATGCATTCGTTTGTATCGAGAGTAAGATATAGTGAGGTCGATGAGTACGGATTAATGTCCATATCTGCAATTATGAGATATATGACTGACTGTTCAATGTTTCATTCTATTGCCATAGATTATGATTTAGAACAGTTGAATGAAGAAGATTTGGGATGGTATATAACTGAATGGCAGGTTAGGATTAATAAGAGACCTGTACTTGGACAAGAGATTGTGATTAAGACTTGGCCATACAAATTTAGAGCTATGATGGGATTTCGTAATTTTACAATTGAGACCACTGACGGAGACAGGCTAGTAGAAGCTGATTCAATGTGGATTCTAATGAACCTTAAGAAGCTAAAGCCGACTAATGTACCGCAGAAGATGGCTGATGATTTCACCTGCGAATCAGAGGTTCATAGGAAATGGCTATCGAGAAAGATACCAGTATGCGATGAGCTTCAATCTAAAGTAGATAATGCTAATGCTGATTATCAATTCAAGGTTAGGCAAATGCATATTGACACTAACCATCATATGAATAATTCACGGTATATTGAAGCAGCAACAGAGTGTCTGGATGATGATTCTAAAGTTTCGTATATTCGTGCTAGCTATAAGCAGGTGGCGTACAAAGATGATGTTGTTAAAGTGAGTAGCGTGTCTATAGATAATGGAATGCAGGTTGTTCTTTATAATGATGAAAATGAGTTTGCAGTTATTGAGATGTATGAGGATTTAGATAAGATAGAAGGAATCCAGTAGTTTAGAGATACATAAGAGGACGGATAGACATGATAGAATTAGGGAAGATACAGAAGTTAATAGTTGTTAAGAAAGTAGATTTTGGTGTATATCTGGCAAGTAGTAGAAATAGAAATGAAGAGGGGGTTTTACTTCCAAAAAAACAAGTGTCAAAAGATGTTAAAACAGGTGATGAAATAGAAGTCTTTGTATACAAGGATTCGAAGGACAGACTCATATCAACTGTTAACATACCAAGACTCACGGTTGGAGAATATGCTCTTCTCAAGGTAAAAGAGATTACTAAGATAGGAGCATTTCTTGACTGGGGATTAGAGAAGGATCTATTACTGCCTTACAAAGAAATGATAGGTAGAGTAGAAGAAGGCGATGAATTACTAATTAGACTATATGTTGATAAAAGTAATAGGCTTTGTGGTAGCATGAAGGGAATATATCATCTCTTAAGAACGGATTCTCCATATAATGTAGATGATGATGTTGAAGGAAGAATATATGAATTCGGACATGAGTTTGGAACTTATGTCGCAGTGGATGATATGTATTCTGCTATGATTCCAAGGTTTGAAGATGCATCACACTTAAGAGTTGGTGATGTGGTAAATGCCAGAGTAACTAAGGTAAAAGCTGATGGGAAGCTAGACATTTCAATACGTGATAAGTCTTATATTCAAATGGATGAAGATGCAGAGATGATTCTCGAATTAATTGATAGTTATGCAGGAGTTCTTCCTTTTACGGAGAAAGCATCTCCTGAGGTCATAAAACGCGAAACCGGACTTAGTAAGAATGCATTCAAGAGAGCAATAGGACGCCTATATAAAGAACGCCAAATCACCCTAAGTGACGGAAGGATTCGTAAGAGCTAGTTTTTTATGTATAAATGAATTGCTTAAGGTAATCCTTTGCATACATTTAATAATTTGCGTTAAGTTTTTCTGAGAATGTCAATTGCTTCGGAGTACTGTTTGAGCATTATGAATTTATTATATAGGTAAGTAACGAATGTCAACCAAGCGATTTTTTATGAGCGTGTTAATATTCGTTGCTTACCTTAGTAAGAAGATAACAAGCGAGTTTACTCCGAAGCAATTAAATAAGACATTCGAAGAAAAATAGCAAATTGTTAAGTATGCGAAGGATACCATGAAGCGATTCGTTGTAAATATAATTTAGTGTTAGATATAGAATCTAAGGAGGAACAAATAATGAAAAAAGTAGTAAGTACAGACAAGGCACCAGCAGCAATAGGACCATATTCCCAAGCTATTGACATGGGATCAGTAGTATATACATCAGGAGTTATTCCTGTTGATCCAGCAACAGGTAGTATACCAGAAGGTTCAGTAGCACAGGCAGAACAGGCATTTTCTAATCTTAAGAATCTTATTGAAGCATCAGGTTCATCAATGGATAAAGTTATAAAGACAACTGTATTTATTAAGGAAATGAATGATTTTGCTGCAATTAATGAAGTGTATGCCAAATTCTTTGTGGAACCATTTCCTGCAAGAAGTTGCGTTGAGGTTGCAAGACTTCCAAAAGATGTAATGCTAGAGATTGAAGCAATTGTAGAAAAATAAAATGTGCGAGACTCCGAAAAAATGCAGCATATTGTCAAAGACAAAATGCTGCATACAATAGTAAGTACTATATAGGGTTATACGCCAATGTCGATATTGCCACCGATTGCAGGATTAACCAGACTCTCCAAAGAAGGAGAAGGCATGGAATTAAGCATTGCAACTTCTGTAGCAGCTTGAGCTTCTTGAACATTAAGTTGATTGTCAAGCATAGCGATACCGAATTGCTGTAGAACACCATTGTTAGAATTAATCATTGATGCACTTGGCATATCCATAGTAACTCCTCCCTTCATGTAGTATTTACCTTTGTATATATATTATATTATGGTTATCGCAATAATAAAAGTGAAAATTTCGTGTTTTTATTGCTAAGGATTCGCTATTTGCAGTTTTTTGGAAATGTACGTAAGAAAGGAGACAGAATATGATTTATGATGTTGTAATTATTGGAAATGGACCAGCTGGACTTAGTGCAGGAATATATGGTAAACGTGCTGGGTTAAGTACCCTTATTGTAGATAGAAGTCCACTTTGCGGGGGACAGGTTACCAGCACATATGAGGTGGATAATTATCCAGGACTTCCTAAGGTGACAGGAATGGAGCTTGCAGATAAATTCAAAGCTCATGCCACAGAGCAGGAGGTTGAGTTCGTAGTAGCAAATGTAACTGGTATAGAAGATAAAGGCGATGTTAAGATTATACACACCGCAAAAGATGATATTGAAGCCAAGACAGTAATAATTGCAACAGGCGCAAGACATAGAACACTTGGTGTGCCAGGAGAAGACGCTCTTCGTGGAATGGGTGTATCATATTGTGCAACTTGCGATGGTGCATTTTTTAGAGATAAAGATGTGGCTGTAGTTGGCGGTGGAGATGTAGCACTAGAAGATGCTTTGTTTCTTGCGAGAACAAGTGCGAAAGTATATCTTATACATAGAAGAGATGCCTTTAGAGGTGCGAAGGTATTAGAGGATCAGGTTAGAGCAACTGATAATATTGAACTTGTGCTTGATACTGTTGTAGAAGAAGTTGTTGGAGATGGAATGGTAAGTGCTGTTAACATTTTCAATAAGAAGACGGAAGAGAAATCTTCTTTGAATGTTAATGGCGTATTTATGGCTGTTGGAATTCTTCCTAATACTGAAGGTATTGAAGGTTTACCTGATACTGATGAAGCAGGATATATTAAAGCAACAGAAGATGGTGTATCGTCTATACCTGGCATATTTGTGGCAGGGGATGTAAGGACAAAACAGTTAAGACAGGTAATAACTGCTTGTGCTGATGGTGCAAATTGCATAACAAGTGCCTCTCGTTATCTTGAAAATATGAAATAATTATGAAATATTTAGTTAAGCCGCCTATTTATTTGACAAAATAATATGTCGTTGCTATAATGTAATCGTTGTGTAACAAATTTGTAACATATGTGATATTTGAAAGGATGTAAACATGGAGTTTAAATTTAATTCAAAGCACGTTAGATATATGACAGCTATTGCATGTACAGGTCTTGCCGTTGGAGTTGGGGGATTTAGTCTTAATGCTAATGCTGCAACAAAATCAACAGCACTTTCTGGGGTAACAGCTATGACGGCAACTACATCTGCTAACGAGGATGCAGCCGTTGATGAAGGAGCTACAACAGCAGGAGTAACACTTCTTATGGGAAATGCTTTAGCTGATGATGCTGGAGCAACTGTTGCTGCTAATAGCGCTTCCCTTGTGCAGACTGGAAATGCTAGTTACGAAGATATAGCAATTTGTCAAACGGAATCATATACTAATGTTCGTGCACTTCCTGACGAGAATTCAGAAATAGTTGGTATGCTTTACAATAATTGTGGAGCATCTGTTATTGAGTCAGAAGGTGATTGGTATAAAATTGTATCTGGTAATGTAACTGGATATGTTAAGAGAGAATATCTTGTAATAGGAAATGCGGACCTTGCTCGTTCTGTTTCTCAGAGACAAGCGACAGTTAGTGCAGCTGCTCTTCAAGTTAAAGATCAAGCTAATGATAGCGGTATTTCTGTTGGTGATTTTCCACAAGGAACTGTATTTACTGTCCTTGATGAAAGTATGAAGGATTCGGGATGGATTAAGATTACTTGTGAGAATGGAGACGGATTTGTAAAAACCTCTGAAGTTACCCTTTCTACAAAGTATGCACTAGCTGAGACTGTAGCAGAAGCTAATGCTCGTCTTGCTCAAGAAGAAGCACAGAGACAGGCAGCTGCAGAAGCTATGGCTAGGATGGCTAAGGCTGCACAAGCTCAGAATTCAAAAAGCACTTCAAGTAGCAAGAGCAGTAGTAAATCATCATCATCATCTTCCGCTGGTTCATCTAGATCTTATGCTGCACCAGGAAGTGGAAGTGGTAGTTCAGTTGCTTCATATGCTAGCCAGTTTGTTGGTAATCCATATGTATATGGTGGTTCATCTCTTACGGGAGGAACAGATTGTTCAGGATTTGTAATGAGTGTATATGCTCAGTTTGGTGTTAGCTTACCTCACTCTTCGTATAGTCAGCAGAACTGTGGCTATAGCGTTGGTACAGGTGATATGCAGCCAGGTGATATTGTATGTTATGGTAGCCATGTAGGTATTTACGTTGGTGATGGTAACATTGTTCATGCATCTAACGAAAGAGACGGAATCAAGATTAGTAATGCTAACTATAGAAGCATTGCTGATGTAAGACGTATTTACTAATATATCCATTTACTTGGAGCTGGCTACATTTGCTTGACAAATTTGGCTTTTGGAATTATGTTAATTAATCTAATAGGAAAGAATGAATTATATAAAGCCTCTGGCGCAATTCTCTTATTGCGTGGAGGCTTTTTTGTCGTCAAAATACATAAGTTTGTGTATTGTTTAATTTAAATAATTGTGACTATTGATAATTATTTTCGATTTGCTATAATAAGTGTATGCGAAAACGCGCGGCCCTTATTAGGGAGAAAAATTCATTATAATGTAAAGGAGATTTTTAGGTATGAGAAAAGCGTTTATTACACCAACAAAGTATGTACAAGGCGAAGACGAATTATTGAATTTAGGATATTTCGTTAAGACATTTGGCGATAAGGCATTGCTTATCGGTGATCCATTTGCACTTAACCTTGTAAAGGATAAGCTAGAGGAAACTCAGAAGAAGTGGGGAATTGAACTGGTTTATGCTGACGGATTTGAAGGTGAATGCTGCAGAAGCGTAATCACAAAGTTACAGTCACAAGCTAAAGAAGCTGGATGTACATGTACAATTGGTCTTGGTGGCGGTAAGGCTATTGATACATCTAAGTGTGTTGCTGCTGGTACAAATCTTATTATTTGTCCTACAATTGCTGCTACAGATGCTCCAACATCTCACTCAGCTGTTGTATATACAGATGATCATGAGTTTGAGGACTATGCTTACTTCAAGCAGAGCCCTAGCGTAGTTATGATTGATACTAACGTTATCGTTACAGCACCTACACGTTTCTTAGTAAGTGGTATGGGTGATGCTCTTGCAACATTCTTCGAAGCACGTGCTAATGTACGTTCTTGCTCTAATGTCAATGCAGGACTTCCTTGTGGTGCTAACAGAGCAGAAGGAACAATGCTTGGATATGGTACAGATGCTTCATATGCACTTGCTACTCTTTGCTATGAGAACCTTAAGAAATACGGTGTTCTTGCTAAGGTTGCTTGTGACAATGAGCAGATTACACCTGCATTCGAGAAGATTGTTGAGACTAACATCTTACTTTCAGGTCTTGGATTTGAGTCAAGCGGACTTGCTGCTGCACATGCTATCGTTGATGGTATGACACTTCTTCCAGCACATCATGACTTCTTCCATGGTGAGATGGTTGCATTCTGTACAATATGTCAATTAGTATTAGAGAATGCTCCTAAGGAAGAGCTGCTTGAAGTTATTGATTTCTGTATCGCAGTAGGACTTCCTGTATCTCTTGCTGATATGAACTCAGAGGATGTTGATGATGAATTACTACTTAAGGTTGCTGAGAAAGCATGTATCCCTGATGAGTCAATTCACAACATGCCATTCCCTGTTACAGCACAGGCTACTGCATCTGCAATTAAAGTAGCTTCACAGATTGGTGCTGCTCGTAAAAAGGAATTAAACCTACCTAAATAATTAGCATTATATGTAACCGGATGGGCTTTTTGCCTGTTCGGTTATTTGTAATTGTTTAGAAGGGTTAGGATTAGAACCATTTCGTGATTAAAGAAAAGTGGTTCTAATATGCACAGAAATTTTATTAGAATAGGAGAAAATGAAATGCAAAAGATTATAAATAGACCAGAGACAGTTGTTATGGAAATGTGTAATGGTATTGCAAATGCACATCCAGACTTGGAATTTATTCAGAAATATAAGATTATCAAGAAGAAAGATATCAATAAAAACAAGGTGTCTCTAGTATCTGGTGGTGGATCTGGACATGAGCCAGCACACGCTGGATATGTTGGAAAAGGTATGCTTGATGCTGCTGTATGTGGTGATGTTTTTGCTTCGCCTTCACAGGTTCAGGTATATCAGGCACTTAAGGCTATCGCTTCTGATAAGGGAACACTTATGATCATCAAGAATTATTCTGGTGATATGATGAACTTTAAGAATGCTGCTTTCCTTGCAGGTGAAGATGGACTTGAAGTTGATTATGTTAAGGTTGAAGATGATATTGCTGTACAAGATAGTCTTTATACAGTAGG
>SVEY01000036.1 GCA_015057165.1 Lachnospiraceae bacterium | reverse complement strand
TGGAATGCAGGATATCACCTGGAAGCATTTCTCGAATTCCCAATATCTTAAGGAAATAATTGTATAAGACTCGAATTTTCATCGTTATTCTAAAATATTAATAGATTGATACTATTTATTTAAGATATTTTCTAATGGAATTACTTTATCTATATTGCTTGCTTCCCATGCATTTATAAGACTTTTACTAATGTTAATCAGTTTTTTGTTATTCTTTAAATATATAAATTTACAGATTCGGCTATTGCTGATGTCATACAATTCTTCTTGAGTAAATATAAAATCATTCTTATCTAAATCCAAATAGGTGTATAACTGAGGGTAATTTGCTAAAGCTATTATTCCAAAGTAGATTATATATTCTGAAAAATAATCACTATGAGGACTCATTAATTCATTGTTTAAACGGGAATGGTGCTGAAAACAAAGGTTTCCTTTCACTTTGTCGTAGTCTCCATATAAGGAAGGAGTAAACATTGTATCATAATCTATAAGGAATAGGCTACCATCCTCTCTTACTTTAATATTGGTGACCTGCAAATCTCCATGCGAAATTTGGAAGGTATGCAGGTCTGCTACCATCATGGCAAAATTATTAGCTAACGTGTATAATTTTCCCGTATTAAATAAGTTTGTATTAATATACTGCTTTAGATCAAGGTCGTAAATCCAATCCATCGACATAAGTGGATAAACGCCTTTACATGTTATTATTCCTCGCTCGTAGAAATTAAAGTCTATAAAATAAGGTAATTGGGTTCTCCTTAATTCACGACTTATACATACCATTCTACGACATAGAGCAACACAATCATCATAATCGATACATTTCCAGCATCGCAAGGCTAATTCTTTATTATGGGATTTTATCTTGAATACAATGTTATGTGCACCTTCATGAAAATCCCCATCAAGGTCTCCTATAACAAGCCCATCCTTTATCGAATCATCGATTAACAAATTAGACTTGTTCAAGATCGCTTCTATATAATCAAATTTATTGGGAAGCGGATATAACTCGATGAAATCCGAATGTTCAGGGATATATTCATCCAAGAATTTCGCTAACAATTCTGAAGCAATAATATCAGCTTTATTTCTGGCATATTCGATTGTGTCTTTTGGGAAAATTTTATATGATCGCTGATATATTATCTCACCTTTATCCACTACATCAGTAATTCGATGCAAAGTGACTCCATTCTCCACTTCGTTATTTTTAAAGATTTCATACCACGGATTCAATCCACGATATTTGGGTAACAGAGAAGGATGGATATTGTATGCTCCAATACGAGCTGTTGAGTATGCTTTTTTTGAGATTATAAATGGACAACGGTAAACAAACAACAAGTCAGGCGACATATTTAGAATATATTGCTCTAACTCTTCTTTTGTTTTTACGTTACCTTGGCTTAAATCCAAGATATATAGAACTATTCCGCTACGAACCAGCAGATATTCGGTACAAGAATTTGCACCGTTAGTTATAAACAACAGCTTTATGGGGTTATTGGGATGCACAATCTACAATGGAATAAAATTATTGATTCTTTTATCTGCAATCTCTTGAATAGAATACATTATGATATTGATGGCGCTCTCAATATCTTTTTGATGACAAAACTCTACAGGAGAGTGCATATATCTACAAGGAATATTAATATTTAGCGTTGCTACACCTCCACACTGCAATTGCACAGAAGTTGCATCAGTTCCTCCATACACAAATCGGCCCAATGATTTCTGATATGGTATATTATTCTTTTCGGCAACATCACGAACAATCTTTCTCAAGACAGGATTATTGTCCGATTTTATATGTAATCCTACACCTTTGCCTAAATACAATGCTCCCATCTGGTTTTCGTGTGGGGTAAGAGTATCAGTTGCATAATCCACATCCACTACAAAGCAGGCATCAAGTCTGCATTGAGTGGCAATCACTCCCGCACCTCTCAATCCAACTTCCTCCTGTGTTGTACCTATGCAGTGCAAACATACAGACGGAGCTGTTTTCTTGAAAAGTTTTAGACACTCACTGATGATAAAGATTCCCACTTTATCATCGATGCCTGTGCCACATATTACACCACTTCCCATTTCGCTAGTTTGCGGAGACAAAACTGCCAAATCACCAATCTCAACCTTGGACGATGCATCTTCATAATTGACGGCACCGATATCTAGCCATAAGTCATCATCAACCAATCCTTTGGGTTGTCCATATTGCGACGTAGGATCAAAACCTATCGCACCTTGTATTATCCCTTTGCCTGAAAGAACTTTCATATTCTGACCCAAAAGGAGATGAGGTCGTAAACCAATACTTCTAAATTGCAGTAATCCATTACCAAGTATTTTAGTTATTTGAATACCGACTGTATCCATATGAGCAATAAGACCTATGTGAATAGTGTCATCGTTATTCATTGTCGCATAGACATTGCCCATTATATCAGACTTCACCTCCGCTCCTTGTTTAGACCACTCATTACGCAGATATAAGGCCATATTACGCTCATCCATTGAAGGAGAAACGATATTTACAAGTTCTGATATTAGCTCCAAATGCTTATCTTCAAAATCCCATTTTATCATACCGCTTGCTTTTAGCTGTTTTTATAGAACTTCACATTATACTTACGATAGTTCATTTTCTCTATGATTCTTACTAAATCAACAAACTCCATATCATTCATTTGCGAAACGTTCACAATAGGACAACCATCTTTCAAAAATTCCACAGGGTTAGGAATAACTCCGCTTTCACAAGCTCTTCTATACAATACAGAACCAGGGAAAGCTATAATCATATCCACAAACATCCTATATTTTGTATAATTCTTCTTGAACCAATCCAACGTAAACATTGCAGATTCAAAAGTCTCAACCGTATCACCAAATATGACTCCCGAACGTGAGTTCAAACCAGCCTCCCTTAACATATCCAAAGCCCTTTCTATCTGCGCCAAAGTAATTCCTTTCCTCATACTTTTAAGCACCCTATTATCTGCACTTTCCACACCAACGAACAGATATCTGCATCGGGTGTTCTTTAACATATCGACAAGTTCCTGGTTTATGCTATCAATTCTTAACTGTATTGACCAATCAAAATCATACTCTTTTACTCTCTCGCAAAATTGACGTACACGTTCATTGTCCGTAGCAAATAACTCTTCACGTAAAGCAATATATGAGATGTCATAATTCTTGACCAAATAATCGATTTCGTCAAAAATCGAATCCAATGAACGTTGCCTATATTTGGAACCTGACGGATGAAAACAGAACGTACAGTTATACTTACACGAGCGCCCACCAATAACCGATACCTGTGAATATTTCTTTCCCTCATCACTTAAATCCGGGTTTAATCTTAGATATTCAACATAGTTGAATCCCTCATAATCGGGGAGAGGGAGGGTGTCAAGATCATCTATCTCTTCTCTTCGTTTTGTTATTCTAAGCCCATCCTCACCTCTGTATATAATACCATCTACAGAACTAATATCAAGTTCCCGGGTAATGGCATCAATCAATTCAACGGAGGTCTGTTCACCCTCTCCTATGATACCAAAATCCACATCGGGCATGGCCTGCATTGTAACCATAGGATCTGCAGACATAATTCCACCTCCTACCTGTATGATCACATTGTAGTCTATCTTACGAACATACGAAACAACCCTGAATATATCTGAATATTCTCCCGAAAGACCGCCTAAACCTACAAAATCTATATTATTTTTTTTGATATAAGATTGTAAGATATCAAACTCTTCTCCACTCTCGTGGTTTAGATTAAGTGTGAAAACATTGGCTATGCCACTTCTTTTAACATATGCTGACACATACAATATACCCATTGGCATCACATAATGCCCCTCCATTCCATAAGTTCTATATCTCGGTATTATATAAAGGACATTCAATTTGTCATTAATCTTCTCAGATTTCATTCTTGCTTAGTTTATTTAAAATGAATTCTGTCAAGTCTCCACCCGATGATTTATGGAAATTATCAGATAAGACTTTGAACAACTGTCTTTTCAATGCCTTACGCACAAAATCACACCTTACAGCCTCATACTCCTGGTTGAATGAATGGTGAAATAACCTGCAGCCACCTCCACAGTTCCATCGTGCAAAACACTCCTCACACATAGGTTGAGAGTATATATTATTTTGAGAGATTATGTTTGCAAATCTTTGTTGGTCAAAATTTAGAACATTGTCTTTTACCTCACCATATATATAATCCTCGTATCTCTCTTCTAATGGAGACGACACTCTCGCACAGCTTGATATAGTTCCCATTGGAGTAAGTACTATCTTGCCCTCACAAGTTCTATCCCTAACCATTGAAAGCATCTCGACTGCAATACTCTCGACTGCGATACCCATCTCTGCACCCTTCTGTTTTGCCTTCCAATACTCATCAAGGAAGGTATCATAATACTTTCGCAAATCCTCGGGCGAATCAAAAAGGGACGGTGCAAGAACCGTGTCATAGACGACCCTCTTCAATTTTGGGAAACGTGTCGCAAGCTCATCTATCATCTCACACATACATGTTACACTCTCTGGTGTAAAAGTTGTTCTTATACCAAAAGGGTAACCACGGTTTAGCATCATATCAATATTTGCAGAAACCTTATCATACGAACCTCTTTCTTTATTCTGCAATCTTTCAAGAATCTCAAACGACACTGCCATATCAATCTTGTGTTCTTGAAAGAAATCTATTATTTCAGGAGTTATCAGACTTCCATTGGTCACTAATCCAATGTTGTATATGTAATTTTTATCTTGATTTACTTGCTCTATGTAATTTACGGTACGTTTAATTAAATCAAAACTAAGTAGAGGTTCTCCACCACCACTAAAATTAATAATGTATGGATTTTTCTGTTCCTTACCACTACAAAACAGATAATCTATCACAGCCTTAATTTTATCAAACTCAATCTGTTTTTTAGAACGTCCTTCAGCTGAATAGCAATAAATACACTTAAAATTACAAGTGTAGTTTGCTAAAATATCTATTTGATATAGTTCGTGAGGTGTATTGGGCAAATAATGGACCGGCACAGTACCCTTAGCCTGAAATGCGCTAAGAGCATCTTGCATTGCTTTATTCTGATTTTCACCAGACACACACGCTTGAAATGCAATCACCGTATCTTGTGAAGCCAATGATATACGCCCGTTCAATGGAGAATACAATATATATAATCTGTCGGCATCAACATTCCACATATCCCCCACAGGAATGGCGTAAACATCTTTCTCTATCTTTAATTGATGACTCATAATCTACATTTTTGATTTAATATCCGCATAAAAATCTCGTCCCGTTGCCTTGACATACTTCTCAGCCAAAGAAACAATAAGACTATGACACAACATCTTGCGATAGTGATTGCAAATGGCATCAAAGATTTCTGCGTTATAGACTCTACGACTGCTTGGGCAACCACTGCCACAATTCCACCTTGCATAACAAGTGTGACATTTTTCAATTGTATGAATACTTCCATTTGAAAGACGCGCAAATGCTGTCTGGTCGAATTTTACACTATCGTTTTCTAACTTACCTATTACAGAACTATCATAATCTCGTTCATTGGGAGAAGACACATCTGGGCACATTGTCAATGTCCCATAAGGCGTTAAGCAGAGTAAATTATAACAAAATCTCTCTCTCTTTGAATAGTTCAAAAGGTGAGATGATGATGAACGTAAAGTTATTCCATACTCATTTGCTTTTTCCTCTGCTGTACGATATGAAGCAAAATATTTATTGAAAAAATCATCAACTTTCTCTTTATCTGTAAAATATGATGGATCAACAACTTGTTGGCAACTCATCTTTTTTACAAGGGGAAAATGAGTATGGCAGTGTTCTACCATCTCTAGAATTCTTTCTACATTAAGTTCTGTAATGGTTGAGCGCACATAATTGTTGATTCCCTTCTCAGTCAAACGTACAAGGTTAGCTGCCACAGCATCATACGAGCCTCGCTGGGCATTCTGAATCTCTGGTAATATTTCAAAAGAGATTTGTACTGTAAAATTATGCTCTTTCATAAAATCGAGCATTTTGTCTGTCATTATGGAGCCATTGGTAGTTAAAGAAAAATGTACTATAACGCCTTGTTCCTTAGCAAAATCCTCAGCATATAGCGTTGCCTCTTCAAGCAATTTCCACGACAGTACGGGCTCACCACCTCCCATAAACATAATCGTCCTGTCCCTTACAGCCTCTCTATCTGATGAAAGGAAATAGTCAAGAGTGGTTTTTATCTGATCCATATTAAGTTCCGCCGACGATCTACCCTCAGCCGAATAGCAATACTTACAATGAAAATTACACTTCTCGTTTAACAATAGATGCAACGTACAAAACGAATCTGTTGAAATCTCATTGTTCCCCAAATCCTTAAATGCTGATTGATCAAGTAACTTATTCAACAAGTCTGTTGATTGTCCATTCTTTATGGCCTCCTCCAACTTCATTACATCTCCAGGAAGTGAGAGGTAAAATATATTAGCCAATGGCGAATAAACAATGAAGCATGATTCACAATCCTTATCAAAGTATTCACCAACTGGTATAGTATATATATTATTTGAATTTAATGTTGTAAATTCCATTTCCTATAAATTTATAAAGAAGAGGCTGACTCAATTTATCGTAGCCAACCTCTTCAAAAAACAATTTAACTGTTGTTGCAAGCGCATGTGCATCCGTAGCCGAACACATCACAGCAACCAGAAGCGCAATTGCATACGTTTTCATTTACTGTAAAAACATCTGTCAACATAGTTCTGCAAATTAAATAGTTAATTCCTACTCTGTTATGGCTTTTCGGATTCCGCCTTATTGAATTACTTATTTTGTTAGTTGTTCCATTAATAATGTCGCTGTTTTTTTT
>SVEY01000035.1 GCA_015057165.1 Lachnospiraceae bacterium | reverse complement strand
CAGTATTTCATTGAGTCTTGGTGTTTGGACCGTTTGACATCAAAACAACATTCATTTATTAAGGAAATGAATGAATGCGATTCTATATGCATTAATAAATTTATCATAGATTATATAAATAGAGAATATAATCGCTACATTAAGCTAATTGAAGATCCGTGTGTTAATGCGATTCTTAATCCTTTAAATAAAAGTTATAATATTTCCATCGCCGATGTACATTATATTCTTGGTATAATGTCAAATAGTTTAGAAACAGGAATTAAGAGGTTCGTATTCGCGATCAAAACAGTCTATTCTATGATATTGCAAGATAAGTTCCGTGAGATGAACAGTAAACAATATACCGACTCACACTCAGAACTATTCTTAAGTATTCTAACAAAGAAAGTGATTTCATTTAAATCTTCTAATAAAATGAATCACATATTTGATTATGAAAAAATGCTAGGTGTCAATATTTTAAATTTAAGTGAGAATGGGCTATTGACAGGATTTATCAAAGAGGCTGAAATCAGAAGAATGTTCTATGACTTGAGACAAGGGTTTTCTAGATATGACCATATGCCGATTAAACCAGAGCTAGACTATACTAGATTAGTTCATAAACTTAACACATTAGAATTTTTCTTGTTATCTGCCACATATTATGGAAAGGTCGAAAAGGCAAGAGTATATAAACACAACCCATATAATTCTTTTCCGTTCAATGACTTTAACAACAACGATGGGGTGATATCATATAATTTCACTGCCATTGTTTATAATGTTGTCAGATATTACAACTTACTTCGCAAGTATATATTGACACGTGACAAATTAGGATCAAGAATCATAGATGACTTTTTCTCAATAATACTTAAGGTTGAGAATGATTCTATTATTTTCAGCATTTTTAGCCAATTGGGCTTATTGGTATCAGAAGCTGGTAAAATAAAGAAACTCAACACACTCACCATTAAAAAAATTGATGCGAATAAACATATAATAGTATCTGGTGATAGCTTAACATTTCCTAGCGCTATTCAAAATCTAGAAATATTAGAGATGTTAGAAAGTTACTTAGGGTATATTGATAAAGAACGCTCTAACAACGATGATGATAACTTAGAGAGTATTATTGAATTCTTTGAGAAGTTTGCGGCTTTTAAGTATTATTGCTGTGAATACCTAAATAATGAAGTAGTATATACTGAGCAGCACCTTAATATCTTTAATAAAATCAAAAGATTTTTAAATGATATTAAAATTTCAAATTTGCCGCCTATAAATGTATCTCACCTAGGTCTTGCCGTGCGTGATAAAGCACTATTTTTCCAGCTCTACAATTCATCCCGTAACTAATAATGGAAAACCTCAGCAGAACAATAGAAACAATCTTCCTACGGCAGAACCCTGAAGACATAATTCAGGGTTTGTACCGTATGGAAGGCATTGATTGGCTGTCAGGTCCTTCTGATTCATCCTATGTCGATATAGCTGAAACTATAGATTTTAGCCATAATAGAGATGAATTGAAAAACATTGACAGCAAGTCGCGCATTGTATGGTTCCATCCGGTGGGTGAACGACAATTAAGTGGTAGAAATGGTAATATCTTTTACTCATTACTCCACTATACAAAGGACATTCTTGTTGAACACAGCAATAATATCGTATGTGAATTCTCTCAGTTGTTACGTTGGAGAGAACTCTCATACAAATTAGGAGAAGATATATTCACAACGGCATATTTAGCAAACTCAGATCTGATCAGTAAACGAACACGCCATTATTTTGCTTGGTCTCCAACATTGAAGACCAACAACAAAATGTTGAACTCGATTTATGAGCGTGGATTGTCTGAACTCCACTTTCATTTATATGGCTCATCCCTGAACTTTGACATTGCATGGTTATCATTAATGAATGATGTCAGCAATCGTACAGTCGATTTTGAAAGATTAAAGAAACTCAAATTTGCCATTCCAAGAATATATCAAACAGAAAGCTCTTGCTCTTTATATCTGCAATTTATCAAAGCTTGTGCAATCAGGGTAATGTTGTTTATGAGACTGATTAAACAAAAGAGCCAAGCAGACGAAAATTTACTAAATATGCTTATTAGAGCAACCACAGATGATGAGGCCAGATTATTTGTGCCCGAACTTAGCACATTAATCAGCTCATTGAAAGCACTATGTGGTCGCAAATATGGTAACGAATGTATAGATTATGCAATACGCGCAGAATTGGCAGAAAGATGTTACGATGAGAGTATCTACATTAATACTTTCTTATCTGGCGAAAGGTGGATTATGTATAAAATGTTCAAAAAGATATTCTCTCAGAACCGGCACGATGAATTATCACACCTATTTTATGCTTATCTCATAATTAAGGAGAGGATACGACAAGAGATGATTCAGCTGAATGATGCTCCTGGATTCGCTAATTTCCAGGAGTATCAGAATAGGAAATGCCAATTCATAAAAGAGGGATCAGTATATGAGAAACTCTTAGTCAGTAGCGCCATCTCTAACGTACTTCTGAATCAGAATGTCAACTATCTCGAAGCAAGATTGAGTCCGAAAGGACTCGTAGCAGATAACATTAAAATCATTGACGAATGTGATACTCTGGCTTTGTCGTCACAATTTCACACATTGAATCCGGATCTTCTTAACAAAGAGAGTATCGAACAACATCGTTATGATAAACTGAACAAAGAGTTCTACTACATATTCCACTTCATTAAGATCCCAGAGGCTGAGCACAAGTTCTATGATGACACATTAGACGTTGCGATCCCGCGTCATCAGTATTTACGCCGTACGATCAAGCAACAAGCTCAGGCAATCAATATAATAAGGAAAGAACACGTTTGTATATCTAACCGTGTAATAGGTATAGATGCCGCCAGCTCGGAAATAGGAGTCCGGCCAGAGGTGTTCGCTCAAGCTTATAGATACTTGAAGAGATACTCCTACGAGGATGAAGATGTAATGATTAGAAGTACAGCGCGAAACCCTCTAGGCTTCACCTATCACGTAGGGGAAGACTATCTTGATATTGCTGACGGCCTTAGAGCTGTCGATGAGGTTATGAAGTTTCTTCGTTTCGGACGCGGTGATAGGCTAGGACACAGTCTCGTATTAGGAGTAAATGCTGAAGAGTATTATAAAAAGAAGAAATGTCGAATTGTACTTTGCAAACACGATTACTTGGATAATATAGTATGGTTGCTGAATCAAATTAAAACATATAACATACAGGTTCCGCTTAGCCTTATTAACGAACTTGAGGACAAATATTGGCGTCTTTATAGTGAAATCTACGTGGATTCGGCTAAAAATGAACTACTTCCTCCATCTGTATACTTCCAGGCCTGGCAATTAAGGGGTGATGATCCTAAATTATATAGTGATATGGAATTGGAGGCCGAGCAAGAAGCTTCTATGATCAGTAGTACTAATCACAAGGAACTTCAAAAAGAAATATTCCTTAATAAGTTACGCCATTTCCAACCGCTTACGTTTTGGGAGCGTTGCGGTTTCAATGAGGGAGCTGAATTTACCACAGCCAGAAACAACATAAAGGCTGTAGAAGCATTTATTCGCTACCATTTTGATCCTGGCGTAAAGGCAAGGGGTAATGAGAAGGAGGAATTTAAGATTTCGAATGAGTATATCAAGATGATTAGCCTGCTTCAAGCGGCAATGAGAATGGAAATCGCTGAAAGGCACATTGCGATTGAAACCAATCCGACATCGAATAAAAAGATTGGCGCTTTAAAGAAGTATGTTGACCATCCTATCACAAAATTCTATAACCAGGATTTGGAATTGGATTATGAAAAAGTGAGGTCATGTCCGCAGATATCTGTCTCTATCAACACTGACGATTTAGGCGTATTTGACACTAACTTAGAAAACGAATATGCATTAATGGCTATAGCAATGGAAAAGGAGAAAGATGAAAACGGTGCGCCGCTATATTGTAGCCGTAACATCTACAACTGGTTAGAGGCTATTCGTCAGATGGGTGAAGAACAACGATTTATAGGCTTATATGAATAACCATAAAATAAATATGTATGACAGATTACAGAAGTCTTATTAACCGTATCGAAGATCGATACAATCCGGAATTGATAACCGAAGCAAGAAACCGTACAATAGCATCTCTTGCTGGTATTGACAGAGATGTAGCTAAGTACGTTAAATTGGCTATGAATGAGGTAGACTCGCTCTATACTCAAAAGACATTGGATGCTGGAGAAAGTGCTAAACGGAGCTTGCAGGAAGGACTTCCATATCAAGTTGATTTCCGCTACCAAGGCTCTATTATGACCCGGACGCACATCAAAGGAGTGAGTGACATTGACCTGCTTACAATCACAAAAGTATTTCAAGATACCGACTATACCAAAGCAAAAGAGCTTGTGGACAATAACCCATACTCCTATTCAAGTGATGTTGCGCGTGTAAGAGCTTGGGTGAATAATTTTTCCAGATATACCGGGGATGCGAATGGAAATTTGCGGCAGCTCAGATTCGATGACGAAAGAGTTCTCAAATCTAAATACACCATCTGCGATACCACAAAGCCTAAAGCAATTAAAATAACCAATCAGCATTACCATCGTGACGTTGATGTAGTTGTTGCATCCTGGCATGATTCACTTGATTATATTAAAGGTTTAGGAGACCCTTATAGGGGTATCTATATATATGATAAAGACAACAACAGGAGACTCGGACCGGATTTTCCTTTTTTAAGCATAGATAGAATCAACACAAGAAGCATATATACAGAAGGAAGATTAAAGAAGATGATACGGTTTTTGAAGAATGTAAAAACTGATTCTGAATGGCCAATTGATCTTTCAAGTTTCGATATAAATGCGATTTGTTACGACATTAATGTCAACGAGTACAAAGACTCACACTATCTTGACTTAGTTCGAGTTGTATGGCTGAAGTTGTTCACTCTATGCTGGAATGAAACAGAGGCAAACAACCTGAAGTCCGTAGATGACACTGAATATATCTTTAGAGACAAACCATCTAAAATGGCAAGCCTCAGAAGACTGAAAGATGAAGTAAGTAAAATTTATAATGAAATAAAATAATGAAAGCGCGCATTTTTATTGGATCCTCAACAGAAGGGCTCCCCGTTGCTCAAAGAATAAAGGAATACTTTGAGCCTGAATATGATTGTTATATATGGAATGATGGCATTTTCAAATATAACGAAGGATTCCTTGAAACACTGATTAAGTCTGCAAGTCTATTTGATTTCGGATTTATGGTTTTTGCTGCAGATGATGTATCACGTATCCGCGATAAAGAATATATCACTACACGCGACAATGTCTTATTTGAGTATGGACTATTTTTAGGTAGAGTAGGTCTTGATAAAGCTTATATAATCAAGGATAAAGAAGTAAAGATTCCATCTGATATGCTGGGAATAACCTTGCTCGAATATGAAACAACTGCAAATGAGGATGGGGCTAAAGTACCAAATGATGATTTTGAAAACCATTTATCGGAGCTTAAAAAGAATATAGATGAGAAAGTTGCATTAGGGTACTTAGGACTTTTCCCTTCAACAGTAATTGCCATCTCATATTTTGAAAACTTCATCAAATTGCTTACCGATGAAATAATGAGACAGGGAGAGTCCATCAAGATTGGAGACAATTCATATAAATCTGCTAGAATTCGCATAGTTATCCCTAAGACATTGGATGCAGATATGAAGCGACAGGCAACGATTTATTTTAAGAAAATTAATTTCAAGTCTTGTCCAATAAATACAGTACACAGAACATATCCGATCTTTGTTGAGTCGACTCCTGCGGACGAACATAAAGACGAAGCAATCATTGCTGATCTTCCTACAATTTTAAATGGTATCGATCAAGCTATTGATATGTACTTCTGCACAGGGCATATTGGAAAGAGTCAAGAGCAGCAACTCACTGAAGAACGAGAGTTAAACAATTTCACAAGGGTTCTGAAACTTTTGATTTCGCGCGATGCATATTGTCGTGAGATTGTTGAGATTGTAGATGAAGACAATAATCCTATTATTTAAGTAACTCTATATCCTATCTTACTGAAACTTTTTCCGGCCCCTGAAAGATTTTTCTTTCAGGGGCTGTTTTAATTCATTGATTATCAAATATGCTAAAGAAACTTTTGAATGATAGATATTTTTGCAGGTGAGATTTATAGTGCTTACCTTTGTTGTAATGAACTATGGAAAGAATACCGATTATGAAATATCTCTTGCCAATACTTTTCGCGTTTTGTTTCTTCTCTTGCCAGCATCATTCTGACAACTGGGAAAAGATTTGCGACATTGAGAATTATATAGAGTCACGTCCGGACAGTGCACTCACGGTACTAGAGGCAATTGATATTGAAACTCTATCTTCAGATGAAGAAAGAGCGAAGTATGCTCTATATATGTCAATGGCATTGGATAAGAATTATATTGACAATACTGATTTCGAAGTTCTGCAGCCAGCTATCGACTATTATGAGAATCACGGATCTGCAACTGATAAGTTGAGGACATTATATTATCAGGGAAGGATTTATCAAAATGGTGGAGACAACGAGAAAGCAATGAATTGCTTTGTTAATGCTCTTGAAAGTAGCGCATCGTCTTATGACCATATTACTATAGCACGATGCTTCTATTCTCAAGGAACCATTTATCAGTATATGTATGATTGGAAGAAAGTTATTGAATCTAACATTAACGCTTCTAATTATTTTAAGTACTGCAATAATATTAATAGTCAGTTTAGAAGTCTTCTTCGCGCCATAAACGGATACTCTCAATTAAATGACATAAACAAAGCGAGCGAAATCATGGCTCACCTGCAAAGTTCCGTGTTTAAGTTATCCAAAGATCTTATAGATTCTATACATGAAGAAGGTATAGTCGCT
>SVEY01000009.1:100814-106724 GCA_015057165.1 Lachnospiraceae bacterium | reverse complement strand
AGATGCGAAATTTCTCTTCAGAAATCAGCCTAATTTAATTTGCAAATAGTAGCAGCACCTAATTTGCCAATCAATATGTAGCAACTCTTTGTTTTTGTTGCTTACACCTTATATATCGTCACCGCATCACAATACTTTATACCTAAATTTAATTTTTTTAATTTCATTGTTCTAAACGGCGCAAATGCGCCATCTTTAGGCATAAGAAAAGGGAACCGCATATGCGATTCCCTTAATTGTATTGTGTACGAATACTTTTATGATCTTATCATTACTGTAGTAATGAAAGAACTCCTTGTGTAGATTGGTTAGCCTGTGCAAGCATTGATTGACCAGCCTGTGTAAGGATGTTATTCTTGCTGTATCTAACCATTTCATCAGCCATATCTGTATCACGTATACGAGATTCTGCTGCTGTTACGTTCTCTACTACGTTGTCTAGGTTATCAACTGTATGCTCTAATCTGTTCTGTACTGCACCAAAGTCAGATCTAAATCCTGATACATCTTCAATTGCTGAAGAAATTTGTGCTAACAAACCTTTAGCTGCATCATTTGTCGAGATAGATGAAAGCTTACTTGCAACATCAGAAAGTTTAACGCCCTTGATACTAATGTAGTTAGTTGTGCTTGTGTATCCAACGAAAATGTTTGTATCAGATCCAGCTAGCATCTTCTTGCCGTTAAAGTCAGTTGTTGAACCGATACGTCCGATTTCTGTCTTAAGTGCTTGAATCTCTTTGTCGATGTAAGATACGTCTTTAGAAGAGTTTGTTCCATTTGCTGCCTGAACTGCAAGCTCGTTAGCTCTTTGAAGCATTGAGTGAACTTCTGCTAATGCACCTTCAGCTGTCTGTACTGCAGAGATACCATCTTGAGCGTTTGTAGATGCTCTGTCAAGACCTCTGATTTGCTTTCTCATCTTCTCAGAAATTGAAAGTCCTGCTGCGTCATCAGCTGCACGGTTAATTTTATAACCTGAAGAAAGTTTCTCTGTGCTCTTTGATTGCTGATTTGCTGTGATGTTTAATACTCTTGAAGCATTTGCTGCCTGCATGTTGTGTTGTACTACCATAATAATTTCCTCCTTGAATTTGTCCTGTCATCCTTGACAGATATGATAATTTGTTTTGTAATCACATTAGTCGTACACCCTAATGTCTTACTAGTAACTTTGTAACACTCTTTTGTGTTCTCACTTTATATTTCGGCAGGTTCTAATTAAACTTTATACCCTTTTTAAATTTTTTTCAATATTTTTTATTTCTTTCTATCCCAGAATTGAGAATCTTCATATCCAGTATTGTTCATCATACTTGCATAATAAGACGCAACCGCCTTCTGACCATGTTTTGTCTCTCTAATCTGACTTCTTATATGAGAGAATTTCGCTCTTGCAAGTTCCCTGTTCTGCATCTCTTTTGCTTGTACATCCGTTGATAAATCTGTAACAAGAGCAATCTGCTCTTGCATATGCTTAATCTCACTTGCATATTCTTCCCTTTTACTACTTAAGTCATCCTTAACCTTATCATACAAGCTTTGGAACCCATCGTCCATCTTATCAAGACGATCTATTATATCTGATTTCTTCTCGATATTATCATCTAACATATCTGGTGTAGATTCACTATCCTCAAGTATATTCTTCTGCTCTTGATTAAGACCTTGTAACTGTCTTAATAGATCAGCCTTCTTATCAAGGCTATCTGATAACATCTTAATATATTCTTTACTAGACATATCTCTCCTTATTAAGAACGCAAATGACTTTCATCATTTGCGTTCCTTTTATAACTCTTAACTAATTATCCTACCTGAGTATTAGCAATCTTCATTACTTCTTTCCATGTATCTCTCATGGTTCTTAAGTGCTTGAGAGCTTCTTCTAATCTATCAGTATTCTTCTTTACATTTGCTTGAAGAAGAACCCATCCAATATATTCATATACCTGGTCAAAGTCTTTCGATACTTCATACTTCATATCTAGACTTCCTCGAAGCTCTGCAACAATCCTCTCCGCCTTCTGTATATTCGTATTAGCTTTAGAATAATCTTCATTCTCAATCGCAACTAGTCCAATGTTACAGAACTTAATTGCCCCCTCATATAGCATAAGAACAAGCTCAGCAGGAGTGGCGGTAAGTACCTTGTTCTTCTGGTAAGCATCATATCCTCTAGGTAATGCCATTATATAATCCTCCTATAAAGTATATATCATTTTACTTTGTCATCAAGCCAGATAATGCATTAGTAGAACTTTGCAATTTAGCAAGAGTAGATTCCATCTTAGAAAACTTCTTGTAATATCTGTCTTCCATATCCGCAATCTTTTGTTCCCACTGCTTTATTGTCTTCTCATATGACTTCTGATCATTAGCCATTTCTTTATCGTTATATACAGTATATGCAGATCTTAGATTAGTACTCTTCATCTCAGAACCTACAGCATCGTACAGATTCGCTGCAAGACTCTGCATATATTCTATAACTGTATCTGGATCACTGTTAATCATAGCCATTAGCTTATCTTCTTTGCTAGATGTTGCTGAATCGTCTTCATCTCCGTAGATATGATAAGCATACTGTTCATTCTTAGGAGCATTGAGAAAACCTAATGTCTGAATTCCGAAGTCAGATAAAGCATACCCTCTTCCGTTAATCTGAATTGGTCTTGACATAGCTTGTGTCATCTTCGTAATAAGATTACCTAAGCTACTATCTCTTCTAAGTATTGCAGACTTAATCTTGTCTTCCCACTTCTCAATTTCCTTCTCTGACATCTCTTCCTTCTGGTCATCTGTAAGTGGATTATAGCCTTTTGCAGAATCAGCATTATAAAGTGATTGCATCTCATTAATAATCTCATTATATGTCGATAAGAAATCCTTAACCTTATCATATATTCCCTGATTATCCTGAGTTGTATTGATTGTAACTGCGGTGTCCCCTGTCTCAGCTAATGCATTAATATTAAGTCCGTTGATAGAGAAGTTACTACTGCTTGATGTATACTCAGCTTCGTTTAATTCTATAACAGCATCCTGCGCTGATACACGAGTAGCTCCAGCGTTAGCATCTAATTCTACTACTGAATCTATAACGTCTTTGCCATAAGTAATCTTATTAAGAATAGAATCTGCTAACTCTTCTATCTTACTCATGTCAAGACTTCCATCAACCTCGCTATAGTAATCAGAATAATCCTTCTTATCCCAATAACTATTCTCTGATATATAAGCTTTGTTAGAGGCTATGGTAGAATCAATCTCGTTGATTCTCTCGTTTGCTGCAGTAAGAGCTGCTTCATCAAGATAGTACTCTGCCTCATCTATAGTATCATCATTGACATATTTATTGTATACGGTATTTGCTGTAACAAATTCCATATACTTGCTATCGTCTTCTGTCTCTACACCGCTTTCGTCTGTTGTAGTTGTAATAAGACCAAGCTTCTTAGCGATATCTTTTACTCTATCTTCAATCTTAGATAATTCTTCGCCTTCAGCTACAGTTTTTGTTCCAACTTCATCTTCCGACTCATTATAATAAGTTCGTGAGCCATCCTCATTGACTTTAACATTCTTGTAAGTATTGCCATCTTCATCAACATATACTGCGCCATCTTTTCCAGCATTAACAAGATCAATTAATTCCTGTCCTGTAACATCTTCAGCACTCAAAGCTCTAACTTCATCAACTTTGTTCTTGCTGTTAGTATATTCTATCTTAGAATTAAGAAGAGTCTTCTCTGCTGCAAGTTGTGGATTCTCTTCGTAAGCATTTGCAAGATTAGTAAGAATATTAGTGATATTCTCCTTAGTCTTAGCTTCGCTATATTCAGCTCCTTCTCTTACAATAGCGTTACCTTCGTTATCATACTTAATATGTCCATCTTCATCAAGTTCATAGTATGAACCGCCATCTGTAGCCATTGCATATGCTGCATTATTAGCATATCCCTTCATATCTGCAGCTGCAGTTGTAAGAAGTCCAAGAGATGTAAGGGCTGCTTGTCCCTGTGCTGTGCTTGCAGTTAGGGCAAAATCATTATCTTTACCACTATTCTTAGCACTTACAAATATTCTCTTATTATTTGCATCAAAGCTTGCATTAACTCCAGCATCTTTGAGCTTAGTAATAACATCTGATATCTTAGAATCAGCAGTAATCTCTATTGTCTTCTCTTCTCCACTTCCAACTCTTACAGATATAGAAGTATCTCCACCAGTATATCCTAGCGAACTCATTGTAGAATCTTCCGTTGTCTTCTTTCCAAGCTGTGCTCCTGTAAGATATCCAGCCTTAGCAAGCTGCTTAATCTTAAGTGTCTGTGTACCAATTACAGCTCCTGAACTAGCAGAAACTGATGCTTTAGTTGCATCCGATACAGTAGTCTTCTTAAGATTATAAGAGTTACTAAAACGAAGATTACCTACTTTACTATATAGGGAATAAACCTTGGTATTCAAGGCTTTCCATGCATCCTGCTTATATGTAAGTTTTGTCTGTGATTGTTTTATCTTATTCTTCTTATCTACATAGTTCTGTACGTACGCCTTAACTACGCTCTCGGTGTCCATACCTGATACCATGCCCGATACTCTTGTTGGTGATGCCATAGTATCCTCCTATCTCTTCTCGTCCACTTTGAATCCTTCCTGATCCCACACCTTGTTAATTAACTTAAGTGTCTCTTCAGCTGGATACTGAACGATAGTTTTATCTGAATTCTTATCAACAATCTTGATATATACACGATTAGAATCATCGTCTACACCGAAGACTGCCTCTACTCCATTTGCTTTCTTGTTGATTTCCTGAACAGCCTTGTGAATCTGTTCATTAGTTGCTACTTTACCTTCCTCACCATACAAAGGGCGTTCACTGCTTTTTTCTTCTACTTTAACATCTGCTTGTGCAGGTGCTGTAGAATTAGTAGCAGCAACTTGCGAACTTCCTTGTCCCTGATAAGCGCTGTTAACATTCATATTACTTGTTACTGTCATATCTCCACCTCCATGTGTAATAAAAAGTTGGTCTTGCATTATTATGCGCGCTGACCTAGTTAATTATAGTTTCTCGTACTTTATATCGGACAGTAGTACTTTATACTTTATAGAAAAAACAAAAATTTTTTATAAAGATAGTTTTCAATGAGGTTTTTATCTTCATCTCTTCTTTTATTGCCCATCACGATACATTGAGAACTTATCCATTGGCATCTTCTCAATATTATCAAGTATATCTCTATCATCTGCTTGACCAAGCAACGTCTGCCTTGCCTTCAATGTCTCTTTTTCTGCCACATGCTTAGATGGTCCGCCGACACATCCACCACTACATGCCATTCCTTCAATGAAGTCTTCAGGAATCTTGCCTACCTTAAGTAAGGTCAGGGCTTGCATACATTCCTTACCACCAGCACATTTGCGAAGCTTGATATCCTTCTCATCTATACCCCGTTCTTTCATGCACTCAATTACAGCACTTGCAACACCGCCACTTGTTGCAAATCCTTTACCGAAGATACTTGCTTCCTGGTAGTCTTCATCCGCAGGTTTTACTTCTATATCCTTCGAACGAAGAAGAGCTCTAAATTCACCATAGGTCATAACATAATCTGCATTTTCTTCAATAGATTTATCTCTAGATTCGCTCTTCTTAGCAATACAAGGTCCAATAAATACTGTTACACAATCTGGTCTTGTTGCCTTGAGATATCTTGACACAGCGCACATTGGTGATACTACGCTTGACATATTCTCCTTAAATTGTTCTGGGAAATGTTTCTTTAGCATATTAATAAACGCAGGGCAGCAAGAGGTTGTCATCTTCCTTCCTTCTTCTAATGCTTCAGCCCACTCCTCTGCTTCATAAGCCGCAGTCATATCGCCACCAAGACCAAC
>SVEY01000009.1:97069-100714 GCA_015057165.1 Lachnospiraceae bacterium | reverse complement strand
CGGGAACGCTCATCACCAATTGATATAGCCCCAAAGGCGCAGGCCTTTTGGCATGGTTTGCCCATACAAGAGCGACAATTATCTGTAACTACATAGGAAGAAATAGGGCACTCTTCGCAGGCAGGAGAAAGCACCTCTATCATCATATCGTCGCTTGTAGTAGAGTGAGGAGTCGAATTAAGCCCCTCTGCCAAACGAATACGACGTCTTACAATCTCCCTTTCCTTATATATACAACATCTGTACTGAGCAAGGGGTCCTGGAATAATCTTGTATACAAGTTCTTCCTTATCCTCTGCCGTCACCTCACCCTTCCAGGCCAGACGCGCCATCTCCTCTATTATCTTATGCTTAAATCCCACTATGCTCACATCATTTGTAATCATAATATGTTTCCTTTCTTATTTTTGTATTAGGTCTAATTGTCAAAACCGACAAGACAATCTCTTAATAGTATGCTTTGGAGGTCTTCGTGCCAAGTATACTTTTGCAGCCTTTTCGTAGCTCTTAGATTGTGCGGAGTTGAGTAGGCTTCGAGGACGCACCGCAGGGCATAGCCCGAGGAGACGGCGAACAACGTCCAGTGGACGTTGGCTTTGAGCCGACCGAAGCGGAGCGTAGACACGCAGAAGCCGTTAAACGAGACGAACGCAGAATCTTAGACGCGAAGAAATCAGCGAAAAAGTATACTTTGTACGAAGAACAAAATTTTTATTTGCAGTCTTGTCGGCATTTGACAATTAGACTTATATAGCCAAAAAATACCGTAACTGAAATAATTCAAATTACGGTATCTCTTTACTTAATTATTCCTATAGATTGTCTATAGCAGATTCTTGAGAGCTTCAAGACCATCCGCATTAAGCACCGCCTTGTTCTCTTCCTGAATCTGAAGATATACTTCCTTACGATAGATAGGCACTTCCTTAGGTGCCGATATACCTATCTTAACCTGGTCACCTCTTATCTCAAGAACGTTAACCTCTATATTATTATTAATTACAAGGGATTCACCCTTCTTTCTCGTTAATGCTAACATATTATTCATCCTCCCCTTTCTTAAGTATTTCATATATAGGGAAGCGAACCTCTACATCATCTTCTACAATAATCTGTCCTCCTATGAGCGTATCAGTATTGATAACGATAGGCGCTTTAAGATTAATTGTCATATCTTCGATATTACTTGGCACCTTAACAGTAACAAGTACATATGTGTTCTCCGGTGTCAATTCTCCAAGTGGCTTAAGGAGCTCATCTTCTATAGTAGGATTGTAATCCTCAACTACATTATTAGGCACCATAACCGGCATTGCAAATGCTGTCTCGTCTAATGACTGAAGCCACATAATATTCTTAGAATCCTTCTCAGAATCATATACCAGTGTAAATAATCTCATGTCTGGGAATCCAATAATACCCTTGTCGATCGTAATTATCTTATCTTCTTGTACATCGATTTCGCCAAACAGTCTTGTGTTAACTACCATTTCAAAAACCTTCCTTAAAATATTATACTAATATGTTACCTTTTCCTATCCATAGTTGCAACTAATTTTTAGATGTAATTTAGCAAACTTACCTGTCCTAGCTTACTTGCAGCTGTTAGTGATGCCTGATATGCTGTGTAAGCCGAAGTGTACTCAAGGATAATCTGAGACAAATCAATGTCTTCATTATCTGATTGAAGCTTGCTGACTGTTGATTGCTGATTGCCAACTCTATCTTCCGTAATAGATAATTGATCTGATTTACATCCAACCTTAGTTAATGCCAGACTGATATCGGAAAGGTAGTTATCAGAACGTCCTATATTAGAGCTAAACAGCTTCTGAACATTGTCGTCCGCATAATCTGCTTCCTTTTGCGCTGCCTCAAGCCATTCGTTTAGCTTCTCCTGATATTGATCAGTTGCATACTGATTTTCTTTCATCATGCTCTTAATCTTATCCATCTTATCATGAGCATTTATTGCAGCACTTACTGCATTAATCATATCATTAACATCTTGTATTACATCACTATCGAACACATCTATTGCTTCTATATTAACTGCAAGATTCTGATTAGTTGCAACATTATATTCTATATCGTATCTTATAAGTTCATCAGTTATTAGAATATCTCCCCCTGGAGTCTCTATTTCCTCATACCTTTTGTAGTGAACTTCATCTAATGGGTTAGTCTTATCAGTACAGTTATAATAGAATTCAGGTCTTAATTCTCCCGATGTAAATCCCGTCTTATCATAGTCTAATTCAACATTTATATTATTTTGTTTCATAGTTGATGCTATTTGATTTCCAAATATCATCTCACCAGTATTCTTAATAATTACAATATCATTATCTCCAACTGTCTTCTTTCCCATCTTGGTAGCCCATACTTCTTCACTATCAAATTGATATACTGTTGTATTGCTAGAAAGATCCGGACCATCTATATTTGATTCCTGATATTGTCCAACATAATTACCATCCGCATCATATACATCACTTGTTGGTCCATCTATTCCAAAAGTAGAAGTGCCACCATTATTGCGATATACAATACTTGTTGCTTTATCAATAGAATTATAAGGGAGTCTAATTGTGTTATAGCTTGTCTCTTCAATATCTGATATGGGACTTGTAAGAACTTCTGTCTGAGTACTAGGTACTTTAACATCTCCATTGTAGAACCTTTTTTCTCTCATATCATCTTTAGTGCTAAATACTTCTCGTATACTATATGATGTATTCATCTCATCTTCTGAAAAAGTCAATGTAGAATTGGTTCTAAATCCAGTAAATACAGTTCTTCCCGCATAATCAGCATTTCCCTCAGAATACATCTGTTTCTGCAATGCCTGAAGCTGACTAAGAATAGTATTCCTGTCATCTGCTGTCAGTGTTCCTGTACTTCCATTTACACATTGTGTACGCATATCTGTTATAAGAGATTTCATATTAAGAATTGCTGTCTCTGTAACATCAAGCCATGATGCAGCATCTGGAATATTCTTACTTGCGTACTGATCTAATTTATTAAAAGTTGTTCCAAGGCGAAGAGCACGAATAGCAATTACAGGATCTTCTGAAGGACGAGAAATCTTCTTATTGGTTGTCATCTGATTATTCTTATCATTAACATTTACTTTCGTCGCATTAACATTATTAGTTGACGACTTCATTATCATGTTATTAGTAACTCTCATAATAGCCTCCTTATGACAGATTAAACTCCAGTATTAAGTATTAACTGATCATACATAGCTGTAAGTGTTGATATACATTTTGCAGCTAATTGATAAGCATTCTGGAATTTAATTAAGTCCATTGCTTCATCATCTTCGTCTACTCCTGATATTGACATACGTTGCTGTTCAATAACATTCTTAACATTAGTATAGCTTGATGTGAATACTTTACTTTCCTGAGTATCAACTGTAATATCAGCATATATACATTGTAGAAATGCTGACCCCGAACCACCTCTAAAGAACTTCGTTTTATTCTCTAATTCAGCAAGAGGATCTATTAAGTCATTTGCTGATTCACCTCTTGTAAAATCCGTTGTCGTTGCGAACAGATTAGGATCATCTTGCGTTGCTTTATTAACTCTTGCACTAAGAGCTGTCATTCTGTAATAAGTATTAGATTGACT
>SVEY01000009.1:55426-96969 GCA_015057165.1 Lachnospiraceae bacterium | reverse complement strand
TCAAGTGCAACACTATTAAAATCAACGATTGCTCCTGAGAAGTCCCATTTTACATCATATAGTCCTTGTATATCAGATTGATTGGCTTTCTTATCCCTTGATACAACACTTAAAGTATTGTATTCATAATTGTCTACCAATAAATTACCGTTAAATCGAAGTTCAAATCTTGTTGCACCTGTCTTCTGATCCTCATAATTAGAATTAGTAACTTCGACTTCACTAGCTTCAATTGGAATTAACTTGGATACTTCATCAACAAGTCTAGCTCGCTCATCTCGAAGTTCATTTGCCATTCCTCCTTCCATCTCAATAATGTTAATCTGCTTATTGAGAAGCGCAATCTTCTGCGAAACTGAATTAATGGAATCAACACTAGTCTTAATCTCATCATTAATAGAACTTTGTAAATCCTGCATAGATATTGCAGTACTATTAAAGTAATCCATCAACTCCTGAGCACCACTGATAAATTGATTTCTTACAGATGCATCTCCTGCATTCTTTTTTACACTATCAAGTGCATTGAACATTTTGGTATAAAGGGTTGTAAACCCAGACATCTTGGTATCATCGGTATAATAATTCTCTATCTGATTCATGTAATACAATTTCTTCTCATGCATTCCCAGTTTAGAATTATTATTCCAGTATTTCTCATCATAATATAAATCTCTTACCTGAGTAACCTTAGTAACCTGAACACCAGTACCGATGCTTCCATAACTTGTAAAACATCTCTGTGCTGCAGCCGCCACACGGCCAACTTCCTGACGAGAATATCCATCTGTATTAACATTAGATATATTATTTGCTGTTGTATTAATTGATGCTTGTGCTGCATTAAGACCTGTCGCTGCAACATGTAATCCGAAAAATGATGAAGGCATATCTTTCACCTACTTTCTATTGTCTAATACATATATCGTCATCTCATTGCTGTTAATAAGTGCTCAATCATTTCTGATAAAACATTTATATATCTTGAGCTTGCATTGTAAGCCTGCTGATACTTAATCATATTGGTTAATTCTTCATCTGAAGAAACTCCAATTACTGCCTGTCTATTGTTATCAATCGTTGAACTGGTATTCTGCAAGCTTTGAGATGTTGTTCTATATATTGAACCAACATTTGCAACCTCTCCTATATACTTTGTATAGAAACCAGTGAATGTACAAGGTGTACTGTCGCTTGGATTAAGTGTATATGATGAATCTTCCCAGATTGCAATCATCTTATCACCTAATGTATAATCTACAGCATTATTCTGTGTCAAATGTGATAGTAACGTTCTATTCTCTACAAGATCCTGATTAATCTCTAAAGAACGGGTTGTATATACTTTAGAAGAATCTGATGTATCTTCTTCATTATATACATACATCTTACTTCCATCATCTAAGGTTACTTCGGTATAGCGCTCACATCCCCTTCTTATGAATAGCTCTCTTGGAGGAATCTGACCGTCAGAACCCACCGCACAATTCTCTGTGTCTGCAATTCTCATTCCAGCTTTGATTGTTACCGGATTTCCTTTGTTATCTACACCAGTTACATCTGCACCTTCATATGTCTTAAGTGGGCTTAGGATATCATTTACTGCTGTAACAATCTTGTGTGTAAGAGAATCAAGCTCTGCCTCAGAATTCATCATAACTGAATTAGCAAGACCATTCTCATAATCCTTCTGACTTAAGTTGTCTATATCGTACCATGTTCCCCTCTTATCCCCTCTGGCAAGAAGAAGTGCCTTAACCTCTCCTTTATCAGTATTATGGGCAGCACTGATATTATCAAGATTATATACCGGATAAATATCGTCTCTGGTCGTATCTGATAAATGAGGCCAATATGGTGTAACGAAGCCTGTAACTGTATCTGTATGAAGGCCTATTGGATAAATGTTGAAATCATCAATAAAGTCCTTCTCCTCAAGCTTAATATGATATACACCTTCAATTGTCTCAGTGCATGTTATATTAGCAAGTTTAGATAATTCATCTACTGCAAAGTCTCTTTGGTCACGAAGATCCATAGCAGTCTCAGTCTTACCTGCTTCGATTCTTTCTATTTTCAAATTCAAATCGTGGATTTGTTTTGCTAAGTCATTAATACGAGTAACATCATCCTTAATCTTAGTATTGATTGTTGACTGATAGTTCGATAGTCCCTGGTAGAGATTCTGTTCTCTTGTTAGGAATAACGACGCTTTCTGAACAACCAGGTTCTGATTAACAGTATCGGATGGATCCTTGGAAAACTCTTGGAAAGAAACATACAAATCATGCAAAGCTTCACTAAAAGCTTCACCGCTTGCTTCTTGCAAAAAAGCTTCCACTTCTGTTACTGCATCATAACTAGCGGCATAGAATCCGTATCTGGAATTCTCAGAACGAAATGCCTTATCTAGAAACATATCCCTTGTGTGAATTACATCAGCAATTTTAACACCAGAACCTTTGTACTGATTAGAAACTGCTGCAGATTGGAAAAAGGAATATGTATCATCCGTAAACAAGACCTGCTCACGGACATATCCATCTGTATCAATATTAACTAAGTTATTAGCTGTAATGTCAAGCGCTGTCTGGGACGTACGTAGTCCAGCTGCACCAACATATAAACTACCAAACCCATTAGCCATAATTAATCTCCTTCAAAAGTAATTACAGCTTCGGTTTTACCGACACAATTTACTGCTTTGTGTCAAAGCCACTGTTGCCCAAAATCTCCCCTGTGTTATAAGCATTCTTATCATAGTTTGCTGTCTCTGGGGCCTGCTTTAGGCTTTTTAATAAAGTTAAATCAAACTCAACCATCTCCATCGCATGACGAAGAAGAATTTCGTTTTGTTGATTGGCAATCTGCATCTTGCTAGCACAAGCAACAAGTTCATCCTTAGCCTGGATAAGTTTTGCCTGTTCTCCCGGCTGACGCTCTAACATCTCTATCATCTTAGATATAGTAATGTCTTCGTCATCCTTTCCTAGCACAACAGCCATATCTTTGAGGATGTTGACTCGCTTATTCTCCAAATTCTTAAGCTCAGAAGTGACTTCCTGCTCCTTAGAAGAAATAGAATCAAGAGCATCTACATTCCCTTGTATAATGCTAACTCGCTTCTCTTCTGAAAGCTCTGTAAGATTAATATAACCTTGTTTCTCCTGTCTTAGTACACCTAAGAGTTCGTCCATTAAACTCGCCAATTATTCATCCTCACTTATAGCTTGTTATTGTAGGCGTTAAGTAATACGCTTGCAAAATCCTCGGTATCAACATTATAATTTCCTGAGTTAATCTTTGACTTTACTTCAGCAACTTTATCTTCCCTGATATCCGAAGCTTCTGCGACTGCCTGTTTTGCAATTTGGAAATCACGACCTGCAGATGAGATATGAACCTGATCTCTACCCATAGATGCAATTCCGTTAGTTTTACTTGTTTTCGTAGGCTTAGGTGTGTTGTACAACTGAGCCACTTGACTTAAAGTATCTACACGCATAACGGCACTCTCCTTTCTTCCTTGAAATTTAAGTATTTTAACGCATTTATAAAGCATTAGAATACTTTTCATTAAGTGTATCGGACACTCAGGCAAAAAACTTAAACATTTTTTTAATAATTTTTTATTTTTTGTGAACGGTTAGCCCACTGGACATTATCAACTAGATTTGTTGGACCACCTGCCTAGTCTTATATATGTTTATAGTGCTATCTATAGCATATTCATGTACTAGTAAGCTTGTATTAAATCGTACATGAATATGCTATATCTGGCACTATAAATCTATTTAGATTTGTGAGGTGGTCCAACGCGCTTCAGCTAATTATACATTCATAAAATTACTTCAAGCTTAGAATATGTTAGTAATTGATTCAGCGAGGGAAATTTTCGGCATGGATGCCGAAAATAGGTCTGAGTGGTCAGGACGACTGTCGAAGACCGGTTCCCGACAAATGTTCAAATTGTAGACAACCTCAATTACTTACATATTCTTAGCGATGATGTATTATTTATGAATGAATGATTGGCTGGAGTGTTTTGGACCAACTCGCAATTATTCAAGTAGATTTACTCATAGCGCAACGCATCGATTGGATTCATCTTGGCTGCTTTGTCTGCAGGGAAGTAGCCAAATGCTACACCTATTGCTATAGAGAATAGAAGGGATATTATTACTCCAGAAATAGATGGAGATGCTGGATATCCCAGAAGTCCTGACAAAAGACTTCCTCCTAATAGTCCAAGTAATAATCCAATTATTCCTCCAATCAGGCAAATAATCATTGCTTCAATTAAGAACTGTATTCTAATAGAAGAATTTCTTGCACCTAGTGCTTTTCTCGTACCAATCTCTCTCGTTCTCTCAGTAACAGATACAAGCATAATATTCATAACGCCAATTCCACCAACGAGAAGCGCTATTCCTGCTATAATAGATACAGCAAGTGTAAGCGTATCCATTAGAGATGTAAGTGAATCTAACATTCCCTCGAACGTAACTGCAGTTACTTCATAATTAGCATTTCCAGAATAAAGAGGCTTGAAATAATTAGTAATCTCTTTTGCTAATTGTTCAGTATCAGCTCCAAGATTAGTACTTACTCTGAAGTTACTGTATTGGTCCTTACTATTAGTAAGTTGCATACCTGATTTTAATGGAATATAGACTCTTGAACCTGGCATAAGCATACTAATCATGGACGTCATAGATGACATTCCCGGATTCTCTTCTGCTTCATATACACCTACAATTGTAAATGTTGTAGTCTTCGCGTCTTCTATATCAAACTCAACTTCTTTACCAAGTGCATTCTCAGGCTTTCCATCAAATAGCTTCTCAACCATCTTGTCATCTACAAGACACACATTTCTTGTATTACCAAAGTCATTTGCCGAGAACATACTTCCTTCTTTGATCTTAACAGCATTAGTTAGAAAATGCCCTGCTGATACTGCCGTAACAGATATATCTGTATCTTTAGAGGCATATGAGGCTTCGCCTTTTCCTACCTGTTTTGTAACATTAATTGCATATATCTGATCCTTGAACTTGTCGCTTAAGTCTCTAATCATATCACCTGTAATATAATCAGAGTCTGTCATATCTTTTCTACTTACTTCTGATTCAGGATATTTTACTCCATCAATTATGGACTCCGTACCATCTTTATCCGTTCTCTCGTTAACAGTAACAAATATATCCTTAGAACCCATTGACTGCATATTATTCTCAACAGTTAATGTCAGAGAATTACCCACTGTTAGAATAGATATTACAGAGCCTATTCCAATAATAATACCAAGCATAGTTAGAAAAGCTCTCATCTTGTTAGACATTATACTATTAAGGGCAAGTAAAATATTCTCAGCAATTAACATACAAATCCCTCTATATCCTTAACCAATAACTAATCTATTCTCTTACTCTTCGTATCTCTTCATTAACAATATCTCCATCTTTTAGAGATAGTATTCTATCTGTCTCATTAGCAAGTTCTTCTGAGTGGGTAATAAGGACAATTGTTTTACCTTGCTTTTCATTAAGCTTATGAAACAAATCCATAACAAGACGACCTGTCTTAGAATCTAGAGCTCCTGTCGGTTCATCTGCAAGAATTATTGCAGGATCATTTGCCATAGCCCTGGCAATTGCCACTCTTTGCTTCTGACCTCCTGACAATTCCTCTGGTAAATGCTTTGCTCTATCAGTCATTTCCACAAGTTCCATTAATTCAGCTGCTCTATCTTTTCTATCGGACTTTGACATTCCTGCATAAAGCATGGGAAGCTCTACATTCTTAATTGCATTTGTCTTGGCTATTAGATTATAAGTCTGAAATACGAAGCCTATCTTACGATTTCTAATATCTGATAATTCATCGTCCTTGGCTTCTTCAACATCAATTCCGTCAAGATAATACTTACCACTAGTTGGTCGGTCAAGAACCCCTATAAGATTCATAAGCGTAGATTTGCCTGAGCCAGATGGGCCTACTATTGATACAAATTCGCCCTCACTTACAGACATATTAATACCATGAAGAATCTCTAATTCATTAGGCATTCCTATGTAGAAACTCTTAACTATATTTTCAAGCCTAATTATCTCCTTCATAATTTATACCACTCTCTAAATACCGGCACTTGAACCCATCATATTCATAATCTCGTCAATAGAATCTTCACCCTGGGCAGGAGGAACATATACGTAATCACCTACATTAATATCTCCACTAACCTGGATGTAGTAAGAACCCTTAAGTCCAGTATTAACATTTACCTTCTTCTTCTCATATTCTATCTCGCCATCAGACTTAGATGCTTCGTCATAATTAGTAGCAACTTCAACATACTTGTTGCCAGAGTCATCTTCTTGAACCGCGTCAACCGGTACAGATACAGCATTGTCAACTGACTCTGTTATAATACTAATCTTTGCATTCATTCCAAGTCTGAGTCTTGGATTCTGTTCATTAAGAGCAATCCTTACTTTAAATGTTGCAGAATTATTACCACTGCCACTAGAAGAAGCCATCTCTGACATGTCCATTCCGATCATTCCAGATAGCGCTCCCAAATTATTACTTGCGCCTGAACTTGTTGCACGTGGAGCTACAAATGTCACTATACCCTGCAACTCCTTATCTCTTGTGGCATCCGTCTTCATCATAACCTTCATGCCTGTTGCAACATCAGGTATATCATATTCGCTAATCTCGGCTTCAACCATAAAGTCATTAAGACCTTCTATAGTACATACAGTTCCACCATTGAAGTTCTCACCAGTCTTGACATTAAGAGTTGTAACTGTACCACCAATAGTACATCTAATGGTACACTCTCCAATTGCCTTCTCTAGTTCCCTTGCCTGATCTTCCATTGATTGTATCGTACTATCTGCTGATTCATCATAATTAGTTCTTGCGTCATCAAGGTCACTATCATTGGTCTCTCTAAGATTATTAAGCGTTTCTTCATATGAATCTATTGTATTCTTCTTAAGATCCACGTTGGATTTCTTCGCTTCTATTACAGTCTGAAGTTGAGTTGCTTCTAAATCATATGTATGATGAGAAGGGTCAGCCATATAATTATTGTAATTATTATTAGCAACCTCAAGCTCATTTAATGACTGAAGATATTCAACTCTTGCATTATTAAGTCTAGTCTCAGTATCAGCTATATTCTTCTGCCTGTTACTTCTCGCCTCACTTATTCGTCTATCGTAACTGGCATCCTGATCAATCTTGTTATTTTTTGCATCGGAAATGTTCTTTCTAAGGTCATTAAGCTGATCCTGCAGATTCTTCGTATCTAGCTGACAGATAACTTGTCCTGCCGATACAGTGTCTGCCTCTTTTACATATACAGCCTTAACCTTGCTTCCAAATTGCTGGCTCGTTACTTCTTCCTTGTCTACAGAAGTAACCACACCATTACCACTTACAGAATTAGCAATAGTTCTCTTCTCAACCTGCTTATATTCGCCTTCCTTAACATCTTCCTTATTACCGCTAAGTGAGCATGCTACAATTATAGCAACAATAGCTACTATCACTGCTCCCAGAATAGAAAAACCTATTATCCTGCGTCTACGTTTCTTAAGCCTGATTTCTTCCATAGAAAACCTCTCTTATTCTACTCTTCTCCGTTCCAGCAATATGTGCATAACTTACATGGCTCAATTCCAACTGCGTCAATCATATCATCAAGTCTATTATAACGAAGTGATGTAAATCCCATCTTCTCTCTTATTACTTCATTCATCTTAGCATAATCTTCTGAGTCAGGATCTGTATACTTCTTAAGAATAGCCTCATCTTCTGGATTACTTCCATCTACTACTCTTCCTTCTAACTCATTAATAACACGTCTTCCTATTAGTTCCATCTCAGATGTAGAACGTGAGAAGTTAAGATATTTACAACCATATAGAATTGGTGGACATGCAGGTCTTACATGTACTTCTTTTGCACCTATATCATATAAGAATTCTGCTGTCTCACGAAGTTGAGTTCCTCTAACAATTGAATCATCAATTATAAGAAGACTCTTATCCTTAATCAAATCCTCAACTGCAATTAATTTCATTTTAGCAATAAGATCTCTTCTTGTCTGAACAGTAGGCATAAATGATCTTGGCCATGTTGGTGTGTATTTTATTAATGGTCTTGAAAATGGAATATGTGCATAATTAGAATATCCAATAGCATGAGCTGTACCAGAATCAGGCACACCTGCAACAACGTCAGGTTTTGCATCATCCCTTTTTGCAATATTAGAACCACATTTATTTCTCATCTGTTCAACAGATATTCCTTCAAATGTAGTTGATGGATATCCATAGTATACCCAGAGGAAAGTACATATCTTCATATCTTTTCCTGGATCTACAAGAGTTTTTATGCCTTTTTCATCCATTACACATACTTCACCAGGTCCTAATTCTTTGTGGAAGGAATAACCCAGATTAAGAAAAGATGTATTCTCCATACAAGCGCAAAGTGCTGTATCCTTCTTACCAATAACAACTGGAGTCCTGCCCATCTTATCTCTGACAGTATAGATTCCTTTTTCTGTCAGAATAAGCATTGACATTGATCCATCAATTATATCTTGAGCGTATTTTATTCCTTCTATAAAATTATCTTTACGATTAATAAGCGCGGCAACAAGTTCTGTCTGTGATATCTCACCATTAGACATCTCGAAGAAATGTGTATGACCCTTCATAATATCTTCAACAAGTTCTGAAAGATTGTTAATCTTGCCTACTGTTGCAATTGAATAGGAACCATGATGACTCCTTACATGAACAGGTTGTGCTTCAAAATCAGAAATAACACCTATTCCATAATTACCTTTCATTTCATGAAAATCAGATTCGAATTTTGTTCTAAAAGGCGCATTAGAAATATTATGAATGGCTCTATTAAACTTTCCATCACCTAATACACTCATTCCAGCTCTTCTTGTGCCGAGATGGGAATGATAATCAGTTCCAAAAAACAAATCAAATACACAATCTTCTTTTGATGTCACACCAAAAAATCCGCCCATAATGTCCTCCTGAATTTATGTAAATATATTTATTCTCACACATATTTGATTATAACCTTATTATGTGTCTGAATAAAGTATAAAATATCTTTTTTTATTCCTATTTCCTTGTGAATCTTATATACTATGAAGTCCTTAAAGGTGTTAGCTTTTTTGTGTATGAGGGAGGCAGGGCTTGGATATGTCTTTATACTAGTAATTCTTCGCTAAGTATATATAAATGATTGAATATAAGAACTCTAATCGCAGGAAATATACCGCTACTTTCGCGGCTTCTTTCTTACGAAACAGGACAGAAACCAGTGACTAATCCGCCATCCAGGCGGTAGTCACTTATTTCCAGCATCCATGCTGGAAATTTTCTTCTCTGAATCAATCATTAATATATACTAACGCTTGAATTAAACCGTATAAAGACATATCCAAGCCCCGCACCCCTCTTATACACAAAAAAATCCATACCAAATGGTATGGACTTTAATATATACTAATTCAAATCAAAGTAATCTAGATTACTTAAGTGTACAAGTAGCACCCTCAGCTTCTAACTTAGCCTTGATGTCCTCAGCTGTTGCCTTATCAACACCTTCCTTTAATACCTTAGGTGCACCGTCAACAACTTCCTTTGCTTCCTTAAGGCCAAGACCTGTAGCATCACGAACAACCTTGATAACCTTAACTTTGTTAGGACCTACTTCTGTAAGCTCTACATCAAACTCATCCTTCTCTTCGCCAGCTGCAGCACCATCTCCACCTGCTGCTACTACTGCAACACCAGCTGCTGCAGATACGCCAAATTCTTCTTCACATGCCTTTACAAGGTCATTTAATTCTAATACACTAAGTTCTTTTATTGCTTCAATAAATTCTTCTGTAGACATTTTAGCCATTTTTATTTCCTCCTAATTATTATTCTATAAAATCTTATTCAGCATCTTTTGCTTCTTCTTTTTCTTCAGCAGCTTCTTCTGCTGGAGCCTCTTCTACCTTAGCTTCTTCTGCTTTAGCTTCTTCAGCCTTTGCTTCTTCTGCTGGAGCTTCTGCAGCTTCACCAGCGCCACCGTTCTCTGCGATTTGCTTAAGAACACGAGCCATGTTAGCAATAGGTGATTGAAGAGATCCAAGTAACTTGGATAGTAATTCGTCTCTTGATGGAACAGAAGCGATTGCTTTCATTCCGTCAGCATCATAATATGTTCCTTCAACAACGCCTGCTTTGATTTCAAGGGCAGGTGCGTTCTTAGAAAACTTTGATAATACTCTTGCTGGTGCAGTTGCATCATCTACTGAAATTGCAATAGCGCTTGGACCTTCAAGTACAGGTGATAAGCTTTCAAAATCAGTATCTTTAAATGCAAAGTTCATCATTGTATTCTTGTATACTTTGTAAGTTACACCGGCTTCTCTTAATTCTCTACGAAGCTGTGTATCTTCAGCAACAGTAAGACCACGATAGTCAACAACAACTACTGACTGCGCATCTTTAATATTATCAGATATTTCTTGAATTACAGGTTGCTTTAATTCTACTTTAGCCAAATCTTTGTACCTCCTTATTTTATTTCATGTTACCAACACACTTTGTAAATGTATCACACATAAAAACCTCTCTGCCACAAAGACAGAGAGGTAGAGAATCAAAAAATTCTTTGTTCCTCGGTAGGGTCTTACAAGAATTACGCCTGTGATTATATCACTTGGCACCTACTGTCTTCGGCAACATGCTTGATTAATATATCAAAATTTATATTATTTGTCAATAGGAGACTCACCCTATTGAATCTTAGCAGTGCTAACCTTTACACCAGGTCCCATTGTAGGAGCAAGTGTAATGCTTCTTAAATACTGTCCCTTTAAGCTAGCAGGTTTAGCCTTGTTAATAGCATCCATAAGAGTTTGGAAGTTGTCAGCTAATTGTTCCTCTGTAAAGGAAGCTTTACCAATTGGCACGTGGATAATATTACTCTTGTCCAATCTATACTCAATTTTACCAGCTTTGATATCATTAACAGCCTTAGTTACATCCATAGTAACTGTTCCAGCCTTAGGGTTAGGCATTAATCCCTTAGGTCCAAGTACACGACCTAGACGACCAACAACACCCATCATATCTGGTGTAGCAACAACAACGTCAAAATCTAACCAACCTTCGTTTTGAATCTTAGGGATAAGATCATCTGCACCAACAAAATCAGCACCAGCTGCTGTAGCTTCGTCTGCCTTTGGTCCTTTAGCGAATACTAACACACGAACTTTCTTACCAGTACCATGTGGAAGTACTACAGCACCACGAATTTGTTGCTCAGCATGACGTCCGTCACATCCTGTTCTAATATGAGCTTCGATTGTCTCATCAAATTTAGCTTTTGCATTCTTCTTAACTTGTGCAACAGCTTCATTTACGTCCATAGCCTTAGACTTATCATAAGATTCTAGAGACGCATTATAATTCTTTCCATGTTTCATTATTTATACCTCCTGTGGTTTTAGCGGGGTCTGTTCCCTCCCACTTACATTTTACGTATAATTTCTTAATTAATCTGTAACTTCAACACCCATTGAACGAGCTGTACCAGCAATCATGCTAATAGCTGAATCAATGTTAGCAGCGTTAAGGTCTTTCATCTTTGTTTCAGCAATTTCCTGAAGTTGAGCTCTTGTAATTTTTGCGACTTTCTTTACATTAGGCTCACCTGATCCAGATTGAATCTTACATGCTTTCTTAATCATAACAGCTGCTGGTGGAGTCTTAGTAATGAAGCTAAAGCTTCTATCTTCATAGACAGTAATTACTACAGGAACGATTGTATCGCCCATATCAGCTGTCTTTGCGTTAAACTGCTTTGTAAATTCTACGATGTTAACACCATGCTGTCCAAGTGCAGGACCAACTGGTGGTGCAGGTGTAGCTTTACCAGCAGCAATTTGTAATTTAATATATCCTTCAATTTTCTTTGCCACTTTGATTTCCTCCTTAATTCATTTTCTTGATGTCCGAAAAACTAATTTCTACAGGTGTCTCACGTCCAAAGAAATTAACGTTGATTGTAGCAACTTGTTTTGCCTGATTCATCTGTCTAATAATTCCAACAGTATCTTTCCAAGCACCACCGATTACTTCAACTTCATCGCCTTCGCCAAAATCAACAACAAAATTCTCTGATTTAATACCAAGATGACTTCTCTCTTCTTCAGGTGTCAAAGGCACCGGTTTACTTCCAGGTCCAACAAATCCTGTTACACCACGAGTATTACGAACAACATACCATGTATCATCATTCATAACCATATTAACAAAGACATATCCTGGGAATTTTTTCTTCTCCACAGTCTTTGTTTTGCCATCTTTAACAACAACCTCTGTCTGCATTGGAACAGCTACCTCAAGAATCTCATTTTCAAGATGACGATTCTCAATTGCTTTATCAATGCTTCCTTTTACTTTTTTCTCATAGCCTGAATAAGTATGAACAACATACCATCTTGCTTCTGCCATGCCAAAGTCCTCCTGTACTACGTCTTCCTATAGACTCATCAATAAATCAACACCATATTGAACTAACATATCTATTAATGCGATAATTAGTCCTAGAACGATTGAAACTACTACAGTTGCAATTGTCTGCTTAGTAACCGACTTGCCACTAGGCCATACAATCTTACTGAATTCCATTTTCAAAGCCTCGAAACGACTTTGCTTTTTTTGTTTCTCTTCTGCCATCCTAGCACCCCCTACTTTGTCTCTTTGTGTAGAGTATGTTTCTTACAGAAACGACAATACTTCTTTGTCTCCATTCTGTCTGGATGGGCTTTTTTGTCTTTAGTCAAATCATAGTTTCTACGCTGACATTCTGTGCATGCTAATGTAATCTTCGTACGCACTGCTTCCACCTCCATTTTCTCTCAATTACGTGTCTTTTCCTGCCATTTTCTCTAGACGAACAGTTTCTAAAGAAAAGCATAAAAAAAAGACCTAGATTTTTGTCGCCTAACAACTATACCATGATTTATATTGATAGTCAACACTTATTTCATATCAAGAGCAAGAAAAAACATAATAAAAATAGCCTTTCTCAACAGAACAATGTTCAATGCTTCGAAAGACTATCCTCATTTTTATAATCGTAACCTTTTTTCTTCTTAATTTTGTACCTTATGCTTCTTGTTCTTCTGCAAGCATCGCTTGGTACTTATCAAGTATTAATTTCTGTATATGTTCTCGGGTCTCTAACTTGATCGGATGCGCGATATCTTTATACTCGTTATCTTTGCCTCCTCTTCTTGATGGCATTCCTATGAATAGCCCTTTGCTTCCAGATATAACCTTAATGTCATGTACTACAAACTCATCATCAATTGTAATTGACGCTGTTGCCAATACATTTCTAGAAGAGTCCTTCGACATGCGCATTCTAATATCTGTGATATTCATATACATCTCTCCCTTACATATTATTTCCTAAAAAGGCTCTTTTATATTCCGTATCTACTTTTGCTTTCCACAACAATCTTGATACCGTTCTCCCCAATATACTCGGTATCACTCATAAGTGTTTCATGCGTCTCGACTATACAATTCTCTACTCTTACGTTGTCCCCAATATATACATTTGGCAGAATAATTGAATTCTTAACTACACTATTGTTGCCAATAAATACGTTCTTAAATAATACTGAATGTTCCACCTTACTATTAATAATACATCCACTTGCTACCAGGCTGTCTTTTACATCAGCCGGTGCATTGAATTTCGCTGGTGGAAGATCAAATGATTTGGAATAAATCTTAGATCCCTTCCTAAAGAAGAAATCTCTAATCTCTGGATTCAAGAAATCCATGTTGGTGTTATAGTATGATTCTACAGAAGCAATATTGCTCCAATAGCTATCATGCATATAACCATATATCTTCTTCATTCCTTTATATCTAATAAGGATATCTGTTACGAAATTATATCTTCCTTCCTGATTACATTGCTCTAGAAGTTCAATAAGGCTTCGTCTCCTTATTACATATACACCTGTTGATACAATATTGGATCTTGCCATCATAGGCTTCTCTTCAAAGCTTGTAACAAGTCCATCGGAGTCCATCTTAACAACACCGAATCTGCTAATATCATCTGAATCAGGTACCTTAGCACATACAACTGTAATATCTGATTGCTTGCGAATATGGTAATCAAGTACATCATTAAAATCAATCTTGTAAATACCATCACCACTTGCAATAATTACATATGGCTCATGACATTTCTTAAGAAAGTCGATATTCTGCCACATAGCATCAGCTGTTCCTCTGTACCACCAACTATTGTCAGTTGTAACTGTCGGTGTAAATACGAAAAGACCGCCTTGCTTTCTACCAAAGTTCCACCATTTAGATGATGCTAAATGTTCGTTAAGAGATCTCGCATTGTATTGACTAAGAACTGCAACTGTCTGAATATGAGAATTAGTCATATTAGATAATGCAAAATCTATTCCTCTATAGCTTCCGCCTACCGGCATTGCTGATATAGCTCTTTTATCAGAAAGGTTGCCCATTCTAGAACTATTACCACCTGCCAAAATAATTCCTAATGCTTTCATGATTCTTCACCTTCCTTAATAATATATCCGCCACTTTCTAACTTGCCTTGAGGAAAGTCCTCTTCAGTCGTCACACCGCTGATTGCTGTGTTCTTACCTACCGTAACATTTGCAGGAATAGTAGAATTCTCTCCTATAACTGCAAGATCAAATGCATAAATCTTAGCACTAAGTTTGCTTTCGGCTGACTCGCCAAAGCCAATCTTGGCATTCTCACCAATTTCACAATCTTCTGCAATTATTGATTTCTCTATCTGAGCTCCCTTCCTAATAACCGTATTCTTCATTATTATGGAGTCAACTACCGATGCTCCTTCTTCAACAACAACTCCGGCTCCTAGAACAGAGTTCTCAACCTTACCATATATCTCATTTCCTGCACCCGTAATAGATTTCTTAACAGATGCTGTTGATGCAATATACTGAGGTTCAATCTGGTTCTGCTTCGTATATATCTTCCAGAACTCTTCATATAGATTAAATTCAGGAATCAAGTCAATTAGTTCCATATTAGCTTCCCAATATGAACCAAGTGTTCCTACATCCTTCCAATAACCATTGAATTCATAAGCGAAAATTCTCTCTCCATTCTCATGACAATATGGAATAATGTGCTTACCAAAATCACAACCATTCTGGTCCTTCATCGTAACAAGTGCATCTCTAAGAACCGGCCAACTAAAGATGTAGATTCCCATAGAAGCCAGGTTACTCTTAGGCTTAGCCGGCTTCTCTTCGAACTCATTAATCTTGCCATTCTCATCAGTAACAACTATTCCGAATCTGCTAGCCTCCTCCATTGGAACTGGCATGGCTGCAATTGTTACACTTGCCTGATTCTGCTTGTGTAAATCGAGCATTGCTTCATAATCCATCTTGTATATATGATCACCGGATAATATCAATACATAATCTGGATCATAGCCTTCAATGTATTTTATATTCTGATAAATAGCATTAGCTGTTCCTGTATACCACTCTGCATTATCGCTCTTCTCGTATGGCGGAAGTACGGTAACGCCTCCATTGTTCCTATCCAAATCCCATGGTATACCAATACCTATATGTGTATTAAGCCTAAGAGGTTGATACTGAGTAAGGACACCAACAGTATCAATTCCCGAATTAATACAGTTACTAAGTGGAAAATCTATAATTCGATATTTTCCACCGAACGCAACAGCTGGCTTTGCCACATCAGAAGTTAACACTCCGAGTCGACTTCCCTGCCCGCCAGCGAGCAGCATAGCTATCATCTCTTTCTTTCCCATACCAATCACCTCGTGTCTTTTCTTTCTAGTAATTTTCTTGCAACTAGTTCAATATGCAAGTTATACGATATATTAAGTATAACTATTTCGTGGTTTCTTTGCAACAATTATTCCTAAAATGTTGATAAATCTTTTTAGTTTTTGTGCAACTTGCATATGCATTCTACAAGCAACCACAATATGTGGTATATGGTAAAGCTTGAGAACCAAAAAAATCGGATGTAGCCTAAGGCTTATCATCCGATTTTTTTCTTCATATTAATATGTTGTCAGTCCCAAATTCACATTAATAGTTAATTAATATATTTCTTGTATTCTCTTTTTCGACCAATAGTTCTTGCAAAAGCTCCTGCTTTATTATAGAAAAAGAATCCATAGACAAGAAGTTTATTTGCTTTGCCAAGATGGTCCTTGATTGTTCCATACCATCTCTTACCTTCTATTGATGTCTTACCACCAGACTTAATATAATTAATAAGGTCATCCTCACTTCTTATATCTGCGTCTATAGTAGTTATTGCTGTACCCACACTTGAAGCTCTGTGAGAATCACTTCCTGCAAACATCTGCTTATTATAAAAACCAGCAATCCGGGCAGCCTTATCATTATCAACATAATCTTCGCAGGAATTAAAGCCTTCAATAAAATCAAATTCTTTTGTAATACTTCTGTCTTTCTTGAAGCGACCAGTCCTATATATACTAAGGAAATTTTCGCCATAGGGATGTGCAGGACCAAGTATTCCTCCATGAGAGTGAACTACTTCTACAAGTTTCTCTATTGTAAGTCCCCTCTTTTCCATCAATATTGATTCATCATTTGATGGAAGGATAACAATGAAATGCCCTGCATTAAAAGTATCATATTCTATGCCTTTTAGAACAACAAAGTCCTGATACTTTTTACCGCAGATATTTTCTTTCCAGTATCTATAACCATTATAGGAATTATGGTCAGTCATGAGCATGCCATTAAATCCCTGATCTCTTAGAAGCTTAATATACTCCTCTACACTAACCTTAGAGTCAGAGGAACCTTCATGGGTATGACAATGCATATCGAATTTCATCTAATCACCTTCTTACTTTCTACTATTGTAAGATTTAACAAGATTTCTAATTCTGTCATACGGATTAAGAAGATCACTAATTGAACAATCATGATTAAGTGTATCAACAATAAGAGCTATATACTTACTCATATCACAATTAATGTAATACTCTCTCTCTAGAAGGTCAGGTGTCTGATATGTAAGATTTGTTGTTACAAGTCTGTAAATCAATCCTTCCTCATATGCCTTATCAAATTTCTCTAAACCATTAGTAAATAATCCAAATGTAGAAATCAAGAAAATTCTTGCAGCTTTTCTCTTCTTAAGCTCAGTTGCAACATCGATCATACTTTCACCAGAAGAAATCATATCATCTACAATAAATACATCTTTTCCTTCTACTGAAGAACCAAGAAACTCGTGAGCAACAATAGGATTACGTCCATCAACAACCTTAGAGTAATCTCTTCTCTTATAGAACATACCCATATCTACACCAAGTACACCTGCTAAGTATACAGCTCTATCAGTTGCTCCCTCATCTGGTGAAATAATCATCAGATGATCTGGATCAATCTTAATATCATCAACATTATTAAGAATTCCCTTAACAAATTGATATGAAGGTTGAACCGTCTCAAATCCTGATAGTGGAATTGCATTCTGAACTCTTGGATCATGTGCGTCAAATGTAATAATATTAGTTACACCCATTGCAACAAGTTCCTGAAGTGCAAGTGCACAGTCTAGTGACTCACGAGATGTACGTCTGTGTTGTCTACTCTCATATAAGAATGGAATAATAACAGTAATACGTCGTGCTTTACCGCCTACAGCTGCAATTATTCTCTTCATATCAGAATAATGATCATCTGGTGACATATGATTAGTATGACCACATAGAGAATAAGTCAAACTATAATTTGTAACATCAACCATAATAAACAAATCAAGTCCTCTTATTGATTGAGCAAGAGTACCCTTTGCTTCACCTGTACCAAAGCGAGGTACATTAGCCTCAACGATATAAGAGTCTAATTTATATCCTTGTCTCAACACCTCATCATATGTCTCTGTGTCTCTGTTAGCTCTCCATTTAACAAGGTATTCATCAATTCTCTTTCCTAACTCTTCACAACTCTTTAATGGAATCAATCCTAGAGATCCATAAGAAGGGGTGTTTTTTACATAATTCTCATCACTTGGCATTATTAATCCTCCGATTTCTTTATTACTAATTATTCTGCGCTTGCTTCTTAATCCGTATGTCTTTTCCGAAAAGTTTCATAATGTTGAATTGACTAATTCTCGAAAATGTTCTTTCTGAATATATCTCCATTAATTCCTGGAGTGATAAATTCGTGGAAATGACAGTACTATTGCCACGAAGTAAGCGTTCATTAATACATGTAAAAATTTTAGACGAAGTAAAGGAATTGACAAACTCTGTACCTAAATCATCAATAATAAGCAGGTCACAGCTATATATGCTTTCGCTAGTTTGCTCTAAGACCTCGTCTTTTTCAAATGTTTCTTTCTGAAATACTTTTATTAATTCATCTGCTGTAAAATAAATAACTGAATAAGATTTATCAAGCAAATCTTTAGCTATACAATGTGTAAGATACGTCTTGCCAATTCCTGGCTTTCCGTATATTAGAATATTCTCATCACCAGCAAAATTATCACAATATTCTTTGCATCTCATAAGAACATTTTTTGCATTATCATATGCTGAAATATTATTGTCAAACTCTTCTTTGCTGTAATAATCAAGATTAAAATTATCAAAATTTTCTTCGTTTATAACTTTCTCAAGTCTGCTTTGAGAATACTTTTTGTCGATGGCCGCCTGCTTAAAACAATGACATGGCTTTCCATTAATAAATCCGGTATCTCTACAATCCTTGCAAATGTATTTCGGTTCCAAGTCTTCTAGAGTATATCCGAGTCCATTAATTATCTCTTCCTTTTCTGCTTTAAGCATGGCCACCTTTTTTTTCAAATCATCTAAAGCTTTAGTATTACCACTTAACATTTCTTTAGATGCTTTAACACTTTCACTTGCAACCTGCGAATCTATCTCAGATAATCTTGGATTCTTAGAATATATCTCATTTTTTATTTTTGTGCTTTCAAAGACATCCTTAAACTGTCTTTCTGAATATTCTCTCATTATGCTTTCATATTGAGAATTTGTTAATGACATATTATCTCCTGCTACTTTTTGTTAACCAGTGTCTTCTCTAAATCATCAAAGTCGTAATCTCTTGAATCAAAATTATTAAATCTATTATTAGGTGTAACCGTCTTAGTATTTCTTACTGAAGTATTCTTAAACTTCTTCTTATACTCTTCATCAATAGCTTTCACATCATCAAGAGTCTTTACTTTGTGATTAACCCAATTATCAATTATTTTATCAGCATATTCAAAATTAGGTTTGTTAGTATTAACTATTGTTCTTCTGCATGCTTCTTCTATAACGTCTGCACTTAGACCTAACTTCTTCCATTTCTGCACATATTCTAATTCAGACTTAATTAGTCCACGATTATTAATACCGAATGACTTACATATATTATAATATGCATCTGAATGCTGAATAGTATCTTCCTTCGCTTCTTCAACAGAAGAGATATTATTAGAAGCCCAATCAAGGGCAATCCTATCCATGTATTTAATACTCGGATGTCCCTTATCAATACAATACTCTACAAGATACGTAACAAGCTCTGTAGAGAAATGTAAATCAGCAGTCCAGTAAATAATATAATTAAGATCTGATACAGTTAAGTTATGACCTAAGTATTTCTCGATGACAAATAGAAGATCATCCATATCATCATCTTCTTTGAAATGATTCATCTGGGAAATACTATATTCCTGCCTCTTAGGAAGGGGACTTCTACCCTGATGTTCATAATTCTTATTCTCATTAACCTGCGATGAACATGTATTAGAATTACCAGATGGCTCCAGAAAGCATATTCCTGTTAATTCATCCGAAGAATTATACTCAAGAGAAATAAGCTTGCACTTCTCCCAATAAGAAAGGGCACGCTTCACATCTCGCTCTGTATGATCCAACTTCTCTGCTAACAGACTAATATCTATATCTAACTCATCCTGACCAAGTAATCTCAGTAGATACAAATAAATCTTCACAAACTCCCCGTTGGCATCTTTCATATATTCATCTATAAATGCATTAGATACACAAGTAACTCCTGCGTCGTTACTTGTATGTAATGTTATGTCTGCCATATAATCATTTTCCTCTTTTCCAAAACCCTAGATGGATTTTAACACATTAGAATATAGAATTAAACCCCAAAAGAGTCCACAACGCTAGTATTTTCAAGGCTTTGTGACAGGTTAAAAAAAGTGGATAACTCCGTGAAACTATTGTAAAATTTGAAAAAAATAATCCACACTCTATGTAGATAAATAACCTACATAAAATGTGGATTATGTGGATAACTATTTTTCAAGTAACTCATTTCCGACTTTTACTATATCTCCGGCACCCATAGTTATTAACAAGTCATTGTTAATACATTTTTTTAAAATAAATTCTTCAATTTCTGAAAAAGTATCAAAATAGTAAGCTTCTGTACCGTATTTCTCAACTTCTTTCAACAAATCCCGGGACGAAACATTGTAAATATCCTTTTCTCGAGCAGCATATATCTTAGAAAGAATCACAATATCTGCTAGAGACAACGCTTTTGCTATGTCTTTAAGAAGCGCTTTAGTTCTTGTATATGTATGAGGCTGGAACACACATACAACTCTCTCATGTGGATAGTTCTTGGCAGATTCGAGTGTAACCTTTATTTCCGTTGGATGATGAGCATAGTCGTCAAATACATTTATACCATTAATAGTTCCTTTAAATTGGAATCTTCTATCTGCTCCCTCAAATTTCTCTAAGCCTGATTTAATTGTATTATTATCAACTCCGAATTTCTTCAGGAACAATACAGAAGCTAGTGCATTAGATATATTATGGTTTCCAGGTACCTTAAGATGTATTTCATCAAGTTCCTCACCACAGCAAACAGGAGTAAAAATTCCATTTCCAAAATCATCAAATGAGATATTCTTAGCATAACAATCTGCTTCTTTAGTTGTGCCAAATGTTAAGATCTCTGCCTTAGAACCTTCTATAATCTCTGACACATTTGGAATATCATTATTAATAATAATACAGCCATGATCTGATGTATTATTAACAAATTTCTTAAAGGATTGTCTTATATCATTTAAATCCTTAAAGAAATCAAGATGATCTTCTTCTATATTAAGAATAATAGAGTATTTCGGATAAAACTCATGATAACTATTGGTATATTCGCAAGCCTCTGTTATAAATGTATTCGAACTACCTGCATGAATATTGCTATTAATTGCAGAGAACATTCCACCTATAGATATTGTTGGATCTTCAGGTAATTCTATAAGAACCTGACTAATCATAGAAGTAGTACTTGTCTTACCATGTGTTCCAGCTACAGCTATTGATTCTGGATAATTTGCCATAACTTGTCCTAGGAATTGAGCTCTGGTAAGAAGTGGTACTTGTCTTCTCTTTGCTTCAGAAAGCTCAGGATTATCATCCTTTATCGCTGCAGTATAAACAACACAATCTATATCATCTGTTATATTAGATGCCTCTTGTGAAAATGCTATTTTAACACCTAGTTTCGTTAGATTACTTGTGTATTCAGACTCGCAATTATCAGAACCTGTTACAGTAAATCCTCGCTTAACAAGAATCTCAGCAAGGCCACTCATACTAACTCCGCCTATTCCTATAAAATGAAAATGTTTAGGATCGTTAAAATCAACTTTGTACATATTACTCTCCGTTCTTATTTTCGCTTAAATAACATAGTTGAAACTGATTTTGCTATACTAACTCTTTGCATTACACAACCCTCGTCACCAAAGTTCATGTATTTATGAGGCGCTTCGCTTGTATTCTCCCATACTACTATGCTTTCCTCATCTGCCTTATCATCAATATTAGGATTAGATGTCTTAGCAAAATTGGTTAGATAGCGAACCATTTGTTTGCTCAAATCTCTGTCTACATCTGTAAACTCTCTCCAGCACTTGTCTAAGGATCCAAACCAATACCAAAGGTCTGCTGAATGCCACGCTCCTTTATTATCACCAGGAAGCTGTCTGCAGAAATGATAGGTATATGCACGGATGCTATTATCACATTCATTCTCAGATACGTAATTTGCAATGTTCTTTCCCCAGGAAGATACCATTTCAAGAAATACAGTCGTAACAATATCTTCACTATTAGAGCCGATTATTATTGGAATATGATTATAATTGCCACTCTTGTAATCATCAACTCTTGTCTTTTGGATAAGAATATTATCTATAACAGGTCCTGCAAGAAGTCCAACATTTTTTATCTCAGAGCAAACCTTAACCCAACTCTCATATATTGTCTTAGGTTCGCATTTTCTGAGTTCCTCAATACTATCTAGTTTGCATTCCGCAACTATCTTACGCCAGAAACCATATGTTGCATCCTGCTGTTTTGGTGCAACAAATGTTGATACACCTCCACCTGAACTTAGCACAGCTTTATGAAATAAGCCTTTTGTAGAAGGACTTAGGATTAAATGAGTGGCGCTCATTGCACCTGCAGATTGTCCCATTAACGTAACATTATTAGGATTTCCTCCAAATATTTCAATATTATGATTAATCCACTCTAACGCTGTTAATTGATCATATAATCCATAGTTTCCTACATGTCCTTCTTCTGAAGCAAGTTCTGGGAGGCACATGAATCCCAGTGGTCCAAGTCTATAGTTAATAGTTACAGCTATAACTCCTGATTCAACCCATTTTGTAGGGTCAAAAACCTTCTCATCACTTGATCCCGTTGAAAAGGAACCACCATGTATATACACTATTACCGGTTTATTCTGTCCGTATAAATTATCATTTTCATCTGTACTTGTATATACATTAAGGAACAGACAGTCCTCCGAATAAGTAAAATCTACTCCTTCTCTAAACTCTTTATTATAGAATTCTTTCTCTACTATATTACTTTCATCAAAAAAAGCTCTTGGTTGATATGCACATGCACCAAAGGAAGTGAAATTTTTTAAACACTCATCAAGATTATCAATCCTGTTCCATCTAGGCTCTTCTACCGGGTATTCCCATCTAGAAGCAGTGGCATATCTTATGCCTTTAAACGCAATTATCCTACTCATATTATCACCTTTTATTCAAATAGTTGATTCAAGAAGAATCCATTCATTAAGTCATCAGCATTAATCAGTATATATGTTATGCACCAGTTTATCATAATAGTTATTGTGTACATAAGGTGAAAGGATACTATCCATTCATTCTTTTTGGGTGCCTTCTCGTTAATAAAATCTAATAATCTTTCTAAACATAAAAAAATGAAAAAGAAATATATTATAATTCTTGCAACAAGTAGAAATTCACCTGCACCTGGAAGCTTATATAATTCATAAAAGAATTGGGCCACAGTTCCAATACCTGGTATAAAGCTTAAAATACCAAATATTGTTCCTCCCATAACAAGAACCCAATAGCATACATATACTACATCAGAAAAATGTTTTGGTAATTTAATTCTTTTATACTTAAACAATATATAGGGAATAACACACAGGGAAAGACTTATTATGAATACAAGAAACGCAATTCTTATATCCTTTTGAATAATTCCCCAATAAGCAAATGACGTATTATATCCAACTGACACAAAATATACTGTAGCTATATAGTTACTTCCAAAAGGCAAATATCTAATAATAGGAGTAACAGCAATAGATATGGTAGTTATAATGAAAACAACCCATTCTATTGCGGTCATACTGTACACTCCACTTTGAAAGAACTTGGAATATGTATCCCCTCTTTCTAAGTCAAATGTTATAGTGTCAAAATGAAACACACTAATTAATAAATAACGAAGAACAAAGTATCCAACAATTCCAGCAACTATCATTACAGAATAAAACAGGACCTTTTTCCACATTCCTTTTGTTGTACAATATGGCTCCCCTTCTGGTGCCGGTTCCGGATTCGGAAAAAATGTATCTAGCGCCCAATCAACAATTCTTTTTATAAATCTATAGACACTATTATATGCGCGTTTTATCTTATCCATTAATGTCACCGAATTATTTACTTCTTAGCTTACCTTTTTTTCTGTCTTCTTCAGACTCTTCTAAGGCAAATTTTTCAGCATAAGTTTTGTATGTAAATTTGTATTCTTCATCCTTATTGTGTCTTACTTCACTTAACATCTCATGGGTATTGAAATGTGACTGTTCTGCTTCAATTGTTGCCGCAGCGATATTAGAACAGTGAGCCGAAATACGTTCATAATTCATAATCAAATCGTTAAATACAACTCCAGTCTTAATCTCGCATTTTCCTTCTTGTAGACGCGTAACATGATTACTTCTACTATTAGCACAAATCTTACCAATCCATTCACGTAGTGGCTCAACATGAGCTGAGTTCTCCCAGTCATCATCCTGGAAGGAAGATACGGCTATATCTACTACCTCCTCTGTAGCAGCTTTTATTACATCAAGCTCCTCATAGGCATCAGAAGAAAACTCAATACCTTTTTCCCGCATATCTTTACAAATAAATGCAATGTTCATTGCATGGTCTCCAAGTCTTTCAAAATCACTTATAGTGTGAAGGAATTTTGATACCTGTTTTGACTGTTTTAAATTCATCTGTGTCTTAGATACTCGCATAAGATATGTTCCAAGATGATCTTCGTACTTATCTAAGATATCTTCCTTCTGGCACACCTTTTCAAAGCGGTCTTCAGAATAATCATCAACCATGCTTGTTGCTCTTGATACATTCTTTTGCGCTGTTCTTGCCATACCATTAATACACTTATGACTTTGGCTTATAGCAAGTTCTGGTATTCCAAGGAATCTTGCTTCAAGTAGTTCAAAGTCAGCCTGTTCTTCTGTCTCTTCTTTCTTGTCTTTGATAAGAGCACATACAAGTTTCTCTATCCCCTTAACAAATGGGAATAGTACCATTATAGTAAGCACTCTGTAAATAGTATTAAGAAGCGCAATAAGAACTGGCGACATGGTCATATCTATAAACGGCAAATCCACAAACAGCGTTGTTATATAGAAGACGGAGCCCCATATTAACATACCAAGCAAATCATTAATAAGATAAACTGCTGCAGTTCTCTTACCATTAGTATTAGTTCCAATTGCAGAAATAAGAACTGGCATAGCAGCACCAACACCAATACCAAGAATTATTGGAAAGGCTGATTGAAATGTAATGGCTCCTGTAATTGATAATGCCTGTAACACACCTACTGAAGCTGATGCAGACTGAAGTATAGCTGTAAATACGATACCAACAAGAATACCTATAACAGGATTATTAAAAGCTGTTAGAACACTAACAAACTCTTCGCTTTCCTTAAGGGGTGCAACTGCTCCTGACATCTGTTGCATACCAACCATAAGTATTGCGAAACCAATCATAATGTCTCCCACATTATGATATTTTGTGTGTTTAGTAAATAATTTGAGAACTACACCTATAATTGCAACAACTGCAGATATGGTCGCTGTAGATAGAAGAGATGCTATTCCTTCACTTCCATCTATATAAGACAAACAAAGTATCCATCCCGTAATAGATGTACCAATATTAGCACCCATTATTACTCCGATAGCCTGGGCTACCTTCATCATTCCAGCGTTAACGAAACCAACAACCATTACGGAAGTTGCGCTAGAAGACTGTATAATTGCTGTTACAACTGTACCGAGAAGTACGCCCTTAATAGGCGTACTTGTCAGTCTAAATAATATTTTCTCTAAACTATTACCTGCAACTCTTTGAAGTCCAGATCCCATTAGTGACATACCAAAGAGGAACAATGCCACTCCACATAATATTGCAAGTATAGTAGTTATTACGCTCATTTCTTCTTCCTTTTCCTTTTTTCTTTAATAGACGCCACTCTTTCTATTATAACACAAAAATCTATTTTATAGGAATGGGAATGATCCTACAAGTGGTGCCTTCTTATATTTGCCTTTTGCAGCATTAATTGCACCTATAAGTCTTAGAACCCAGAATAATACTTTAGCTATTGAATAAATGCCAAGCATTACCCAGAAGATACCAAGACTTGGTAATCCAAAGAAGCTAATAGATGAGCTGATTATTATCCAGGGTGTTCCGATAACTACACAGATTAGAATAATAATTATTCCAAATATCACTTCTGTCACCTTAATCTTAAGTGCTTCTCTTGCGTGAAACGCTGCATATTCCGACTTTAAACCAGCCACATATCCAACTATTATACCTAAGATATCAAGAAGATATACAAAAATTGATACTGCTTTATTATTCTTAATATCTCTTTCAACTTCTTCTGCATTTAAGTTTGCACCACACTCTTCGCAAATTTCTTTATTATCTTCGTTTTCTCTTCCACACACTAGACATTTCTTCATATTCTTAATCTCCTATTCACAAAATATTACCTACTTCCGAAGAACCATTGATAGTCTATTATTCTATTATCTCCAAAGGAACTTACAACCCATCTTCCATCAACGTATTGCATACGCATTACCTGAGTTATTTCATGATTGTCATCAGTGCCTTCGAACACGCCAAGAACATATGTGTTAATCTTGCCCTTATTAGTGTCTTTATAATCTAGTTGTACACTAACCTCTAGTGTTCCATCTGTAAAAGCCTCATTATAGATAGAACCTTTGACATCGCTTATCTCAACATTTGTTATTCCAGTCTGTTCTTCTGCTGAATAAAAAGACTTCTTATCTTCATCGTACTTTGCCTTCTCTATCCTTCTGTATTCAGGCGCAAAGTATGATGCGACTTCATCAAATTCAGCTCCTCTTGCCTCTGCTTCTATTACAGCTTTGAATGCATCATAAGAAGCATTAATTACATTCTGTCTCTGTTCCTCATCAAGAGATACATCCTTAACAATTATCTCTGTATTAGATCTTCCTGCTGTAATATTATAATTCTTAAATGTGACTTCATCATCTGTTGTAGTACACACATGACTTCCTGTAAACAATCCTGGAATAACATATATCTTCATTCCGTTCTCTTCACCTGTAAAATACTCTTCAGGTATCTCTATTCCGTCGATATATGCTTTCTTGCTATTTGGCACATTAAGCTTTATGTTTTCTGCAATGACAGTATCATCAACAACTTTCCAATTAGAGAAGATTCCCATATGATTATGGCTACACTTCTTAAGCTTTATCGTCTTATTCTCGCTTAAGAAGCTTAGCATATCATATCTAGGACTTAGCTGGAAAGTTACAACAGCTTCGTCTCCATCCTGATTAGCCTCTAATACTTTATAATTAACATTAGCAAATCTATTAAGTATGAAATCATATGCTTTCTTACCAATCTTTTCTACTGTATCCTGTATACTTATTCCCTGTACAACATCTGCTATTACAGATTGTCTTATACTATATGATTCCTTTGTCAGAAATACCGACTCGTCTACATCAAGACATTCATATGCCTTATCGAAATCGCCTGCTTTAACAGCTTTATCATATTTCTCAGCTACACTTTTATAACCTGTAATTGTCAAATTAATGCTTAAGAATATAATAAGACCCAGTACAAATACCACTGCCAGAACAATTATGGCAATTCGAAGACCTTTAGTCGGTTTATTATTCATTTCCTCTGTAACCTTATTTTGATCTTCCATGTTCTATCCCCCTACTCTTACTATTGTAATGCGCTGCTTGTTGCAACAAATCCTTCGAGTCCAACATCCTGTGCGTAATCTTCTGTCACTATAGTTTCTAGTTCACTTAAAGTTTTCATGCCTTTCTTACCTGAAGGAATATAGAAAGAAACCATAATTCCAACAACAGTAAGAACAACCAATACAGCTAAGATAACCACTAGTATTATTTGATTCTTTTTACTTTTCATGTGACACTCCTTTCCCAACTACTAGTTGCTAAAATAATCTATATATTGTACTTCTTTCATTATTTCATCATCACCATATAAATGATGGTACAAGTCGATAAAATAATCATCTGTCATACTAGCTATATAATCAACTACAATATCATCTGCTCTCATTTTATTCTTAGAATATGTCTTCTTAAAAGATCCGTAATTAATATGATGTCTATAGATTAAACTATCCCGATTCTCATTAAGTATATCATCTCTAAATCTATTATATAACTTCTTCATCATAGGACGAATAGTTACTTCATAGGATTTGTTAATTTTAGAATTTCCATATATCTTCAAAGCATTCTCACTCTTAAGACGATACATATCATCAAAGTATTCTTTATCCATTTTAATATATGGTTTATCAAAACTATTAAGAACAATATTCTCCGTAATATTACTTATAAACTCGTAATTCTCTGCTCCTAATTGTCCAGGCTTATCATAGCTTATATCAAGACCTATCTTCCTTGCATCCTGTCTGTCTTTCATTACATATGCAATAACATCACTTACTCTTACCACACATCCCTCTAAAGTAAATGGTTTAAGATTATCCACAAAGCCTTCTTCTGTATAACATTTCTCTATTAAATCCTCAAATTCTTCTAAAGACTTAGGATTACTTGGATAATATTCACCTTCTGGCTTCTCTCCATTATGACAAATTATTCCATCTAAAGTATATATGGTAAGATTAGTTGGTGTAACAGTTTTAAGAGCTCTTACACTATGAACATTATGATAGAAATGTCTGCCACATGACTCATAATATAATTCATCTAGATACTTCTCACCCACATGTCCAAAGGGTGTATGTCCTATATCATGGCCAAGGGCAATTGCTTCTGTAAGATCAATATTAAGTCCTAGATTAGTACTAATTATTCTTGCAATTCTTGCAACAAGTTGAACGTGTGTGGCTCTCCTAGTTATCTCATCATTTCTATAGAAGGAAAACACCTGTGTCTTGTCCCCATAGCGATTATAGAAAGGATTATGCATAATCTTATCTATATCAATTGCGAAAGGACTTCTCAAATTATCATTTGCTCTACTGTCAAAATATCTTATCTTGGCGCCTTCTGGAACAGTTGTTGCATATTTTGAAAAACCGCCGTAATGGCTATATGCTTTTTCTTTAATCTCTTTTAATCTAATTTCTCTGTCAGTCATACCTTATCCTCTTAGTTGGCTTCCTTAGAAAATGCAAATTTTCTAATATAAAATGTTATAGTGGAAGCCACAACAAATCCTACAGCTATTCCAACAAGGGCAAGTAGACAATCTATACCATTTCTCGTAAATGTCTCAGTGTCGCTTAAGACAAGTCCACCCATTGTGTAATAAATCAAATCTCCCGGTATAAGAGGAATTATTGAAGGATATAAGAACACTGTAGCCGGTGTCTTCTTCTTCGATGCAACAATCTCTGCATAAAATGCGGCTATAATAGCTGCAAGTCCTGCGTATAATATTCTATATGGGATAAAAGCCATAAAAATAATATAAAAGAGTCTTGTTATTGCACCACCAAGGCCTGCAACAAGAAGGTCTCTTCCTCTAACTTGAAATACAATTGCAAAACCTATTGATGCCAGGAAGGAAAGAACTATTAATTCTATATTTTCTACCATGTGTACCACCTCCCAAATAATGCATATGCAATAAATACTCCAAAGCATATGGTAAGTGTCTCAAGTATTACCTTGAGAAGTTCTAAGATACCATTCATTTCATTTCCACAAAGAATATTTCTCATAGAATTAACAAGTGGAACTCCCGGAATGAACATAAGGGACATTGAGGTAAGCATGGCCATCATTTCCGTCGTAAAACCTATCCACACAGTAAAGAAAAATATTGCCGTTGTAATAAACATATTGATTATGTTCGTTATTATTCTATTAAGCTTTGCCCTTGCAAGAGGTCTGCTAATCCAAAAAGCAAGTACAGTAGATAATGCTACAACTATAAGTTCCTGCCATCCTCCTCCAAAGATTCTACAAAGGGTTGTTATGGCAATTACAAAGCCAAGCATCTCTATCCATTTGTTATAAGATGGAACCATTACAGATTCATATAACATATCCTGTAATTTGTCAGGACTCGGTGTCTCATCACAGATTTTATGTGCTACATTATATAATCTTCTTAATTTATCAAGATGAATAGCAGCGCCAGGAACTGATACCTGCCTGCTCTTAGTATCTCCCTCAGCATCTTTGGCGCTAACAGATATAGTGCTGCTCAAAGAAAAAATACTTACTTCATGCAGACCGTATGCTTTGCACACACGTTCCATTGTCTCATTAACTCTCTCTAGATTGGCTCCTGCAAAAAGCATCTCTCTTCCAAGATGAACAGTAAAATCCAGGATATATTCTATATCTTTCACTTATACTCCTTCTATTAACATACTGTTTTATTTATTATTCTTTATCCGCATCAATTCGCAGAATACTCACAGTTAAATTATATTATAACGAAGAATTCTATTCAAGAAAAACGAAATAAAAAGACGCCTTCTCAATATAAAAAGAATGCGTCTCTCTACTCTTTTTCTGTTGTCATGTTAATTAGTTTCCTTTCTACTCACTCATCTAAGTTACTCACCTGTACTCATCACCCAAACAACTCTTTTGTTATTTAGACAACGGACTTCTGGTTCGCTTGCTAAGATTATTGTAAGTACTTTTGTTATTAATTATATCGGAGTGAAATGTTTTTACTTTAGAAAAACATCGCAAATAAATCATACATTTCGTAAACTAAAATCATGAATCTTATAGCATCTTTCTTCGTTTAAGAATTATGAGCGCAATTATACTTATTACTAATGTAAACAAACAAATAATTGCAAATCCCCAAGGAGTATCAGCAAAAGGCATGCCTTCTGATACTACATTCATTCCATAGAGACCAGATATAATAGTCGGAATAGACATTACAATTGTTATTGCTGCAAGATATTTCATGACATTGTTAAGCCTGTTATTAATAACAGATGACATCAGCTCTCTAGTACCATTAATAATATCTCTATATATCTGTGTCATTTCAATAGCCTGTTGATTCTCGATAATAACATCTTCTAGTAGTTCTCTATCTTCTGAATACTGACGAAGTCTTCCATAGCGAGTCAATCTATCAAGCACCACACCATTAGCTCTAAGAGATGTGGCAAAGTAAACAAGATTAGATTCTAATTCATGAAGATCAACAAGATCTACATCCTGAGTTGTCTCATTTATTCTTTCTTCAATCTCTGTTCTTTTCCTATCAATATTTCTAAGCAAACTTTGATACACAATACATGTATTATATAGGATTTGATATGTAAATCTCATCTGTTTCTTGGTGGAGAATTCTCTCACTCTTTGCTCTACAAACATCTTGAGTACTGCTGTCTCCTCGGCACAAACAGTAATAATTGTATTCTCTAATAGAACAATACCAAGGGGAATTGTTGTATAAGAATGACGATTATTACGCATTTCTGCTGAAGGGATATCCACTAGCACAAGTGTATATTCATCTTCAAGATTAATACGCGAACTCTCCTCATCATCAAGGGCAGCTCTTATATCATCTATGTCTATATTAAACTGTTCGCTAATATCAACACATTCTTCTAGTGATGGCGCAACCATATTAATCCATGAGCCTTCTTCGTATACTTTTCGCTCACTTATTATATTATCTTCTGTTTTGTATATTTTTATCACTATTCTCCTCCTCTCTGATTGCACAAAGTGATTCTCACTTTACATTAAATTGTTACAATCATTCATTAGAATAGTGCCTTGGGAAAATGCGAAGAGTTATCGCCGAGAATAATACTAATTCATAATAAGGCAACTATTCAATGATTCATATTCTATTAAGCATAAATACCCGTCTGCATCCATGAATGGTCACCTTCTTTCCTTCTAAGATTATGTTTAACCCAAAAACAAGGGCTAACATATATGTTAGCCCTTGAAAAATAATATGTCAAGAAATATGTTCTTATTTTGTCTCTTCTGTCTTGTTATTTCTCTGTTCTACAAAAGCAGACATCTCTTTAGAGGACTTAAATATCTCGTCAAGAGCTTCATTCATCTGCTCCATATATTGCATACTAGTCTCAGAAACTACTATACTATCTTCTGATGATGCCCTTACTTCCTGACCTGTTGCAGATAGACTGGTTATAGATTCCATAATAGTATTATTCGCTTCTACAATTTGGTCTACTTCTTCTGAAATTCCATTAATATCTGATGATAATGTATTCATTTGATTTCTAATCTCATCAAATTTCTCACCAGTAGATACTATCATTTCATTTTGTTTCTCAGAATACTCTACTGACTCTGACATTCTCTTTGCTGCTTCACTGGCATTTCTTGTTAATTCCTGAATAATATTAGATATCTTCTCTGTTGAGTTCTTAGTATCTTCTGACAGATTACGAATCTCGTCTGCAACTACCGCAAATCCTTTACCAGCTTCTCCGGCACGAGCCGCCTCAATTGATGCATTAAGAGCAAGAAGATTCGTCTGATCTGATATGCTTACAATAGTTTCAATTATATTCTCAACTTCTACTATACATTCATTAAGTCTCTTAGTTGTCTCTTGTGAAGATTTGTTAACCTCAGCTGTTCTCTCTGACTGGAACTTAAGTTGATCAAGAAGGCTTGCACCTTCATCAACCACTTCTACCGTATGATTAGAAGCTTCTTTCATATCTTTTGTTCTATTCTGAGCACTCTTAAGATTCTCTTGAATATCGCTTGTCATCTCTGTCTGATGCTCTATAGAATCCGATGTAATCTTAGTTGAATCAGCGATGTCTTTGACACTGGCATTACTATTCTCGATACTGCTTGAAAGTGTCTTAACTAACTGTTGTGCATCATCAAGCTGTTTTGCTATATCATTAGAACTATCCATTACCTGATTAGCAACTTCTGTCTGCTCATCTGCAGATTCTTTCATATAATCAACGTCTTCTTTATTCTGATTATAAATTATCTTGGTAATAAGAAGTATTACAACACATCCAACTACATACATTGCTGAGCAGCAAATATTAACAACCAAATTATCATCTGGTGCATAGATAATATTGAGCACTAAGAATATTATCATACTAGCTATACTTACTATTACTCCTCTAAGGCTCATCTTAAAGTCCATGAAGAAGATAAGAGCAAAGCAATCAAGAAAACATAGTGCATATAAATAGAAATTACCTGGTCCAGTCAATGTAGCGAATAGAGTTGCAACCACCAGTGTATACAGATAGAATGACATAACTCTCTTCTTCTTGCCCATAGTTAGATTAAGTATGATTAGAATAACAATACATACCGCGTCACCTATTACTCTAATCCAAAAGCCCGACTTATCTGGAGCAAATATGCCCACAACAAGTATTGTCACAGCAATAAGCATATCGATAATGAAACCGACTTTGTTCTTCTGTATCAAATGTTTTGTCTGTAAATCCATATTCTTTTTTACTCCCCATTATTTCCGGTCACCGTTACATTTTTATAATACTATATTGTTCGCAATAATACTACAATTTATTGTTATTTTTGTAACTATTTAGCCCCCATTATATAACAATAAGTCCGTCTTTACGACGGACTTATTATAAGTGTAAATTATTCTACTTATGTCTATTTAAACATTACTTTAATTCTCTGTTTAAATCCATTTGGAAGAATATATTTGAGCTTGTCTTCTGACTTTCTCATTGTTGAGCATTCTGGTCTGTCACGATGTAAGTGAATTGCATCAAATTCGCAACGTGTAGTACATAGACCACAACCAACACATTGATTCTCATCAACGATTGTAGCACCACAAGAAAGACAACGAGCTGTCTCTTTCTTAACTTGCTCTTCTGTAAATACTTCCTTAGCATCTCTAAATGACATCTTATCAACGTCTTTCTTAACACCAGGAGTATTTCTTCCACCTTGATCATATCCTTCTGGAAGTTGGAAATCATCCTTATCAAATTCAATATAATGATGTGGCTGACGTCCAATTGTAAGACTTGAATGAGGTTGTACAAATCTATGAATTGAGATAGCGCCTTCTTTACCACATGCAATAGCATCAATTGCAAATCTTGGTCCATAGAACATATCTCCACCAACGAAGATATCTGGTACTGTAGTCTGGAATGTAACTTTATCAGCAACTGGTGCAGGACCTCTAAATTCAACGTCCTCACCTTCTAATAGGTTACCCCATTCTGTACATTGTCCTACAGAAAGAAGTACATTAGAACATTCAATTGTCATAGTTTCATTCTCATCATACTTAGGATCAAAACGTCCCTCAGCATTCTTAACCTGAGTACACTTCTTAAATACAATGCCTGTAACCTTACCATTCTCTGTAAGAATTTCCTTAGGTCCCCAGCCACCTTGAAGCTCAATTCCTTCTGATTCAGCAATCTCAATTTCCTCAGGAAGTGCTGGCATAATATCACGAGTCTCAAGAGAAACCTGTGTTACCTTAGAAGCGCCACAACGTACTGCTGTTCTTGATACATCGATAGCAACGTTACCACCACCGATAACTACTGTATCACCACTAATCTTATATGATTCATCATCAGTAACTATATGAAGAAGATCAACACCCTTCATTACACCTTCTGCATCTTCACCAGGAACGCCTATTCCACGTCCTCCTTGACATCCGATTGCAATATAGAATGCTTTATATCCTTGCTTTCTAAGTTCAGCAAGTGTAATATCTTTACCTACTTCAACTCCAAGCTTAATGTCAACACCCATTTCACGAAGTACGTCAACTTCAGCTTCAACGATTTCTGATTCCATTACGAATGAAGGAATACCATATGTAACCATTCCACCTGGTTTCTTATTCTTCTCGAATAATGTTGGCTTATATCCCTTCTCAGCAAGATAGTAAGCACAAGAAATACCAGCAGGACCAGCTCCGATTACAGCAATCTTCTCATCGAAAGCGCCCTTAACCTTAGGAATAACCTTCTTAGGAACAAATCTTGTCTCAGCATTAAGATCTCTCATTGCAATGAATTTCTTTACTTCATCAATAGCAATTGCTTCATCAACTGTGCCCCTTGTACAAGCATCTTCACAACGACGGTTACATACATGACCGCATACTGCCGGAAGAGGATTGTTCTTCTTAATAAGCTCTAATGCTTTAGTATATTCACCTTGTGCGGCAAGCTTTAAGTATCCCTGAATAGCGATATGTGCAGGACAAGCTGTCTTACATGGAGCTGTACCAGTTTCATGTGTCTCAATACGGTTTGTATCTCTGTAATCCCAGTTCCAATCAGCTTCACTCCACTTCTTGTCAGTTGGAAGCGGTTGCTTAGGATATTGTACCTCTGTACCATCCTTCTTACATAACTTCTGACCAAGAGTAAGTGCTCCAGCTGGACATACCTCTACGCATCGTGCACAAGCAACACACTTCTGCTTCTCTACATGTGCAACATAAGCAGATCTACTCATATTAGGAGTATTGAAAAGCTGTGATGTACGAAGAGCATAACATACATTTACATTACAGTTACAGATAGCAAAAATCTTGTCTTCACCATCAATATTAGTAATCTGATGTACGAAACCGTTCTCTTCACCCTTCTTAAATATCTCAAGAGCTTCTTCTTTAGTAATGTAACGTCCGCCTTTACCTGTCTCAACAACATATTCAGCCATATCACCTACAGCAACACACCAGTCGTTGAAATCATCAGCGCAGCCTTCATCATATGTCATTCTTGAACGACGGCATGAACAAGGTGATGCTGCGTATCTACCTTCGTATTTATCTAACCAGTGAGAAATGTGCTCGATAGGAATAGAAGTCTCATTCATATCTACTTCCTTCTCAACTGCGATAACATGCATACCAATTCCAGCTCCTCCTGGAGGTACCATATGTGTAAGTCCCTCAAGTGGAAGTCTTGTCATATGCTCAAAGAACATACCAAGCTCAGGGCGCTTATCAATCATAGCCTGGTTCATGTTAGAGAACTCAGCTGATCCAGGTACATACATAGGAAGAACCCATCTCTTCTCGTGATTAGGATTAGGCCACTTTGGATCAAGATCCTCGTAATTCCATTCTACAATTCCTGAGTAAGAGATTTTCTCTAATTTCTCTGTTAATTCTTCATCTGATAATCCAGAACTTGCTTTTAATTCTGCAAATGTTCTTGGATGACGAATCTCTTTAAAATTGTCAATAATCCACTTTGCCAAATCATCATCGTCTTCAACAAGTGCCTTTACTGCCCAATATTCTGGATCGTCTTTTGTAACCTTTTGTAGACCAAGCTTAATCTTGGCACGGTCAGTAATAATCTTACCAAGTTTTGCAACATTAGGTAACATTGGTCCACTAACATCAGCATAATCTGGACGTAGCGGATAGTTAGGATTTGTTCCCTGCGCTGTCTTTGCTGCCATAAATAAATACCTCTCTCTTTCCTTTATTAACTTTTAACCTTCTATAGTTACTTCACAAGCGCGTAATAACTCTTAGTATCATTATACGAAAGCTATGGTCAAAATGCAATAGAATAAAAGCAGATTGTTATTTTTTTCACGAAAAATACATATTCTCTACTTACATTCTTTGATTTATTTAAGAAAATACATGATTTCTTCTGCCTTATCAATAATTGTCATACAAGTTAGCTGCTCTAATTCCTCTCTTGATCTAAAACCCCAACTAACAAGAAGACAATCCATTCCTGCACATTCTGCAGTAAGAGAATCCACGCCAGAATCGCCTACATACAGGACATCTTCGGCTTTAAGCTCCGGATCAATCTGGTTAAGGGCCGCATATACACTATCCTTTGCAGGCTTTTTAGCTCTTACCATATTGTCCCCTGCATAACTTACTATATAATCTTTGAAGAAATGATCTACAATCTGACCCACTGCACCTTCTTCTTTATTGCTAACAATACCTACAGGTATACCCAGTTCTTTACATCTCTTAAGTACATCCATCATCCCTGGATATACTGTAGAATATACGTACAAATGATCTAGATAGTATTTCAAGAACAAGGCAAACTCTTCTTCAAAGGTCTCACATTCTTCACCACCTGGAACAGAGCGAATCATAAGATTTCTTATTCCATTTCCAACAATACTTCGCACTTCATCAACGCTTAAATTAGGCTGATTGTACTGTGTCAAACTATAGTTAACTGCTGCTGTAAGATCTTCTATTGTATCAAGAAGCGTTCCGTCAAGATCAAGAACTAATGCTTTATACTTATCAATAATGGCCTCTCTTTTGGCAATTCCCGAAGAACATGCCGTTGCACTTCCACATCTCAGTGCCATATAGAAAGACTTCTTCATGTCTTTACTTTCCAAATATTTATAAAGAAAGCCTGCAACAAGAGAGTCTCCTGCTCCTGTAGTATTGACAATGTCACCTCTAGGAGATTGACAAGTCATTACTGCCCCTTCTTCTGTAAGCATTACACCGCCATGAGGTCCAAGACTTACAATGACATTTTTTGCACCCATATCCTGCAATTTAGACGCATATTCAAGAATCTCTTCATCTGTTCTAATGTTAACTCCAAACAAATTGCGAAGTTCTTCAACATTAGGTTTAACAAGAAATGGCTTTGCACTAAGGGATGCTTCAAGAAGTCCCCCTGCAGCATCAACAACTACTTTTGTTTCTTTATGTGGTAAATGTTCTATTATATCTTTGTATACATTTTTCCCAAGACTTCTTGGTGCAGATCCAGCAAGTACAAGAACATCGTCCTTTCCGACAGCTTGAAGCTTGTCATATAGCTTGTCAAGATACTCCTTTTTCATTACAGGACCATCACCATTAATCTGGGTCTCCTTGTTGCCTGTTACCTTAATATTAATTCTGCTGCTGCCTTCACAAGAAATAAAATCACAATTTACTTTTTCTTCTTTAAGGAGCCTCTCTATCTCTTCTCCAGTAAAGCCCGCTTTAAATCCAAGCGCCGTGGTCTTCTCTCCAAGTCTACTAAGAAGTATTGATACATTAATACCTTTCCCGCCAGGAAATATCTCTTCACCTGATGTTCTATTTATTTCACCCACCTGCAAATCTTTAATCTTGATATAATAATCAAGAGATGGGTTGAGAGTAATTGTATATACCATATTATATCCTTTTATTCCTCAGCAATAGCCTGTAATTTCTGTATACTTGCAAGAATCTCGCTTAAGTATTCGCTTACTTCCCTGGTTCCATCAAGGGACTGCTTAGTAACATTCATAGTATTCTCGCTATTAGCTGTAAGCTCTTCTGTATAAGCACTTGTATTAGAAATTGAACCAGCGATTTCAGAGTTATTCTTGTTAATATTACCAAGGAATTCTGACTGCTTTCTTACAGCTTCATTCATCGTATTAATATTGTCATCAATTGTCTTGAACTGCTCATCTGTCTGATTAACAAGTTCATTCTGTCTTGCACTAACTTCATCCAAGTTAGATACTGCATCGTTAACAAGACCTGCTTCGTCAGCCAAAGTTTCCAGAATCCCATTAATCTTCTCTGTTGCATTACTTGTATCTCCAGATAACTTCTGTATCTCACCAGCAACAACTGCAAATCCTTTACCCTGCTCACCTGCTCTGGCTGCCTCAATGCTGGCATTTAATGATAGGAGATTTGTCTGGTCTGCAATATTTCTAATAATAGAAAGAATTTCTTTTGCTTCCTGTAAGCTATCTACTAGAGTCTCTGTTGCTTCTGATACCTTTTCTTTAGATTCTGCAACAAGTTTTGTACTATCAGATAAAGCATTTACATTGCTCATACCTTGTTCTGATAATTTGTGCGTCTCTGTAAATCTATCTTGGATATCATTACTAATCTCAGTTAATGCATTTAATTTTTCACTTATTCCATTACTCATTGCAAGCTGATCTTGAATAGTATCTGCAACATCGCTTGTTCCGGATGCGATTTCTTCAATAGAAGACTGAGCTGATTCTGATTGAGACTCAATTGTCTTAGCTTTAGAATCAATATCTGCAACTCTCTCGCTAAGAGCATCAGTTGCTTCTTTAATTGCATCAAGAACTTCTTCTTGTCTCTTAGTCTGCTCTTCTATCTGCGCCATTCTCTTCTTGCCAATATCCTGTGTAATCCTACTAGAAACACAAGCAAGAATACCCACAAGAATTACTGCAAATATCTGTATTTCATAATTAGCTATATCATCAGCGGTAAGAGCATGATATACCACAATTCTTACTATTACTGATGCAAGATTTATAACAAAATATGTAATAAAGAATTGTAACAGCACCTTAAAATCACTATAGGATAGCACTACTGCAAGCATTGGGAACAAATACACAAATGTTAATGGTGTATCTCCTGTTATAAGAACATATGCAAATAATATCGCGTATCCATATGTTGCAAACAATGCAAACTTCGGACTATCTGGATTCTTCTTCTTGAAAAGAAAACCCACAACAAATGGTACAAAAGCACAAACAAGAAGCATTGCATAATATATAATAGTTCTTTCTCCTTTAATTACTTCAAGAAGATATGCCGCTGAAATTATGCCTAGCGTAACAACCCAACCTATTAGCACGAAACTGTTAATTCTTGCCATATCACTTTTTACTTTCTTCATGACTCAAACCTCCTCACATTTATATTGTTATATTAAATCATGAATTAATAATATACTTTTTCGAGGCGTAAACCTTTGGCAGGAGCTGTCTGCCCTGCTTTTGTTCTGTCTCTAGCATCTAATACATCTTTTACTTCTTCAGGTCTCATCTCGCCTTTACCAACCATTAGAAGCGTTCCAACAAGGATTCGTACCATGTATTGCAGAAAACCGGTTCCAGTAAAATACAAATAAATATATCCTTTTGAAGATTTTATATCAATGCTCTTAATCTCTCTTATAGTGGACTTCTTCATCTTAGGGTTTCCACAAAAGCTTTTAAAGTCATGCTCCCCAACAAGATAATTAGAAGCTTCTCTCATAGCTTCCACATCCAGCTTCTCTTCAATAAATGTGTAATACTTCCTGTTAAAAACCGGTTTAACTTTACCATTAAATATTGTATAACAATAAGTCTTACCCTTTGCATTATATCTTGCATGAAACCTATCGGATGCTTTCGTCACAGTCATAACCGCTATATCGTCTGGCAGATATCTATTCATATATTCTAATATGTCTTCCTCTGTCATAGTCGTTTCCATATGCACATTAGCAATCATCGCCTTGGCGTGAACTCCTGCATCTGTACGTCCTGCACCTATGATTTCTATATCTGTATCACACATACGAGAAAGCACATTTTCTATTTTCCCTTGAATCGTTTCTTTATTAGGTTGCCTTTCCCATCCAAAGTAACGAGTTCCATCATAACTAATTTTTAGTTTATAATTATTTTGTGCTAAATTTTCAGCCATATGTCTATTATTGCATTTTTCGAAGAACATTTCCACAAAAATGTCTATTTATTATATATTTTCTATACACTCAAGATATGAAATATCTTATATTTGTCGTATTTACTCATCATTTTACTATATAATATGTTTGATTTATTCAAATATTTAATAAAAAGGAATTATTATGAGCACTTCACAAGATAAAACCAAAACAAACCCTTTAGGATTCGAATCTGTAGGCATATTAATCAGAAAATTTGCAATTCCAAGCATTATTGCAATGCTCGTAACTTCACTATATAACATTGTAGATCAGATATTCATCGGTCAATGTGTCGGAGAACTGGGAAATGCGGCTACCAACATTGTATTCCCTTTAACGATGTGTTGCATCAGTACTGCTCTTCTTTTTGGAATTGGCGGTTCATCAGCATTTAATCTGTCGCAAGGAAGAAAAGAACTGGATAAAGCTCCTTACTTTGTTGGAACAGCCACAACAATGATGATTCTTATCGGGCTGATTCTTGGTATAGCATGTGTCCTGTTCACAGAACCGATACTTAGATTCTTAGGTTCTCCTGATTCAGTGTTAGAATATGCCAAACCATATCTATCTATAACAGCTATAGGTTTTCCTGCACTTATTCTTCAGGCAGGAGGCGGACACCTTGTTAGAGCTGACGGAAGCCCAAGAATTACAATGACCATTAATATTGTAGGCGCCGTTATAAATATTATCCTTGATGCAATTTTTGTTGTATACCTTGGAATGGGAATGGCTGGTGCTGCTATTGCAACTGTTATCGGACAAGTTATTTCATGTTTAATTGTTATAGTGTACTTCTTCCATTTCAAATCAGCAGAATTAAAGCCTAAACACTTTGTTCCAAGAGGCTTTTCACTTAAACAAAGCACTGTCCTTGGTCTCGCACCATGCTTTAACCAGCTAGCCATGATGGCTACGGCAATCGTATTCAACAACAGTCTCGCATACTATGGTGCTCAAAGCGAATATGGTGA
>SVEY01000009.1:53560-55326 GCA_015057165.1 Lachnospiraceae bacterium | reverse complement strand
GTCATCTCGCATTCAAGCGGCACCTCTGCCTTCCACACTGGAATATCAACATCAATGTCATGATAACTTCCATTAACAACAATTACGCATTTCTGTTCTTTATTAAATCGGCCATATGACACATAATCTCTGTCACATCTAAGGAATACAAATGCTCCCTTCTTAAGGGCAGAAGATATCTTACGTTCATTTATCATATCTCTATGAAAGTCAATAAGGGCATCATCTACGTTATTCCATGGATATGTTCTTCTATTATCTGGATCTGTAAAGCCACACACACCAGCTTCATCACCATAATAAAGGGTAGGTGCTCCTGGCCACGTCATTTGCATAAGAACTGCAGCTTTAAGTATTCCTTTGTCCACATTTTCAGAGGCTGCCTCACTACCTAATTCTGCTACTCTACCAACCTTATGATTAGTTCTTGTCAAGAATCTTGAATGATCATGATTTGATAGCTGATTCATGGAAGAATATAGGGATGGAGTAAGGAATTTCGTCATAAAATGTCTCATGGAAGCTTCAAATCTTGCACCGTCTCCAATAGCTCCTTCATCATAAGAATCTGAATGTTTCTCCATTCCTGTAAGGAAATATGACACAGGCTCCATAAAAGCGTCATAATTCATTATAGTATCCCACTGATCTCCACTAAGCCAGGCTGACGCATCTCCATAATGCTCTGCAAGTATTACAGCATTTGGATTAGCGCTCTTAACCTCTTGTCTAAATCGTCTCCAGAACCAGTGATTAAATTCCTCGCTATGACCCAAGTCTGCTGCCACATCAAGCCGCCAACCATCACAATGGTATGGTGCAGACACCCATTTCTTACCTATTTCAAATATATAATTGCATAATTTCTCTGAATTCTCATAATTTAGCTTTGGAAGGGTATCATGACCCCACCATCCATCGTAATGACTATTATATGGCCATTTATCAGGCTCATTCTCGTTAAAGTCAAAGAATTCTCTGTATGGACTATTAACATCTATATAAGCGCCTTTATCATAGTAAGGCTGATACTCATATATCCTCTCCTTGTCCATCCATTTATTAAAAGAGCCACAATGATTAAACACACCATCTAGAATCACTCTAATGCCATTTTCATGAGCCTCGCTTACAAATCTAGAAAAGAATTCGTTAGATGCTTCTAGATTAGCCTTATTAGTAACTCTAGATATATATCTGCTTGCCTTTGTATTGTCTGCTTCTCCATTCTCAAGAAGCCTGCCTTCATCCACAACTATTTTTCCGTAATGTGGGTCGATATAGTCATAATCCTGAGTATCGTATTTATGATTAGATGGAGACACAAATAGAGGATTAAAATATATAACCTCAACGCCTATACTCTTAAGATAATGTAACTTCTCTCTAACTCCTTCTATATCTCCACCATAGAACTTACACACATCGAAACTATCAGGATTCTTATTCCAGTCTTCTACCTTAGTAGATGGCATAGAAATATAATAATACTCACCTGACTCAACGTCATTAGATGGATCTCCGTTATTAAAACGATCCACAAGTATTTGATACATTACTGCGCCCTTAACCCATTCTGGGGTATCAAAGCCAGGAACTATCATAAAAGCATATTCCCAACGAATATTATCACATACACTGTATCTATCTAGGTATACTTTCTCACTTCCCTGTTCAATCTGGAAAATGTACTTAAAAGGCTTACTACCAACCTGAACAATTACCCGATAGTAATCAAATACATCTCCAGCTTCATCAAGATCCAT
>SVEY01000009.1:50347-53460 GCA_015057165.1 Lachnospiraceae bacterium | reverse complement strand
TAAAGTAAAAAAGACAGCATTCGCTGTCCTTTTTAGGAGAAGGTATTTTTACTATGGGGTTAGTAAAAATTAATATAATGTATTGGGGGTTTTTACGATTATTATTATATCCAGCCGCAACACATAAGTGTTCACAAATATAACAAAACCTCGCTATTGTTTTTGTGCATATAGCACAAATAAATGCCCTTTTACACTAATTCTTCACTTTAAGCACAGCTAAATCTTAGAATAAGCTCTCAAATTCTTCTCTTGTAATCTTTTCCTTCTCAATAAGAAGATTTGCGCAAGAATGTAGTATTTCCTCATTCTCGCGAAGAATTTTCTCAGCTCTATCGTAGCATGAATCTACGATACTCTTTACTTCTTCATCTACTATTGCGGCAGTCTTTTCCGAATAACCTTTCTGATGCGCCAAGTCACGACCGATAAATACTTCTTCCTGATTATCATCAAGATTAATCATTCCCACCTTATCAGACATACCGTATTTTACAACCATATTACGCGCTTGTGCAGTAGCCTGCTTTATATCCTGTGATGCTCCAGTTGTTACATCATCAAAAATTATTGATTCAGCAATTCTACCACCCAGAGTAGCTGTAATTTCCTGAAGAATTCTACCCTTAGTCATATGCATTCTGTCCTTTTCAGGAAGGGGCATTGTATAACCTGCTGCACCAATTCCAGTAGGTATTATAGATACTGTATATACAGGTCCTATGTCTGGCAATACATGGAAAAGAATTGCATGTCCCGCCTCATGATAAGCAGTAATTCTCTTATCTTCATCAGATATAATCTTACTCTTCTTCTCAGTTCCAAGGCCTACTTTAACAAATGACTTTCTAATATCTTCCTGTACTATGAATTTTCTATTTTCTTTTGCGGCTCTTATTGCTGCTTCATTAATTAGATTCTCTAAGTCTGCCCCTGTAAAACCAGCTGTAGTCTGAGCAATCTGTTTAAGATCCACATCATCACCAATAGCTTTCTTTCTACAATGCACTTCCAGAATCTCTTCTCTTCCTCTTACATCTGGAGGACCGACAACAACCTTTCTATCGAATCGTCCTGGTCTTAGAATAGCAGGATCTAGTATATCCACTCTGTTAGTTGCCGCCATAACAATTATTCCCTGATTAACAGCGAAACCATCCATTTCAACAAGCATCTGATTAAGAGTCTGTTCTCTTTCATCATGTCCGCCGCCCATTCCTGTACCTCGACGTCTTGCGACAGCATCTATTTCGTCTATAAATACAATACATGGAGAATGTTTCTTAGCTTCATCGAAGAGATCTCTTACACGAGAAGCTCCCACACCTACAAACATTTCCACGAAGTCAGAACCGGAAATGCTAAAGAATGGTACGCCTGCTTCTCCAGCAATAGCTTTCGCAAGAAGTGTCTTACCCGTTCCTGGAGGTCCCTCAAGTAATATTCCCTTAGGAATTCTTGCGCCTATAGCTGTGTATTTGCCAGGATCCTTAAGGAAGTCAACAACTTCTGCTAATTCTTCCTTCTCTTCAATAAGTCCTGCGACATCATTAAATCCAATATCAATATCTTCGTTATTAGTCATTCTGGCTCTGCTTTTGCCAAAATTCATCATTTTAGCATTAGCGCCACCTGCTCCTCCGCCTTGTCCGCGAAACAGCATGAATATCAGAATAAATATGGCAACAATAGAAAGAATAGGCACAATCATCCCAAGCCATTCATCTCTTGGGACATCTGACACCTTGTAGTTCTTAAAATTTTTGCCATCTAATTCTTTCTGAAATTCGTTGACATCAGATACGTATAGAGTCTGAGTCTTATCGTTATTATTAAATGTTACAGTGGCTGTACCAGTCGGAACTGTGCTATTTTGCTTAATCATAATTGTTGACACTGTTCCTTCAGAAATGGCATTGTACAATTGATCCTTATTGTAAGTAACAGGATTCTGTCTAGAGAGGAAATACCACCCTACAACAATTAGTACAATTATAAGTATGTACAGCCCAAATCCCGCAAAGGGACTTCTTGGCTTATTCTCGTTCATCCTTAACCCTCTTTTCCTTTTTTCTTTAATCTAGTCAAATTCAACTACGCCTACGTATGGCAAATTTCTGTATTTCTGATCATAGTCAAGACCGTAGCCCACAACAAATTTATCAGGAATTGTAAATCCCACATAATCTATATCAACATTTACCTCTCTTCTTTCAGGCTTATCTAGCAAACTACATATCTTAACACTCTTTGCCTTTCTCTGCACAAAGAAAGCCTTTAATGTTGACAACGTATTTCCAGTGTCAACAATATCTTCAACAATAATTACATTCTTATCTCGCAAAGAAAGGTCTATGTCCTTAACAATCTTAACTTCACCTGTTGAACGTGTTCCACTTCCGTAGCTAGAAACTTGCATAAAATCCAAAGTTACTGGAATAGTAATCCTTTTTGCCAGTTCACAAGCAAAAAATACGGCACCTCTTAATACACATACAAGAAATACCTCTTCACCTTTGTATTCTTCATCTATCTCCTTCGCAAGCTCACGAATTCTACTATCAACGTCTTCTTCTTCGATCATTTTAACTACATGTTCACTCATCTATATCTTCTCCTGTAATCTGTACCCTAAGAATCCTTCTTGTATCATCATTTACTTTATAATACTCGCTAATTCGATGACCAACAACATACATTACATGATTGCCGTCACAAAGTAACAACATACTATCTCTATACTGTGATGGTATTTTTTCGTCAATCATATATCTGTTAAGGGATTTCCTAGAGCCCTTATCATTAATAACTATATAATCTTTTTCTCTTCTATTTCTAAGACAAAGCACCTCTGTAATTTTATCATAATCAAGCATTTTAGTATAGGTTTTTGGTGTTATTTGTACATTTTTTGAATTTGAAACGACTTCTAATTCCACAGTCATATTATTAACATTTACAGTTTTCTTATTATGACAATCATCTAATACTATTTCTTCATAAGTACCATTATTCGATTCTGCTTCAATATTAGTAATTATTTCAACAGAGTCATAATTAGAAACAGCCGTCAAACCATAGGGCAGATTCACCTTTCTGCCACTTGGCCCCTT
>SVEY01000009.1:0-50247 GCA_015057165.1 Lachnospiraceae bacterium | reverse complement strand
ATTATTTCAACAGAGTCATAATTAGAAACAGCCGTCAAACCATAGGGCAGATTCACCTTTCTGCCACTTGGCCCCTTTATAAGGTCTACTAATTCATCAACATGAATATTGGATATATCCTTAGAAGAGCCAGCTATATTGCAAATAAATGTATGAGAAACAAATTGAACAATTATTAATTCTTCCTGTAGCAACTTCTTGCTTAAGGTATTACCGATAACATATTTCTCATATGCTATTTGGGCTTGCTTTCTTATATATTCCACCGCCATATCCTGCATTTTAGACAGGTTAGATAAATGCTCTATGGCGCCAGGGTTTATGTCAAGAAGCTTCGGAATGATATTATGTCTAATATTATTTCTTGTGTAATTTGTTTCCTCATTAGTAGAATCTGTACAATAAGCCTGATTCTTACTTGTAAGATACTCTTCTATATCTTTTCTACTGCATTCTATCAAGGGGCGAATGAAACTGCCTCTAACTTTTTTTATGCCTCTAACTCCCTCTATTCCTGAGCCTCTAGCCATGTTAAAAATCATAGTTTCAGCATTGTCTTCCATATGATGAGCAGTGGCTATTTTACCATCCGTTGCATGATTATTAAAACAGTTATATCTTAATTGTCTTGCAGCTTCTTCTAAAGACAATCTGTTTTCTTTAGCAAACTTTTTTGAATCCACGCTATAGGAGTGAAATTTAATGCCATGTTTTCTACACAAATCCTCTACAAAAAGGGCATCTTTTATACTCTCATCTCCCCTTATACCATGTTCAACATGTATAGCCTCTAATTCAAATTCCTTTTCTTTCTTTATTTCTTCTAGCACAAGAAGAAGGCACACTGAATCTGCGCCTCCTGAAACTGCGGCATATACTTTATCGCCACTACTTATCATATTATATTCTTCAATTGTTTCTTTACATTTAGAAATCATAGAATTATTATATCAAAAACACTAAAAAAAGCACACTCTAACATAACATGAGTTGTGCTTTATTATTTCTCACGGAAAATAGTCTCGTCTTCCCTAACAAGACCTAGTTTATTCTTCGCCGTATTTTCTACATATTCAGATGTCTGGGTGTATCTCTCTTTATCGCTTAATTCCTGAGCAATTTCCTGCTGTTCTTGAAGTTCAGCTCTCTTCTTTGCTTCAACTTCTTTGAGATTTAAGTCTTTTCTTATTAGCAAAATCATAGCAACAGACATTGCGACAATAAGAAACAAGACAACGATAACAAAAGAAATACGTCCATTTACAGCCCGCCTCTTCCTCGGTCTTTGCATGGTTTATCTCCTTAATTCTACATTGTTAGATTTTTGATGATTACTTATTCAAAGCCACACAACATCTTGTGTCTAACACACCAGACAAACACTATAAAATGGCAACTTATAGAATCTGTCATCTAATATGTCGGCATTTTTCGTTAAAACTTTAGACTAAAATCAAAAATTTAGTCGATTTTTTATTATTTTTTTAATCTATGTATTCAAACAGGTCTTTTGCTTCTTCTTTCTTAGTCGTATCCTGTATATCTAGCACCTTAACCCTAACAGATTTATTGCCAAATTCAATTTCTATTATATCTCCAACCTTCACCTTCGTTGAAGATTTAGCCACTCTGTCATTTACTTTGACACGACCTGCATCACAGGCCTCCTGGGCTATTGTTCTTCTCTTAATTAATCTACTTACCTTCAAATATTTATCTAATCTCATAATATTTCCTCTATAAAACAAAACCCAAGACATTAAATGTCTTGGGTCAAAATTCTGTTTAAAAAAGAATTACTTATTTACAGCATCCTTTAAAGCCTTACCAGCCTTGAACTTAGGTGCCTTAGAAGCTGCGATCTTCATCTCTTCACCAGTTCTAGGATTTCTTCCTGTACGAGCTGCTCTCTTAGATACTTCAAATGTACCAAATCCAACTAATTGGATCTTCTCACCCTTCTTTAATTCTTCAGCAACAACTTCTGTGAATGCCTTTAAAGAAGCTTCAGCGTCTTTCTTAGAGATTCCAGCCTTGTCAGCCATAGCTGCAACTAATTCTGTTTTGTTCATAGTTTTCTTCCTCCTCAGAATTTTAATATAATAATTACTAGGCTCTTACCTAATTAATTTACAAATCTATTTATAATGGTTTTATCCTACTTTGTCAAGCAAAAATCCTTTATTTTCAAGGTTTTTTTGTGGATTAATACATTGTCACAATTTTTGCAATTAATCTTTGTAACATAATACCATTGAAATATAATAAAATTCCTACTTTTTTCTTGTAAAAATCACTCTATGTAGAACTCTTTCCTGTCAACGTTCCAATCATATTAGAAAGGGTAGACAAGTAATCAAGATCACTACTGGTTGATGATGAACTATTAGAAGAATTCGTTGAATTCTTACTGCTAGTACTATTGCTTGTATTTGTTGTAGTACCAGATGAACTGTTTTCATCAGATAAATCTATAGCAATCTTTGCGGTAGCAGAATTAACATATAATATCTTACTCCAATCATTAAAGCCTGTAGCTGTTACTTTCACATTATGTACACCATAAGGAACTGTTAGGGCTTCATTAGGATTTACCTGATTACCATCTAGATATACTGCAACGCCAGGCATGGATACCACGAAAGTAAGCTGACAGGTCTTTGGCCCACCTTTTTGAATATTTCCAAGGTCAATTACAGATATTTCTCCTTTTTTAACATCACATTTAACAGTCCCACCATATCCGTTATTTGCAACTGTAACATCATAACTACCCTCAGGAACTTCAGTTAACAAATCAGGCGTTATCTTCGCAAATATATAAGAGCCAATTTGTACCATACTGCCATCAAAGTTGGCTGTATTAACAAATTGAATATAACCATGTCCTGTTGTTACCGCTATAGATAGCACATTAGAGTCTTTTCCTACAACAGTAAGAGTATCACTTTCTCCAATACTTAATATAGATACTGATTCATTGCCTGAATAGACACAAATATTATCCGTATATGAATATTGTGCATTTCCTATATAGATTCTGTGATTATCAGTATTAATAGAATAGTTAGTAACTCCTGTCTGCGTCCAGGTCTTATCAGACATCTTGATACTGCTTAATGCATTAGTCTTAAGCTTATCTCCAAGAACTACTGCTGTACCTGGTGTAAAATTAAGTGAACTACTTTCATTACCATATTTATCCAGAAACTGTGTTGCAAGGCTGTATTTATAACGAAGAGTTCTAGTTGTTACAGTATTATAGACAGTAACAGTCTCTTCTATCATATTAAGTTCCTGAATAATGCAAATATTGTTATCAACCTTTGCATCTTCATTTTGCGAACTATTAGATGCTGGTAATGCTTTTGATTTACCAAAATGTGGTTCACTTTCTCCACAGGCGCTAAGCATTCCCAGTCCTAGCACAAGGATCAAAACAGCACATACAATTTTCTTTATTCTGCATTTAACATTCATTGTTTTCTCCATACTTTCGTATCAACTTACCTGCTCTATCCCTAAGATACTCCTTTGTATTCTTATCTGGATTATTTAATACTTCTTCAAAAAGCTCCTTTAATACCTTTCCTACCAGAGGGCCTTCATTTAATCCCATTTTGATTAAATCACTACCTGTTATCTTAAGATCACCTATACAAAGGGCTTGCTTCTTCTCTATGATACTATTATAGATTCTCTCAAATTCGTCAATATATGCTAATTTTTCTTCCCTTTTATATTCTGATTGTGCAAGAGTATCAGCTCTATTAACTGCAAACAAATCAGGAAATGCCTCTATTCCTATATCAACAATTTTATGTCGAACTTTTTTCTCATCTAATTTCGGTCTTTCATCGTGATATCGAACTAGCCTAACCACCTTTTTTCTAGTTGCATTGTCCATTTTAAGGCGACGAAGAACATTATTGGCAATTCCTGCGCTCTCTACCTGGTGACCATAGAAGTGATTATATCCTTCCTGGTCTGTAGTCTTTGTCTTAGGCTTTCCTGTGTCATGAAGCAGCATCGTCAGTCTAAGCACACGATTTGACGGCACATTTTCCATAGAAATAACAGTATGCATACCAACACTGTACATGTGATGCTTACTATTCTGGTCACATTTCATCATTTCGTCAAATTCCGGCAAAATATATTTTGTTAATCCTAGATTATACAAATCCAATATGTGCTTTGGATTATCGGATTCTATTGTTTTAAGTAGCTCATCTCTAATTCTCTCACCACTTATATTTACTATACTAGGAGCAAGTTCTTCTATGGCTTCTTTTGTTTCATTATCTATCTCAAATCCTAGTTGTGCGGAAAATCTTACTGCCCTAAGCATTCTCAAAGCATCCTCACTAAATCTTTCCCTGGCATTACCGACACACCTTATAACACCATTTCGTAGGTCTGAGAGTCCACCAAATTCGTCAACCAGTCCTTCTAAATCATTATATGCCATAGCATTAATTGTGAAATCTCGTCTTAGCAGATCTTCTCTGAGATTACCTGTAAATTCAACAGAAGATGGATGTCTGCTATCAAAGTACTCACCATCTATTCTGTATGTCGTAACTTCGTAACCCACTTTTCCCATTAATACAGTAACAGTTCCGTGCTCTATACCTGTATCAATAGTTTTATTAAATATAGATTTGATTTCTTGAGGAAATGCATTTGTCGTAATATCCCAATCTTTAGGTTCACGCCCCAATATAGCGTCACGGACAGCGCCGCCTACTGCGTAGGCTTCGTGTCCGTGACTATGTAACATATCTATTATACGCTTTACCTCTTTTGGTAACTCAACTCTCATACAATGTTCCTTTAATATGCTTTGCCCCAATAAACTAATTTTTTAGCAGGCTTTCCGCAACATACACAGGTTGTTGCTATTTCTTCCTGCTCAAAAGGCATACATCTACTTGTTGCAGTGGTGTCTTCTTTAATCTTCTCTTCACATTCCACACTTCCGCACCACATACCTCTTATAAAGCCTGGTTTTTCGTCAATAACTTTAACAAATTCTTCATAGTTAGTAGCATCATTAATATGTGAATCTAAGTATTCTTTCGCTCTATCATACATATCTGACTGCATTTTATCCATTGTTTCTTGAACAGTCTCTACCACCTTATCAAGGCTACAATCAATCTTTTCTCTTGTGTCTCTACGAACAATCACACATTTTCCCGCTTCAATATCCTTTGGTCCAATTTCAATACGAATTGCTACTCCGCACATCTCAGCCTCAGAGAACTTCCATCCAGGAGATTTGTCTGAATCATCAATAGTCGCTCTAATATCAGCGTCCTGCAAGCTATCAAGAAGCTCATTAGCCTTATCTAGCACTCCTTCCTTTTTCTGTTGAATAGGAATAACACATACTTGTGTTGGCGCAATTTTAGGAGGTAAGCAAAGACCTGCATCGTCGCTGTGTACCATAATAATTGCTCCAATTAATCTAGTTGAAACACCCCAGGATGTCTGATGTGCATATTGTAACTTATTATTATTGTCTGTATATTGTATTCCAAACGCTTTAGCAAAGCCATCTCCAAAGTTGTGGCTTGTTCCTGATTGAAGCGCCTTACCATCTGGCATTAAAGCTTCAATGGTATATGTAGATTCTGCACCAGCAAATTTCTCCTTGTCAGTCTTTTTACCTTTAATCATAGGTATTGCAAGAATCTCTTTTGCAAAATCAGAATATACATTTAACATCTGAATTGTACGTTCTTCTGCATCTTCATGTGTTGCGTGAACAGTATGACCTTCCTGCCATAAAAACTCTGATGAACGAAGAAATGGTCTAGTAGTCTTCTCCCATCTTACTACAGAGCACCATTGGTTATAGCATTTAGGCAAATCTCTATACGAATGAATAATATCTTTATATAAATCACAAAACAGTGTCTCTGATGTAGGTCTAACGCATAGTCTCTCCTGCAATTTCTCATCTCCACCATGTGTCACCCATGCAACTTCAGGAGCAAATCCTTCCACATGATCTTTCTCTCTCTGAAGGAGACTTTCAGGGATAAAAAGAGGCATATACACATTTTCTACACCAACCTTCTTAAATCTTTTATCAAGAATTTTCTGGATATTCTCCCATATAGCATATCCTCTAGGTTTAAGAATCATACAGCCCTTAACAGCAGAATAATCCATTAACTCAGCTTTTTTTACCACATCAGTGTACCATTTTGTATAATCTTCTTCTCTTGATGTTATTTCTTCAACAAATTTCTTATTATTTGACATTTTATTCTCCTTAAATACGCAGAAATACTAACTTATATTAGCATTTTATATTGGTTTAATCAAGACTATCTATACATACGACAAGCCACTTCAATAGCAATTTCAGAATAATAATTATCTTCTATCTCTTCATCCTCTTCTAAGCTAGCAACAACAAGTTCATTAAGTCTAGAGAAATACTTAATTATATCATCATAATTTCTCATTCTTGAAATTGTATCTACAAGCCCTTCCTGCTTCTCAAGAGAAGATACTGCAATAGCTTCCATACATATGTGAAGTTCACCTGTAATATCTGATGCTTCCATCATCATGTCAGGTCTTTTCTTTCTTTCCTCTAAGAAATAAGCTTTTGCACCATCTACATCGCCTTTTTTGAAGTACTCTCTAAGCCCTTCTCTAACAGCTTTAATCTCTATTTTTTCTCCTACAATACCTACTTTTAACTCTTTAGCATTTATATTATTGTGTACTACCCATAGATACCACAAGAATTCTGATATAAACCCAAATATTCTTCTATGATAAGAATTCTCTTCCTCAATAACAATATTATCTTCTAATTCAAATAATATATCAAAAAGCCATTTACAATAATCACAAAACAGCTCCCTTCTACTTATCATAATATTGCCAAAATAGGTATGCTTATCATTAACTAACCTATCATAATCTTCTAAATAATCAGGATAAATTCTACTTATTACTTTCCTTGTTTCATCAAGATAATATGGCTTATGATTCTCAGAAAAGCCATAATAATAAGTGTAATTAAGATTCAAGCATTTACTAGTTATACAATCATATTCTTTTAAATATTCAATAATCTGCTTCCTATCTAGTAAATTATCCCTCTCATCAACAAGATATCTTCTATAATGACATGTTCCTACAATATCAACATCAGTAATATTCTTGTAAATGTAATATATCCCCGTAAGCTCGCTATAATAACAATTCTTATTTGAAATATTATCACCTATATCGTCCCTTAGATATCCGTAGGTATTTTCTTTTCCATCTGCTCCTACAAATAAAGGTTTGTATAAGTCTAAACCCGACTCATCAAACCTTTTATGTGTCATAGCATATATTGTAACTTTTTCTTCCATAACAATTCTCTTATAATTATATTTACATTTAATAAATCATCAAAAAGCTGTTGTTATACTCTAAACCGATATCCTATCCCCCAGATTGTCTCTATGTATTGAGGCTTTGAAGAATCAATTTCGATTTTCTCTCGAACCTTTTTGATGTGTACAGTAACAGTTTTGGCATCACCGAAGGAAGCTTGTCCCCATATTGCCTGAAACAATTCTTCTTTAGATATTACGCGATTAGGATTCTCCACTAGAAATAACAGTAGTTCGAATTCCTTCGATGAAAGTTGCACATCCTCTCCATTTACAGATACTATTCTGCTGTCAGTATCTATCCTAAGTCCACGTATTTCAATTACATTCTTCTTGCCTGGTGCGTTACTTCCTACTAATCTTTCAAATCTGCTCATATGAGCTTTAACTCTAGCGACTAATTCTCCTGGCGAGAAAGGCTTTGTAATATAATCATCTGCACCTAATCCCAGACCACGTATCTTATCAATATCGTCCTTTTTTGCTGAGACAAGAAGAATCGGTGTGTTCTTCACCTCTCTAATCTTCTGACACACCTCAAAACCGTCCATTTGGGGTAACATTAAATCTAGAATAAATAAATCATAGTCGCCTTCTATTGCACGTTTTAAGCCAACTTCTCCGTTATTTTCTACTGTAACCTCATAATTATTTACTTCCAAATAATCCTTTTCTAATTGAGCGATGGCTTCATCATCTTCAACAATTAATATTCTTTGCATATAACTCCCCTATCTCATCACTGCTTGTACTTTTTTAGCACAAAGCTCATGGTTGTACCCTTTCCAACATTACTAGAGGCCCATATCTTACCTTCATGATCTTCTACAATCCTTTTTACAATAGAAAGTCCTATTCCACTACCTCCTGCAGAGGTATTCCTTGACTGGTCACCTCGATACATTCTATCAAATATATATGGCAAATCTTCTTTCGGAATACCTATTCCATTATCCTTAATATCTATCTGAACAAAGTCACCTGCATCATGTAAAGAAAAAACAATCTTAGGATCTTTCTCTCCACGGTATTTCACAGAATTATTAACAATATTATTAACAACTCTCGCTAATTGCTCTGGATCTGCTATACAGACCACATCAGGATCAAGATAATTAGTATATATCAATTTTATGTTTTTGTGGGATAAATCCATGCTAATATCGCATGTACAGTCCTGAAAATAATCTGAAATATTGATTTTCTGAAAATTATAAGGAATCCTACTTGTATCCAGATTGCTATACAATGTCAGCTCATTTATGAGATTATCCATCTCGATTGCTTTATTAAGAATTGTTTGAACGTATTCTTCCTGCTTCTTGGAATTATTTGCCACACCATCTAGCAATCCTTCTGAATAACCTTTAATTGCAGTAATTGGTGTCTTCAAGTCATGCGCTATATTAGATATAAGCATTTTCTGCTCATTTTCATCCTCTAGTCTCTGCTCAGCACTGGTTTTAAGACGAATTCTCATTTCTTCAAATGTATCACACAATTCACTTAATTCGTCAACGCCATTTCCAGAAATGTTAAATTCTAAATCGCCTTCCTTAATACAATGAGCTGCTTTTGTTAACTTTCTTATATTAGGCACAATTCCTTTATAAATCCAAAGAATTAGAATTGTAGCAGTAAGAATTAGTATTAGGGCACCAGAAGCTATTGCATCTACTGACAAGCCACTAAGATTCTCTTTGAGTCGAAGCATGGTCTCACTGGTAAAGTTAGAGAATCCCAGCAACATATAGGCAGTAAATACTATTAATATTGGTACAAATATGATTATACAAAATGCTAAAACTAGTCTTGTTCTAATCTTCATATATTATGCGTTCTTAAGTGCATCCACCTTGTCTAACTTCTCCCATGGGAGATTTAAATCGCTACGTCCGAAATGACCATAAGATGATGTTTGCTTGTAAATTGGACGACGAAGATCAAGCATTTTAATAATGCCAGCTGGTCTCAAATCAAAATTCTTTCTTACAATTTCAACAAGCTCCTCATCTGACTTCTTGCCTGTGTTAAATGTGTCAACCATAATGGAAGTTGGCTCTGCAACACCAATAGCATAACTCAACTGGATTTCACATTTATCAGCTAGTCCTGCAGCAACTATGTTTTTAGCTACATATCTTGCAGCATAAGCTGCAGATCTATCTACCTTAGTACAGTCTTTTCCAGAAAATGCTCCACCACCATGACGAGCCATTCCACCATATGTATCTACAATAATCTTACGTCCTGTAAGTCCTGCGTCACCATGAGGTCCACCAATTACAAAACGACCTGTTGGATTAATGAAAAACTTTGTCTTATCATCTATCATTTCCTTTGGAATAATTGGTTCAAATACATATTTTTTAATGTCTTTATGAATTTGCTCCTGTGTAACATCCTCACTATGTTGAGTTGATAATACAACAGCTTCTAACCTCTTAGGCTTTCCGTTTTCATCATACTCTACTGATACCTGTGTCTTTCCATCTGGTCTCAGATAAGGAAGTGTACCGTCTTTTCTTACCTTGGTAAGTTGAAGAGAAAGCTTATGTGCCAGATCAATTGGATATGGCATATAATCTTCTGTCTCATTAGAAGCATATCCAAACATCATACCCTGATCCCCAGCGCCTGTATCAAGATCATCTGTAAGAGATCCTTCTTTTGCTTCTAGAGCTTTATCTACTCCCATTGCAATATCTGCTGATTGCTGATCAAGAGCCACCATTACAGCGCAAGAATTACCATCAAGACCTTTTGCTCCATCATCATATCCTATCTCAAGGACAGTATCTCTAACAATCTTAGGAATATCAAGATTAGCTTTAGTTGTAATCTCACCTGTAACAAGCACAAAGCCTGTGCAAGAAGCTGTCTCGCAAGCAACTCTACTCATAGGGTCCTGTTCATAACAGGCATCTAAAATAGCATCTGAAACTGCATCACAGACTTTATCTGGATGTCCTTCCGTTACTGACTCTGATGTAAATAATAATTTTTCCATTTGATTATCCTTTCTTTCATAGCATAAAAAAACCGCCTTAAAAGCGGACCGAACAAAGAGATTCTCATTGTTCGATAACTCGCTTTGGTTGGCACCTTCCCTATAGGGGGTTGCCGTGGCTTCGTCGATCCATACTATCTCCACCACTCTTAATAAGAATCATGCTATAATATTCATTTTCTTGCTAAACAATACACCCTAAAACCATTTTTGTCAACAAAAACATATAAATATGTAGTTTTTTGATAAAAAATCATTGCCAAAAACTATATGTAACGATTATAATACTATTGGGTGTTCACAAAAAATGCACAATATATTGTTTACATAAATAAGAAAAAACACTACATATGATTTTTCAGGAGAAGAATAATGGCAAAACTTGAAGTCAAAAAACTAAAACCAGGAATGGTAGTTGAAAAGGCTATAGTAACTAAAAGAGGACAGACCATTGCAAAGGTTGGAACTGAATTAGATTCAAAGCTTATCGCTCGACTTTCATTCTACAAGATAGAAGAAGTTGTTGTAGAAGATGGTTTCAATGACGAACCCGCTAAGCCTTTAGAATTAGAAGATGTTCTGCCACCAAAGAAAGAAGAGCCAAAGGAAGAACCTAAGAAAGAACCCTCTCAAATAAGAGAGTCTATGTCATACACAAGTAGACTTCAAAGCAATCAGGAATTCCAGGACTTCCAGTTAAGTTATTCTGAGAATATGGCTGCTTTAGAAGAGACATTTGATACTATTATCTTCGGTGATGGCAATATTTCTGAAGAAACACTTATTAAAAATGCCGAATCTCTTTTTGCATCAAAGACAAGCATCCAGATGTTCGATTTGCTTCATTGTATGAAATCAATTGATGACAGCGTATATGCACACTCAATTAACGTAGCTTTAATATCTCGTGCCATAGGAAAGTGGCTTAAATTGTCAAGAGAACAGCTTAATGAACTTACAATTGCTGGTCTACTACATGATATCGGTAAAGCTGAAATTCCTAGCGAGATTCTTAATAAAACCGGCAAATTAACTGATGAAGAATTTGAATTAATCAAATCTCATGCTCTTAAGGGAAGTAAGCTTCTTAAAAAAGCCGGCTTCAATAGCGATATACAATTTGCTGCACTACAACATCACGAAAGAAGTGATGGTAGTGGATATCCTCGAGGATTAGAAGCAGATGAAATATCCGATTTCGCCTCTATTATTGCAATTGCAGACGTATACGATGCCATGACTTCTGCTAGAAGTTACAGAACTCCAAAATGCGCATTTCAGGTAATTGCTGCGTTTGAAGAGGATGGACTAAAAAAATATAACACAAAATACATCCTTACATTCTTAGAAAGAATTGCTAATGCCTATCAGAATAGTATGGTTATGCTATCAGATGGTAGAAGCGGTAAAATTGTATATATTAACAAAAGTCGCTTATCTAGACCTATTGTTCAGGTAGACGATAATGAAATGGTTGACTTAAGTAGAGAGACAGATATATCAATCACATCTATTCTTTAATTATTTAATCAGCATATAACAAAGGGCTTACAACATAAGTTGTAAGCCCTATATTTTATGTAAAATACACGAATCTACGAAACTCTAACAATGAATTTCTCGATTTCCTTCTCAGAATCAGTTTTCTCAATTACTGCTCCAATTCCTCTTAACTTCTCTTCAAATCTCTCATATCCTCTCTGGATATAATGAATGTCATCAACTATTGTAACACCCTCTGCACCAAGTCCGGCGATAACAAGAGCTGCTCCCGCACGAAGATCCGGCGCACTGACTCTGGCACCTGTAAATTTCTCGACGCCACGAATAATTGCTACATTACCTTCAACTTGGATGTTAGCTCCCATTCTTGCAAGTTCATCAACATATTTGAATCTATTCTCAAATATGGACTCATTAACTGTACTTGTTCCTTCTGCAAGCGCCAATACAACTGTCATCTGTGGTTGCATATCAGTAGGAAATCCTGGATAAGGAAGTGTAGTTACCTGTGTAGATACCAGTTTATTATTACATATAACTCTAACTGCATCATCGTATTCAATAACCTGACATCCAGCATCAATAAGCTTTGCTGATGTAGCTTCTAAGTGCTTAGGAATAACATTCTTAACTAAGATGTCGCCCCTAGTTGTTGCTGCTGCAAACATAAATGTTCCAGCCTCTATCTGATCTGGTATTACAGAATACTCTGTTCCATGAAGCCTGTTAACGCCATTAATTCTTATTACATCAGTTCCGGCACCGCGAATATTAGCGCCCATACTATTTAAAAAGTTGGCCACATCAACTACATGAGGCTCTTTTGCAGCATTTTCAATGATGGTCTTGCCTTCTGCAAGTGTTGCCGCCATCATAATATTAATTGTTGCACCTACAGACACTTTGTCCATATATATATGATTACCAATTAATCTCTTAGTATTAACTGATATAAGACCATAACTTAGATCAACTTCTGCACCAAGACTTTTAAATCCTTTTACATGAAGATCTATCGGTCTGCTTCCTATATCACATCCACCAGGAAGAGCAACTTCAGCCTTCTTATACTTACCAAGCAACGCTCCTAGCAAATAATATGAAGCTCTTATTTTCTTAATATATTCATAATCAACGCTTAGTCGTCCAATTGTTGTAGCATTCACTTTAATAGTATGTCTGTCAATTCTTTCTATATGAACACCTATATCTTCCATGGCGCCAATCATTACATTTACATCACGAACATCAGGAAGATTATCTATAACAACTGTATCGTCTGTCATGATAGCTGCTGCAATAATGGCAAGTGCTGCATTCTTTGCTCCACCTATCTCAACTTCACCTTTTAACGGCTTTCCACCTTTTATAACATATTGTTCCATAAACAAATCCCTCTTCAAAATCAACTGCAAAACGCAATCAATAAGATTATATCACAAAAAGTAGCCTTGTAAATATACATAAACTACGAAACAATCATAAAAATCAAGTAAAGTATACTAAAAATTGCACTAGCGTTTCTGACTTTCATACAACTTATAATAGAACCCTTTGTTAGATAAAAGTTCATGGTGCTTGCCAATTTCTTCTATTCTTCCATCTTTAACGACTAGTATTATGTCTGAATCCATTATTGTAGAAAGCCTATGTGCAACAACAATAGTCGTCTTATTCTTCATAATCTTACGAAAAGCTTCCTGGATCATCTGTTCATTAAGGATGTCAATAGAAGATGTTGCTTCATCAAGCAATATGATTTGAGAATCCCTAAGCATTAATCTTGTAATACAAATCAGCTGTCTCTGTCCTTCTGACAGATTGCCTTCTTTTACTTTAGTATTATATCCCTCAGGAAGACTCATAATAAATTCATGGGCATTACACTCCTTAGCTGCCTTTACAACATCTTCATAACTTGCAGTTGTATTACCCATACAAATGTTATCCATAATAGTTCCTGATACAAGAAATGTCTCTTGCAACATAAGCCCCATCATACCGCGCACTTTATCAACTGATAAGTCTCTTATATTGACGCCTCCTAGAAGGATTTCCCCTTCCCAATAATCATAGTATTTTAACAGAAGTTTTATTATAGTTGTCTTTCCACACCCCGTAGGACCGACTATACCCATCTTCTGCCCTTTAGGGACTTTAAATGTTATATCATCAATAATCTTCTTATCATCATAGCCAAAGGCCACATGATTAAATACTACCTCAGAGCCAATCTCTTTCTCATCATTTCTTGTATCTTCTTCTATATGTTCTGATTTGTAATCAATTAGTTCATATATTCTATCAATACATACGAAAGAATTCTGTAGTTCAGTTACAACAGAAGAAATGTCATTAAAAGGTTTTGCAAATTGACTTGCGTAAGCCAAAAAACTAGTCAAGCCACCAATCGTTATATTTCCCTTTATTGCAAGATAACCTCCTCCAAAAGTTACTGCCGCATAACATATTGCATTTACAAGCCTAGTAAGCGGATTTGTTAAAGAAGAATAGAAAATAGCTTTTCTTGAAACCCTTTCATTTTCTTCATTCTTCTCACAAAACTTATCAACAAAATATCCTTCAGCTTCTTCATCATTTATAATCTGCTTCATTGAAATAATATCAGACGAAAGCTCTGTAAGTTCTCCTCTCGCCTTTGCCTGTGACGCAAAATAAGTATTACATTTCTTAGATATAAATCTTGCAACTAACAAAGACATTGGTGTTAGAACTAGAACAGCGATTGCAAGATATAGGCTTATACTAAGCATAAAATAAAACGTTATTAGAATTGTAACAATGCCCACAAAGAACTGATTAAAACCAAGCAAAAGTCCTTCGCTAATACCATCACAATCAACAATTATCCTGCTTACTATGTCTCCTTCTGAATGAGAATCTATGACCTTGTATTCTGCATCAACAAAACTAGAAAAAGCTCTTTTTCGAAGGTCAGTAGATATACCATACACAATCCTGTTATTTATCCCATTCATAATCCAGAGAAAAATGGAGCTTATAACAATAGCTAAAGCCATCTCTTTTATTACAAGAATTAGACCATCAAAATCAACTTTATTAATACCTATTATCATATCCATTCCCTGACCCATAAGAACAGGTACAAGAAGTGCAAGTCCCGTAGAAACAAGTGCACAAATCATGGATATTACAAATAAAAGGATATATCTTCTATAATCCCTAAAAAGTCGTCTAAGCATAGCTACTCCTTTCTGGGAACTGAGCATAATACATCCGAGAATACAAAGGACATCTTTCTAATAGCTCACTATGTGTTCCAACGTCTAGGAGTTTTCCATTATCAATAACAATTATTCTATCACTTCTCATTACTGCACTTGGTTTCTGCGACGCAATGACAACTGACATATCAGATTGTAGAACATTATCAAGGACCTGCTTTTCTGTTATCATATCCAGTGGATTTGTAACATCATCCATTAAAAGCAAGTCAGGTTTTTTATTAATTGCTCTTGTGAGAGCCAGTCTCTTTTTCTGCCCTGTAGACAGATTACCTGCATTTTTATTTAGTTTCTCATTCACACCACCTTTAATATCCACAACTTCCTGAAAACAACTCATATTAAGTGAATAGTCTAAATCTTCATTTGCATACTCCTTTAGGAGTATATTTTCGGCAATTGTTCCACTAAAGAAGTTATCCTCCTGTGGTACATAGCCTACCTTTTCTTTATCTGTAACATTTTCCATATATAAGCTAAGAAGCAAGCTCTTTCCTGATCCAGTAGGCCCAATAACGCCTACTTTTTCTCCCTTATTAATTTTACTTAGTTCTTTCTCTACAATCTCTCTTGTAGATACAACAATAGGTGCATCATCTACTGCAACATCTTCTGTATGATCTATTACTTCTTCAAGCCTTCTTGCACTTGGTATTCCGTTCATAATTAGAACAATAAGGTTTGCCAGTTTGACAAGTTCAACAAGCACCTGTGACATGTAGTTAAGAAGTGCTACTACTTCCCCATTAGACAAACTACCTGTGTCAACCTTTTCACCACCAAAATACAGAATAAGAATAACCCCGAAGTTAACAAGTGCGAAGGTAAGAGGATTAAGAATATTAGATAATCTTCCCACATGTATTTGATTTGCATATATCCTATTTAGATGTTCACTAAAGCTCTTCTTCTCATGATTTTGAATAACAAAACCTCTTACTACTTTAGCACCACTATAGTTTTGCTTAATCTTAACATTAAGCTCATCAAACTTCTCTTGTACATTGTTTATTCTCGGAAGAGTTATTCTCATAACCATATACACAACAATTGCAAGAACAACTATTATTCCACCTATTATTAGAGACATTGATCCGTCTATTATCACAGACATAATAAATGCACCTATAACAATAAAAGGAGACCTTAAGAACAAACGAAGGAACATATTTATTGCATTTTGAAGCTTTAGCACATCACTTGTCATTCTTGTAAGGAGGGTTGATTTTCCTATCTTTCGATACCTTGATTTATCCATATTAAGAATTGTTTCATCAAGATCTTTTCTCAAAGCCATGGATACACCAGTCGCTGTCTTGGCAGCAAAATACTGAGCCATAAGAGCTGATGTCACACCAATAAGTGCCAGACCTATCATAAGAAATGCCATTCTTAGAATATAATCTACATCACCATATTCTATTCCCTTATCAATTATCGCCGCCACAACAAAAGGCACCAATAACTCAAAAACTGCCTCTAGCATTTTGAATAATGGTGCCAATATACTCTCTTTTTTGTATGCGGACATATACCTTAATACAAATCTCATTAACAATTATTTCCCTTGTGTACTATTAGTTGTATTGCTTGTCTTTGCCTTATCTGCAACAAACAAATCATCAACTTTAAGTTGTTTTAGAAGATCATCATCAACTGAAAATTCATAACTACTCTTCCAGTTTTCAACTAGATTATTAATATATGTTGAAGAAGAATTAGCATCTGTGATTGCGCCATCTGCTCTACCTCTATCAGTCATTGCCTTTTCCATCTTAGACACATAAACCATATCTGTTAGCATCTGTTTTACAACATCTTCGTCTGCTCCCATTGCATTTAAGGCGCTACTAGAATTCTCTTCCATAAACTTCTTGGTAGCATCATCAATTTTAGTCTTGTCTTCATCCGTAATCTCAACTTTATATTCATCAGCATGCTTCTTTATAACGTACTGTGTTTCTAAAGTTTCTACTATATTGTCTTTAACCTGATCCGCAAATGTCTGACCCATACCTGTCATATCTTCTGTCCAAAGTTTTGCTCCATATGAATCGCCATATTGAGTATCATATCTAGCCTGATTGTATTTGAATACAAAATTAGCGTAGCCTAAAGTAATACCATCTTCCCCATTATTTATATCAATAAGTTTTGAACTATAATTTCTTATTTTACATCCAGACAGTATCATCATTCCCAGAACAAGAATCATACCCAGACATAACATTTTCTTTCTCATCTTCATTGTCACCTCGTAAAAATTTCTATATAAAAGTATACATTTTATGAAATATTTATTCAACCTCTGTCATCTCTTATATCCTGTAAATCGACCAAAAATGTCAGAAGTTTTTCTTGTATAGTTTTCTCTCGCGTTGAGCCTTCTTTCTTAATATCATATACAAATTCAGGATTAGTAGGATTTGCAGAAAATGTAATTTCCGGATAATATTTTTCTACAAGTCCAGGTATTTTATCCGGATTTAGTTTTGCTTTATTATACATACTAATTAGAATAATATCGCCATTTTGTGATATCTTGGTAACATATGCCTTTCCTGCATTATATTTGAGTTTTGCAACATACATTAGATTAAGTACAGATTTGGGGATTTCTCCGAATCTATCTACAAGTTCTTCAATCATTGAGTCGTAATCTTTATCAGTTGCCATTTCTGATATTCTTTTATAAATATCAAGTTTATTTATACCACTTTTTATATAAGTATCTGGAATATAAGCATCAATATCTATGTCTATTTCCACATTATATTCTAGGACCTCTTCATCCCCCTTTTCTGCTTTTACTGCACTGCTAAGCATCTTACAATACAGATCGTATCCTACTGCCTCCATATGGCCATGCTGAACTTTTCCAAGCATATTACCTGCCCCTCTTATCTCTAGATCTCTAAGAGCAATCTTAAAACCACTTCCCAGGTCAGAGAATTCCTTAATTGCAGATAATCTTTTCTCTGCTTCCTCTTTCAGCATCCTATCTTTTTTATACATGAAGAAGGCATATGCCATTCTATTACTTCTTCCAATTCTTCCTCGCAACTGATATAGCTGAGAAAGACCCAGCCTGTCAGCGTCATGAATGATCATAGTATTAACATTTGGAATATCAAGTCCAATCTCTATGATAGTTGTAGATATAAGAATATCAATCTCACCATTAACAAAGTCACTCATTATTTCTTCTAATCTTTTTTCACTCATTCTTCCATGAGCATAAGCAACATTTGCTTCAGGAACCAGTCTCTCAATGCTTGCAGCCATTTCAGCAATAGTATTTACCCGATTATATACGTAATATACCTGACCCTGTCGATGTAGTTCGCGAAGAATAGCATCTCTAACCATTTCTTCATTGTACTCGAATACAAATGTCTGTATAGGCATTCTATCTACTGGTGCTTCCTCAAGTAAACTCATATCGCGAATTCCTGTCAAACTCATATGAAGTGTTCGAGGAATAGGTGTAGCAGTCATACTTATTACATCTACATTTTTCTTAAGGGCTTTTATCTTTTCCTTATGATTAACTCCAAATCTCTGTTCTTCGTCAATTACAAGAAGACCGAGATCTTTGTATTCCACATCCTTTGAAAGCACTCTGTGTGTTCCAATAACAATATCAACTTTGCCAGACTTTAATCCTTCTATAGTTTTCTTTTGTTCTGATGGTGTTCTGAATCTACTTAGTAAATCAACTGTTATAGGATAGTCCTTCATTCTTTGTGAAAATGTATTATAATGCTGCTGCGCCAGTACAGTTGTAGGGCAAAGCATAACCACCTGCTTATTATCCTGCACTGCTTTGAAGGCGCCTCTTATGGCAATTTCTGTCTTACCAAATCCCACGTCACCACAGATAAGCCTATCCATAATTTTGGGACTTTCCATATCCCTCTTTACAGCTTCAATAGCTTCTTCCTGTCCCCTTGTCTCTTCATATGGAAATGTTTCTTCAAACTCCTTTTGCCATACAGTATCTTTACTAAACACAAAGCCATTTTCTTTCTCTCTAAGGGCATATAACTCCACTAATTCTTTTGCCACTTCACTTACTGCATTTGAAACATTTGCCTTAGTCTTAGCCCATGCAGAAGTACCTAAAGTATTAAGCTTTGGTTTCTTTGACTGAGAACCGCCATACTTTTGAATCACATCAAAGGAAGAAGCCGGAATATACAAATTACCATTTTTTGCATATTCGATTTTAATATAATCCTTTAAGGCTTTTCCAATTTCAAGCTTCTCAAGTCCACGATAAATACCTACGCCGTGATTTTCATGCACAACATAATCGCCAACATTTAACTCCTGAAGTGAACTGAATCTCTCACCTGTAAACTTCTTTTTTCTTTTCTTTTTTACTACCGCTTTAGAGCCAAATATATCGTTTTCTGTAATAACGACATAATTAAGATCAGGTAGTTCATATCCTCTGTCTATACCGCATACAGTAACAAGAACTTCGCCACCTTTTACTTCTACTTTTTCTTTTTCGCTGTAATATGCATTAAGGTCTCTTTCTTGCAAATCAAGAGCAAACCTTTTTGCTTTTGTTCTAGATGCACTTGTTATAATAACTCTTGTTTTGTTCTTCTTACACTTAGTAAGATCCTTTACAAGTTTCTCAAAACTTCCTCCATAACTAGTTATGGAGTTGGCTTTAATATAAAAGCTCTTTTTTATTGATATATCAGATATTCTTGTATCTAGAATAGAAAGAATTAGCTTATTAAATCTTTTTAGTTTACTTATAATTTCATCAGGAGTCTTCATCATTGATAGTTGTCTTGGAAGCAAATATCCCTTCTCTAGACGCCTTGTCATACTATCAATAAATTCCTCTTCTCTTACCTTAAGTTCTTCTCGAAAACCTCGTGCATCATCAAATATTATTAATGCATCCTCTGGAAGATAATCAAGAATAGAATATGTCTTATCAACAAAATATGGAAGATGTGATTCTAACTCCTGTAATCCCCATCCCTGTTTTATCTCATCTATAACTCTATCAGTGGTCTTACGAATTCTATAAGCTTCTTCTGTCTTGAACTCACTTCTTAATTTTTCATAAAGATTATTAGCATCCTCTTCTATTAGTTTAAGTCCTCTGTCAATATCATCCTGTGAAAGCATAACTTCACTGGCTGGATATATAACAGCACTTTTTAACTTTTCAATAGAACGCTGATTCTCTATTGAGAACAATCTAATAGAATCTATTTCATCGCCAAATAATTCTATCCTAATTGGCTTTTCCATAGTAAGAGGATATATGTCAACTATTCCTCCCCTTACCGCAAATTCTCCGGGATGTTCTACTTCCTCTTCTTTATCAAACCCAAGGGATACAAAAAGCTTTTCATAATGTGTTAAGTCAATAGTGTCCCCTACTTTAATCTTAATTGAATTATCACTAAAAAAAGACTTGCTCGGCATACAATTAATTAGAGAATCCACGCTCGCAAATATGGTGGTTTTCCCTTTTCCAAGCAATGATTTAAGAGCGGCAATTCTTTCTTTTGTCAAAGCATTTCCGCGAATATCAGCTTGATAAAACATTACATCCTTGGCAGGAAACATTACTCCATCATCAGAGTAAGCATTGTATTTATTAGATAATTCTCTGGCCCGTACTTCATCTCTTGCAATTACAAGGGTCTTCTTATGGGCCATCCCATTAATAACACTTGGTTTTATAGATTCTATACAGCCAGACAATTCATAGCTTGCCTTACCCTCTGACAATTCATTTCTTAATTCAATTAATTCTACTAAACTATTATATGGTTCTTCGAATACTTTCATTATCTACTTTCTTCTACAATCTGTTAATTGGACCATTGAATTTACTCATTGCTTTTTCCATGCCATCTGTTATTACACATTCAATAGCCTGCGCAGATACAATAAAACTTTCTTTAACTATTTTTCTATCTTCTTTTCCAAAACGACTTAATACATGGGTAATAACATCTCTGTTAGCTGGAACCTTGCCAACTCCAATTCTAACTCTGTCAAAGGATTCTGTTCCAACACATTTTATAATACTCTTCAGCCCGTTATGTCCTCCTGCACTTCCTTTACTTCTAAGCCTGAGAACACCCACATCAAGGTTTAGATCATCAGATATAACTATAAGATCTTCATTAGGATTCACCTTGTAGTAATCAACTATTTCTTTGACTGCTACTCCGCTATTATTCATATATGTCATAGGTTTTACAAGAATTACTTTTTCATCATTAATAAAACCTTCACCAATCAGTGCTTTAAATTGATTTTTTTTGACTTTAATTTTATGCTTTTTTGACAGTACATCTATCGTCTCAAATCCCACATTATGCCTTGTCTTAGAGTACTTCAAAGTGGGATTTCCAAGACCAACAATTATACGCATTTTAACACCTCTTATTCTTCAATTAACCTAGCATACTACATATTACCTTTATTTTGTATGTTTTTCAATATCTAGTAGATGACAAAAAGCTTGATTTTTGGTATACTATAAGTGAATAAATGGACTTTTATACCCCGGTGCAGGTAAGAAAGGATTTTTACTAAGCATTATTTCACGGAAGAAAGGAGGGGACGTCTTATGGCAAGGATAGATGCTGCATATAATTATTATCTGTCAACCTATAACCCTAGAGGCAATGGTTCTAAGTATGATATCCACAAAAAAAGTGAATTAAGAGCTGCCTATAATGAGATGCTTAAGGCTAACAAAGAGTCTCCTCTGTATAAAATTGACATGGATGATGGGGATATTACAAGGTTTGCTATAGATCTTAAAGAGAATGCTCGTGTTGCAAAAAATATCATTGCAGAAATGTCTTCTAGTGGCGAAAGTATGGAATCGCTGCTTGACAAGAAAGTTGCTGCTTCATCTAACGATGAACTTGTTAGCGTAAGTTTTGTTGGTAACGAAGAAAGCGATACTAGCCCAAGCTTTAACATGACTGTTAACTCTCTTGCAACACCTCAGATTAATACCGGTAATTTCCTTAACTCTAAGGGATTTGATTTTGAGGAAGGTCACTATTCATTCGACCTTAATACAACTAGTAATTCCTTCGAGTTCCAGTTTAATGTTAGCGTTGGTGATAACAACCTAGATGTTCAGAAGAAGATTGCAAGACTAGTTAATTCTTCAGATGTAGGCTTAAAAGCTGACGTAATTAACAACACATTAGATCAAACAGCTCTTCAACTCACCTCTAAGAAAACAGGACTTCCAGAAGGTGAAACAGAGTTATTCTCAATAGAGACCAATACATCATGGGCTGAAGTTAACAGATTAGGTATTAATAATATAACAGAACCTGCTCACAATTCGTCATTTACCCTTAATGACTCAGAGCACCAATCTATGTCTAATACATTTACCATCAATAAGGCATTTGAGGTTACACTTCATAAACCAACAGAGGGTAAAACAGTTAATGTAGGATTTAAAACTAATACCGAAGCACTCGCTGATAGTGTTAGCGACCTACTTAAAGCCTATAACAATATGGTTAGAATAGGCGCTAATTATTCAGTAGGACATAATAATTCTTACTTTAACGAAATGACCGCAATAGGACGTTCATTAAGTTCACAATTATCGGATGTTGGAATTAATCAGGAAAATGATGGAACATTAAATATGGATAGAGACACTATCCTAAATGGTGTTACAGGCGCTAACAGAAGTGATGTCTTTAAGACACTTAACACCTTCAAAAATGCTTTATCAAATGCAGCTAATAAAACTGCTATTAACCCAATGAAGTACGTAGACAAACTGCTTGTAGAGTATAAGAATCCAGGCAAGAATTTCACAGCTGTTTACGCAAGTAGCGCATATGCAGGAATGTTAGTAGACCAGGCGTTGTAATTAATTAACAAATTAAATACAACGCCTTATTTTTTTGCCCTTGATTTGTGACATGTAAAATACAATATCTGTTTTTCTTTGGACAACTCTTCTATAAGACCAAGTGCCATATCTATTTTATCTTCATCAAAATTAGTAAATGGATCATCAAGTATAATAGGTGGTTTCTGGCCTTCATACATAATATCTATTAGAGCAAATCTGGCACAAAGAGAAGCCAAATCTCTATATCCCGCACTAAGATATCCTTCTTCTTTGGAATTACCTTCGTAGTTAACAGATACACCCAGTTTTGTATCAATGTGAAATGCTTCACTGGATATTTCTGCATTTTTTACATCCACTTTTTCTAAATATTCTCTCATTCCCTTTTGAAGTGGTCTCATATATGTTGAGAGAAATCTTTCTTTAGCTTTAGTAAGATAACTTGCTGTCTGCTTTAAATAATTAACCTTTTTCTCATATTCTCCAAGCTTCTCTTTAAGCTCATCAATCTGATTACTACTTTCCTGACAGGCATCAATACTATCTCTAACATCTCTAAGTTGCACTCTAGTCTGATTAATTTCTTCATCTAATGTACGAATACTTTCATCAATATCTCTTTCCCTGTCTTGCAACTCTTCAATTGACATAGATTCATTATATTCAAGATTATTCTTTTCTAGATTCTTAAGTGTCTTCTCCTGTTCTGATACTTTTTCAGAAAGCTCAATATACTGGTGTCGTTGTGTCGCAACAAAGCCAATCTTTTGGCTAATATTTTCGCCTGATGCAAGAGGAAATCTATTCAAGAAAGATGCTACTTTCTTCATTTCTGCTTCTCTCTTCTCAATAATTGATGATCTTTCTTTGTCATCATTAAAATAAGTAATATATATTTTATTGTCTTCTTTTATCCTCTGAATCAACTCTATCTCAGCATTAGAGGAATACAAATCCTCCAATCCATAGCATACCTGATAATGCATAAGCTCAGTATATAGGGCAACTTCTAGACTTGTTAATTCTTCTAGAGCATTTCCACCCACTTCAACTGCCTTCTCTTCATTTACAAGAAGGGTATCGTACCTTTCTGCTTTAAGTTCTATATCAGATACCATCTGCTGTAATGTATCGTTTGCATTTACAAGATAATCAGACAAAAAGTCTCTACATATCTTGTCTGAAGTCTCATATTCACTTTTTGTCTGCTCATACTTATTCTTTGCTTCGTTATAATTCTTCTCAAGTTCATCAATCAGACTCTTTGATACCTGCTTTTTCTTTCGCAAAGAAGAAAGGCTAATTCCAAATAGCACAAGTGAAATAGCAACACCAGCAATTCCCATTATGAGTCCCAAAGTTGAATTCACAAGAAGGAAAGTTGCAACAGATCCCAGAAGAACTATTCCACCTATAATGCATAACATAATTAGCATAGGCTTGTTACTAGAATCAGTATCTCTCATTCCCTCTTCATATAAATGCTTTTGCTGTTCATAGTACTCTCTTGTTTCTTCTATTCTACCCTGAAGTCTATTAACATTTTCAGCCTCATTACGAATGATTTCTAACTCTTCCTTGGTTGGTTTCTTTTTAGCAAAATAGTACTTTAATTCTGCAAGAGCGTCTTTGTCTTCGTCCGATAATTGTGCATGCTCCTTTTGTACTCTAAGTTCAGCAAGTCTATTAGCCCTATCCATCCAATCATCAATTATTGCATCATCTAATGGTTCATCAAATAATTTCTTTAACTGCTCTAACTCTTCCTCGTTAGGCATATTTTTCTGAATATTATCAGAACTATTCTGCAAGACATCCACATCTTTTGCTAATTCAAAATGCTCTCTTATCTCTTCTTCGGTAGGTATTCCATTAGCGAAGAAATCATCCATTTTATCCAGATTATTCTTCTCTTCCTCGTAGCTTTTTAGGACAGATTTGTATTCACCAATTAACTGATCATTCTCGCTCTGCTTGCTGATTCTATCTTTTAATGATTCTTTTTCCTTAACAAGATTCCTGCGCTCCTTTTCCTTGTTACGAAGCATTCTTTCTTGCATTTTCTTAGATTCAACATAACTGTCTAGACGATCCGCATCCTCTCTAAGAATATTAATTTCGTCTTTTATCTTAAGATTTAATCCTCTGGTTTCTTCTTTACCATTCCTTGTATAAATCTTAACTTCATCATCAATCCTTTTTATAGCTTCATCAAAATTATTGATATCATCCTGTACTGTAACAAGATCTCCAAGTTTGCCATTAATAGTACTTGTCATTTCAGGCTTAATAGCATTCTGGGGAATATAAATAGACTTGGCAAAAGAGTCTCTGTCAATACCGAATATCTCTTCCCCGATTTTATCACTATAATCCATTGACACAAGATTAGTATCCGCATCATACAAAGCAAAAACATCTTCCTTTTCCCTTGCGCCAAATATTCTCTCTATACGATATTTCTTATCATCAACTATAAATGTCAGACTTCCACCATAAGTACCCTTGTCCCATGGATTATACCGCTTTCTGTCATTAAGCCCTGCTGCTCTGCTAGAAGGGTTGCCATAGAACATTGCCTTTATAAATGAGCATAGAGTAGTCTTGCCCCAACCATTATCTTCTTTTAATACATTGAGACCATCGTTGAAATTTATTTTCTTGTTTTTAAATTTGCCATATCCAGTAATATGGCAAGATTCTATTCTCATATGTCCAGATTCTCCCCTTTAAGCGCCTTAATACCAAGTTCAACAATCAGCGACTTGTCTTCGTCGCTAATATCCTGTTTTTCAAGAAGCCTTATGAATTCACCCTTAAGACTTTTATCGTTTGCAAAACTTGCATAATCAATTTCTACTGTTGTGTTATCTTTTAACTTAAAGAAATAGAATTTGTCATCAAATTCTCTCTTAATTCTTCTAATATCAATATCAACTAACTCATTCATATTAGTCTTGCCCACAAGTACAACTTCCACTAAATCCTTATTAGGAATATCATCAATTGTCCTATGAACATTATCAATAACATCTTTCATATCATCGCTAGGTGATACTTCTACTTCAAGCCTGTGTATTTCACGCTTTGCAAAAGGTACAAAAGTATCAACAATTTTGTTATCTTCTCCAATATCAAGAAGCACAAAACCTTTCTTCCCTGTCTCGTCAAAGCCTCTTCCTTCCAAGCAACCTGGATATACATATATTCCTCTATCGTCTAGTTGCTCTCTCTCATACTTATGGATATGACCAAGGGCAAGATAATCTATATTCTTATTCTTAAGATCATTGAAATTAACTTCATATATCTCTTTTTCGCCCTCGTAATTAGCAGCTCCTGAATGTAGTGTAACAATATTACATTTACCAGGATCAAGAACAAGACTAAGTGCCACGTCCTTGTAGTTATCCTTTGATAACTCTACTCCCTTAATAACTACATCCCCATACTCGTATTTCTTCCAGTTATTCTGATCAAACAATTTAGCATTCTCGGGAATATCATACTCATCATCAAATACACCACCTGTATCGTGGTTACCCTTCAAGAATACAAAATCAATATCAGGATTATTCTTTACGGATTCAATTATATGTTTTACAGCAGACTTTCTTCTTGTTCCTCTATCAAAAATATCTCCAGCAACAAGAATAATGTCTACACTATTATCATTTGCATAATCAATTAGTCTGTCAAAATTATCTAGTAGTTCGTCTCTTCTTTCTTTTCCCTTCTCTGCCGACAATATATTCTTTAGAGGAGATTCGAGATGAAGATCCGCACAATGAATTATCCTCATAAATAACTCCTTTTATAACTCCAAATAAAATCTTCTCTATATTGTACTCTACCATGTCCTCTAGGTCAAACTATACTAATAATTGACATATAATTAGTATTATCTCTTCTTGTTTTTTATTATCTGAAATGTAATAATTATAGGTGATAGTTTATAAGGAGTAATTAGAATATATGATTATATGCAAATATGTAGTAATATTCTTTTTCTATAGCATGCTTGGTTTTATATATGAATCAATCTATTCTTCTATTAACAAACACCATTGGCAGAACAGAGGATTCTTTTATGGTCCAATAATCCCGATATACGGTGTTGGAGCATGTGTTGGTACATTACTATTCTATGACCTTCATATACCATTTTTGGAAAATGCTAATGTCTTAGTTATATTCCTTGTGGGATACCTTGGAAGCATTGTACTTGAGTATACAACCAGCTATGTTCTTGAGAAAATATTTCATGCTGTGTGGTGGGATTATAGCAACAAATTTCTTAACATCCATGGAAGAGTGTGTCTTAGTGCATCAATAGGTTTTGGAGTAGCAGCAATTGTCATTGTAAAATGGCTCATTCCATGGGTAGAAAAAGTTGTATCGTATTTCCCAGATGCTTTAATGGTTAGCCTTTCTCTCATTTTCATTTTCCTACTAGGTATAGACTTTGCTCTTACTATATCCGCACTTTCTAACTTCCAGAGAAACTTTAATAGGATAGAGAGAGAATACACAGAGAAAATGACTCAACTATATGACAATATAGAAAGCAGTGTTGTTGCCAAGAAAGATGGAATAACTAATGCTGCCGGCTCTTTTATAGAAAAACACGAGACCCTTCAAGGTGCTGTTAATACGTTAAATGGTGCAAAACAAGGCATTATTAATAGTAAGGAAAAAATTGTAACAAAAACAGAAAACCTTACTGCAAAGCAAAAAATCCACATTGAAGAACAAGAGAAACTTATTGAACAAGAAGTTAATTCCATTATGGAATCCACTTCTGAAATTGAAAAAGAAGCTTTATCACGTATCAGTGAATTTAAGACAGAAGGAAAGAAGAAAAAAATCACAAACAGTATCAAAGAAAAACTACGTCGAAATTAATTATATTACAAAAGCCTCCAGTGATATCCATATAACAATTTATATGAATATCACTGGAGGCTTTAACTTTTTTGTATTATAACATATGAGCTCTAATATCTTCGTCAGACTTATTAATTAAGTAAGCAGGAGCAATATCAAATACAGTCTTTGCTCCAACAACACCTTCTTTAGAAAGTCTGTCTACTGCTCTTGCAAAACTAATAATAATACTTGAAGTAAATCCAGGATTTGAATCCAGCTTAATTGAATACTCAACTACATGTGTATCTTCTAAATCCCAACCTGTCTTACCACTTCTAATAACAAAACCACCATGAGGAATTCCGCTATGATTCTTATTGAACTCTTCCTCATCAATAAAATGTACTGTTGTGTCGTAATCTGCAAAGTAGTTAGGCATTTCACAGATTTCCTTCTCTATAGCCTTAGCATCAGCTCCATCTTCTAATACAACAAAACATTCACGAGTATGTTTTTGTCTAGTTGTAAGTTCAGGATTGCTTCCACTTCTTACAGCTTCTAGAGCTTCTTCAACAGGAATTGTATATTGTTTTGCATTCTTAACACCTTTAATTCTTCTAACAGCATCTGAATGACCCTGGCTTACACCTTTACCCCAGAATGTATAATCAGCTCCGTCAGGAAGGAATGCGTTACCATATAATCTCATAAGAGAGAACATTCCTGGATCCCAACCACATGATATCAAACCAACATGACCATTCTCTTTGCAAGACTTATCTACATTTGCAAAATGTGTAGGGATATTAGCATGTGTATCAAAGGAATCTACTACGTTAAACATCTTAGCATACTCTGGAGTCTGCTTAGGAAGGTCTGTAGCAGAACCACCACATAATACCATTACATCAATCTTGTCTTCATAAGAAGCTACATTATCAACAGAGTCTACCTTTACTCCCTCTGTCTTAATCTGTAGAGAGGATGGGTCTCTTCTTGTAAATACAGCTACAAGCTCCATATCCTCATTTTGTTTGATAGCAGATTCTACTCCTCTGCCAAGGTTACCATAACCGATAATTCCTATTCTTGTCATTTTACATCACACCTTTCGTTTTAATAATCTTTTACTCTACTTTATTTTTATATACGTCTACACATTAACCTCTGGTACATTCTTAAGACTCTCCTTAATATCATCATCTGTAGGAATGTAATCTGTCATTGTACCATTATTAAAGTCTTCATATGCGTACATATCAAAGTAACCTGTTCCTGTAAGTCCAAATACAATGGTCTTCTCTTCGCCAGTCTCTTTACACTTCATTGCTTCATCAATAGCTACTTTAATAGCATGTGAACTTTCTGGCGCAGGAAGAATTCCCTCTACTCTTGCAAACTGTTCTGCAGCTGCAAATACTTCAGTCTGTGTCACACTTGTAGCCTCTATTAAACTATCAGCTTTAAGTTGTGATAATACAGAAGACATACCATGATATCTAAGTCCTCCTGCATGAGATGGAGATGGCATAAAGTCATGACCTAATGTGTACATCTTAGCAAGTGGACATACCTTTCCAGTATCACAGAAATCGTATGCGTATATACCTCTTGTAAGTGATGGACATGAAGCTGGTTCAACAGCAATTATTCTATAATCATCCTTACCCTTAATCTTATCTCTTACAAAAGGTGATATTAATCCTCCCAGGTTTGATCCACCTCCTGCACATCCAATAATAACATCTGCTTTCTCATTATATTTCTTAAGTGCTGTCATTGTCTCTAGACCAATAATTGATTGATGAAGAAGAACCTGATTAAGGACAGAACCAAGTACATATCTATATCCTTCTTCTGATGTAGCCTTTTCAACTGCTTCAGAAATAGCACAACCTAGAGAACCATTACCATTAGGGAATTGTTCATTAATGGCGCGACCAACATTTGTCTCCATAGAAGGAGATGGTGTAACAGAGGCACCATATGTCCTCATAACTTCCTTTCTCTGTGGCTTCTGGTTGTAAGAACTCTTTACCATAAAAACTTTACAATCAAGATCAAAGTAAGAACAAGCCATTGAAAGAGCTGTACCCCATTGTCCTGCTCCTGTTTCTGTCGTTACACCCTTTAACCCTTGCTTCTTAGCATAATAAGCCTGAGCAATTGCTGAATTAAGTTTGTGTGAACCAGATGTATTATTACCTTCAAATTTATAATAAATCTTTGCTGGTGTATCAAGCTTTTTCTCTAAGCAATATGCTCTTACAAGAGGAGATGGACGAAACATCTTGTAGAAATCTCTAATCTCCTGTGGTATCTCAATATAAGCATCTGTTTCATTTAATTCCTGCTTAGCTAATTCTGTACAAAACACATGCTCTAACTCCTCTAATGTTGCTGGCTTATGTGTGCCAGGATTAAGAAGAGGTGCTGGCTTATTATCCATATCAGCACGCAAATTGTACCATGCCTTTGGCATTTCCTCTTCAGTAAGATAAATCTTGTAAGGTATCTTTTGTTCTGACATATTATCCCCTTTCCTGTCGTATATATATTATGTATTTAACAATAATTTACTCTGTGTTTTTATTACTATTAAGCGGTTCTGGAAGATTAACTACAACTTCATTAGACTTCCTGAATACTGAATTATTTGAGCCCATTTGCTGAACACATAATACGTCACCATTCTTAACATCTTCGGAATCAACCGTTAGACATTGTCCACTCTTATAGCCTGTAGCAACCTTCTTGCCATTGACATATACTTTACTCCACTTTGTAAAGTTCTGTCCGTATATATGTACTTCATCATCAAAATTATACATTCTTTCAACAACTACATCTTTTACACCCATAACGAGATTAGATGCCGGATACAAGTCTTGTCCTTTATACGCATATTGCTTGCCATATAGAATGTCATATTGTAATAGTTTCAATCCATCCTGATACTCTTCTGAATCAGTTGGTATGTTATTGTCTATTCTATCTTGATTATAATTAGTCATTACACCTTCATGAATTCCCAATCTATCAAGATATTCTGACACTAACTGGAATGATGTAAGATCCATATCCTCTTTAGACATTCCGAAATTATTCCATGTAAGGTATTTCGTCTTATACAAATCATGCGTAGCAATTTCACTTTCCTCTATACCAAGAGTTGGCAAATGGTCTCCAAAGAAAATAACTATTGTGTCTTCTCCTCTTCGATCTAATGCTTCACAATAATTCTTCATGAAATTATCCATCTCATGTATTCTATTAACATAATATGTCCACTGATTTGTTACTTCTGGACTTTTTCCATTGCATTTAACCTTTATTGGCTCATAGTCAGGATATGATATCTTAGGATAATTACCATGTGTTCCTACAGTAATTGTATAGAGCATATCCTTATTAGGTGTCATATCCATTGCATCAACTGATGAACCTATTAAAATATCATCTGTTGGCCAAGAACCCATAGGCGTGTAGTCTACAATATCAAGCATCTCTTTACTTTGGAATGTATCAAATCCCATTAAAGTAAATGCGTTAACTCTAGAGTAGAAATTACCTCCATTGTTATGTACTACGTGGGAGCTATATCCTATATTTCTAAGGTCTGAAGCCACGGATTCACACTTATCAACATCTTTAAGTATGGTCTTCTGAGGATACTCTCCAGGACCGAAGAACTTACATGACATACCTGTAAGAACTTCGAACTCTGAATTACAAGTACCAGCACCTACTACAGGAACAGTAAGATGACCATATGAATAATTCTGTTCCAGACTATGGGCAAATGGTGTAGGATCTTCTGATGTTTCAAGGAAGTTAAGTTCTGACACATCGAAGTAGGATTCAAGAAGAACTACCACTATGTTAGGTTTCTTATCATCTGTTATAGCAGTCTCTCTTGTTGTCTCATCAACAATTGCAGTGACTCTTTCTTCATCATATCCAAGAGGCTTACTCATACCTCTGTCAAAAGCACTAGTGGAAAATCCATACAAATATCCATAATCAAAGTAACCCTGCTGCAAATTACCGAAATATGCAGCAAGTATTTCCTGCTTCTGAAGAAATTTTGTCGTAAGAGGAAGGGATACAAATAAAGCCACAACAATTATAATTCTCACCCATATAGGGGATCTGTAAGTTACCTTTTTCCCTTTTCTAAATAAATTAACTAGATATATTATATATCCAACAAGAGCTGCAATCAGAATTATGGTTAATCCTGCACTCATGTAACCAGCGCCCTGCATTGTAAGCAGGTCTGTAATCATATTAAGATCTGTAAATCCAAATGGTGTTACACGATTATATAGAACTATACAGTTAGTAATTCCCATTGCAACAAAGACTGCTGATACAATCATCCTGCAAAATGTCTGTCTCTTAAATAGTATACATAAACTATAAACTACATATATAAGGAAGGCATTATACAAATATGCTAATGTATGGTCTGATACAAAATGACATGCGTTAATAAAGGAATGTCTAGACATCCATTCAAGCACAAAGCACATGATTAATGAAAGTGGAATATGCGAGATTAGTGCATGTTTATTTAGAAAGTCTCTTACCTTCTTTAACCTCTCATTATTTTGTAATTTAACGATAAATTTGGGCGTTGGAATCTTCTTAAAGAAACCACTAACTTTATCGCCTATATTCTTAAAAAACTTTCCGATTTTGGAAAAAACGTTTTTCATAGTTTCTCCTTCTTACAACATTTACTTTTCATGCTATAATACTTTTGCACACAAATTGCTGATAAATTATACCACTATAAATGGTTTTTCGCAAGGAATGTGCTATAATATACGGACAAGACCAATTGTCTTAAATAAGTGTTATATACAATAAGGAAAACAAATATGCGTTCAAGAAGACGACTACCAAGATTCGATAAAACAAGAAAAAAACAAATACTAATATTAATTCTAATTTTTGTAGGTTCCTTTATACTTTTTTCCGTGATTTTTAACCTAAGAAAGGTTTATGCGACTTCGGAAATGGATAAAGCAACTTTGCCTACAATATCCTCAGAAGCATTTAACACAAGTATTGGTGAACTACATGGATATAAAGACGAGATGGATGCTTGTTATATGCGTGATTCTGTAATACCCCTTGGATCTGACAGAATGCTTCCTCTTAATATTAATACACATGGTAATTCTATAGATTCTATTTCATATGAAATACGCTCTACTGATATGGAACGTAAAATTGCAGAAACAGAAGTTAAAGATTATGATAAAACAGCTTCAGATCAAATTAACCTGAATATTCAGATTGAAAATCTTACAGAAGAAGGAACAGAGTATTTATTCATTGTTAAGCTAAAATGTAATGGTGATGAGATTCGTTATTACACAAGAATCCTTATTCCTTCTAATTGTCATGAAAGGGAGTTATTCGACTTTGTAAAACATTTCCACGACACATCACTAAATGGAAATTACAATGAACTTGCTATGTATCTAGAGACATCTGACAATGCAAATCACGACACACTTTCTGAGGTTACACTTGCATCAACAGCAGACCAGATAGGCTTTAGTGGATTCGATGCAACTGAAGTGGCATCTCCGATTATCGAGATAAAAGATATTAATACAGATTATTGTGTCTTCGAAATGACATATCAATTACAACTTAATGAAGATAACAATATCTCTTATTTCAATGTCAAAGAGTATTACAAGGTTCGCTATACCCAGGCTAGGGTTTTCATATTAGATTATCGTCGTAATATGGAAGAAATAATAAACGAGAAAAAAGTTGTTCAAAATAATAACATTATTAACCTTGGTATAACTTCTAAAGACATCAACTACTTATCTAATGAAGTTGGTACAATTACATGCTTTGAGCAGGGCGGTGAATTATTCGAATACAACCAAAACGAAGGTAAGCTTATTAAACTATTTAGTTTCCTTAATGACAGCGTTAATGATAACCGTTGCTACTATGATGAACATTCAATCAAAATCCTTGCCATAAATGAAAATGGCGATGTTAATTTCGCCGTATATGGATATATGAATAGAGGAAGCCATGAGGGCTATTGCGGAATTGATTTATACAAATATGATGCATCAACCGGCAAAACAATCGAAGAAGCATTTGTTGCCACAACATGCTCTTACCAGATTCTTAAAGCAAGTTTCTCAGATCTTCTTTACAAAGCAAGTGATAAATATTTCTATGTAATGATATCTGGTAATCTTGTTAAGATTAATCTTAAGAACGAAACTATAGAAACTGTATTAGAAGGTCTTGACACTTCACAATATGCCGCCTCAAGATCAGGACGTTATATTGCATATACAACTACACCTAATAGGGCAACTTCTCTAATTGTGGAGGATCTTAATGATGAATCCACATTTACTATTGATGCAGGTTCTAATCAGTATATAAGACCTTTAGCCTTTATGGATGAAGATCTGGTATACGGACTGGTTAATATAGATGATGTAGATAAGAATGCTGCAGGTTCTACTATATATCCAGTATCAGATATATATATTGTGCAGATAACACTTCCTACTCATCCTGTTCTAAAAGAATATAAAAAGGAAGGATTCTACGTTACAAACGCAACTCTTGAATCTTTCACATTATACCTTAATAGAGTTACGCGTTCAGAAGGAAGATATATAGATGCTGAAGGCGATACTATAAAAAATAGCGCTGGCGAGCTTGGACGTGCAGTTGATTTCCAGACAAAACAAGATCCGGTTAGAGGAGAAATAACACTTCTAAAAAGCGCTAAAATGGATGAAAAGAATCCTATTCCTACATTCAATTCAACTATAGCCGAAACTCACTTTATTGACAGTGACAACACTGTTACCGTTACTGCAAATAACACTAACGAAGAATACTTTGTTTATGTGGGAAGTCAGGTTCTCCTTGCATCTAATGTAACTTCAGATGCAATACGATTTGCAGATGAACAAATGGGCATCGTTGTAGATAATAATTCTTCTTATGTATGGAAAAAAGGAAAGCAGCCGTATGTTAACGCATTTAGCGGACTTAGAGTTGGGGAGCAGGATGCGAAAGCAGATACTATCTCTAAGTGCATAAGTACAATGCTTGTAAAAGAAGGTATTAATGCCGAAGTAAACACATACATCGAAAAAGGTGAAGGTGCTTACGAAATACTTAAGAGTTTAATGAAGAACTATGATGTTCTAGATCTTACTGGTTGTAACTTAAGTGAAGTGCTCTACTATGTGTCACAAGGAAATCCTGTCCTTGCTATAACAGGACCTGATAATGCAGAATTAATAGTAGGATATGATGCCGGAAGTATTGTTACATATAATCCAAACAATAATTCCTATAACAGAATCGGTCAGATAGAAGCTTCTGCAAAATACGAAGCAGACAACAACGTATTCATATCATATGTTAAGAAATAAAGAATAATAAATTATAATATCATTGCTATAAGAGGTATTGTAAATACTGTTGCAAGTGTAGTTATAAATGTAATCTGAGCCATAAACTTCTCATCTCCATCATACTCTACACAAAGCATTGTTCCTGCTGTTGCAACAGGCATGGCTGCTATTACGACTGTTTCTCCAAGTAGCAAATCATTGCCCTGGCAGATTGGCAAATAAATAAAATACATTAAAAGAGGCGTAACTATAACCTGAATTAAGGCGAATAGATACGCCTTAATATTTGTAAACATTTCTTTAAAAGGCATCTCAGCAAGAGCTGCACCAATTACAAGTAATGCTCCTGGTGTAGTTATTCCTCCTAATATGTCAAATGTATCTGCAAGAAAATCTGGCCCCTGAAATCCAGTTACTCCCATAATCACGCACAGTATAGCCGCAATCATTGCAGGAGTAAGAATCAGTTTGCCGATTTTTCTCATAAATATTTTAAGGGTACTTTCACTAGATGATGCAGCGTTTTTCATTTTCTCTTTAATATTGTAGCCTGATAACATTGCAATACCAAGAGAGTAGCACAAGAGATTAAATGGCATATTGAATATACTTGTGTAAAATGCAGACTCTGGACCAAACACCGCATAAGTTACAGGAAAACCTATAAAGCCAACATTAGCAAACATTATTCCAAATTCTGCTGCTCCTTTTTGTTGACCTTTAAGTCTAAGAATGAAGGATGTACCTTTTGCTAATGCAAAGAGAACAATATATGTTGAAAATGCAATTAATAGAATAAATAAAATCTCACTTGTAGAAGGAAGATTCTCTGAATTCATTACAGATGATAGAATAGTACAAGGCATAGATATATTGATAATAATCTTAGATAAGGCCGCCTTCACATTAGGTCCAAGTATCTTAGCTTTCGCTGCAATATATCCAATTATAATTATCAGAAAGAGTTCTGACATTTTAATAAAAACAGGTATAAAATCCATTTTGCCCTCTACAATCTATATACAATTTCTCTTTTCAAACCAAATCAATATACTATATGATTTTAGAATAAAAGGCAATTATTTTCAATTATTACAGGCTATTGATTTGCTATATCACAAGCTTCTTTACATAGTCTTGTTATCTCGTCAAATTGTTCATTTGCTATCAAGTCTTTTTTTACCATCCAGCTACCACCACAGGCTATGATACATTTTTCCTTTAAATAGCTTCCCACATTCTGAGGATTAATTCCACCAGTAGGCATAAATCTTACATTTCCATATGGTGCAGAAATTGCTTTGATGTAATTAATTCCTCCTGCCTGCTCTGCCGGGAAGAACTTAACAACATTAATTCCGTTCTCAAGTGCTAACTCCACATTAGAAGGATTAGCACAACCCGGAATAATTGTTATATTATTCTTAACACAATATTCTATCACCTTAGGATTGCTTCCAGGTGTTACAATGAATTTGGCACCTGCCTTAACTGCTTCATCCACCTGTCCAATTGTTAGGACAGTACCTGCTCCTACTAACATATCAGGATATGTGGCACTAATCATCTCTATTGAAGCCTTAGCTGCCTCTGTTCGAAACGTCACTTCTGCAATATTAATTCCGCCTTTTCTTAGTGCTTCTGCTAATGGAAGTGCGTCCTTCTCATCTTCTATTACAATTACAGGAACAATTCTAGCTTCCTCTATTAGTTTATATATATCCATAACATCCTCCATTTACTTCATAAAATCTTTTATATTATTGTAGCAGATATCCTTAATTATCTCAGATAACATTTCCTCATCATTAGGATACTCCCCTCTCTCAACAAGACCTCCTATGTAATTGCAAAGGATTCGCCTAAAATACTCATGTCTAGGAAATGACAACATACTTCTAGAATCAGTTACCATACCAACAAAATTAGCAAGCACTCCTGATTCAGCAAATGACATTAATTGATTCTCTATTCCCCTTTTATGGTCTAGTACCCACCATGCCGCACCTAGCTGAATCTTACTTCTTGCTTCTTCATCCTGGAAATTTCCTAGCATAGTTGCAATAGTTGTATTATCCTTAGAATTAAGATTATAAATAATTGTCTTCGGTAGATTATTATCATAATCCATGGCATCAAGTAAAGAAGACAATTCCCTGGCATAACTAAAATCATCAGCACTGTCGAAGCCACTGTCAACACCAATACTTTCATATCTCCTCGTGGAGTTATTACGAAGTGCACCTATATGAAGTTGCATTATCCAACCCTTCTTATGATAATTAGCAGCGAGAAATACAAGTAGTCGGCTTCGATATACTGCTGCCTCTTTAGCTGTTATAGCTTCGTTATTTCTCCTTTTATTGAATATATCATTCTGTGTCTCTTGGGATTTATCTTCCACATAGACATATCCTTCAAGGCTATGATCTGAGATTCTACAGCCTGTCTCTTCGAAGTAATCCATTCTGTCAACTAATGCTTTACATAAGTCATCATAGGTTGCAATAGAATAGCCCACAGCATTTTCTAGGTCAGTGACATATGTATTATAATCATCTCTTAGTATATTGAGGGCTTTGTCTGGACGAAATGTTGGTCGAACTACGAATCTCTTCTCCTCATCCTTAAGCCTCCTATGATACTCAAGATTGTCAATAGGATCATCTGTAGTGCAAAGCTCTTCTACATTCATCTTAACAAGCAATTCTCTTGGACGAAAATCATCCTGGCTTAACTTATCATTGGCAATATCCCAGAACTCTTCTGCTGTCTTTAATGAAAGAGGCTTGTCATAATTAAAGTACCTCTGCATCTCTAAATGATTCCAATGATATAATGGGCTTCCAATAAGCCTAGGAACAGTTTCACACCACTTCATATATTTATCAAAGTCTGATGCTTCTCCTGTTATAAATTTCTCATGAATACCGTTGCTTCTCATGGCGCGCCATTTATAGTGATCGTGACCCAGCCAGACTGTTGCTATATTATCATAATTTTTGTTATCATAGATTTCCTTAGCACTAAGGTGATTATGAAAATCAATTACGCCTTCAACGCTGGCAGTCTCATATAGCTTCTTAGCAGTTTCTGATTGTAGTAAAAAATCATCGCTTAGAAATTGTTTCATATTAACTCCTTAAAGAACCGAAAAACCAACATTTCACTTCGTGAAATGTCGCCGCGTCGTAAGGCATCCCCCATGCTTCGCATGGTACCCCTTACGACATATTAGACCCCCGAATACGCTGCAAAACCACCGTCAATTGGAACTACAACTCCTGTTACAAATCCAGACATCTTAGGATTAACTAAGTATAGAAGTGTACCATTGATTTCCTCTGCTTCTCCGAAACGTCCCATTGGTGTTGCATTAAGAATCTTATTACTACGCTCTGTTGGATTACCTTCTTTATCAAATAATAAATCTCTATTCTGATTAGTTACAAAGAATCCTGGAGCTAAAGCATTTACTCTAATTCCAACCTTAGAAAAATGTACTGCAAGCCACTGAGTAAAGTTAGAGATTGCTGACTTAGCTCCTGAATATGCAGGTATCTTAGTAAGTGGTGTAAATGCATTCATAGATGATACATTAATAACGCAACAATCTTTGCGATTAATCATATCCTTTGCAAAAACCTGTGTAGGAAGAAGTGTTCCTATAAAGTTAAGATTGAATACAAACTCAACTCCACTTTGATCTAGATCAAAGAAAGATACAATATCTTCTTTCTCATCATCACCTATTTCAAAATATTCATTAGTGGTATTAGCTCTTGCATTGTTGCCACCTGCTCCGTTAAGTAATATATCGCAAGGTCCCAGATCCTCTAATACAGCTTCGTGCACTTCTTCAAGGCTAGCCTTATCAAGTACATTTGCCTTATAGCCCTTGGCAATAAATCCCTCATCCCCTATGACTTTAGCAGCCTTCTTCGCTGCCTCTTCATTAAGATCAAGAAGGGCAACCTTAGCACCCTGCTCTGCTAATGTCTTAGCGAACATTGAGCATAACACTCCACCTGCTCCAGTTACAACTGCTACCTTACCATTAATATCAAGTCCAAAATCCTGCATTATTATTTCCTCCTATTAGTTAGTTATTTCTTAATCTTCCAACATTTCGTTTCACGAAATGTCGCCTTGCAATAAGGCATCCCCCATGCTACGCATGGTCCCCCCTTAATGCATGTTTCTCAACTGCCTCAAATAATCCATTTATATATGTGGCGCCTAAGGCTCTATCATATAGTCCATATCCTGCTCTTCCAGTTTCTCCCCATATCATTCGTCCATGATCTGGTCTCACATACCCATCAAAGCCTCCATCAACAAGAGCCTTTACTATCTCATACATATCGAGACTTCCATCCTTAGACAAATGTCCTGACTCTTCGAAACCATTATCTAATACCTTAATATTTCTAAGATGAGCAAAATGAATTCTTCCCATCTTAGAATATTTATATGCCATCTTAACCACATCATTCTTATTAGAACATCCAAGGGAACCTGTACATAGTGTTATACCATGATGCTTGTCATCCTCAAGAGCAAGAAACCTGTCAAGATTCTTCTCATCAGTTATTATTCTTGGAAGACCAAAAATGCTCCAGCAAGGGTCATCTTCATGAATGGCCATATTGACATCGCACTCACTTGCAACAGGAATTATCCTATGTATAAAATATGCAAGGTTATCCCACAGCTGTTCTTCTGTCATCTCATTATACTCAGATACAACCTGTGCTAATTCCTCAGGAGTATAACTTGCATCCCAGCCAGGAAGAGTAAGGTCTGAATCTGACTTAAGTGGATTAACTTTATCAACTTCTTCCTGATAATATACAAGGGATGTTGAGCCATCCTTGTTGACATGATCAAGACTCGTTCTTGTCCAGTCAAATACAGGCATGAAATTATAGCAGATGCATTTGATTCCAGCCTTGGCTACTCTTCTTATGTTCTCACAATAATTATCAATTAATTTGTCGCGAGTTGGCTTTCCTAGCTTGATGTCTTCATGAACCGGAATTGATTCAATTACTTCATATGATAATCCTTTTTCCTTAACCAGCTTAGCTTGTCTGTCAATAGCTTCCTGCGGCCAGACTTCGCCCACAGGGACGTCATATATTGCAGTTACAATTGAGTCCATTCCAGGGATTTGTGCAATGTTGTCGAGAGTTACCTGGTCATCTTCGCCGTACCATCTAAATGAAAGTTTCATAATTGGCTTCCTTTCCTTAATGTAATACTATTCTTGCATATCGTCACAAGAACCTGTACGTAACCTAATAATTATGTATGTATATCGTCACAAGAACCTGTACGCGACTAAGAATGTCGCTTAACAGGTCTTGTGCACGATATACTTTGCATAAATCTTATCAGTACTGGTCTTGTGGCTGATATGCTTTGCCTAGTTAATATAAGTAAAGGCAACCATTATTCAGAGATGGTTGCTTTACTTAGCTTGTAAACTAATTATAGTATAATAATTGCAAAATGTAATTGCATAATTACCACAAAACATTGCAAAATGTCTACAAGCATTGTATCATTCAAGTTAAGAAAGTATATTATAAATATAGAGGAAAACTATATGGAAGCAATATTTAATTCTTTTTCATCTAGGCAGATTATGCAAAGTGAGACATTAGAATTCTTTCATTATAAGGATGTAACTTTAGACAAGATTCAACCTCACTCTCACAACCACTACGAATTCTATTTCTTTCTAGATGGAGATACTAATTATAATGTAGGGAACGAGAAGTTCCATCTTAAAAAGGGAGACTTTCTTATAATAAAGCCAGGTGTATTACATTTCCCGGAAGTAAAATTCACCGATGAGAACAATACCTATGAGCGATTTGTAATATGGGCAAGCGATACATACATTAACGAACTATCCATAAAAGATGATGGAATTCTTAAAGTATTTAGCAAGATTACGAAAAAAGGTCTATGTCACTTTCGTCCTGATACCAGGAATAAGACGATTATTCTTAACATATTAGAAGACATGACTTCCGAGATGGATGAGAAAAGTGTCGGATATAAATTTGCAATTGAATCCCTCTTCATGCAACTTATTATCCGACTATGCAGAGTGATTAGTACTCGTAACACATTTCGCCAAGAAACTGTTAGCCCTGATTTGTATTCATCTATTATCAGGTACATTCACTCGCATATTAAAGATACCCTTAGTATTGATGACTTAAGTTCACAATTCTATGTAAGTAGAAGTTACATATCCAAGGTAGTCAAAGAACATTTGAACACACCTGTGCACAAATACATTGTCAAGGTTAAGATTGAAAATGTTCTATCTCAAGTAAGACAAGGCTCCCCTCTTACTGCTACTGCAGAAGAATATGGATTCGATAACTATTCAACATTTTACAGAGAGTGTAAGAAGATATATGGGAAAAGCCCAAAAGATATAATAAGAGATAATATTATTAAGGAGGATAATGATGATGTTTGATTTAAAGAAAGATGCAAGATTCGATGCAGTATCTCTGGGAGAAATTATGCTTAGACTTGACCCCGGCGAAGGAAGAATCAGAACCACTAGAGAATTCAGAGTATGGGAAGGCGGCGGAGAATACAATGTGATCCGCGGTCTAAGGAAATGCTTTGGAATGAATACAGCATGTATCACCAGCTTTGCAGATAACGAAGTAGGTAGATTATTAGAGGATTTGATTCTACAAGGTGGTGTAGACACTTCACTTATTAAATGGGTTCCTTATGACGGAATCGGAAGAAGCGTTCGTAACGGACTCAACTTCACCGAGCGCGGCTTCGGTGTAAGAGGCGCTGTAGGTTGTTCCGACAGAGCCAATACTGCCGTATCTAAGACAGGAGATTATGACTTCGAATATATCTTCGGCGAGCTTGGAGTTAAGTGGCTCCACACAGGCGGAATCTATGCTGCCCTATCAGAGACTACTGCCAAGACAGTAATTAACGCCATTAAGACTGCCAAGAAATACGGAACTTATATAAGCTATGACCTTAATTATCGCCCTTCTATGTGGTCAGCTATCGGTGGGCTTGATAAGGCAAGAGAAGTTAATAAAGAAATTGCAAAATATGTTGATGTAATGATAGGTAACGAAGAGGACTTCACTGCCTGTCTCGGTCTTGAAGTAGAGGGCAACGACGGCGAGCTTAAGTCTCTTAATATCGACGGTTACAAATCAATGCTTGAAAATGCTGTAAAGATATATCCTAACTGGAAGGTTGTTGCAACAACTCTTAGAACGGTTAAGACAGCAAGTATTAATGACTGGTCTGCAATCTGTTATAGTGATGGCAATATATATGAATCCAATAAATATGACAGCCTGGAGATTCTTGATAGAGTTGGTGGTGGTGATTCATTTGCAAGCGGTCTAATCTATGGATTGATGACAACAGGTGATCCATTAAAGGCTGTGAACTACGGTGCGGCTCATGGAGCACTTGCTATGACAACTCCCGGAGATACTTCTATGGCAAATGTAAAAGAAGTTGAATCTTTAATGTCTGGTGGTTCTGCCAGAGTTAAACGTTAACTTTCAGAATACTTCCGTCGGAGAAAAGAAAAACCTACACGCTCATAAAGAAAATCGCTTAGCAGGTTTTTCTTTTCTCCGACTTAAATAGGGCAACATAAACTATTAACATATGGAGAATAACTATGAGAATAATCACAGACATTAAGGCTATAAATAGAATAGATGATTACTATGAGCTTAAGACTAATGATGCTGACATTAGAATATGGTTCATGACAGATTCTATTATCAGAATTAGGGTTGGATTTGATGGTGACTTTGATGAGGAGAGTTATAGTCTTGTTACCACGGCCTGGGAGGACAGACTTGATGGTGTTGTTGGCCCTAGGAAGAGACGAATCAAAGTTGCAGAGACTGAACTATGTGACGAAGCAGACATTGGAACAATTACAAGCGATACCCTTAGTCTTGTAATTCACAAATCTCCTGCCATCATAGAGGTGTACGATAATGGGGACACCCTTATTCATCGCGACATCCCTAAGCTTGCATATAGATGTGACTCTAATAACAGAAGAATTCATACAAGTGAGATTCAAGAAGGTGACTGCTTCTATGGATTTGGTGAGAAAACCGGTAACATCAATAAATACCATCAACTTCTTACCATGAGCCCTGGTGATACTGTAGGCTACGATCCTATTAATGCAGATAGCTTATATAAGCATATACCTTTCTATATTAAGGCTAATAAGATAAATCAAACTGCCTGCGGTTACTTCTATCATAATATGAGTGAATGCACATTTGACATGGGAAGAAAGCATAGTAACTATTGGCAAAGACACAGCACATATACAGTTGATAGCGGCGATATTGATTTGTTCTTCATGTATGGTCCTTCTATAAAAGAGGTGGTTAGAGAATACACATTTCTTACAGGAAGAAGTGCAATGCTTCCCGGATACGCTCTTGGTTATCTAGGAAGTTCCATGTATTATTCTGAGCTTAAAGAGGACTGCGATGACAAGATTATCAAGTTCCTAGATACTGCCAAGAAGGAAGACATCCCTATTGATGGCTTCCAATTATCTAGTGGCTATACAGCCCAGAACACTTCCGCCGGCGAGAAAAGATGTGTCTTTACATGGAATAAGGAGCGCTTCAAGAACCCTTCTGAATTCTTTAAGGAAGCTAAGAAGCGTGGAGTTATTGTATCACCTAATGTTAAGCCAGGTATATTACTTACTCACCCTAATATTGATGAATTCACATCTAAGGATATGCTTGTCAAGGACTCTTCTGGTGAATCTTATGAGGTTGGTGAATGGTGGGGCGGTGAAGGTGTATTTGCAGACTTTACCAATCCTACATGCCGCGAAGAGTGGAAGAAGATGCTTACTGAAAATGTTATAAGTAAAGGCACTCCTTCTATTTGGAATGACAACTGTGAATACGACAGTATTGTCGATAAGGATGCGAGAGTTGACTTCGACGGCAAAGGTTCCACAATTGGAAAGACAAGATGTATACAGGCTAACATTATGTGTCAGATAACAAGTGATGCAATTATGGAAGAATATCCTAACACGCGTCCTTACATTGTATGTCGCGGTGGACATAGTGGCATTCAGCGAATCGCTCAAAGCTGGGCTGGAGATAATAGAACCAGCTGGGATACACTTAAATATAATCAGGCAACTATTCTAGGAATGTCACTTAGTGGCGTAAGTAATTACGGAGGCGATATAGGTGGTTTCTATGGAGGCGCACCTTCACCTGAGTTACTGGTTCGCTGGGTGCAGGCAGGAATATTTATGCCTCGTTTTTCAATCCATTCTGTTAATGCTGACAACACTGTTACAGAGCCTTGGATGTATCCAGAATACACCCACTATATTAGAGATGCAATTAAGTTCAGATATCGTCTATTCCCATATCTATATTCACTAATGGCTGCAAGTCATGAAAATGGTGATATGATTATGAATCCTCTAATGGCAGCGTTTCCTGAAGATGAGAGAACATACGATAAAAGCGATTCCTATGTGCTAGGCAACTCTCTTCTTGTTGCAAATGTTCTAGATAAGGGGATTGATAATCTGGAAGTTATGTTGCCAGCAAGCTCTAGATTCTACGAGATGTCATATGAGAAGGGCTGCGTTGGAACAAATGTATACGAGGGCGGAAATGATATTACTATTCCCGTGGAACTTGGCACTATACCTCTCTTCTTATTAAGCGGTGCTATTGTACCTCTTGCTGGAAATGTACTATCTAACTTGTCATTAGATACGCTGACTTCACTTCATGTAATATGTGTGGCTGATAAAGATTCACATTTTACATATTATGAGGATGATGGTGTGAGTCTTGACTATGAAAATGGCGTGTACCATAAAATGGACATATCTGCCAAAAGCGATGTTAGGACAGTTATCAGTTTCTCTAACTCAGGAAAATATAAATCAACCATTGAAAACATAGAACTTGAAGTAATCTCCAATTACAATTGTCCTATTAATGTAGCAATTGATAATGAGACAATACCACAGTTCCTAAGAAGAGATGAATACGAAAGCGCTTCTTCAGGCTGGTACTACAACATAGAAATCAAGGCAACATTTATTAAGTATCCATATAAACAAGTTGATAACAAAGTCGTTATTGATTACGGTGACTTTGATATGTTGGGGATGTAATAAATAGACCTCTAGGTTAATTCCTAGAGGTCTTTCTTACTTTTCTTACAATTTCAACAGTTCTATCTAATCATTTATTATACAAAAACTTTGCCGATTATACCATTCTTCAAGTCCTCAATATTATATAAATCTTTTTGTACAAGAAAAGTCTCTTTTAAATTACCTTTTGCCTTTAGCCACCCTGCACCATCTGTAAACCACACAAAATGCACATGTTCTACTCCTTCTGTTTCAAGCGAAATAGTTTTAAAACTACGTGCAGTTTCATTTAGCTTAGAACCACTAGAAGAATAGCAGTTGCATTCACAAATATATACTTCCTGGCTTCCACATGGTTTTACAACAAAATCAAATCTCTTTTTTGCTACTCCATCTGCACTGATTGCTGACAAATCATATCCCCATTTTCCCTCTACCTCATGCAGATACATTTCTTTAAAGTATGTAACATCCTTCTCAAACCCTGCTTCTTTTATAAAATACTCAACCAGATCTTCCATCTGGTGTCCTCCTCTATTTTTTCTAGCATTACTATCAAGTCCGATGTTAATACCTAAACCAACGTCAAGCAAATCTCCTATCACATGACTTTGCAATAATTCAAATATTCCTGTCTTTTGCATGAATTCCACATATAAATCTATGTCGTAATTCATACTTTTAAAATTGAAATCTAGTCTCCTATCATTCTCCGTTATTGCTATAACATCTTCCCTTACAGCCAATAGAAGAGGTATGGCTTTTAAACACTCTGGGTATTCTTTTACTAAATCTCTAAACTCATCCTCTATATTATTGGAACCCTTTAGTGTATTTAATAATGCCAATTGCCTTTTGACAGATGCAGTATTTTTATATGCAGTGTTATAGTTTACATAATAATTCCAATTATTAATATTATCGGTAAATGATTTGAGCCACTCTTCAAATTCCCTACTCGTCATTTTCTACCTTCTCCAATCTTTTCTTCGTTATTTCTAAATATTCTCTCTCTGTATCTATACCTATAAACTTTCTTCCTAATCTTGTTGCTACAACCCCCGTCGTTCCAGAACCACAAAAAGGATCTACTACAACATCCCCCTCAAGTGTTGACGACAAGATAACTCTTTCTAATAGGTATTCGGGTTTTTGAGTTGGGTGTTTTCCCATTTTTTTCTCTGAAGGTCTAGTCAAACTTCCACTCCAGACATCTTTCATTTGTTTTCCCCCATTCATTTCCTTCATTAATTCATAATTAAAAAAATGGTGTGCTTTTTTATCCATTTTCTGCGCCCATAATATTGTTTCTGTCGAATGCGTAAAACACCTACAAGCAAGATTAGGGGGAGGATTTGTCTTTTGCCAAGTAATATTATTAATTATCTTAAAACCTTCTTGTTCAAGAGCCATCCCTATGGAATAAATATTGTGAAGCGTTCCAGATATCCATATGCTACCATCTGGCTTCAAGATTCTTTTGCATAACTTAATCCATTTTCGATTAAACTTATGTTTATCATTTATTTGTATAGTAGAATCACCTATTTTGTCCCAATCTCCTTTGTTAACAGAAACCATTTTTCCACTTTTGCAAGTGATTCCATCATTGCTGAGAAAATATGGTGGGTCAGCGAATATCATATCTGCGCATCCTTCCTTCAACTTAGGAAGTATTCTAAATGAGTCTCCAAGTATAATGTACGCTAAAGAATTATCATAGAAAAATATTTGTTTTTTTTGAAATAAATCTTTCACTCAGAACCTCTCCTAATAATTACAGATAATAACCTCTTGTCCTTTTCTATTCGTCGCGTCCGAATTAATCATCCTTTTTACATCCACAACATCCATCCTATATCCTTTACCTCCATATAAATGATTTATAAAATCTGTATTATGATTTGTTAACATACAATAGCATCCTCTGTTTGTTAGCTCATCGAAAAGAGCAGCCAATCTTTCGTGACTTTCTACATCAAAACCTTCTTTTGTATATGATTCGAATGATGTTGGATTAAGAGGTGCATAAGGACTATCAAAAAAAACGAAGTCGCCCTGACCTGCATTTTGACATGCTTCTTCAAAATCTCCGTGTAAAACAGTTACATTCTTCAAATAATGCGAATCATCCATTATCGAATCAATATCAATCGACTCTCTTCTGCTATTATTATATGGAACATTAAATAACCCTTTCCCATTAACTCTATATAAACCATTAAAACAATGCTTGTTAATAAAAACAAACAAAGCTGCTAATTCTATATCAAACTCTTCCTTCATCAATTTATCATTGTAATGTTCCCTCAAAGAATAGTAATATTCCTTTCCATCATCACCTATTTTTGAGTCAAGCTTCTGCACGTTCGTTATAAATTCCTCTGGATAATTAGCAATTATTCTATATGCATTAATAAGCGATGGGTTTATATCATTTATCACGGCATTGTCAGGCTGTAATTCAAACAAAACCGCGCCTCCACCAATAAATGGTTCATAATAATTATTAAACTCTTGAGGCATTCTTTCAGATATTCTTCCTAATAATTGTCTTTTCCCTCCAGCCCACTTCACAAATGGCGCAATATTGTTTTTCGGCATATTCATGTCCTTTCTTTGTACAACCTTTCAATATATTATACGAAAAAAAAACATAATGATCAATTACGCTATCTCACCCATTGTGAAATAATATTATTTGTAAAAAACAAAGATATATTCATGAGCTAGCATTAAAAAATAATTATTTTTCCCCACCCACTTATTCGTAGATCTACAATTGTGTTGTTCCTTTATAATTATTTCTTTCAACTTAAATCCAACATTTAGAAAGATTTCCATAAGATTAAATCCTAGTGGTATAACATTCCCTTTAACCCTTCTATCTCCAATCATTACTGCACAGTATTTTTTGCTTTTAAGAACTCTATAAGCCTCTATTGCCACCTTATCCATTGCAAGAAAAAAATCTTTTTCACTTAACAATGAAATATCACCCTCTATATTAGAGCTATATTTTATAATATTGGCATATGGCGGGTGTGTACAGACAAAGTCAATCCTACTATCTTTTATAAAAGATAGATCTGTGGCATCCCCTTTTCTAATACTAATCTTTGATTGTGTTTCACATTTAAAATTGAGATTTGTTTCTGATAAAGAAACTGAGTACGGATTGACATCTACGCCAATCGCATTTCGATTAAGTAGTTTTGCTTCAACTAACGTTGTTCCACTACCCATAAATTGATCTAGAATCCAGTCTCCTGGTTTAGAATAACGAAGCATTAAGTTCCTTGGCACATAAGGCGACCAATTCCCTCTATATCGTCCTGAGTGTGTTGCCCATTTGCCTCGGTCAGGAAAAGACCATATAGTCGTCTGCTCTGGGCTAAAGCTATTCGGTTGTAATTCTATAACCTCTCCCCCCTTTCATTGATTGTTCAATATGATACATTATTTGCTCTCTTTAGTCCACTCAAATAATAATGCTTTCACTATAAGTGAATTTTTATCAAGCCATCAGGATACTATAATATTCACATATAGTGAAAGGGGACGATTATGAGATTTAATAACGATGCAGAATTATATCAGACCATCGGTTCAAACATAAAACACTTCCGACAAAATGCTGGCTTGACACAGGTGCAATTGTCTGAGCGACTACAAATAAGCGTTAGCTATCTTTCAAAAATTGAAGCCGCTGGCTGTACAAAAAGTCTATCTATTTCTATTTTAAATCTAATAGCAAATACATTAAACGTAGACATTGTAGCATTTTTTATGAAAAGATAAATAGACTTTTTATATGTTTTTAATAATAAGATGAAGGGAACCGAATAGTATGGAAATGAAAGAATTAAACGAACTAATAAACAATCTACCATTTGACAATATGAAGAATATATATTCTTCTAACAATCAAACTCTCTCCATTTATCGACCATCTATGCTTTCTGAGCGATTTAAAAAATATGATAAGAATAAAAACTTCCAAATATTTCTACAAGACGGTACTGATAAAAATTTTAGGCCCAATCATTTGCGTTTATTAATAGACCTCAAATTACGAGTTCGAGATGTTCCAGAAGCTAAACAAACTCTTCTAGAAGTGTTTGATCGCATTTTTTACGGACAAGACCCTTCTGAGCTACTCGAAATGTTATCAAATTATCACTTTACTTCCTTTATTAATCCTATTGAAATAACGCTATATTTAGCACAACTTTTTATTGCCGAACAAAACATAGGTTACGGAGGAGTATCAAAATATAATCCACCTTCTCTTTATCTTCAAGGATGGATTCGAACATTCATTGATTCTGAAAAAGAAATAGACCAAATTGTTTTACGCATTTGCAATAACAATCCTCCCCTTGTAAAGTATACATGCTGCGATGACAAAAATCACAAAAAATACAATCCCCACTCCAGACCGCTATGGTATATTCAGTAAACTTCTGTCCTGAAGATTCCCACACTAATACCATAATGTTGTATGCTCTCATACAATTTTTTCGAATATTAAGTCATTAAACCTATTTACATCTTAATCTCTACAGTTATAGCTGAGTCAACAAGGGCAGAAAAAGCTTTGCCATCTGTCGCGCTTCCCACAATGGAACCATAATGAGTAGGTATTGCAACAGCAGGGCGAAT
>SVEY01000034.1 GCA_015057165.1 Lachnospiraceae bacterium | reverse complement strand
GCATACGAAGAGAACATGACGGATTTACTTGGAGAGATATACATGGAGTCTGGTTGTGGCAATTCATCAACAGGACAATTTTTTACACCTTTTCATTTGTCAGAGATGGTCGCCAGGGTCAATCAAGATGAGTATCTCAAGAAGAAGGTTGAGATGTTTGAGCCTTCTGTGGGCGGTGGAGGAATGGTCATTGCAGTAGCAAAAGTAATGAAAGATAGCGGTATTAATTATCAGAGAAACCTTAAAGTAGTTGCACAAGATATAGATTGGTTGTCGGTTTATATGAGCTATATACAGTTTAGTTTGCTTGGTATAAATGCCATTGTTGTACAAGGGGATTCCCTGTCGCAACCATTTATTCCAGGAAACTACGAGAAAAGAAGAATATTAAAAACTCCAAATGCAATGGGAACATTGATGTAGGAAAGGAGAAATCGGGATAACAATGAAGAAGTATGGAAAATATACAAAGAAAGAAGAGATAGCTAATAGACTTCGGATATATAAGAAACCTGTTATATACACAGTCATTATCATGCTGGTCATTCTATCAGTTGCAACTATCTTTCTTATGATTGATAAGCAAAAAAAAGAACAAAAGGAGATTGAAGAAAGGCAAGCAGCAGTGCGACTTGTGCTTATGGAGGCTTTGGCCAAAGAGGTTGAAGCCGAGCAGCAATACATAGAAGAAGTTAATCACCCGACTTATGTTCATTATGAATATAAACCCAAGTCTGATGAGCATTATGAAGAGTTAGATCTATTTGCCAGGGTGCTTCATTGTGAGAATTCCAATGAAGTAGATGGCGAGATGGCTTGCTGGAAGACCGGAAGTGTCATTGTTAATAGAGTATGGAGCAGCAAATATCCTAACACCGTAACGGATGTGGTCTATGATCCTGGGCAATATGACTGTATAGAATTTCTGTATCGAGAGGAGCCAACGGATATTGAATATGAAGTGGCAGCTGCTCTCATGGAACTTATGGAAGAGGGTCCTGGAAGCATTAACAAGATTATTCCGGAGAACGTGCTCTATGCAGCAGAGTTTCGGCAAGGATCCGGATTTTATGATCAAGAAGGGAGGACTATATACTGCTATGAGTGAATTTCTACATTGCAGTGCGCCCATCGATAAGAGGAGTGAAGCTGTATATCAATTTGGGAGCATATTGAATAAATTTGCGGAATTGAACATTAAAGGAATTAATATTAACAAGGTTGATAGCACTGAGAGAGATACAGCCGTGATTACATACGAGAATGGATTCCAGAAGAAAGTTAACATCGCCGGCGATAGTGTCCTGCAGGCTATCAAAGATATTATTGAACATATATAGAGGAGAGTAATTATGAATAAAGAAAAGCAATGGTTTGACTTCGTGTTGGTCAAGCAAGGCATGGGAGATTTTCTTTATAGAGCTCCTGCATTCTCGAAACTAAAGATAGGAGATAACGTGCTGCTTGACACCGTGTTTGGCGAAGAATACGGAACGGTGCAGTCGGTAGTGACTTTGTGCGACACAGATGAAAAGACTATTGACTTCATTATGAAGGCTACAAGGTCAAGAAATAATGTAAGAAAGGTATTAGCGAAGGTCAACCTAGATTACTTCGAATACATGGGCGAACAAGATGACAGGTAACAAAAGACAGATTATAGAATGGCTTCAGAACCAAAGCGCTAAGCTATTCGATATACGAGTACACCACAATAAAAGGAGCCGAAATGCAAATTCATACGCATGGGTTCTTATAACAAAGATAGCTGATGCCATGAGCCTTTCTAAGCAAGAAGTCTACGAGCAGATGCTTGAAGATTATGGCCAGTCCGAGATTGTTATCACCGCTCAAGGGGTCAAGTTAAAAAAACTGCATGAGTATTACAAGCTTATGCACGAAGGCAATTTGAATGGCCAAAAGGCATGCTGGTGGAAGATACTGTTTGGTTCTTCTACTTATGACAGCAAAGAAATGGCAGTCTTTATTGATGGAATTGTTCAGGAGGCAAAGCAACTCGACATTGAGACACTTCCACCTGATGAGATAGGACAGATGAAGAAGCTGTGGGATAGCCAAGATGAAGTCAATAGTAAGCAATAAGAGGGAGTGTTACTTCTGCCACAATACATATAACCTGCATAGACATCATATATTCTACGGCACCGGCAATAGAACCATTTCCGAGAAATATGGATGTTGGGTGTATCTGTGCGAAGCACATCACAATATGTCTGACTTCGGAGTGCATTTCAACAAGGAATTAGATACGGAGCTAAAACAGTTAACGCAAGAGCTCTGGGAAGAGAAGAACGGAAGCAGGCAGCAGTTTATCAATACATTTGGCAGGAGCTACCTCTGAATATATACCACGATTCTTGGTACCGCCTTGTTTTTAGGCGGTACAGGAAGGAGGTTATATTGATTAACTTAAATGGGATTTCCCGGGACACGGATATATTGTATGGCAAGCGACCTACTCCGACATATTCTGTCCCGGATAAGGAATCCAAAGGATTCCAGGATATATTAGATAGGGCAATTGAAGAAGGGAGAGCTTATGAAAAAAGAAAAAAAGGAAATAGACATCCGGACATATATCAGATATGGCAAAGACAATGCCAAAAGCCGAAAGAGCTTAGAAGTTGAGTCGGGATTAACTGATCGGAAGGTAAGAGACCTTATTCATAAAGCTAATCTTGATAATAGTAAGCCACCGATCATCAATCTTGGTGACGGATACTTCATAGCTACTCCTGATGACTTAACTGAGGTAAGTATCTATTGCAAGAAAGAACTATCGAGAGCCAGGGAAATAGAACACAAAGTTAGAAAGTGCTTAAGCTGGCTGGATAGGTCAGATGTTAATCAATACAGAATGGAGATATAAGATGGCAGAAGTTAAATGGATAAAAATAGCAACAGACATCTTCGATGATGAAAAGATGCTGATGATTGAATCTCTGCCTGAAGCAGATTCGATAATTGTTATATGGTTCAAACTGCTGGCTCTTGCAGGTAAATCTAATAACAGTGGTGTCTTCATGTTCAAAGACAATTTCCCTTATACAGATGAGATGTTAGCGACCATCTTTAGACGCAAGGAGTCTACAGTCAGGCTTGCGTTAGAAACTTTCCAAAGGTTTGGTATGGTGGAAATTATTGATGACGTGATCACTATACCCAACTGGGGGAAGCATCAAGACCTTGATCAGCTTGAAAGCAGAAAAGCGTATATGCGCGAGTACATGCACGAATATCGTGAAAAACAGAAGCAACTAGCCTGTAAAACTAACGATGATGTTAACAGTAAAGTTAACAGTAAAGTTAACGTTAACTCCCTAGAAAGAGAAGAAGATAAGAATAAGAATGAGAATATAACATATCAACAGATAGTTGATATGTATAATGACACCTGCGTGTCATTGCCCAAAGTGACAACACTATCCGATAAGCGCAAAAAAGCAATCAAGGCAAGACTCAGACAATATAGCGTTGATGATTTCAGGCGATTATTCGAAAAGGCAGAAGCATCCAACTTCCTTAAGGGTGGTAACGATAGAGACTGGACCGCTAACTTCGATTGGTTAATCAAAGACGCTAACATGGCCAAGACTCTCGACGGCAATTATGACAATAAGGGAAAGCAGGTCAAGAATAAAGGTAAGCCTAACAAATTCAATAACTTTGAATCCAGAGACTATGATTTTGATGAACTGGAGAGAAAATTAACTAAGGGGGGATAGCAATGAGAGACAAGATACTTAAACAATTTGATGAGCTGAAGCAAATAGTGCCTTGCGGCAATCTCAACGAGATGCCTAATCCTACTCAGGAAGAGCTGAACGCTATGAAAGTAGGGTGGGACCAGGCGTTAGATATGTGTGGGGAGATAATAATCCATTTTATGCCGGAGGAATCTGATGAGGGATAGACATATCTACACAATTGAAAGAAGTATCTGGGTTAATGAGACAAGTGACGAATTGATGCTGTATATATTCGACAAGGGCAGCAGGTTCCTTATGGCAGACATAAGTCATGAATTACTAGGAATATTCGTCAAAGTGTTCGGCAAGGTAGACACGATCAAGAGAAAGGACGGTGTGTGATGAACGATAAATTGGTAATGATTGATATATCTGAGATATATCCAAACAAAGACAATCCCAGAAAAGACATAGGGGATATTAAAGAACTGACTAAGTCTATTAAGAAAAATGGACTAATGCAGAATCTTACAGTGGTACCGGGACACTGGGAGAATGAATTAGCGTACACTAATGGATACACGCTGTTAATTGGCCACAGAAGATATGCAGCTGCAAAGGCAGCAGGACTTACTGAAGTGCCATGCAGAATAATATCCGGGATGGATAAGAAAGAGCAAGTATCCACAATGCTCGAAGAAAATATGCAGCGTGCAGACCTTACCGCATTTGAACAGGCGGAAGGCTTCCAGATGGTTATGGACCTTGGATATACAGAAAAGGACTTAGTCACAAAGACAGGATTTTCTGAGACAACAATCAAGCGTAGGCTCAATATTGCTAAGCTTGACAAGGAACTCTTAAAGGAGAAAAACGAGGATGAAGCATTCCAGCTCTCCCTAACAGATCTATACAAGCTTGAACAGATCAAGAGCATTGATAAGAGAAACGAGGTTTTATCTAAAGCTAAGACAGCTAATGATATTGACTGGCTTGTAAGAAGTACAGTTGATGAAGAGAAGAGGGAAAACAGATATGAAGCTTTTAAAGTAGTATTAAAGGAGGCAGGAATCGAAGAAGCTCCAGAGGACATACAAAGGAACTACTGGGGCAAGTACGATTACGTGACTTTTTACCTTAACGAGGAACACACCAAGGATGAAGTACTCGCCAAGGTTACTGACGATAGCATGTATTTCCGTTCATACAACCATGTATATATTATTAAGCCTAAAGAGAAAACTGAAGATGAAGATATAGATGCTATGATTGACGAGGACGAGGATTATGAGAGAATTACGGCTAACTTTGGGCTTATGAAGCAGATAGTAGAATCATGTCTAACAAGGCTAAGACGGCTGGTAGAAGAGATTATCGACGGACATATAAACGATGTAAAGCCGGATAAAGAATTGTATGAGAAGATATTAGGATTGTCGATTTATTTCCCATTAGAGATATCTGAACAAAGAATGATAACTTATTTTGCTGATAATTATTATTACAACATAGAAGAAGAACAAAGAGAAAATTTTAGGCAGAAAATAAGAACAATGCCTATACATCATAGGATTTTGTTTCCATTAGCGTCTAAAGCAGACATTTTTTACGATATTGCGGATTATAACAACCACTACGATGATAAATGTGCAACAAAACTAAAAGGCATCTTCGATATATTCAGCCTCTGGGGATGGCAGCTGACTGAAGAGGAAGAGAAGCTCTTAGACGGCACAAGTGAACTATTCGAAAAGGATGAAGAGAAAAATGAAGAAGAAAAATGAAGAGAAAGAGCAATATTCGCGGCAGTAAAAGCGAAGATGCTCACAATGTAATGGTAATACCGCCCCTGCAATTAATTATTTGTTATCTTAAAATCTCCTTCGAAAATAACTTATATACTGCAGATACTGTAGCAGGGGCGTGTTACATATACAGGAGGGATAATATGGGAGAACATAAAATAGATGTTGAGAAGTTGGAAGATGAAATCAAATATCTTCACGGTGCAGTCGCTATGTTGGAACGTAATCTTGATTTTCTCGGAACGGAACTACTCAAAACAAAGGAAAAAGCGTTTTGGGCCCTTTTATTCGGTTCATTGTCGATGATGACAATAGTTTCAACAACAATAGGCAGTCTTATGGCAGTATTATTTGAGTAGAAGGGAGTTATTGCGGATGAGGAAAGAAGAGATTGATATTATAAGGAGACGGTAGATGAAACATAAATACAAGATAACTGATGCAACAAAACAGGAGTTAATAGATTACTTCTTTGGCGTTGAAGGATTAGGTGGTGGCTATCGGATACCGGCAGACAAGGATAGATTTTTTATATGGTTAGCACAAAAAAGAGCGGATGCTTTAATTGATGCATCGAAGACAGCTTCCAAAGCGTCTCAAAAAGCATTGAAAGAATATATCAGTTTCGTGCAGCAGGCAAATGATACAGAAGATTTAGGCGAAAAGCTGGCACTATTAGAAAAAGCTAATAACGCATACAAGAGATACGAGGAATATAACAGGCAATACGACCTAATAGAAAAGAAACTTGACAAAGCGTTAGAGTTATAGATGCAGCAGTACATTGACAACTGAATAATGGCTAGTGAAAAAACTTTAAAATTCTTGTTGACATACGTATAAATACGTATTATAATATATATAACAAAACAAGAAAGGAGATAAGCTTTTGAAAGTATCTGAATTAACAAAACAACTTAAAAAGGCAGGATGTTATTTATTGCAACACGGTAAGGAACATGATGAATGGTATAGTCCTTTAACAGATAAGAAATTCAGAGTTCCAAGACACCAGAGCAAAGAGATGGCAAATGGTACAGTTAATAGGATATTAAAGGATGCAGGGCTTAAATAAGCCCTGACATCTGCAAAGGCTTTATGATACAAAGGAGGTAGACAGATGGCTAAATATTTATATCCAGCAATATTTACAGAAGAGGAAAACGGATTGTATGATGTGTATTTTCCTGATATTCCGGATTGTTATACTTCAGGTGATTCATTAATGGATGCTCTGTATATGGCAGAAGACGTTCTAGCTTTAACCCTTTACTCTTACGAGAGAGATAAAAGGGATATACCAGAACCGTCTGATCAAAAGAATATTAAGACTTCTGGAGAGTCATTTGTTAATATTATTTCCTGTGATACATTAGAATATCAAAAGAGAAACAATGATAAGGCAGTAAAAAAGACATTAACCATTCCAGAGTGGTTGAATGAATTGGCAATTAAAGCTGATATCAATTTTTCTCAAGTCCTACAAGAAGCACTAAAAGCAAAGATGAATATTTCATAAAAATATAATACTTCTTACGCACATTCCACTAGCCATTATTTGGTTAGTGGATTTTT
>SVEY01000033.1 GCA_015057165.1 Lachnospiraceae bacterium | reverse complement strand
CAGTAATGCATTCAGCTGACAAGTACTAATCGATCGAAGGCTTTTTTATCCTTTACTTTACTATATGAAATTTTGAGTGTACTACGTAAGTTTGGCCCAATGGCTCAGTTGGTTAGAGCGCCGCCCTGTCACGGCGGAGGTCGCGGGTTCGAGTCCCGCTTGGGTCGTATGGGATCATAGCTCAGCTGGGAGAGCACCTGCCTTACAAGCAGGGGGTCACAGGTTCGAGCCCTGTTGGTCCCATATGCCGATGTGGCTCAATTGGCAGAGCAGCTGATTTGTAATCAGCAGGTTATCGGTTCGAGTCCGATCATCGGCTTTGTTAGATTTTTTCTAACGCAGATGGGTGGTTTCCCGAGTGGCCAAAGGGGACAGACTGTAAATCTGCTGCACATTGCTTCGGTGGTTCGAATCCACCACCACCCAGTGTCGACTTTTACAGAAGTAGACTTGCGCATTATACTTCGGTCTCGCCGAAAGCGCTCATCGTGTAGTTAATTGCTACTCGTATAACAGAATATCGCGGGATAGAGCAGTCTGGAAGCTCGTCGGGCTCATAACCCGGAGGTCGCAGGTTCAAATCCTGCTCCCGCAATTATGCCCAGTTAGCTCAGTTGGTAGAGCAGAGGACTGAAAATCCTCGTGTCCTTGGTTCGATTCCGAGACTGGGCATACAAACCATCAGATTTAATCTGATGGTTTTTTTTATGCTTTAAGGTTGGTTTAAGGTTATGGGATTATACTTTGCTTGTAATTAAGAATAAGAAAGGAGAATTATTATGGCAAAGTCAATCGTAATAATACCAGCTTTAAACCCCGACACACGTCTATGTTCTCTGGTCAATCAACTTAAGACATTAGGCATGAATGATATTGTAATTGTAGATGATGGAAGTAGTAAGAGAATCCATGAAGGAATAGATATATTTTTCGAATTAGAAGAGTTAGGTTGCATTGTATATAGACATGAGACAAATCTTGGTAAAGGTGCAGCTATTAAGACAGGTATCAAAGGTGCTATTGAAATGTTTGGAGATAACATTGGTGTAATAACCTGTGATGCAGATGGGCAACATCTTCCAATAGATATTAAAAGAGTTGCAAATACTCTCTATGATAATCCATCGTCTCTAGTTCTCGGAACAAGAGATTTTAACAAGAGTTATGTACCGAAGAAAAGTAAATATGGTAACAAAATCACATCAGCATTTTTCTATCTTACGAAGAAGAAAAAATGTCCAGATACTCAGACTGGATTAAGAGGCATCCCTAGTTGTTTGCTTTCATTAGCTCTAGAAGAGCAGGGTAAAAGGTACGAGTACGAAATGAATTTCTTATCAGATGCTGCAGATATGGTTGATATGATTTATGTTCCAATTGAGACAGTATATGAAGATGGTAACAAGACTTCTCACTTTAGACCTGTTAGAGATTCGCTATTAGTTTATAGTAGACCGCTTCGTTTTGCATCATCCTCATTAATAAGTACAGTATTTGAGTATGTATTATTTATATTACTAGCATTAATATTTGGTAGTGGAGCATTTCTTGCTCAGTCAGGTTCAAGGGTCGCATCTGGAATAGTTAATTTCTTACTTAATAAGTATTGGAGTTTTGGAAGTAAGAGAAGTGGTAGTAAGGAGCTAATAAGATATAGTATTTTGTTCGGAGTACAATTACTTGTTAGCGCAACATTAATTACGGCATTGTCATATGTAGTAAGCGCTATTGTTGCAAAGGTTGTAGTAGATACTGCTCTCTTCTTTGTAAGTTATCAAATACAGAGAAGATGGGTGTTCAAAAAAGGAGATGTTGTACATGAAAGAAAAATCAAAGAAGAAAAAGAAGATGCCGAAAGCAAGATTTATTTGGGCAGTCACATTTAGTATTATTCTTACGGGATATACAACATTTACACTTCTAGACACATTTGTAATACCTAAGGAATCAGTAAGTGTAGCAAGTGCAGAGACTACAAGTGTGTCACTTGCAAATGTAACTGAGAATTCATATGAAGCGGACGGCGTCAAGATTACTTTAACCGAGACTAGAGTTGATGATACACAAGTATATATTGCAGATGTTATTATCTCAGATCCGTCGAAGTTAAAATCGGGCCTTGCACAGAGCATGTTCGGCAGGAATATAACACAGACCACGTCCGAGATAGCTGAGAGTACCGGAGCAATACTTGCTATCAACGGAGATTATTATGGATTCAGGGACGAGGGATACGTTATGAGAAATGGGTACCTTTATAGGGACACCCCTTCGAAGGACAGTGAAGATCTTGTAATATATGAAGACGGAACAATGGAAGTAATAAGTGAATCAGATGTTAGTGCACAAGAGCTTCAGGAAAAGGGAACTACTCAGATATATTCATTTGGTCCGGGACTTATAAGTAATGGAGAGATAACTGTAGACTCAGATGATGAGGTCGGTCGTGCCAAGGAAGATAATCCAAGGACGGCAATAGGTATGATTGATAAGGGACATTACGTATTCGTTGTGTCTGACGGTCGTACTGACGAGAGTGAGGGTCTATCACTAAGACAATTGGCAGAGGTTATGCAAGACTTAGGATGTAGTGTAGCATACAACCTTGACGGTGGTGGTTCATCAACTATGTATTTTAACGGTGAGGTAATTAACAATCCTACATCGAATGGTAACAAGATAAAGGAAAGGAGTGTGAGCGACATTGTTTACATTGGAGCATAGAGATAAAATAAGATTAATAAGATATGGCGAAATCACAATACTTTGTTTTGTGATATTCATAATATATAATATATTTTCACATGGGGTATATTCTAATTATATGACACTATTATTTGCATGGCCCTTAGTTTTGGGGTTTGTGCCATCACTTATACTTGCGCTTGTACCCGCACTTATTGAGCCCACAGATTTGACTAAAGTACTCTATCACACAGGATTGGCTTCCGTAACTGTAAGCAGCCTCCTAAGAGGAATATTCGAGATTGCGGGAACATCATCACCACTTCAGATGCCACTTATGTATTTTGGAATTGGAACGATGGTAGCGGGAGTTATAGTATATATTTACAATTATTTCAGAGTAAGAGGTAAAAGAAAAAAGAACAATTTAGTTAAGAAAGAGGCTTGATTTATAATATACAAATTTTTTACATTCTGCTATATTATTAAGTACAGGGGGGTGTGCTTATATGAGCGAGAAAGTAAAAGATGTGGTTACAAGAACAAAGATAGGTTGGAAGAATTGGGTGCTAATATGGGTACTTGGTCTTGCAGGACAATTGTGTTGGAATATTGAGAACCAGTGGTTTAACACATTTGTCTATGCTAAGGTTGGACCATACTCATACATCATAAGCTGGATGACTGCTGTGAGTGCAATAGCAACAACTTTTTCAACCTTTTTTTGTGGAACACTATCGGATAGAAAAGGTAAGAGGAGACCTTTTATATTCTTTGGATATTTATTCTGGGGAATATTCACAATGGCTTTTGGTGCACTAGAGTTCTTGCCTAAGAATAATATTGTTGCTGCGGGAGTTATGGTTGTTCTAGTAGATGCACTTATGAGTTTCTTTGGAAGCATGGGAAATGATTCAGCATTTTCAAGTTGGACGACAGACATTACAGATGAAACTAACCGTGGACAATTGGGAGCTGCTATTGCTGTACTTCCTGTTGCAGCTACAATTGTAGGAACGGTGGTAAGTGGAATACTAATTGAAGCCATCGACTATTTTGCATACTTTATGATTGTTGGTGCCGTGATAGCCATAATAGGTGTTGTGGGCGCATTGGTTATGAAAGAGGGTAAATCACTTAAACCGAATGTGGACGAGAAAGGATTCTGGCATCAGTTTGGATCTGTGTTTAATTTCAGAACAGTAAAGCAGAACAAAGAATTATTCTGGGTACTACTTATAATTGCTGTATATTTTATTTGCTTTAATTTCTACTTTATTCATATTGGTAATTACTTTATCTATGGACTTGGCTTTGCAGAAAGTGAGACAGGAATTATACAAGGTATAGGACTGGGAATTGCTGTATTTGCAACGATACCAGCCATAAGATTTATCAACAAAGGAAAGCATGGTGGAACAATAATCGTAAGTACAATTCTCTCGATTATTGGATTAATCATTCTGTCATTTGCCGGACACAATATTGTGGTAACAGAGATAGGAATTGTTCTTGCAGGAATAGGATATGTTCTTGTGCTTCAGACAACAACAGCGTGGATTAAGAACCTTTATCCCGAGAATCAGCGAGGGCAATTTGAAGGAGTAAGACTTATATTCTTTGTTTTGCTTCCAATGATATTTGGTCCGTCAGCAGCAAGTGTGATTATTGAGAATTGGGGAATTCCGGTAGTTATTGATGGTAAAGCAGGAATGGCACCATCAAGTGCTCTTTTCTTAGGAGCAGCAATTCTATCCGCCCTTGTTTTGGTACCTACTTACTTTGCTATTAGAGAGAAGAAGAAGAAAGAGAAAGAAAAAGAAGTATACTGAACAAAAATGCGGATTCCGCAAAAATGTCGATTAGAAAGAAAAGTATGGAATACAGAAAGTTCTATGGTTTTTGCAAAACAACTTGCAAAAGTCATAGGACTTTTGCTATAATTACAACAAAAGTCATAGGACTTTTGGAGGCACTATGTATAGAGAAATATTAAAAGATTTGAAAAAATGGAAAGATAAGTCACGTAGAAAGCCCCTTATTCTCACAGGGGTTAGGCAATGTGGAAAGACTTATATAGTAGAAGAGTTTGCCAAGGAGAACTTTAAGAGCTACGTATATGTCAACTTCGAATCTGAAGAAACGCTTTCAGCAATTTTTGACTATGATTTTGATGTAAATCGAATTGTAAGTGAGCTGGAACGGCATTTTAAGACTCAGATTATTTCCGGAGAGACGCTGGTATTTTTTGATGAGATTCAGGAATGTACAAGAGCAATCACGTCTTTGAAGTATTTCTGTGAGAAGATGAGAGATTTGCATATTGTATGTGCCGGTTCGCTTCTTGGTGTTGCACTGAAGAAGGAGCAGGTTTCATTTCCGGTTGGTAAGGTGAATCGTCTTCAGCTTTACCCAATGAGTTTTAAGGAATTCGTCATTGCAAACGATAGGATGGATTTAATAGAAGTTTTTGACGAATGGCCAACTGACCGCGAGATACCTACAATATATAAGGAACCGATGGAAGAGTTGCTTAAAGCATATTACATTGTTGGTGGTATGCCAGAAGTTGTGAAAACCTGGATTGAAACCCATGAATATGATGAAGTTGAAGAGGTTCAGAATGAAATATTAGGTGATTATGCAGATGATTTTTCCAAGCACGCACCGCTTTCGGATGTGCCAAAGATTCGTTGGATATGGGATTCTGTGCCGGTACAATTGGCAAAGGAGAATAATAAGTTTGTCTTTTCCCATGTAAAAAAGGGAAAGCGTTCGGCAGAGTTAGAGGATGCCTTGCAATGGTTGGTAGATGCGGGATTGCTTATAAAAACAGAGCTGGTAGGACAGCCGGAAATACCTTTAGAGGGGGCCGCAGATAAAACATATTTTAAGGTATATATGTCTGATGTTGGATTGTTACGGGCAAAGTCAAAGGTTTCGGTGAATACGATATTAAAAGAGTCGGATCTTTATATTAGATATAAAGGTGCATTCGCGGAAAACTATGTTTTGAATGAATTAAAGTCATTAGGAAAAGCGCCTTTCTTTTGGCGTTCCGGAAATACAGCCGAGGTTGATTTTATTTATGAGGATGAAGGAGAGATTGTCCCAGTTGAGGTAAAGGCAGCTGATAATACGCAAGCAAAGAGCTATAAGCAGTTTTGTAAGAAGTATCATCCGAAGAAGGGATTAAAGCTTTCCAGGAAAAATATAGCAGAGAATCTTTGTGAATCAACTGTAACATATAATATTCCGTTGTATTTAGAGTGGAATATAGATAGATATATTAAGTGATGAAGGGGAATTGAAGTATGCTGTTATGGAATATTCTGAGATTAAATAATAACACTCGATAATTCTAGTGGGGAATCTGTAGGTTTCATACTTGCAGGTTCCCCTCTTTTTCATTTCTGATAAGAATACCACTAGAAGATGATAGCGATTCGTAAAACTGAGTAGCCAAACGATGAACTTGTGAAAAGGGGATTGGGGATAAATCACAAACAGGCGGTTTCTTGTACAAAAGCACTGCTCGCCGCTTTGCGAAGACGCGTCCTAATACCATTGAAGATGGAGTCACATGAGCGGGAGGCACATATAAAAAACTTTGTCAAAGGCTTTGTATAGAGAGCGGGCGTCCGGATAATAGGACAGCAGTTTTGATAAGCTTATAGTGGATTAATAGAAGAGTCGTTCAATTAAAAATAGTATTTTAATTTTGCATATAAATATGGTGGGGTCAATTTAATAATTGAAATTTCAATATAATATGTGTATAATGACATTGGTATTTTATACGATTTTCGTCTTTTGAGTTCATGGAGGATCAATTGAAATGACGGTAAGTTATAAGAAATTATGGCATTTGTTACTGGATAAGAACATGAAGAAGAAAGATTTGCAAGAAGCTGCTGGATTAACTCAATATGCAATGTTAAAACTCGGTCGCGATGAAGATGTATCTACGGAGATATTAGGAAAGATATGTCAAGCATTAGAATGTTCGCCAGAGGATATTATGGAGTTTGTATCCAGTGATAATTGAAAGTAGGTCTTTTTTCATGAGAGTACCGTGGGATGAAGATGAAGCAATCATCATCGTTGATGCATTTTATCAGTATAAAAATGGAATAATTAAAAAGAATGATGCTATAAAAAGTGTATCTGCTAGATTGCCTGAAATGGCAATAAAGAAAGGCCTTGAGATAGATGACGTTTATAGAAATGAGAATGGAATTACTATGCAGATGGCAACATTAGAACACATCTTTTCAAACGGTGAAAAAGGGTTGAGGAGTGGTTCCAAGCTTTTTAGAGATACCATGCAATTGTATGTAGATAATTATGCGGAGTTTGAATTAAAAAAGGAAAGAATTAAGAGTGAACCGATGAAAGAAAGATTTAGTAATTTTATTAGGTCACATTTTGCATATGGAATAAGAATTGCTTCACCTATTGAAGTGATGAGGCTAAGGAAATTTTATAGTGAAGACTTTGGTGAAGAATGTCAAATGACAGATGAAGAAATAAAAAAGATGTTATTTGATAGTTGCTTTATTCACGATGGAAAGGGATTCATTATTGCTTCGGAAACAGAGGAAAGAATTCGAACAGAAATTGATGAATTGTATCGCCAAGGAAACGAGATTATTTATTATGATGAACTCTATGCAAAAAATGAAGAGTGGTTTTATGACCAATGTCATTAAGTTAAGATGACAAGACAAAGATCTCTATACCAGAAATGGTATAGGGGTCTTTTTTATAAAAAACA
>SVEY01000008.1:46139-113510 GCA_015057165.1 Lachnospiraceae bacterium | reverse complement strand
CAGGCTATCTAAAACATCTCATGATGTTTTATTCAAAAAACTGATTTCCCTGTTGACTTTTAATAGTTAGTCTTTTAGTTATTGGTAGAAGTGGAATTAACATAAGCGACTGCCTATGTTATCAAAGCAGAGTTGCTTTGATATAAGGAGTATAGCACTATGCTTGAATGAATGTGTGACAACTTTATTAAGAATTTATTAACAAAAAAATCCCCCGAAGCTAGCAATCTAACTTCGAGAGACTTTATTACTAAATAATTATAAAACAATGTAGCACAAATTATTAGTTCTTACATCTAATTGCCACTTATTACATTATCCTCTTGCAATAAATCCATATACGTATCAAAATCGTCCTCAGGAATGCCAACGGACCTCATAGCCTGTTTTGCAGACCACTTCATGTTCTTCATAAGTTCTAAGATTGTTTCTACTTTACCTTCACGAAGTCCATCTTCTCTACCCTCTTCATAATTAAGCTCCATTCGTCTCTCAAATGTATAATCTACTTTAGTCACTTCTAACACCTCCGATCTTCTGGATGTGAAAAAATTTTCTAAACAACCATTATCAATACAATAATCTATTGCCTTATTTATATCCTCTTCTAGATCGTCATCGCCTCTGCTATAATGGTACTCCCTTACTTTATCAACAAATACCATATAATCGGAAAGCCATTTGCATTGTTCTAGCAATTCTTTGTTCTTTCCTTCATTTATATTATACACTTTGCAGACCAGTTCTAACATATTTTTTTCATTCTTATTAAGAAAACAATCAGATAATTTCATCTCAGCATATTCAGGCTGTGGTTCTGTTCCATTATAAAACACTATGAACTTAGGTGTTGGAAGCATAACTACCCTTCGGCTAAAAATGTCTCTATTCATATATTTTTTCTGTATAAGCGTTGCAAAATATACTAAGCTTCTTAATGGCATGTTAGGACAATGTGTAGATTGATGCTCATATATGGATAATACATTATCAACTATAAATGACGAATCATTATGTATTGATAGTTCGAACCCTCCTTCAATAGTATTAATTTCAACAAGACTTGGGTCATCATAATTAGAGTTATTTACTGCGTTATACAACTCTAACGCCCTTTCCTGCTCTTCTAATAGCATCGTAAAGACATTACTTTTAAAATTTCTTTTATTTCTCATATTGTTTGGAAATCCATGAAATAATCATTAAATACTTTGAACACTTAGAAAAATTAAGAATTAAGAGTAACAAATAATTACATATGTAAAAAAAATAGTATCAAAAGGCAATACTTAATTCAATAACAAATTTAATCTTAGTGAAGAGAAAAATCCCCCGAAGCTAGTAATCTAACTTCGAGAGACTTTATTACCTAGTATTAAATTAATCGTAAAAATAAATATTAATATTTACGCCTAATTATTACGAGTTCTTACGTCTAAATGCAATAACACCTATTGCAGTTGCACCTACAAATACTAACGCGATTCCAGCTATTGGAAGAACATCAGCAGTCTTAGGCGAAGTTACTTTAGTTGTAGTTGCAGCTGTTGAAGAAGCTGCAGTTCCAGTAGTTGCTGCTGTGCTAGAAGCTGCAGCTGCAGTACCTATAGTGATATTAGATGTTACTTCTGTTCCATCATTGAATTTTACTTTAAATACATGTGCTGCTCCGTCAGATAGCTTTGTAGCAAGTTCTTTTACTAATGTAATAATTGTACTTCCTTCTTTATATGTATATTGAGATCTTTCAATTAATGTACCATCAATATATAATTCGCCACCATCTTCAAAATAGCTTAATGGCTTATCAATTCTAAATGATAATGTTCCATCTTCTGCAGGTGCTATTGTAGCTGACGAACCATCTGTAACTGTTGTTACAGTTGATGTATCTTCAGTTGGGGCTTTTGGGTCAACTGTTGGGTCGTCTGTTCCGCCACCGCTTGTTGCTCCAGAAAAAACAGCATCCTTAACATTTTTCCTTCCATATTGCGTTTCTGCTTTATCTAAATCAACAGAACACGTTGTACCATCTGCAAGAGTAATTTTAATATAACTTAAGCCTTCATTTTCTCCTGAGCCATCACCTATAGTCAGTTTCGAATCATTAGTCAAACCTATTGTAACTTCACCAACAGCATCTGGTCCAGCAAAAGATTCCGACTCAACGCATAATCTATTAGACAAAGAATTAGTTCCTTTAAAAATATATGTCCATCCTTTATTTGTATCAATATCCATACCTGAGCATTTCATATTTGTAATAGTCACAACCTTGGATGCTTTATCTACCGTAACAGCATCTAGAGATAAATTCTTATCAAACCTCGCAAGGTAATTCTTTTGATAGTTTTGTTGCTCTATTGTCCCATCATCATTTAGACAATACTGAATACCATAGCCTTCCTGGTCAACTATTTCAGGCAGATTCATTGCCGCCTTAACATCTGTCACCATCACTAGGCTTGCAATCATTACAAAAGCCATAGCCAGCGCTGTGCCAAGCGCCATAATTTTTCTTCTTACTTTCATACATTTACCTCCTTAATATGTGTTTATATTTTCATACACATTTTATGGAGAAAATTGTATCAATATACGTCCAAATTGAAAAGGACTAAAAAGGTACTATCTGGTTTTTTTGGGCTATTTTACGTAATATTTTATTTCAAGTTTCCTAATTGTCCATAAGGCACTTTTCTCTTAACTCTTTCTTATTCATTCCAGTTTTCTTATAAATTCGAGTGTTATGATTCTTGATTGTATTGACAGAAATATATAATTCGTCGGCTATTTCCTGATTTGACATATCTTGTATGAGAAAGCTTAATACTTTTTCTTCTTGAGAAGACAAATCATATTGTAGTGCAACTTCTTTAACCTTATCCACAGTCGTCTTAGGTGTCTTATGGTTAATGTTATAGAAAACAAAATATGTAATTAGCAATATACAAAGAGCTATTGCTTCAGCAATAACAAGATAAAAGAAATTATCAATAAAGCTATTCTTAAAGTAAACGGCTATGCCTTCAACAACTCTTGCGAGCATAAGTCCAAATGCCGCATATACAATATAATTCTTATTATCTTTACTTAAATCCATAAAAGCTGTAGTTCTAAAAATTGTAAAGAATCCATACAATCCGAAAGTCAATCCTATAATTATACTTGTAAGAATCTGTTGCTCAAATAAAAACAATCCCAAAAAGAAGAATACAAAGCTTGCTACTGTAACAATATTAAATATCTCTTTCTTCTTATCGCAAATAACTCCAGCAATTATCAAACCAATAGCATAGAATATTCTCGATTCTCCAAAGAAGCTTTGCACATCATAAGAATAAGTTGGAATAACATCAGCCGCCATTAAAGATAAAAACGCCATAACAACAACTAATATGGACAGCAAGCTGAAAGTCTTTTTAAAGTCTAATGTATATTCAATCTTCTCAATAACAGGCATATTATTGCCTTTGTATACTAGAATAATGTTAACAATAATAACCGGCACATATATAAATAGACAAATATATGAAGCATTTATAGACTTTGGAAGTATTGACATAATAAAGGAAGATAATGAACCAATAGCATATCCTATGGCAAATACTCTTCCTCTATATCCGCTCTCAATATTATATGCAATTAATGAGAAATGATATCCTCCACAAAAACCTGATGTACATAAGAATAGATAGAGGACAATAAGTATGCTCATTGCAATAACATTTTCAATAAAGCAAAAAACAATTAAAAAAACAATAGAAAGTATCATTGCAACGATATAAAATCTCTTAATATTCTTAATTTTTTTGTATAACAATACAAAAGCAAGAATACCAAGAGCCATAGCAAGATTACCAAAACTTGCAGTTATTAGATTGGCAAATTCGACGCCTGTATATTCTGATAATATTGTATTCTGCGTCATATAAATGGAACTACAAGCAAAAAATCCCAGAGCTAATATTAATATATGATAAAGATTATTCTTAGAAAACATAAATAATGCCACCTTTAATATAAAAAATATAACTATTTATATTTTAATTACTATCTTCCGCAGCAATGTTTGTATTTCTTACCGCTTCCGCATGGACATGGATCATTTCTTCCAACCTTCTTGTCAGCAACAAATGTATGGCTTCTCTTCTGCTCTAGCGTCATAGCCTTTCTTGTATCTGCATCAAAGATATTATCCCACTCAGGAAGTGTATAGAGCCACTCAGCCTTTGCTTCTACCATGTTCCTAAAGAGCATCTCATTGTCAAAATCAAGACTGACTACAGTATCTTCCTTCATCTCTTCTATAGTATTAGGCTCTTTTAAGCTATCATTGATACCATCTAAGAATCCTACAAAGGTAAGAACTTCCATATCATACTTTTTTGCCAGTTCCTCTACAGTTCCGGTAATTACCTCATCCGGATTAGAAAGGAGCTTCTCGTATACGCTCTTTTCCTGCAAAAAATATTCATTCCAGAAATTATTCGCACTAACTTCATCCTGCTGGCTCTCATATGCTACTTTTCTCCATGTCTCAAGTAATGTCATAATATATCTCTCCTTTAATTTTCATTTTTCATTTTACATACTTTGGTATTATAACAAATATTTAAAGTTATGTATAGATATGCACTATTACCAACATATTGCTTATGCTAGATATATATGCTGTAATCTGATATAATTCTATTCAAATATTAGATTAAAAGGTGGTATTAATGGATAAAATAAAAAGAATACTAGCAATAATAGCTATAATACTTCTAGTTGGTATGTATGCAACAACACTTGTAATTGCTTTAATTGGTGGACCAAATCTAATGACTTATCTTGGAATATCAATTGCAGCTACACTAATAATTCCTATTCTTCTATTTTGCGGTATTGAAATGGCAAAGAAAATAAAAGAGAAAAAAGAAGATAATAATAATATGTTTTCTTGAAAAATAAGGCTCAAATCCTATGCATGACATAAATGTTAGCATATAAGATTTGAGCCTTAATTAATTTATTTCTTTCTTCTGATAGCCCAGATAACAATTCCTGTTACAAGACATGCAAGTGGAATTCGTTGAATTAATGCAATAACAACTATTAGTACTTACTATGATTGTTATTAGAACTTACGTCTAACACTTACTACGGCAATAGCAAATGCTCCCATAAATACAAGTACAAGTCCCACGTATGGAAGTGCGTCAGCAGTCTTAGCAGCAGCTGCTTTCGTAGTAGTTGTTATATCTGCTTTTGCTACTGTGAATTTTGTTGTTGCACTACCACCGTTATTGAAAGCAACTCTTAATGTATGCTCTCCTTCTGGTAAAGAACTCATATAATTTTTTGTAAATGTTATTATTGTACTTCCTGTTTTTGATGAATAGTTATCAGAACTTACTAAAGTATCATCTACATATACTTTTCCACCATTTTCAAATAAACTATAATCTGCATTTATTCTAAAAGTTGCACCATCTTCTCCTATTATATAGGTTTGATTTGCACCTTCTATATATTCATAAGTTGTTTCAGTTGCTGTATCTCCAACTTTATGTGATTGAACTACATTTGCTGATGTATTTACTACTTTTATTATTGTTCTGTTTACTGGATATGCATTAACTTGAGTCATATGACCATTTATTACTTTATAATACGTAGATGGTGTTCCTTTATTATCTGCTATAAAATATGATGTTGTTGGATATGATGTAGAATCATTAAATGCCGATAAATATTCTTCAGGAAAATTCTTTATAATATATTCTGGGTCTCCAGCAGCTTTTGCTTGTTCAGCTGCATCCCATTCAGATTTTCTTGTATTCCAAGCACTTAAATTATTTGCTTCAGCAGTTGCTTCATCAGATATTTCTGCCCGACTTGCTGTTACTAAACTATTAAATTGTGTTTGATTATATAGTATTGTACTTGATGTATCACTTACTGTTCCACTAGGGTACTTATTTATTGCTACCATTCCAGCATCAGTAAATACATCATTTACTGTTACTGAACTATCATTACTTACTGCAACTTGTCCTGCTGTTGTTGGAAGTAAACTTGCATAATCAGAAGTTAATATTTTTCTCATTTCTGTTAATGTTTCTGTATTAACACTCTTATCAGTATATAAATACTTTAATGTTGATGTTCCATCAACTGAGATATTACCAACATATAAAGTTACTACATTTGATGTAATATTATATGAATTGATTATCTTTCCATCATTTAATTCATAACTTGATGCACTAGCCACTGTAGGCATAAATACTGCCATTATTAATGTAAATATTAGCATAAAACCAATTGATTTTTTTACTTAAATTTTTCACTTTTAATTCCCCCTTAACTTTCTTCATATTAAACTAAAAGGTGACAAACAACGTCATATCACCTCTCAATTTGAAAGTTATTATATTATGAGGTGTCTAAAATGGGTAGAACTAAAAAAGAACTAATTAGTATTTTGGCACCTTTCTCGAAGTTCTTTCTTATTCATACCGGTTTTTTTATATATTCTGGCATTATGATTCTTAATAGTATTAATGGATAGATACATTGTATCCGCAATTTCCTGATTAGTCATATCTTGAATCAGATATCCAAGAACTTTCTCTTCTTGAATAGATAATTCGTATTTGAGAGCAATCTCTTTCACTTTATCATTCTTACTTGCTACGTTCTTCTTTACAAAGAATAATACATATACAAGTATCAGGATACACATTAAGACAGTCTCAATAATAATTGTTATCAGGAATCTGTCAATGATACTCTTTTCAAAATATACTAAAGTTCCTTCTACAATTCTATGTAACATAAGACCCGAGCCACTTAATATAACAAGCTTCTTAGAGGAATCAGCAAAATTCATCATATGAACTGTTCTAAATACAACAAAGAATCCCATACATACATAGGATAGCTCAAGAATTACTCCCGCGAAAATATTATGATTAAATAATACTATAGCAAGAAGAGAATAAGTAAATGTAGCAAGTGTTATAATATCAAACAATTCTCTCTTCTTATCAGCAAGAATGCCAGCTGTCACAAGTCCAACAGCATAGAATATTCTTGAATAAGTATATAACTCTTTCGTATCAAAAGAATTAACGGAAATAACATCAGCCGATACAGTCGACAAAACAGACATCAAATAAATTATTACCAAAAGAATCAATACAGATTTCTTAAGTCCCACAGGACTTTTTACAGACTGCTTAATCTCAATACTTTTAGACCTGACCACAAGTACTGTATTAAGTACAATAAGTGGGATATATATAAAGAGTGATATATATGATGCATATATTACTTCCGGTAATAATGTCATAAGATATGAAAGTACAGATGCTATTGCATATCCAATTGCAAATACTCTGCCTCTGTATTCCTTATCAACATTTGCACCAATAAGGGCGAAATGATATGCACCGCAAAATCCTGATGTACAGAATATGCAATACATTATCATACTTATGCTCATAATTATTGCGTTATCAGATGCAAAGAATACTATGATGCTGACAATAGAAAAAAGCATTGAAACAACATAAAGATTCTTGAATTCATGCAACTTATAATGTATAAGAATAAATAAAAGAATACCCAGTGCCATTGCCAGATTACCAAAGGATGCTGACACATAATTAGAATAGATTTCGTCAGATACGTTTTTTAATATAACACTTTCCGTAAGATATACACAGCTACAGGTAAAGAAACCCACAGCCAGTATTATTATATGCATTACATTGTTCTTACTAAACATAACTATTCCTTCCGATTTACTCCTAAAACTACATATCATTCTATTAAAAATAGACCGGCATTGCCAGTCTATTTTCAAACTCAGACTTAATTAATTTATTTCTTTCTTCTTATAGCCCAGATTACAATTCCTATTATTAAGCAAGCAACAGGAATTAGAAGTCCCCAAAGTATTCCGTATATTACAAGCGCTACACCAGTAACCATAATACTATCTACTTTCACCTGCTTAGCTGGAATAACAACATTAGACTGAGTATCATTATTAGTGCTTGCAAGAGCATTTACAGTATTAACAAATAATTGTGAATTATGCTTTGCAACATAGCTATCCATTTCATCGTTAAACAGATATTGACAACCATATACAACAATTCCACTTCCCTGTGCAGTAGTCTCTTCTACACCAAGATAGAATTTACCAGTCTCATCCTGGTCGGATTTCTCAACACTATTATTAGCATTTCCATCAAGACCAGTCTTAATATAAGCGCTATCAGAAGTCTGTAGAAGTGGTTTAATTGTAGAATTACCATTCTCAATATAAGAGATAGCTGTTGCACTATATAATAGTACTGACTGCTTACCTTCAATTCCGGTTGATACATCAGACTCAAGCACTTCCGGAAGAAGAGCAAAATTCTGCTTATAGAAGTATCCACTAGTATTCTCACACACTACACCAGTCTTTACTGAAATACCATAACTATCAAGAAGTCCTTTGTAGTTAGGCATATCGTCAATTGATACGATTGCTCTAGCTGTATCATCAACATTTGCAATATTGAATATTACATTGCCACCTCTAGATGTATATTCGCTAATCTTAGCTGCATCATCTTTAGATAAATCCTTAGAAGGTGCATTTACAACAAGAAGTCTACAATCATCCGGTATAGTATCATTCTCTAATAAATTAAGAGATTGTAATTTGTAATTACCTTTAGTAAGTGATGAAGTTGCATTAGCACCAAGTTCCTGCTCACCATGACCTGTTAATGTACATACAAGAACATCATTATTAGTAACAACACGCTCTAATGCACTAATAATCTGGCCTTCACCATCATAAGCTGTCACATCATAGCTATAGGTCTGCTGATTCATTGAATATTCATATATATCATCATAACTTACTGTCTTATAATTATCGCCACTAACCACAATCAAACTATTAGCACTTAAATTCTCTGATGTGTAACTTGAGGCAAACATAGGATTATCTGAAGGATTAATGTATTCAACCTTAATATTATCATAAGAATCAAATTGATCTAATGTCTTCTTCAAGTTCTCATCACATTCACTTTCTGATGCAAGAACATAGATTGTTGCTTCTTTATCATAAGAACTTAGGAAATCTTTACCCTGCTTTGATATTGTATATATACCAGTTGCAGTAGCATCAAATTCCGTATATTTCTCAGGAATATAGCTAATACCCAAATTTGCAAATACAGCAATTACTATTGCTAGTACAAGAGATACTCCTCTAGATAAAGAACGAGTTATAGACTGCTTAGATATAGTCCATCTTCTCTTCTGAATTACACAATATGTAATGAATATAAAGAGTACAATTAATAGGACATAATATACAACAGCTTTAATGTCAAATATTCCATTAAGGAAATTCTGAAGTGGTTTCGATATGCAGATAAAATCAAATATCTTAGATAGGAAATTCTCTTCTGTAAATATAAGCCCAAGAATTCCATCCATCATATATCCTAAAAATAGAATAATAAATGAAAGAATAACTGATATTATCTGGCTTCTTGTAAGTGTGGAAACAAATAAAGCTACTGCAATACAAGCAAGTCCAAACAAATAAAAACCTAATAATGCAATATAATTCTGTCCTAGAGCAGATGCACCATATACTTCAAGTACAATTGGTGAAAAAGCCATAAATACAACAGCAATTGTAAATGCGCATGCAACTGCCATGTATTTACCTAGTATAATCTGAAGAGGTGATACAGGTGCAGTAAAAATCAATTGATCTGTTCTATTCTTTCTTTCTTCAGAGAATACACGCATACATAGTATAGGAGTAACAATTATAACAATAGGTGCTACTCCTGATAAAGAGTATGAAAGGTAAGGCATTCCATTTAACAGATTAGTAACAAGAAAATATAATCCAAAGAATGCACATAATACACTTATAAATATCCAACCAATTACATTAGTAAATAAAGATCTAAAATCTCTCTTAAATATAGCTATCATTATTCTTCTCCCTCCTCATTAGTTAATTGAAGGAAGACATCTTCTAATGATTTCACGTCTTCTTTCATCTCGAAAATAGAAATCTTCTCTGATGATAATGCAAGTGATACATCTTCTCGTACATCTTTACTATAATGTGCTGTAACAGTAATATTAATAGTACCTTCTTCTGTACCATTTTCAACTGATACACTTTCAATATCTTCGATTTTTTCTATTACTTCTTTACACTTGTTCAAATCGCCCTTGGCAACAATTTCAAGAACCTGTTTAGAGTTGAAATAGTTTGACAAAGTCTCAATAGAATTATTAGCAATTATCTTGCCTTTATTAATAATAAATACATGAGAACAAGTCTCACTTATCTCACTTAAAATATGTGAACTTAGAATAACTGTATGATCACCAGCAAGACTCTTTATTAAATCTCTTACTTCTTTAATTTGATTAGGATCTAGTCCAACAGTAGGTTCATCAAGAATGATTATTTTAGGTGAACCAATAATAGCCTGTGCCATACCTACCCTTTGACGATATCCCTTAGAAAGATTATTAATAATTCTCGAAGATACATCATTTATCCGAGTAAGATTAATTACACGTTCAACTTCTTTCTTAATGTTATCCTTGCTAACTTTCTTAAGTTCAGCAACAAACTCTAGGTACTCTTCAACCTTCATGTCAACATAAAGTGGTGGAATCTCAGGAAGATATCCAATACAAGCCTTCGCTTCTTCAGGCTCTTTATAAATATCATGACCATCAATCTTAACTTCACCACTTGTTGGTGCTAGATAACCTGTAATAATGTTCATTGTTGTTGATTTACCGGCACCATTAGGGCCAAGGAAGCCATATACTTTGCCTGGCTTTATGTCTAATGAAATGTCGTCTACTGCAATGTGATTACCATACTTTTTCGTCAAATTACGAATCTCAATCACCAAAATCGCCTCCTTAATAATGTGTTAGACTTATATAAATTATCTATAGATAATTTCATCTCTTCCTGGTCCATTAGAAACCATCTTAATAGGAAATCCAATCTGTTCTTCAACAAATTCGATATATTTTCTACAATTCTCAGGAAGTTTGTCATATTCCTTGATTCCACGTATATCAGACTTCCAGCCCGGAAGGATTTCAAATACTGGTTTCGCTTTCTCTAACTTGGCTGTTACAGGAAATTCTGTTGTAACCTCTCCATCTATTTCATAACCTACACATACAGGAATTTCGTCAAGATAGCCTAGTACATCTAATACAGTAAATGCTACATCTGTTGCACCCTGCATTCTGCAGCCATATTTACTTGCAACACAGTCAAACCAACCAACACGACGTGGACGACCTGTTGTTGCACCAAATTCTCCTTTGTCTCCACCTCTTTTTCTAAGTTCGTCAGCTTCATCTCCAAATATCTCCGATACAAATGCACCAGCTCCTACTGCAGAAGAATAAGCTTTACATACTGTAATAACCTGCTTAATCTCATAAGGTGGAATACCGGCACCTATAGCACCATAAGCAGCAAGTGTAGAAGATGATGTTACCATAGGATAGATACCATGATCTGGATCCTTTAATGTACCTAGTTGTCCTTCAAGAAGAATTGTCTTATTCTCCTTTAAAGCCTTATCTAAGAAGGATGATACATCAGCAACATAAGGCTCTACCATATCTCTATATTCATGTAATGTATCAAGAATCTCTTTTGACTTAAGAAGAGGTTTGCGATATAAATGCTCAAGCATTACATTCTTCTTCTCGCATATTCTAGATACCTTATCTTCAAGAATATCTTCATCAAATAATTCTGATACCTGAAAGCCAATCTTAGCATATTTATCAGAATAAAATGGAGCGATACCTGACTTCGTAGAGCCAAAAGAAGCTTTACCAAGTCTCTCTTCTTCATATTCATCAAACAAAATATGATATGGCATAACAATTTGAGCTCTATCCGAAATGAGAATCTTAGGCTTAGGAACTCCACCTTTAATAACCTCTTGAATCTCATTAAAAAGCTTAGGAATATCAAGAGCTACGCCATTACCAATAATGCTAGTTGTATGATTATAAAAGACGCCAGATGGTAATGTATGAAGTGCAAATCTACCATAATCATTAACTATTGTATGACCTGCATTAGCACCGCCTTGGAATCTTACTATAATATCAGCATTTTCAGCCAACATATCAGTAATCTTTCCTTTACCTTCGTCGCCCCAATTAGCGCCTACAACTGCTTTTACCATTTCTCTTCCTCCATTAAATCTTAGTAATCTCTATTTGTACTGCTTGAAACTGTCTATTCTTCTTCCTACTGTAAGTGCAAGAGAGCCTGGCCCAATATGACAAGCTACAGATAGGGATAAAGGATCAACAACAATTTCTCTATCTGGCCAAATCTCAAGAATTTCTTTGCGAAACTTAAGGGCTTCTTCTTCATTATCAGTATGAGCAATGGCAATCTCTACAATTGAAGTATCATTATCAAATCGATTCTTAATATCTTCTTTTACAGCAGAAATCATTGCCTGTTTACATTGTTCTAAAGTTCTTCCTCTTGCAAATGTATCTAACTTACCACCTTGAATCTGAAGAACAGGTTTAATCCTAAGGATATTGCCAAGAGCAGCAACTGCCTTAGTTAGCCTTCCTCCTCTGCTAAGATATTCAAGGGTGGCAAGGGAAATATATATACTAGAATCTCTCTTATGATCTTCAAGAATATTCTTAATCTCTTCTCCGCTGTAACCCTTATTTGCAAGGTAACATGCATCAAATACTGACTCCTTCATAGTTACAGATATTCTCTGATTATCTACAACAAATACCTTGTCTTCATATTCATCATCAACAGACAACATATGAGCTGTCTGGCAAGAGCCACTAAGGCTACTTGACATAGGAATATAAATTACCTGTTCATACTCTTCAAGAAGTTCATCCCATTTATCTAATACATCTCCTACAACAGGCATTGATGTTGTGATTTTACAATTTCCTTTTAACTTCTCGTAGAATTCTTCCTGGGTCAAATCAATATCTTCATAATATACTTCATCATCAATATAGAATGGCATTGGAAGAACATGTATATCATACTTTGCTGCATCTTCTTTATTAATTCCGCTATTACTATCTGTTAAAATTGCAATCTTCAATATATTAAATCCTCATGTATTATTCTTACAAAAAAACACTTCGTGGCGAATTCGCACACGAAGTGTATTATAGCATAACTTAGTAGTTATTTCAAATATACGACCCATGACGTATTACCTGGTCATAAGGCATCCTCCCACTTCGTGGGTCCCTCCTTATTCCCTATTACATCATACCAGGCATTCCGCCAGCCTGTGGTGGCATTGGAGGCTCAGGCTCTTTGATATCAGCAACAACAGATTCTGTTGTAAGAAGTGTTGATGCAACTGATGTTGCATTAAGAAGTGCTGTCTTAGTAACCTTAACAGGATCTAGGATACCTTCCTTAACCATATCAACATACTCTTCTTTATATGCATCAAATCCCATTCCAACCTTAGACTCTCTTACCTTATTAATAATAACAGGAGCTTCAAGTCCGGCATTCTCAACAATATAATATAGTGGAGACTCAAGTGCTTTGAGTACTACATTAGCACCAGTCTTCTCATCACCTTCTAATGAATCAGCAAGCTTAGATACTTCTTTTGAAGCATGAATATATGCAGAACCACCACCTGCTATAATTCCTTCCTCAACAGCAGCTCTTGTTGCATTAAGAGCATCTTCCATACGAAGCTTTGCTTCCTTCATCTCTATCTCTGTAGCAGCACCTACTTTAATTACTGCAACACCACCTGCAAGTTTTGCAAGACGCTCTTCTAACTTCTCCTTATCAAAGTCAGATGTTGTCTCCTTAATAGCAGCTCTTATCTGATTAACTCTTGCTTCTATGTCAGTTTTCTCTCCAGAACCGTCAACGATAACAGTGTTTTCTTTCTGAACCTTAACTGACTTAGCGCGACCAAGTTGCTCCATTGTAGCATCCTTAAGCTCTAAGCCAACTTCTTCAGATATAACTGTACCACCTGTAAGAATTGCGATATCTTGAAGCATTTCTTTTCTTCTATCACCATATCCAGGAGCCTTAACAGCAACTACGTTAAATGTTCCACGAAGCTTATTAAGGATAAGTGTTGTAAGTGCTTCACCTTCAACGTCTTCTGCAATAATAAGAAGCTTAGAACCTGACTGAACAATTTGCTCAAGAAGTGGCAAAATATCCTGAATATTGCTAATCTTCTTATCAGTAATTAAGATATATGGATCTTCAAGTACAGCTTCCATCTTATCCATATCTGTAGCCATATAAGCAGAGATATATCCTCTGTCAAATTGCATTCCTTCAACGAGGTCTAGCTCTGTCTGCATCGTCTTAGATTCCTCGATAGTAATAACACCATCGTTAGATACTTTCTCCATTGCATTAGCTACCATCTCGCCTACTTCATCATCACCGGCAGAAATTGCAGCAACTCTTGCAATCTGCTCTTTGCCATTAACTGCCTTAGACATCTTAACAATAGATTCAATAGCGGCATCTGTTGCTTTCTTCATACCTTTACGAAGAACAATTGGATTAGCACCAGCTGCTAAGTTCTTCATACCTTCTGATATCATAGCCTGTGCAAGAACTGTAGCTGTAGTTGTACCATCACCTGCAACATCATTTGTCTTAGTTGCAACTTCTTTAACAAGTTGTGCACCCATGTTCTCGAATGAATCTTCGAGTTCAATTTCTTTTGCAATAGTTACACCATCATTTGTAATAAGTGGTGCGCCATATGATTTATCAAGAACAACATTTCTTCCCTTAGGTCCGATTGTTACACGAACAGAATTAGCAAGCTTATCAACGCCTTCTTCAAGAGCTGCTCTTGCCTCTGCACCATATTTAATCTCTTTTGCCATTATAATTACCTTCTTTCTATATTTATTCTACAATTGCAAGAATATCATCTTGTCGAACAATAATGAATTCATCGCCATCAAGCTTTACTTCTGTTCCGGCGTACTTAGAATATATAACTTTATGTCCGACCTTAACCTGCATCTTAATTTCCTTACCATCAACAACTCCGCCCGGACCTACAGCAATTACTTCTGCCTCTTGTGGTTTCTCTTGAGCTGAAGAAGCAAGTATGATTCCTGACTTAGTAGTCTCTTCTGCTTCGAGCTGCTTTAATACAACACGATCAGATAATGGATTTAATTTCATAATTAAACGCCTCCTTTATTTAATAGATACTAATTATGCATTTTTATACTTTATGCAATAGAAATATTATTTCCATAAGATATATTAGCACTCACCGAGGGTGAGTGCAAGTAAAATTTCATTTTTTTGATTTTTATTAGCTTTTTTTAATATCATTTATAATTAAAATGTTGAAAATATCATGATTATAATAAGGAAAGCTCTTTAATCAAACGACCTGTGGGCAGTCCTACAACATTATCAAAATCGCCTACATATTTTTCAATATACTTATTGAACTCACCCTGTATAGCATAGCTTCCAGCTTTATCTTTGCCTTCGCCGGTCTTAATATAATTTCTTATTTCCTCTTCACTTAGTTTCTTAACATATACATCAGTCTTTTCAACAAAAGTAACGTTTCTATCCTTAGAATATATTGTAACTCCGGTATACACCTGATGTGCGCGACCGCTTAAAGCACTTATCATATTGTAGGAATCAGCTTCATCTACCGGCTTTTCTAATATATTGCCATCAATAGATACAACAGTATCTGCTCCAAGTATTATTTCCTTCGGAAATCTCTCATATACTTCTTTAGCCTTTCTGAAAGAAAGCTCTTTTACAAGTTCCTCCGGCTCCATAAGCGGGTGATTCTCTAGAACATTAGATACTTCTATTCTAAATTCTATATTATTCTTTTCTAATAATTCTTTTCTTCTTGGTGATGAAGATGCAAGAACAAGTGGTGGGATTTTATTTCTTTTTTTACTTAATGGATATTCCCTAATACCTCTAAAAATTCTTGAAGATAAAACAGCAGATATGAATAGTATCAATAGTCCAATTGCAACAGGATTAATTATGAACAAATAATCGTCTGTTCCTTGAAGTGCGACAAGTAACGCAGTAGCACCACCTGGCGGATGTATGGTATCCGTTGCCATCATCGCAAGAATAGCAAGGGTTACCGCAATAGGTGCCACATACCACTCGTCACCTAATATAATGACACATGTAATTGCAATTAATCCTGATACAATATAACTTCCAAAGAAATTCCGAGGCTGTGCAAAGGGCGATAAGGGGGCACCAAATAAAAGAACCGCACTTGCCCCAAAAGGTGCAATCATAAGCGGCTGATCAGAGAGAAATGATATAAAAGCTACTCCGCCTATACCAAGGAGTATACCAACTGTAGCCATGATATATTCTTTGTAGCTGATTCTTTTTATAAAATAGAATTTCTTCATTATTTTTTCCTTATATTATCAAAGAAAGATTTATTACCCGCGTTATTCTTATTCTTTGTTTTTCTGGGAAAGAACATTTCCAGAAAAACAGATAAGAACTTTGTCATAGAGCCTTTAAGGATAGCATGTTGCTCTTCTGTAAGATTCTTAATAGCATTTTTCAGAGTCTTAATATTATCAAAAGAAAGGGTTCCCAGTTCGTCTACCGTATTAATATTCGCATCCTCTAATGGTTGAAATAAAGTATCAATAAATTTCTTCCTGTCTTCCTCACTAAGTTCTGATAACCATGTAGTAACGGCCTTATCTAACTTCTCGCTGCTGTCAGATACTCCGGCACACCTAACAAAATGATTTCTGTTAACATTCCAGGACATGGCATCATGTTGGGCTGCACCACTATTCTCACTTCTAACCACATTATGTTCTAAGTTGTTCTCAAGTAGCATTCCAACAATAGAACTACCAGGAACAATACTATATATCTTAGGCAGAATCCTATTATAACCCTCTGAATCAATTACTTCCTGTCTAAATCCAGGTCCATCATTTGTATAAACTTTTATAATCTTATCCTGAATTTCAGGTGCACAGAAAGATGACGCGTATACAGCAAAATTACCACCCTTAGAATGACCGCCGACTCTGACAGGTACATCTACATCCCGAAAATTAATATCAAGATATTGCATTGCTTTCTTTTGCCCCGGCGTCTGATAGAGATATCCCATATTGATATCTTCTTTCCATCCAGTTATAGTAGAATCTGTACCTCTATATGCCACAAAATAAGATCCATCACCCAGAATAAATGTTACAACAGAGAACTGTACATCCTCCTCGTCTACTACTTCATTAACATAACCTGCAAGATACATATCCGAGAATCTCTTAGAATTAACAAGTTCATCCATAAGAAATGGTGCAACTTTAAGAGAGGTTTTCTTCTTCATAAGTTCCTTCCTGTCATACATTTGAAAGAACTTCTCATATACATATGTCAAAGAAACCTTATCCTGAATATAAGGCCCAGGAACAATACCATCAAAATTAGTATAGCAAAGCTCTGATAGTATTATATTGTCAATCTCATTAAAAGGATCCTGTTCAAATGTCAAGTCTCCTCTCCATTTAATATAGTCAACCATATTAGACATAATATCATCTCCTAACAATCAAATTATCATGCCATAAATGTAGCCATTAATACTACTGTAAGATTAAGAAGTGCATGTCCTGCATATACGACCCACAATTTATGTGTCTCCTCATATACATATCCTATTAATAATCCTACAAGAAATGCATATATCATTTGAACCCAGTTAAAATGAAGAAGCCCAAATATAAAGGCAGATATAATAACTGTTGGCACAGTATCAAGTTTCTTCTCTATTTCACCACATACAATTCCACGAAAAACTAATTCTTCTAGTGCTGGAACAAGAATTACATTTGCCAGAATCTTTGCAAACAAATCTCCGTCAACTAAATAATTATCAGCCTTAGAAAATGCTTCTGAGACTTCAGTAAGTGGAAAATGTGTTGCAATAAGATTAAGAACTACTCCAAGGGCAGCTATAGCAAGAATTAAAAGAATCTCTTTGGGAAGCTTTGATAATTCAAACATAGGCTCTGCTTTGTATACAAAAGCATTCTTATAAAAGAAATACATAACTACAATCGTAATAGCTGCAGAAATAGCAGCACAATAAAGCCCTGACAAACCATTATTAAGCATTGTCTCACTTATATATCTAAGAAGAGAAAATAATAAATTAAATAATATAAAATATACAGCAAGGGGAAAAATCACCCTATAAAATATATTGTTATTCAAATTTCCAAACATAATAATACCTATTCTTTCTAGTTAAGATTAATTCTGTAAATCGTTATATAATTCAATGGCGCGTTTTTGTAACACAGGATGATATGCACCTTTTGCAATTTCACAAAGAGGCTCAAGAACAAAGCCCCTATATTGCATATCAATGTGAGGAACAGTAAGTTCTGGAGTATCAATAATTCTATTTCCAAATAGTATTATATCTACATCAAGTGTTCTAGGACCCCATTCTTCATCTCTTACTCTACCATTCTTCGATTCTATTTCCTGGCAAATGTCTAGTAATTCTAAAGGAGTATAGAAACACTCTAACTCGCATATACAATTTCTAAAATCATCCTGGTCTTCTTTGCCATAAGGCTTAGTTGTATATAGACTTGATGATCTGACATTTCTTATCTTATCCTGTAGCTTAAGTTCTTTAATTGCATCATTAATGTAATCATCTCGTTCTCCCATATTAGAGCCAAGAGATAGATATACTTTCTCCCACTTCTTATTGCAGGAAGCATAAATATCACCAAATTCAGCCTCTACTGGTGCATTAGGCTTATGTATTTCTACAGTAATCTCTTTTATGACATCATAGCTTTGTAGAATCATACTGGCAATATCTTCACATGCTGTCTCTATAAGGTCACATTTGGCATTTTCCATATAATCAATTACAAGATTACAAACTCTACCATAATTAACTGTCTTCTCTAAATCATCTGAATTATAACTATAACATTCTTGGAGTTTACAGTTAATTGAGATTAAGAATTCTTGACCATCTCTTTTCTCTTCTTCAAAAACACCTATATGACTATAAGTCTTAAGATTTACTATATTAATTTCCATATAAGCCTCCATTCTATTATTTAATTGCATTAAGCATATTAAGTAATAATCTATTACTTCTTACATTATGTACTCTAACAAAACTAACATTATTATAGAATGCTTTAGCAGTAATTGCTAGTGTACCTTCTAATCTGTCATCCTTATCTAAATGCGTGACATAATCTATACATGATTTATTAGATGCACCAATTAGCACAGGATAATCATGAATACCAAGCTTAGACATATTATTAAGTATCATAATATCATCACGATTACTTTTACCAAACCCAATACCCGGATCTATAACAACATTTGAGCTGTTAAATCCGTACTCCTCAAGGAGTATAAGTTTGTTATGAAATTCATTATACATTTCTTCCATTGTAATTGTTGCATCATCTCTATTAATGTTACTAATATTCCTGTTATGCATAAGACAATAAGTAACATCATTTCCTTTTATTGCCTGTAGCATATCATCAGACAAAAAGCCTATATCATTAATCATATCAACTTTCTCTTCTATAACAGCACGTGCAACATCCCCTTTATATGTATCAACTGATATAGGTATATCATAATTTGCCTTTATCTCTCTAATGGCTGGTATTATTCTACTTAATTCTTCATCAACAGATATGGGTTTAAAACCTGGTCGTGTTGATTCACCACCAATATCAATAATATCAGCCCCATCTTTAATTAGGTTATCTACAGAATATAAGACTTTATCAATATTAATATCTTTATCAGAAAAAAATCTACCACCATCATAGAAGGAATCAGGTGTTAGATTAACAATAGCCATTATATGTGTCTTATCACTAGCAAATTCTTTGTTTCCAATTCTCATTAGTTTTCTCTCCTTCAAGCCACTTACAAATTGCATTTGCTTTACAAATATAACAGTTTCTCGATAATTGGTCTGATATTCTAAGAATCTTTGCCCATGTATCTCTCAGACTATCTTCAACCATATTATTATCAATATAATAATATGCATCTTCAACATCTATTCTTCCACTATGATTATCAATTGCATAACAAATTAAATCAATCTCTTCTCCAGAAATTCCATACTCCCCAAGAAGTATGCGGGCAAAATCTGATGAAGATTTTCTATGATTTCCATCATAGGAATCAGCTCTTCCAATATCATGAAAATAAGCCATTGTCTTCGACAACTTCTTAGAATCATCAAGTCCTCTTCTTGATGATAAAATACTAAGAATCTGATAGACTTCTTGGAAATGATCTAAATCATGCTTACAATAGGTTCTATCTTTTTCTATTTCATTTAATCTATTAATCTTCTCAAGATATCTTTCATCAGATAGTATTCTTTCAATCATTAATCTATATAATCCTCTCAAAAGAATCTTTAATATCCTTAAGATATGACAAAGAACCAAGAGCAATTATCATATCGTTATTGTAGTCTAATGCCTTTTTAGCAGCATCATCAAAATCATCTGCAATAGTAACATCTATATCATATAAGAAACAATCATTAGCCAGCATATTAGCAGATAACGCCCTCTCATTATTAGGGGTAACAGTTACAAGAGCGTTTCCTAAGGGAAGTAGTACCTGTAACATCTTGGATACTTCTTTATCTTTTAATACTCCCATTATAAATGTAATTCTCAAATTATCAAAATGATTATTAATTGTTTCTTTTATTCTTAAAGCAGCTGGCTTATTATGACATCCATCTATAAATATAAGTGGTTTATCACAGATTTTTTCCATTCTTCCAGGAAGATATGCACTTGATAATCCTTCTATAGCTTTATCTACGTCAATCTCAAACCCTTGATATCTTAGGATATGTAATGTCTCTAATGCAAGTGCTGTATTATCAAATTGAAAATCTCCAAAGAAAGGTAAAGAAACATTTTTAAACTCTCTACAAGATATTTCATTCTTATTAGTCATATATTTTACATGATGATAGTCAACAAATTCAAATTTTGCTTCTATCTCACTTGCATATTCCTTAAGAGCTTTTGCAACTTCATCATCTTGTTTAACAGATATTCCATAGCAACCCTTCTTAAGTATTCCAGCCTTATGTCTTGCAATATCAGATAAGTTATCACCTAGAAACTGCATATGATCTTTACCAATTGATGTTATTACAGAACAGGCCACTTCAGAGAATACATTAGTTGCATCAAGAAGTCCTCCCATTCCTGTTTCCATAATAACAATATTGCAATGATTTGCCTGAAAGAATAATAAAGCAATAATAACTTCTACTTCAAATAAAGTAGGAAGTTCATCATCTGTCATATCCTTTGTAACATCAATAATGTTAGATAGAAATCCTAAGTATTCTATCTCACTTATTTCCTCATTATTAATTGTATATTGCTCGTATTTTGAGAACACACATGGAGAAGAGAATTTTCCAACTTTGTAACCACAAGACATAAGTGCAAATTGCAACATAGCACAAACGGAACCTTTTCCATTTGTGCCTGCAACATGAACAACTTTTAAATTTTTTTCCGGACTATTTAATCGCAATAAAACAGTTTTTATTCTTTCAAGCCCTGGTTTTGAACCAAGGGTTGTAACTTTTTCTATAAATTTATCAGCTGTATTCTTATCTATCATTTCTTAACGCCCTTTGTATCTCTATTACCAATATGAAGCCTATTAAGCTGAATCTTCTTGCCCTTTACTGATACAGACTTGTTCTTTCCTTCTGTAATAAAATGCACTTTCACAAGCTCATCACCTTTGGCAAGCTTAATTCCTCTTACACCAATTGCACCCTTCTTCTTCTCTGGTATGGACATGGCATCTATTCTAAGGAAATAATTATTCTTAGACTGCATTACAACTGTATCACCATCATTAACAATATATACACTAAGTACTTCATCATCATCTGCTAATTTAGTTGCTGCAGTAGTTCTCTTAGATACATCAAATTCGCCACCATCAACAAGCTTAAGCATTCCATGTTTTGTACCAAATACAAGCTTTTTACCTTTAAGATTCTCTAAGGCCTCAACAAGAAGGAAGTTTTCCTTAGATATATCGAACTTACTAACGTTATCAATTGGAACACCTTTATCTCTGAATTTTCCAAATGGAAGATCAAGAATCTTAACAAGATGCAGATTGCCTTCATTAGTAAATATACCAAGTTTAGAAAGATTAGTAGTAAAAATTATCTGTCTACTTTCTTTATCAGCAGCTTCTTTATTACGTTCATAAGTTGGTATATCAATAACCCTAGCATATCCAAACTTGTCAATAAGAACTGCCACATCTATTTCTTCAATAGGTTTTTCTTCAAAAACAGCTTCTGCAACATTATCAATTACAGTCTTTCTTTCTGTACCAAACTCTTTCTTAAAAGCCTTCAAATCCTTAATTATAGTCTTGGCCATAACAGCTTTCTTATCAAGTATTTCTGAATACTCCTGAATATTCTTCATAGTATTCTCATAATCTGCCATTAATGCCTGAATCTCTAGACCAACTAACTTAGACAAACGCATATCAAGAATTGCCTGGGCCTGTCTCTCAGTAAATTTAAGCTTAGAAGCATCTTTCTTAGATGTCTCTGTCTTAAACTTAATATCTTTGGTATCACCTGTAACAAGGCAATTCTTGGCATCCTTAACAGATTTACTTCCACGAAGTATTTCGATAATAAGGTCTATTACATCACAAGCCTTAATAAGACCTTCTTGTATTTCTTTCTTATCACGTTCTTTCTTAAGAAGTGTAGTATACTTTCTAGTTGCAAGCTCATATTGAAAGTCAACATTATGTCTGATTATTGGGACAATACCCATAGTCTCTGGTCTGCCATTTGCAACTGCAAGCATGTTAACGCCAAATGTATCTTCTAACCTTGTCTTCTTATACAGAAGGTTACATACATTTTCAGCATCAGCGCCTTTCTTGAGCTCTATAACTATTCTAATTCCTTCTTTTGAAGATTGATTAGAAATATCTGTAATATCCGTAGTAAGTTTCTTCTCAACAAGACCAAATACATCATTTAAGAATTTACCAATGTTAGCACCAAGCATTGTATAAGGAATTTCCTTAATTACAATTGCCTGCTTTCCACCTTTAAGCTTCTCTATCTCAACTTTACCACGAATCTTAATTTTGCCAGTACCAGTTGAATATATCTCTAACAAATCATCTTTGTTAGTAACAATTCCGCCAGTAGGAAAATCAGGTCCTTTGACAATCTCAAGCATTTCAGCTGTATTGATATCAGGATTCTTCATATATGCAATAACACCATCAATTACTTCTGATAAATTGTGAGTAGGGATTGATGTTGCCATACCAACTGCAATACCTTCAGAACCATTTACAAGAATATTAGGTATACGAACTGGAAGGACTTCAGGTTCTTTCTCAGTCTCATCAAAGTTAGGAACAAAATCAACTACATCTTTATCAAGATCTGCAAGATATGCATCCTCTGTGATTTTCTGAAGTCTGGCTTCAGTATAACGCATAGCAGCTGCGCCATCTCCTTCTTTAGAGCCAAAGTTACCATGACCATCAATAAGAGGCATTCCCATCTTGAAATCTTGAGCAAGTACAACAAGAGCTCCATAGATTGATGAATCACCATGAGGATGATATTTACCCATTGTATCACCTACGATACGAGCGCATTTTCTATGTTGCTTGTCATGTCTGATTCCAAGTTCATGCATATCATATAAAGTACGTCTCTGAACAGGTTTTAGACCGTCTCTGACATCAGGTAACGCACGAGATACAATAACAGACATTGCATAATCAATATAAGATTTTTGCATTATTTCTGAATACTCCATGTGGAGTAGATTTTCTGGCTTTGCCATAATTCTTATCTCCTTTTCTAAGCGGTGGCTCGCACATTATATTCGACTTACGTCGAGGCGCTCGCCGTGTAATAAGGAATCCGTCACTTCGTGACACCTTATTACAGATCTAACTCAGCTTCACGAGCATGTTCATAAATAAAAGCTTTACGAGGTGGAACTTCTGATCCCATTAACATCTCAGTTACATCACTTGCCATTCTTCCATCCTCTATTTCAACTTTCTTAAGAATTCTTCTCTCTGGATCAAGAGTAGTCTCCCACAATTGTTCTGCATCCATTTCACCAAGACCTTTATATCGTTGAAGTGTAAATGGACCTTTATGCTTCTTACGATACTTCTCAAGTGCAGTATCATCATATAGATATTCTTCTTCGCCTTTACTAGGAATAGCTTTGTACAAAGGAGGCATTGCTATATAAACATGTCCTTCATATATTAATTCCGGCATAAATCTATAGAATAATGTAAGAAGAAGTGTGGAGATATGAGCACCATCAACATCCGCATCTGCCATAATAATGATTTTGTCATAACGAAGCTTGGTAATATCGAAATCATTACCATATCCTTCAGAAAAACCACACTCAAAAGCACTAATCATTGTCTTAATCTCTGCATTAGCAAGAACTTTATCAATGCTGGCTTTCTCTACATTAAGAATCTTACCTCTAATAGGTAAGATAGCTTGATATTTTCTATTTCGGGCTTCTTTTGCGCTCCCTCCAGCGGAATCTCCCTCTACAATAAATATCTCACATTTTGAAGCATCTCTACTTTCACAATTAGATAATTTACCGTTCTGATCAAAAGAGAATTTCTTCTTAGTAAGTAGATTAGTCTTAGCTTTCTCCTCTGTCTTTCTAATCTTTCTAGACTTTTCTGCACATGCAATAACTGATTTAAGTGTCTCAAGATTTCTATCAAAATAAAGGATTATCTCATCATTTACAATCTTAGATGTGGCTTTGGCGGCATCCTGATTATCAAGCTTTGTCTTAGTCTGTCCCTCAAATCTAGGGTCGGGATGCTTAATGGAAATAATTGCAGTCATACCATTTCTAACATCAGCACCTGTGAAATTATCATCCTTTTCTTTCAGAATACCTAGTTCTCTTGCATAATTATTAATTACAGTTGTAAATACTGTCTTAAATCCAGTAATATGTGTACCACCCTCAGAATTGTAAATGTTATTACAAAATCCAAGTATTGTCTCATGGAACTCATTGATATATTGAAATGCTACCTCAACTTCAATATTATCAGCCTTTCCTTCAAAATAAATAATATCTGTAACAGCTTCATTATTCTTATTAATATCCTTAACGAAACCTTTAATCCCATCAGGTTCATGAAATTCTACATGCTCAACTTCTTCCCCTCTTTTATCCTCATAGATAATTGTAAGATTAGGATTAAGATATGCAGTTTCGTGCATTCTCGACTTAACATCATCACCTTTAAAATCAGTCTTCTCAAATATCTCAGGATCAGGAAGGAAATTAATCTTAGTTCCTGTCTCCTTAGTCTTACCTATTGTAGGAAGAAGTCCTTTAACAAGCTTCTCAGTTGGATTGCCTCTTTCGAATCTGTCATGATGAATATATCCATCTCTAGAAATCTCTACGTCCATATACAAGGACAGGGCATTTACAACAGAAGAACCTACACCATGAAGACCACCGGATGTCTTATATGCTCCATCATCGAATTTACCACCAGCATGAAGTGTAGTAAATACAAGACGAGAAGCCGGAACACCCTTTTCGTGCATCCCAACAGGAATACCTCTACCATTATCAATAACAGTACAAGAGCCATCCTTCTCTAATGTAACATATATTAGGTCACACTCACCTTGTAAATGCTCATCAACAGCATTATCTACAATCTCATAGATAAGGTGATTAAGACCTTTTCTTGTTACTGAACCTATATACATACCAGGTCTTTTTCTTACAGCCTCAAGACCTTCTAATACTGATATGCTATTTTCATTATATGCTTGCTTTGCCATTTTTATCTCCTATATAGGTAAATTCTTTTGTATACGTAGTTATACGTGAGCTTTTCGGTGTGAGTATATATTTATATCTGGTAATTCTTCGCTAATAATATGTAAGTGATTAACGTATAAACTTAATAGATATTATGACGGAAATCACTTACATATTCTAAGCTTAAATTAATGATATAAATATATACTCACACCAAAAAGCTCATCCTGTAACCATTCTAAATATGAATAGCTATATAACAATTCACAACACCTGGCACAAACACAACTTGGCAAATGCTTAGCATATAAATATATCTTTCGAAACATTGAGCGAAGCTCAGTTGAGAAAGATATATATTATATGCTAAGCAGTAATATAGTTAACGTGCTAGGTGCTATATATCATAATATTATTTTGCTATCTCAGTTTAGAATAACCATATCCATTAACCATAGCTTCGATAGGAATTCCCTTCTTGCAGAATGGACATTCTGAAGGTTTGTATGATTCATAGCCAGGTAAATCCTCAATTGTAAATATTGGGAATACAGATGTTGACTCAACAACATTTCTTGTAGAGAATATTGAACTAACACCTACAATGTCACCACCATAATATTCAATACATTCCATACTTTGTCTAACAGTTTCACCTGTTGACATAGTAGCAAGAAGAAGGAATATCTTTCTTCCTTGAATTGAAGGTTTAATATTCTCTCTGAATAATAATTGGTTAACAGAATTAACTTCTGGACATACAACACGAATAGATTCATGTGAACCTGACAGACGAATATTGGATTTATCTAATTCTTCTGCAAGATATGCTCCAAGAACCTGCGTACCATCCATACATACAATAGTATCAACCACGTCTACTTTATGAAGCATCTTAGCAGCAAGGTATTTTGCAGCTTCTGTTGCCTCTTTAGTTCTAACCTTCATTGAGGTAACATCTACATAGTAATTAATATGTGATTGAATTGTTGCAAAGTGACCTGGAACAGCATTTAATACAATCTGTTCATCATCATGAGCATGGAATTCTATAAAGCGCTCATGAATTGGCTTCTTGTTCCTGTTTTCCTCTCTTAATGCTTTGTTGTCCTGGATAAAATCTGAAAAACTACTCATTTTGTCTCCCCCTTTTTAAGTAAAAACTCCTTAGTACTAATCTATTTTCCTGTAGAACCAAATCCACCTACGCCACGCTTTGTCTCATCTAAATTATCAACTTCATCAAATGTTACTGCAAGAAATGGAATAATTACAAGTTGAGCAATCTTTTGATTAGGCTGAATATGTCTTACTACATCACTATCATTATGAAGCGATACTTTAACTTCTCCACGGTAATCACTATCTACCACGCCTGTACAATTAGCTGGTCTTAATCCTTCTTTTAGAGAAAGACCACTTCTTGCAAATATACCACCAAAATATCCTTCAGGAATTGCAACGCTAAGTCCAGTACCAATAAGCTTTGTCTCGTGAGGCTTAATCTCTTCTTCTTCGGATATATCAGCAAATAAATCATATCCAGCAGCATAATCACTACCACGTTCAGGAAGCTTAGCACTATCGGTTAACTTCTTAATTTGTATGTTCATGAATTCCTCCCTCTTCTAATGTCTTTTGTACATCTATAACTCTTTGATTATTAGAGCCTTTCCATTTCGCCTGAGTATTCTTTTCATCAATTAGAAAAGGACCATCTACTATAACATCAAGATACTTTATTATTTCCAAATCTTTTATTTCTTCAAATAAATATCCTGTATATAGCCATATTGTTTTATTAGGATATTTCTCCTTAATCTCTTTCGCAAGACTTGTTATCTCATCTCTATTTCCAGGAAATAATGGATCTCCTCCCGAAAATGTTACACCAGATATATAGTCTCTATCTAATATCTCAAAGAGTTCCTTCTTTGCACTATCATCAAACAAAAGCCCGCCATTGGGATCCCATGTAATAGGATTCTGGCATTCTTTACACTTATGATTACATCCAGCAACCCACAGCACACCTCGAAGGCCATCACCATTTAACATATCATCCTTTGTAATATTATGATAATTCATAATTACATCGATTTCCTTTCAGCAATCTCTGCCATCTTTGCATTATTAAGTCTGGTATCACCCTTAACTCTTGAATAAGATAGATATCCATTCATTCTATCAATCTTAGTAAGATTCTTCGAGCCACATTTTGGACATACATCCATCTCTAATTCTTCATAACCACAGTCATCACAATATGCAAGAGATAAATTAACTCCTTCATAGAATCCCTTATCCATAGCTCTTCTAACTAATGTCTTAACGGCCTCAACATTATAGCTGATTGGATATCTTACATATTGTATCTTGCCACCATTAGATAATTCCCAGAAACGATTCTCAAGATCTTGTTTCTCAATAGGTGTAATATCTTCTGAGACATGACAATGAAAACTGTTAGAGACATATTCTCTATCAGAAACATTCTCAATAATACCGTATTTATTTCTAAATTGCTTAACCTGCAAACCACATAGATTCTCTGCAGGAGTACCATAAATAGCATACAGATTGCCATCCTCTTCCTTGAACTCATTAATTTTATTATTAATATGTTCAAGTACCTCTATGGCAAATTCTCCATCCTCCACAAGGGATTTACCATTATACAGCTGTTGTAATTCATTAAATGCTGTAATTCCAAATGAAGCAGTAGCATATTTTAATAAAGGCTTAATCTTATCATGATATTTTAAATGTCCGCCATAAAAACCACCTTCACAGTATGCTAGTGGATTCGTAGAAGCTCTCATTTCACCAAGATAAGCATATGTTCTGATATGAAGCTTTCTAATAAGATTAAGGTAGTAATCTAGAACTTCATAGAAGTCTTTGCTTTCCTGTCTTGACTTAGCAAGAATCATAGGCAAATGAAGACTAACAACTCCAATATTAAATCTACCTACAAAAACAGGTTCATCTTTATCATCAGCTGGATTCATTCCACCACGTTCATACCAGGGACTTAAGAATGCACGACAGCCCATTGGGGAAATAATCTTACCATACTTCTTATACATACTAGCAATATATCCTTCACCAGTAAGGGATAACCAGTCTGGATACATTGTCTTTCGAGAGCATTCAATTCCTTCTGTAAACACATCTTCAAGAGGCTTACCCTCACCATGTAAATTCTCATCATACAAGAATACAATTTTAGGAAACAAGACAGGCTTCTTATGGCCAGCTTTACCTTCTCCGCCTTTTCTAACTCTAAGGCAACATATAGAAGCCATCTTAGCAAACCTTGTTGTACCAGTTCCCAGTGTTACAGTAATAAATGGATAATCACCTCTACTTGATGCAACAGTATTGAATTTATATTCCCACCCCTGGAAACCTTGCATAAATTCTCTTTCTACATCCTGATATGCAATTTCCTCTGCCTTCTTCTTATCAAGTCCAAGGGCAATATATTTGTCAGTATGCTTCTTATATGATTTCTCTGCATATCTGTCTAAGATAAGGTCTGCACTTGGAATTGTAAATCCACCATATTGCTGACTTGCAGCAGATAGGACAATATCTCCTATTACATCAAATGCTGTATCTAATGTCTTTGGCTCGTTGTACCACAGATTACCCATTTCAAATCCACCTGTAAGTACTGTTTCAATATCAAAGAGACAACAATTCATAGTATCTCTTCTTGCTGCCATATCATGAATATAAATATAGCCATCACGAATAGCTTGTATTTCCTCAGTTGTAAGGAAAAACTTCTTATATAATTCCTTATTAAGCTCATTAAATATAAGACTTCTCTTAGTTGATACAAGGGCAGAATCAGTATTAGAATTCTCTTTATCACCAATATACATAATAGACTGACTCTTAATGTATACTTCATCAAGCATCTGAACAAAATCCTGCTTATAATTACGATAATCTCTGTAGCTTTTTGCAACCTGAGGATTAACTCTTTCAAGTGCTCCTTCTACGATGTTATGCATTTGAGCTATCTCAATTTTATCAATATTAAGTTCACTTACCTTTTCTTCAACAAACTGACAGATGAATTTTCTTTCTTCATCTGTAAATTCTATAAGTACACGGCATGCTGATTTATTAACAGCATCTTCTACCTTCTTAACATCAAATTCTTCTAATGCGCCATCTTTCTTTACCACATATATCATAACGATACCTCTCTTTATCGCAAACTATATGAGTAACACCACGCCACTAAAAATGTGGCTTAGGTGTTCTCATATAGTTTGATGCATAACAATTGTCTATATTGGTTGCACAAAAAACACGAGCACCACATATTGTGCCCGTGTTAATTTTATCACGCAACATATTGCTAGTCAACATTTTTCTTTTTGCCCGATCCGAAAGAAAGTTTATTCTCATTATGATTAATTAGTCGTACAATATTGCTCCTATGTTGGAAAATTGCTAGTGCTGTTGCAAGGAGCATTACAATATATATTTCAATCAAATATTCATCAGGAAATGATAACCATGGGAAGAAATCAATTCTAAGCCATCCCATTTGTCCAAATAATACAACACATACGCCATATGTTATGGAACCCATAATTGAACCAAGAGATACATATTTCGTTGTAAGAGCAATAATAAGAAAAATAGCAAGAGCTATTGCGAAAATCTTTGGAAACATAATTGACACAAGTCCCGCAGAACAAGCTATACCCTTTCCACCTTTAAACTTAAGAAATACAGGGAAATTATGGCCTAGTATTGTACCAATTCCTGCATATATCATATAAATTCCAATATAGTCAACATGATTCCTAAATATGAAATACACAATAAACATTGCTACTACACATTTTAGATAATCAACAATAAAAGTTATTATTCCAGCCTTCTTACCAAGTGTTCGCATAGTGTTAGTCATTCCAACACCACCGCTGCCTTCTTTCTGAATATCAACATTATTAGCCTTACCAAGGAAATATCCTGTGGTAAAATTACCAAGTAAATATCCTATAAGTACAGCTACTATTCTAATTACAATTTGATCAGTCATCATTACGCTCCCTTATTATAAACTTAAGAGATGTTCCTTCAAATCCAAAGGATTCCCTTATTCTATTCTCCAGATATCTTACATATGAAAAATGCATAAGTTTCTTATCATTAACAAAAATAACAAATGTTGGTGGCTTAACAGCAACCTGTGTTGCATAGAATATCTTAAGCCTTCTTCCCTTATCTGAAGGTGGCTCATGCATAGCAACTGCTTCAAATACTATTTCATTAAGAACTCCTGTTGCAACACGCATAGAATTATTAGCAAGAACAACATCTATCATATCATAAATCTTTGGTAGTCTTTGACCTGTTAAGGCAGATATATATATTATTGACGCATAAGGCATAAAGGACAATATGCTTCTTATGTTCTCACTAAATTTATTAACTGTCTTATTATCTTTCTCAATTGCATCCCATTTATTAACTGCAATAATTATACCCTTACCACGTTCATGTGCTATACCTGCAATCTTAGCATCCTGTTCTGTAACACCTTCTGTAGCATCAATCATAATAATAACAACATCTGATTTCTCCACCGCAGTTACAGCTCTAATAATTGAGAATCGCTCTAGTTCTTCTTTAATCTTAGACTTTCTTCTTATACCAGCAGTATCAATAAAGATATATTCTCTACCATCGTACTTTACTCTGGTATCAACAGCATCTCTTGTTGTACCTGCAATATCAGATACAATAACTCTGTCTTTACCACATAATTTATTAACAAGAGATGATTTTCCTACATTAGGCTTACCAACAATTGCAATCTTAGGCGTCTCATCTTCTTCATCCGATTCTTCCTGTTCTGGAAAATGTGATATTACCTCGTCAAGCATATCACCAAGTCCAAGTCTTGATGACGCAGAAATAGGATGTGGTTCTCCAATTCCCAGATTATAGAATTCATATACATCTGGCATGTATTTATCAAAATCATCTACTTTGTTAACCACAAGTACAATAGGCTTATTGGAACGTCTTAGCATATCGCATACTTTAGAATCAGCATCAACAAGCCCCTGTCTTACGTCTGTCATAAACATAATAACATCTGCTGTATCAATAGCAATTTGTGCTTGTTCACGCATTTGCGATAAAATAATATCATTAGAATCAGGCTCAATACCACCTGTATCAATTAATGTAAATTCTATATTAAGCCAATTAATATCTGCATAAATTCTGTCACGTGTAACGCCGGGTGTATCTTTTACAATAGATATTCTTTCTCCACATAGAGAATTAAACAAAGTTGACTTTCCTACATTAGGTCGTCCCACCACAGCAACCACTGGTTTACTCATGTTTTACTCCTTACTGAACATAAAAAAATGCATTTTTAATCCAATTGATATTATCACCATCAATTGTTACTATATCAAAACGCATTGGTTGACTCATACTTATATTATGTTGTTTTACAAATCCCATGGCAACTTTACTTATATTCTTTCTTTTACGATAATCTACTGCTTCAATTGCGCTGCCACTAGATTCGCTCTTTCTATATTTTACCTCACAAAAGCATAGATATTTTACTAAATTTCCGCCTTCAAATTCATTATCATAGTATATTATATCTATTTCTCCAGTTTTATGAAAATGATAATTACACTTAATAATATCTACGCCTTTACTAACAAGATATTCTTTCGCTTTATTCTCGTATGCTGATCCTACTGCGCGTTTATTCAATTTTTTTATTCCTTTCAATATCCAACATTTTTGCTTCGCAAAAACGTCGCCATGTAATGAGGACTCCGCTACTATCGTAGCACCTCATTACTTATTTAGGCGTATATCCATCAAGTTTTGCCTTAACTTTATCCATTCCATCAACAAAGAGTAGAATCTCAGCTACTACTTCATAAAGCTCAGGCGGTATTGCATCACCTATATCAAGTTTAGATAATGTATCTGCCAGTTTATTGTCTTTATAAAAAGGAACATCATTCTCTTTTGCTTTCTCAATTATTTTATCTGCAACAGCTCCTTTTCCAGATGCCAGAATCTTAGGAGCAACATCGCCTGGTTCAAAAGCTAAAGCAACAGCAGTTTTATCTTTATCAATTTTATCAAATTCTTTAGGTTTCCAATTCTTCTCAGGCATAGATAACTCCAAACATTTAAGCTCTTACATCAAAAGAATATCTTGATACAGGACTTGTAGTACCTCCACTTTTATGAGTAAGAAAATCTTCTACTAGATTAACATTTTTTTCTTCATTTTCAACACTAATATTACAATTGTATCCTTTGTTTTCAATTTTCTTACGAAGGATATCTATATTATTCATTATTAGTTCGTAGCTTCTATCATCTTCCATATAGAATTTGGTATCCACATTTCTATTATGAAGTTTTACAGATATATCTGTTGAACCTAGATGATCCATATCAAAATGAAGAAATGCACTAATTTCATCATCTTCTGATTTGCTTTGTTTATTTCTATATACAAATAACTCAGAATTAGTATTCTGACTAGACATTCTAATTGGAAGTTGAACATATGTAAAAGTCTGATTAACCTGATTCATAAATTCAATATTACTTCTAATCTCTGCCGTAGCTTTCGTAACACTACTATTAGCTTTGCTAATTTGTGCTGTGACTTGTTCAAGCTGTCTCATACTAAGTTCTAACTTTTCATATAAGGCTTTAACTGGATCTTTTTTTGCAACGTCAGATGGATCTAAAGTCCATTGCTGTTCAGTCATATTATTAATTAATGCTTTATATGAATCACTTGCGAAGAGATTCTTTATAAAAGATTTTGATACATTAACATTTTCAATATAATCAGCAAAGTTTCTCATGAATTCTGTTACATTAGCCTTCGGATTAAGATTACCATTTTCATCAATTAACTTCGTATTATTATTAAGAAATGTTGTATCATTCTTAATCATCTCATTTAAGGCTTTATATTGTGCTTCTGTCAAAGTATTACCTATAGTATTTCTAGGGAAAGAATCCTGATTATATTCTATTTCAATATCTGAAGTAATAGCCTGATTAATAATATTTTGATTAGGCTGACTACTCTCATTTGTAGCAATATTATTTCCACTTACTACAGTATTTTCATTAGAATTATTATTAACCTGTTGTATAAATGAATCTATTCCCTTATCAATACTCAAGCCTTGTGGTTCATTTACGGTAACATTACCTGTCTGCAAAGCATTACCTGATACTGCTTTAGAAGAATCCGGGGCATTAGAATTTGCTATTACTTCACCCTTACTATTAACAGCCTGATTAGCTATTTCATTTACTTCAACTGCAGAGTCAGAAGTAGATACTGCTTCCTGAGATAAGATACTAATAATATTCTTGTTAAGCATAGTTGCTTCTGAATAACTTAACTCCTCAGATGAAAGCATAGAAGGAATTGAATTAGACAAATCAGAAATCATATTCATTACAGAAGCCTGATTAGCTTTATAATTCTCAAATTGAGCAGCCATATCCGGTGTAACAGCCATTCCAAGCTTAGTCATTTGGATAATAGTTGATACATCTATATTATTATTGCTATTAACAAGTCTGGCCATATTATTTAATGAATTAGAGTCAATTGGTAATTGTTCTCTCATCATATTATTAACCATATTAACATTTCTCTCATTAACAGCAAGATTTGCAGAATCAAGTGCGTTAAGGAGAGTTGGATTGTTCATAGCATTATTGGAAACCGGCTTAATCTGAATAGTTTGACCATCATTAGATTTTACTTGAAAAAAGACAGACTGACCTTGTTCTAATAAAATATCCTTAGCCAGTGTAGCAGTTATATTCTGTCCACTACTAAGGCCAAGTATTACAGTATTACCTTTTATAGAATTAACAGTCCCTTCAAAGACCTGTCCAGCAGTGAGTTTTGATACAGTAGACACAAGCTGTTCTACTCCCTGGGATTTCGTAGATATCTCATTGCCTGTTGCTAAGTTGTTGTTGTATTGATTAACAAGATCAGATATCTGCATAATATGTCCTCACTAGAAATTTCTAATAAATTTATCACGATGAATTGGTGTCTTGCCAAGAGTTTTAAGAGCACTTATATGTTCTTTAGTTCCATATCCCTTATTGTCCTTAAAACCATATCCAGGATATTTCTCGTCAAGTTCCACCATCATTCTATCTCTAGTTACCTTGGCAATAATAGATGCTGCAGCAATTGATATTGATTTGGCATCACCTTTCACAATTGGAACCTGCTTAATAGTAACATCAGGTATCTTTACTGCATCAACAAGTAACAAATCAGGCTTAACTTCTAACTTGTCAATAGCCTGTCTCATAGCTTCATAAACTGAAATGGATATATTATCAGTCTCATTTATTGAATCTACATCAACAATTCCCGTAGATACAGCAACAGCTTTATCCATTATTTCATCATATAACTCTTCTCTTCTTTTTTCGGATAATTTCTTAGAATCATTTATATAGTAAATTATACAATCTTTCGGTAGAATAACAGCGCCTGCCACTGTTGGGCCAGCAAGGGGGCCTCTTCCCACTTCGTCTATTCCACATATGTATTCATAGTCAGAATACTTTTTCTCAAACTCAGTCATCTTAAGAACACGTGCTCTCTCATTCTGAAGTTTCATGATTTTCTTCTGAGCCTGACTTATAATCTTAGATACACCTGGTCTTCCATCCTTAATATATTCTTCGATAAAAGTCGGAAGCATATTATCTGATGTTCCTTTATATTCGTCTTGAATTTGTTTTATGGTTTTATCACTCATTTATTATCAACCCTTTATTATTTATCAGTCAGTCCACATATCTTATCAAATGGATAGATTCTACATAGCGCTCTTCCAGTAAAATGTGACCCTTTAATAGGACCCACATTACTAAATCGACTATCACTAGAGTTATTACGATTATCACCCATTACGAAGTATTCATCCTCCCCAAGCACAAGTGGTTCCGCTGCGATTCCCGGATTACTAATTCTAGCAAGTCCATAATTCTCATCAAGCTTAACACCATTAATAAATATATTGCCATCATAATCAATATAAACCGTCTCACCTGGAAGACCTATTATCCTCTTAATATAATATGTCTTACCAAAGAAAGAATCAGAAGATCCTGGTCCTTCATAAGGGAAAACTACAATATCAAATCTTTCCGGATCCCATATTCTATATGTAAGTTTATCTACAATAAGGTTATCTCCATCACTAAGTGTCGCTTCCATAGAAGAACCACTTACTCTTGTTCTCTGTCCAAGGAAATGAAGAATACAAAATGTAATTAAAAATATTGCAAGAATATATAATAAGAATTTTATTACATCTGTTTTTGTAATCTTTTCCTTCTTAGTATTATTATCCTTTGTTTCATTTTCTGATGTTAGATTCTTATCTAAATCATTATCATTATTTGAATTTTTGTTATAAAGAATATCTTCTTTTCTAGACATTTTTACCACTACCTTTGCATTATTCTAATGTAATTCTTCCTATTGTACCACTTCTAAATTCATCAATAATCAAATTATATACTTTATTATAGTCTATCTCCTGACCTTTTTTTATACAATTTCTTTTGTTAGCAATTTCTGTAACAATATCATTTATATCCTTACTCTCATCAACTTCATATCTTTTATTAATAAGGCCTTCATAATTACCTCGTATATATTCAATAATTCCAACAGCAATCTCAGAATTATCAAGTATATTATCATTCATAGAACCAATACAGGCCAGGTTAAAACCGACCTGTCTATCTTCGAATTTCGGCCACAGAATTCCTGGTGTATCTAGTAACTCAATAGATTTATTAAGTCTAATCCATTGTTTTCCTTTAGTAACTCCCGGCTTGTTACCAGTCTTAGTTGCTGCTTTGCCTGCATATGAATTAATAAAGGTTGATTTTCCAACATTAGGAATTCCTACAACCATAGCGCGAATTGGTCTATTTTTAATACCACGCTTTCTGTCTCTTTCACGTTTCTTTTCACATGCTTTTTCTATAATCTTACTAACTTCTTTGATGGAATTTTTCTTTCTAGAATCAATTGCTATTACATAGAAACCTTTTTCTTTGAAATATTCCATCCATTCTTTTGTCTTATCAGAATCAGCAAGATCGCTTTTATTAAGAATAACAAGTCTCGATTTATTATTAGCAAGACTATCTATATCAGGATTCCTAGAGCTATTAGGAATTCTTGCATCAACTAATTCTATTACTATATCTATTAATTTTATATCTTCTTTCATCTGACGAATAGCTTTCGTCATATGACCAGGATACCACTGATAATCCATAATTAATTCCTTAATTTACAATACCGAAATCACCAAATGAGGTCTTAAACCACACTTTTCCTTTGATCTGCTCCTTACTAATTACACCTATACTTGGATAACGTGAGTCCTCACTATTATTTCTATTATCACCAAGAACAAAATACTCATCATTTCCAAGAGTTAATTCTGATTCAACAATTCCCTTATATGTAATTGCTTCAGTATCAGCAACATCATCATATTTCTCACCATTTACATATAATCTGCCACTCTTTATAGTAATCTTATCACCAGGAACTCCCACTATCCTCTTAACATATGTTGTATCCTGTTCATTAGATAAGGACTTGAAGGCAACAATATGATTATGACTAGGTTTGAAAATAAGATAACTTCCTCTGTTAATAAGAAGATTAGTATTATCTTCAATTGTGGGCTTCATAGACACTCCAGCCATCTTAACACTTGTAAAAAATGTAAAAACTAAAAGAAAAGATATAAGCACAACCAACACTACAATACCAACATTAATAGCTATAGTTTGCACCTCTTTAATCTTAAACCTTCTACGTCTACGTTGAAAATTAAGACCTCTGGAAAATCTATGTTCAAAAAATTTTTTTATTTTGTCAATTAAATCTCTAAACCACATAATCTCTCCAATATATCGTATAGTTGTATAATACAATAATCAGAAAAAAAGAACAACCAAAGGTTGTTCTTAAATTCCGTTCTTTTATTGGATAGCTTCCTTAACCTTTGCTCTCTTACCAACACGATCTCTTAAGTAGTTAAGCTTAGCTCTTCTAACTTTACCCTTACGTACTACTTCAACCTTAGCTACGTTAGGACTATGAAGTGGAAATGTCTTCTCAACTCCTACACCATTAGAGAACTTTCTAACAGTAAATGTCTCACGGTTGCTTCCGTTTTGTTTCTTAATTACTGTTCCTTCGAAAATCTGAATTCTCTCACGATTTCCTTCTTTGATGTTACAATGAACTTTAACAGTATCACCTACTGCAAATTCATCAACAGACTCTTTACATTGCTCTGCTTCGATTTGTTTAATTATTTCATTAGCGTTCATAATGTGACCTCCTAATTATTCTTCGACATTCTTAATACATAATGTATCAGCGGACTATCTATCATTCACAACTTGTATACTATAACACGAAAACCAATAAAAAACAAGGAAAATATAGACTTTTTTATTGTTCTAATAGATCTGGCCTATATTTTCTGGTGCGTTCTACTGACATATCATATCTCCATTTTTCTACCTTGGCATGATTGCCTGATAACAGAATACTTGGAACTCTCTTGCCATTCCATTCTTCGGGTCTTGTATATTGCGGGTATTCTAACAGATTATTACTAAAAGATTCTTGTACTGTAGAATCATCATTATGAAGTACTCCCGGAACAAGACGGGATATTGCATCAACCATCATCATTGCTGGAAGTTCACCACCTGTTAATACAAAGTCACCTATTGAGATATAATCAGTAACTATTTCTTCTAGAACTCTTTCATCAATTCCTTCATAATGTCCGCATAATAGGACTACTTCATCTAATATGGCAAACTCTTTAGCTATTGATTGATTAAATGTTCTGCCTTGTGGTGTAAGATATACACAAGGTATGTTATGTCCAACCTTCTTAACAATAGATTGATATGCATCATATACAGGTTGTGCCTGCATAACCATACCAGCTCCACCACCATATGGATAATCATCTACTTTCTTGTGTTTGTCTATAGTATAATCTCTAATATTAATAGCCTCAATATCAATTAAGCCATTGTCCATAGCTCTACCTATAATACTTGTATTAAGACCAGACATTACCATTTCAGGAAATAAAGTCAGGATATAGAATTTCATATTATATTAATCCCTTCATTAAGTGAATAGTCATCTTATTATCTTTAATTGAAATATCTTTGATGCATTGTTTTATTGCAGGAACAAGAACTTCTTTATCATTATAGTCAATAACATATACATCATTTGCACCTGTGTGAATTACATCTTTAACTTTGCCAAACTCTTCATTTTCATCAGTCACTACATCAAGACCAATTAAGTCAGCAACAAAGTATTCATCTTCTTCACATTCTACAGCATTTTCTCTTGTAACATATATGCCCTTTTTTGTATGCATTTCAATATCATTTATATTATCAAAACCCTTGAACTTAAGAATAACAAGATTCTTAAAGAATTTAACACCTTCGATTTCTAATATAATATTATCTTTTTCTGGTTCTAATATAACTTCTTTAAGCTTCTTGAATCTATTAACATCATCAGTAAGAGGATAGACCTTAACCTCTCCTCTAATACCATGAGTCTTAATAATTGTTCCTACTTGTAATACTTTCTGCATTGTAACTCCTAATTAAAGATATATAAAACTCCCACCGTTGAAGGTGGGAGCATGTGTTAATTTACATAATATCTACAACTACCTTCTTATCTGTCTTAGTGGCAGCCGCTTTTACTACAGAACGAATTGATTTAGCAATACGTCCATGCTTGCCAATTACTTTACCCATATCAGATCCAGCAACATGAAGTTCAAGTACAAGAGTATTACCATTCTCCTTCTCAACAACTTCAACTTCATCAGGATTATCAACGAGAGCCTTAGCAATTACTTCAACTAATTCTTTCATAAGTTACTCCTTATTTAGTAATACCACATGACTTAAAAATTCTTGCAACAGTCTCAGTAGGTTTAGCACCGTTGTCTAACCACTTCTTAGCAAGTTCTTCATTTACATGATATTCTGAAGGGTCTTTTGTTGGATCATATGTACCAATCTCCTCGATACATCTTCCGTCTCTAGGTGCTCTAGCATCAGCTACAACAATACGATAGAAAGGTGCTTTCTTCTGACCCATTCTTCTTAATCTAATCTTTACCATTTTCTTTTTCCTCCTAATAATGTGTATATTATTTATCTATGTTAAAAAGGGAATTTCATTTTTCCTTTTTTACCACCCATCATACCCGGCATCTTCTTCATCATCTTCTTAGATTGTTCGAATTGCTTGATAAAGCGATTAACTTCACTAATATCAAGTCCTGCACCATTAGCAATCCTTTTCTTTCTACTAGGATTCATAAGCTTAGGATTTGCTCTTTCTTCTGGTGTCATACTAAGAATAATTGCTTCAACATGAGACAAACTCTTTTCATCCATACTTCCTTCAATCTGAGACATTTGCTTACTTGATAAGCCTTGCATACCCATACCAGGAAGCATATTAAGAATTGAAGAAATACCTCCCATATTCTTCATCTGACTCATTGAATCAAGATAATCATTATAATCAAATTCTGCTTTCTTCATTTTACGAGAAAGCTCTTTAGCCTTCTCATCATCAATAGCTTCTTCTGCTTTCTCAATAAGAGTAAGCACATCACCCATACCAAGGATTCTAGAAGCCATTCTGTCTGGGAAGAATTGTTCTAAATCAGAAAGCTTCTCTCCCATACCGCAGAATATAATAGGTTTGCCAGTAACAGCACGAATAGAAAGTGCCGCACCACCTCTTGTATCACCATCTAACTTCGTTAGAATAATACCATCAATATTAATAAGCTCGTCAAACTTACTTGCAACATTTACAGCATCTTGTCCTGTCATGGCATCAACAACAAGAAACGTCTCTGTTACATCAACAGAATCTTTGATAGATATTAATTCATCCATCATCTCATCATCAATATGAAGTCGTCCTGCCGTATCAAGAATAACAACGTTATATCCTTTTTTCTTAGCATGTTCAACTGCAGCTTTAGCAATATCACTTGGTTTATGTTTATCTCCCATTGAGAAAACATCAATTCCAAGTTTCTCCCCATTAACCTGTAATTGCTTTATTGCGGCAGGTCTATATACATCACATGCAACAAGAAGAGGTTTCTTTCCCTTTTCTTTGACTTTACCTGCAAGCTTTGCAGTAGTTGTTGTCTTACCAGCACCCTGAAGACCAACCATCATATATATAGTTACATCTTGTCCTTTTGCAAATGTAAGCTCTGTCTCGGTTTCGCCCATAAGCTTAACCATCTCTTCATTAACAATCTTAATAACCATTTGTCCTGGATTAAGACCTGTTAACACATCAGAACCAACTGCACGTTCCTGAACAGACTTTACAAACTGCTTAACAACCTTAAAGTTAACATCAGCCTCAAGTAGTGCAAGTTTAACCTCTTTAAGAGCAATTTTAACGTCCTCTTCTGTAAGAAGCCCTTTACTTTTTAATCCTTTAAACACATTCTGTAGTTTTTCAGACAGATTCTCAAATGCCATATTACAGTTCCTCTAAAATATCATTTGAAATACTACAAATCTTAGCCAAATTATCTTCTGTAGCTTCTTTAGCTAAATCATTAATTGCTTTCACATCTTCTCTAATATGCATAAACTTATCTACTAAGTGTAATTTGTCTTCATAGCCTTCTAGCATTTTATTACATCGCTTAATTAAATCATGTACGCCCTGTCTTGATATACCTTGTTCATCGGCGATCTCTGATAAAGATAAGTCTTCAATTATGTAGCTCTCATATATATTTCTCTGGTGTTCATTAAGAAGTTCACCATAGAAATCATACAGAAAACCCTGTCGCAATTTATCTTCCATAACATATCCTCATGCTATAGCACCCATATATACAGATACTATATCAAACGATAGTCATTATACTAGTATAAAAAGATGCTGTCAAGTATTTTTTCTTGACAGCACCACCAGATTTTTTTGTTAATAATGAAATCATTATTTTTACGCAAAAAAACAAATAGAAAAGGACCGCATATGCGATCCTTCTCGAATTCGAACTTACTTCTATTTTATCAACACAGTCGGTTGCCACGCTGCATTGACCTTAGGGACATAACCCCTATTTTGGTGTGTGATGCCTGCTTTGGTGTTAACCTCGTCGCAAGCAGCTTTGAATATGCTTCCGAACTCTGACGAACTGTCCCGCTGAAGAGGTTTACGGTTAATGACAGCCTGTCTTCGGGAATCATCAGAATCGGAGCTTTGAAAGATTTCTGAAACTCGGAAATTCATATCAAGCATAATAGATCCCCTCCTTGGCGCATATTAAATTAAATAAGTTCCTGAGCAATTCCTTTGCTCACAATTATAATAACATCTATTGTGATAAAAATCAAGTGTTATCCACAATATATTGTGTTTTTGTGAATAATCCAGTGTTTTCAACACATTTTATAGTGTTAGCAGCTCTTTTTTATTCTGTTTTTAGAATAAATTTATTAATAACTTCTGCAATTCCTCCATTATTGTTATTATTTCTCGTAATATAATCAGCAGCCCTTTTAGCTTCTTCATTTCCATTAATCATTGCAACACCAAGTCCGGCAGCTCTTAGCATGGAAATATCATTTCTTTCATCACCACAAGCTATTGTATTAGAAATTGGAATACCCAGATAATCAGATAAAAATCTAACACCATTTCCTTTATCTGCACCCTTCATTGTATATTCTAGATACTCCGGGCAAGAGAAGAAAGTTGAGAAATTCTTGCTAGTCTCATTTGCATATTTTTCCTGGAACTCAACAAGCCTTCCATGATTATTAAAGTCAATGGCCATAATCTTGTGTAGTGCTAATCCCTTAAGTTCATCATAATCATCGACTATCTTATAAGGTTCATCAGAATACTTGTTATATTCTTTTAATACATCATCATCCCTCGTTGTATATATCCCATCTATTGTAAATGTCTGTGAGTGAATGCCTTCATCATCAATGGCCTTAAGAATTTTAATTGATGCTAAAGCATCCATTGAATCAGCATGAATTATTTTATCATTCTCACAATCATAGACATTAGTTCCATGAAAAGACAGTATATAACAATTTTTATTCATATTAAGTCCTGTAACAAGTTTTTTTACAGCATTAAGAGGACGTCCTGTATTAATTGCAAAAATGTGTCCTTCCAAAACCATCTTATTAATAGCTTCAACATTTTCACTGCATATCTTCTTATCAGTTGTAAGAAGAGTATCATCCATATCTACAAATATTATCTTTTTCTCAGAATTCATTACATACTCCTTATTTTATTACTATTCTAATCCCAATAGATAATCAATGAATTGTTGTGCTGTTCTTCCAGATAATCCGTTATACTTAAGTTCCCATTTATTAGCCTCAAGAAGGATATCATCATCACTCATTTGAATATTGTTTCTATCACGAAGGGCAAGTACAATCTCTTTAAACTCCTTAGGGGTTGGTGCGCCGTAGTAGATAGAGACGCCAAACCTTCCAGCTAGAGAAAGTTTTTCTTGCTTAGTATCATTCTTATGTAAATCATCATATTCGAAATTATCAGAAGATTTCTCTCGAACCAAATGTCTTCTGTTAGATGTTGCATAAATAAGAATATTAGAAGGCTTTTTCTCTAATCCTCCTTCTATAACAGCTTTAAGATACTTGTATTCAATCTCAAAGTCTTCAAATGATAAATCATCCATATAAATAATAAAACGATAATTTCTATTTTTTATATTAGAAATTAACTTATTCAAATCCTGAAATTGATGTTTATACACTTCTATTATTCTAAGTCCATCATCATAATATGTATTAGCCAGTGCTTTAATACTTGTGGACTTGCCTGTACCTGCATCACCATACAAGAGACAATTATTTGCTTTCTTTCCAGATACAAAAGCATTAGTATTCTGGGTGAGCTTGTCCTTTTGAATCTGATAACCTACTAAGTCATCTAAGGATACATGAGTTATTCTTGTAATAGGAATAATATCACCATTATCATCTAGACGAAATGCCTTATGTAGTCCAATTATTCCAACTCCAAAATGCTTGTAGAAATCAACTACCAGATCACGAAATTCTTTTGCATCATTTGACTTCTCAAGTCGTTTTGACAAATCACATATACAATCTCTAATACGTTTATTAAAAACTTTATCCTTGTTATCACCATCAGAAAAGTTAGTAATTAAACTCATGTCGAAATCAACATTTAAATCATTAAAATTATAATCAAATAATTCTTTTAGAATCGAAAAATCATGAATAGCAAGTTCATCAAATGTACCACCTGTATTACCCTTCATCTCGCAATCTACACTATATGGATTCTCATTATATACCATTATATAAGTTATATAGCAATGCCATAAGTTACCATAGAAACCATGATTTGCGCCAAATTTAACAAGATTAGATAGACAATAATATAATTCCTTTTTTTCTACATCTTCTTGTCTAAAGATATTAGAGAATCTACATAGAAGCGAGTCTTCATTTTCTGTATATAAAAGTAATTCTTCTGTATTCAAAATTTTTGTCCTTTCTTCAATAAACCTTAATATTCAGACTGTATTACATAATATCGAATAATGATATCTGATCTGATTCTGGAAGACCTTTCGTAACACCAAGTCTGTCAAATGTCTCTATAATAGTTTTAGGCACCTTTCCTCTATTCTTAATATCTTCCTTAGATATAAATGGACTGTTCTTAGCTGCAATCATAAGAGAATCAGCAGCATTTTCACCCATTCCATCAACTGATATAAATGGAGGCCTGATCTTGCCGTCTTCTACTTTAAAATACCTAGAGTCTGACTTATACAAATCAAGTGGTAAAAACTCGTAACCTCTTGCATTCATTTCCTGAACAAGTAGCATATCGCTATATTCATTTTCTTCTTTTTGAGAAAGATTCACTTTGTTATCATATTCTTTAAGATGTGATTCAACTGAATTCTTACCCTGACACATTAATTCATAATTAAATGCCTTTGCTCTTATTGAAAAATAGGCAGCATAATATGCGAGAGGATAATTAATCTTGCAATATGCTATACGCCACGCCATCATAACATATGCAACGGCATGAGCCTTAGGGAACATGTATTTAATCTTCTCACATGAACCGATATACCATTCTGGAACATCATGTTCTAACATATCCTTTTTCCAGGATTGCCATTCTTCTGATGACGGATTTTTTGCAACTTTACCTTTACGTACATTCTCCATTATGGTAAATGCTTCTTCAGACTCTATACCCTTAGATATTAAGTAAGTCATTATATCATCACGAGTACATATTGCAGTAGAAATAGTTGCTGTTCCACTTAAGATTAAGTCCTGTGCATTACCAAGCCACACATCAGTACCGTGAGACAAACCTGATATTCTTACAAGATCTGAGAATTCTTTAGGCTTTGCATCTCTAAGCATTCCCATAGCAAAATTAGTTCCAAACTCAGGGATACCAAGAGTACCAAGATCACAATCTCCCCACAATTCGTCTGGTGTAACTTTAAGTGCTTTAGTATTCATAAAGAGTGACATTACATCCTGATCATCTAAAGGAATCTTCGTAGCATCTATACCTGTAATGTCTTCTAGCATCTTAATCATATTAGGATCATCATGACCTAGAATATCAAGTTTTAGCAAATTAGAATCAATACTATGATAATCAAAATGAGTTGTGATAATATCAACCTTCTTCATATCGTTAGCAGGATGCTGAATAGGTGTAAAAGAGTAAATGTTTTCACCCATTGGAAGAACAATAATTCCTCCAGGATGTTGTCCTGTTGTACGCCTAATTCCTGTACATCCACCTACAAGCCTATCTATTTCGCACTTTCTCTTATCAATACCACGCTCTTCATAGTATTTCTTAATATAACCATATGCAGTTTTTTCAGCAAGACCTCCTATAGTTCCTGCCTTAAATGTCTGACCTTCACCAAATATTACTTCTGTATACTTATGTGCTTTCGATTGATAATCACTAGAGAAGTTAAGGTCTATATCAGGCTCCTTATTACCCTTGAAGCCGAGGAATGTCTCAAAAGGAATATCAAATCCTTCTTTCGAAAGAGGTGTACCACAATTAGGACATACCTTATCAGGCATATCACATCCTGCTCGTCCAACATATTCTTTTACTTCATCAGAATCGAAATCAACATAATAACAATTCTTACATAGATAGTGAGGACTAAGAGGATTAACTTCTGTTATACCGGCCATTGTTGCTGCAAAAGAAGAACCAACTGATCCTCTAGAGCCTACGAGATAACCATCTTCTACTGACTTCCATACCAGTTTCTGTGCAATAATATACATAACAGCATATCCATTACCTATAATTGATTTTAGTTCTCTCTCTAATCTCTCTTCAACAACATAAGGAAGAGTCTCTCCATACATTTCGTGGGCTTTATTGTAGCATATCTCTCTAAGAGTCTTATCAGAATTCTCAATTACAGGTGGACATTTATCAGGACGAACAGGTTTTATCTTATCACACATGTCAGCAATCTTATTAGTATTCTCAATTACTATCTCTTTTGCCTTATCAAATCCAAGATATGAGAATTCATTAATCATTTCATCCGTTGTATGAAGATAAAGTGGCGCCTGATTATCAGCATCTTCAAATCCTTTACCCGCCATAATTATTCTTCTATATACTTCATCCTCTGGATTAAGAAAATGCACATCACAAGTGGCACATACCATTTTATTGAACTTTTCACCTAGAGAAACAATTTGTCTATTAATATCTCTAATATCTTCAATAGATGATATATGATACTTACTACTATCAATCATAAATTCATTGTTACCAGTAGGCTGAATCTCAAGGTAGTCATAGAAGGATACAATACTTGCAATCTCTTCTTCACTTCTACCATCTAATAATGCTCTATATAGTTCTCCTGCCTCACAAGCAGAACCAATAATTAATCCTTCTCTATATTGGTTAATTAGACTCTTTGGCATCTTCGGACGACGATTAAAATATTTTAGATGTGAATCAGATATTAATTTATATAGATTAATCCTTCCAATATCATTTTTTGCCAGTATAATACAATGGAATGATTTAAGCTTGGCAATTGTTCTTTCATCCATGCTACATTTAACATTAATATCATCTAGATTCTTTATATCATATTTACCTAATTGTTTTACAAAATGCTGAAAAATCTTGGCAGTACACAAGGCATCATCAACAGCTCTATGATGATGTCCCTGATCAATCTTAAGTTTCTTGGCAACTGAATCTAATGTGTATTTACTTATATCATGCATTAAGAATCTTGCAAGACCAAGTGTGTCAATAGATGTCTTATCCCACTCAAGATTAAGTTCTCTTGCTTTTGCAGATATAAATCCCATATCAAATTCATCGTTATGGGCAACCATAACAGAACCTTTACAAAAATCTATGAATTCCGGCAAGACACTGTCAATTGTTGGTGCTGATATAACATCATCATCAGATATAGATGTTAATTGAAAAATCTCATAAGGAATAGGCCTTTTCGGATTAACAAAGGTAGAGTATTTATCTACAATTTCATTATTAACAAGTTTGACTGCACCTATTTCTATAATCATATCCTTAAGTGCATTAAAACCTGTTGTCTCTATATCAAAAACTACATATGAATTATCAAAATCCTGCCCCTTAGAATTAGTAACAATCTGCTTAGAATCATCTACAATATAAGCTTCTGTACCAATGATAATCTTGAAATCAGGATCATCAAATCCACCGTCCAATAGTCCTTTTTCGGTAAATGCCTGAACAACGCCATGATCTGTTATTGCAAGGGCCTTATGTCCCCATTTCTTGGCCTGTTTATATATATCTGTAGCAGAAGATACTGCATCCATTTCACTAAACTTTGTATGACAATGAAGCTCTACTCTCTTCTCAATTGAATTATCCATTCTGCCTTCAGAAGTAAGAGCTATCTTCATAACTCCATATATTCTTGAAATATCAATTTCTTCAGAATATCTGTCATATTCAAGAAGACCTTTTACCTTTATTCCTATTCCTTCTTGAAAATGAGTCTTAAATTCTGAGAGTAAATCATTTCTAAGAAAGATTTTGATATTAATTGAGTCAGTATGGTCATAAATAGATAATGTTACAATAGTTTTCTCATTTCTTATCTCTCTGTAATCTATTTTGAATACTTCACCACTAATAACAACATCATTACCACAATCAGCTGCATTAAGATTAACTATAGATGTAGCTTCATCTTCAAAATCTCTACCATATATAACATTTTTATTACTAGACTTTATAAGTCCATATTGAATACTCTTTTTCTTATTACTTTTATTTTCTTCTACTATTTCTTTTTCTTCTTCTTCTTTTTCCTTTAAAGCCTCTAAATTATCAATTATACTATCTACTTTATTCTTAACATATATATTATTCTTTTCCTGATAATTAGTCTTCTTAGCATCTTTGTAATCAATATCTATAATTACATTGATGCCTGCTCTCTCACAGAATATCTTGTCAAAAATATGGAGAATCTCTTCTTCTCTGTCCCTTGTATACTTTGTATCCTCTAATATAATTGTCATCTTGTTATCAGAAAATTCAAAGTCAGCTCTCTTAATAATAGCAAGCATATAGGAACTATAATCATTAATCTCCTGGTATATACTGTCTATATAAGCATCATAGAAACTTCTAGCATCATATTGAGCTGATAATTCGAATTTCTCTATTATATTAATATTTACATCATCTAGAGAAAAAACCTGCTTCTTAATCTGTTCTTCTAATCTTCTAATACGTCTCTTAGGAATTAATGTACGACAATAAAGGTAAACACTAACAGCATCTCTCGATCTGTTAGTACTTACCCTCGTAACCATAGTATCATTAAGTGCATTGCACAAATCTTCATCTAGTTTTATAGTAGGAAATGTATCAAAAAATAATTTTTGTTCCATTATATTCTCCGGTAAACGTCAAATGAATTAATCTTTCCAATTAAGTAATTCTAATCTCAATTCATTAATCAACTGATCTTCAGGTACCTTCTTAATAACTTCGCCTTTTTTTATTATAAGGCCTTCATTAATTCCACCAGCTATTCCTATATCAGCTTCTTTTGCCTCTCCTGGTCCATTAACAACACATCCCATAACAGCAACCTTAATATTAAGTGGAATATCAGCAACCATATTCTCCACCTCATTAGCCAGGGATATAAGATCTATCTGTGTCCTTCCACATGTAGGACAGGATACAACTTCTATACCACCTTTTCTAAGCCCCAGTGTTCTAAGAATTAACTTGGCTGACTTTATCTCTTCTAAAGGATCTCCAGTAAGAGAAACTCTAATTGTATCACCTATACCTTGATTAAGAATAAGTCCAAGGCCTATAGATGACTTAATATTTCCAGATATAATTGTTCCAGATTCTGTAATTCCAACATGTAAAGGATAATTAATCTCCTGAGATATTAATTCATGCGCCTTAACACACATAAGTACATCTGATGACTTAATACTAACAACAAGATTGTCATATCCAAGATCTTCAATTATTCTTACTTTATCAATAGCAGATTCTACTATACCTTCAGCAGTAACTCCACCATTCTTCTCAACAATCTCTTTCTCTAAAGAACCCGAATTTACTCCGACTCTAATAGGAATATTCTTTTCTTTAGCTGCATCAACTACAGCTTTGATTCTATCAGTTGAGCCAATGTTTCCTGGATTAATTCTTATTTTATCAGCACCATTTTCAATAGCTGCAAGTGCCAATCTATAATCAAAGTGAATATCAGCAACAAGTGGAATATCTATTCTCTTCTTTATGTCAGATAAAGCCTTGGCAGCCTCCATATTAGGAACTGCACATCTTATAATATCGCATCCTGCTTTAGATAGTTTATTAATCTGTTCCACTGTGCTTTCCACATCATCAGTCTTAGTATTAGTCATTGACTGAATTAGAATAGGATTACCTCCACCTATTACCTTATCTCCAATATGAATTTCTTTAGTGTTATCTCTACTCATATAAATCCCCCTCTCTATACAGGTTTGTAAAAAACCTTCGCCTACAAGACTCCCCTTAAGAATCATTATAGGTTTATAGTCAAATTATCAAAAGAATATCTTAACAATATCATTATACATTACAAAAATCATAAGTCCCATTAAAAGGACAAATCCAACCAGATGAATTTTACCTTCAATATTAGGATTAAGCTTTTTCCTTCTAATAGCTTCCACAATAAATAGAATTAGTCTTCCACCATCAAGAGCCGGAATCGGGAGAAGATTCATAACTGTTAAGTTAGCAGAAAGCAGTGCAGATAAATTGAGCAAATTCATAAGTACATATAAAGCGCCCGAACTCTTAGACTGTTCATATGTATCACCAATAACTTTCACTATACCAACTGGTCCAGACATTTCTTTTATAGATACTCTTCCAGTTACTAATGATGATAAACTCTTAAATGTAGAATATATATAGTATTTCATCTGACACATTCCATAATACATATCTTCAAAAAAATTGCCATCATAATACTCTGGAATCCAATTTACTCCGAGTAAATATCTCCCCTTATTCTCATCATATTTAGGAGTTACATAGGCGGTGTTTTCTTCACCATTTCTCTCATATGTAACTTTAATATCTTCATCGGAATGAAAGAATACGTAAGCAGATACTTCATGAGCAAAATGTATATTATAACTGTCTAATTTAGTAATCTCATCTCCTGCAATAATGCCTGACTCTGATGCGCCAGAGTTCTCAGATACAGAATTAACAATAGGCTTATCAATACCCATTGTCGCTACTACAACAACACAAAGAATAAGAGCCAGTATAAAATTATTAAATGGTCCTGCAGCAACAATCAAAAATCTCTGCCATACAGGTTTATTATTAAAGGCTCTTTCGTCATCACTTTCTTCATCTTCCCCTTCCATAACGCATGCACCACCAAAGGGAAGAAGTTTAAGACAGTATTTTGTCTCACCCTTGGTAAATCCAACAATAGTAGGTCCAAGCCCAAGCCAAAATTCATTAACTTTAACATTACATTTCTTAGCAACAAAAAAGTGTCCCAGTTCATGAAATATTATAATAAAACTAAAAATTAATATTGCTAGAATAATCTTAAGCATATATACTCTCCGTAATTAATAATTATCTAAATACTTATATACTTCACTTTCAGTATAAAGAATTTCATCAAGAGTAGGATTGTTGATATACTCAATTTCTTTCATTGAATTATCAATTAATCTATAAATATCAGTAAAGCTTATCTTTTTATTTAAGAATAATGCTACTGCTTTCTCATTTGCAGCATTGAAAATAGTCGGCATATTACCACCTTCTCTTTGAGCTTCATATGCATATTTCAATCCTACAAAAACATCTAAATCAGGCTTTTCAAAAGTCATATCTTTTACTTTGAATAAATCAAGATAATCTCCTGACATAGGAAGTCTCTTAGGATAATACAGGGCATATTGAATAGGAAGTCGCATATCTGGAAGTCCAAGTTGTCCAACTACAGCTCCATCATCATATTCTACTGCAGAATGAAGTATAGATTGAGGATGTACAACAACTTCTATTCTATCTAAGTCAACGCCAAAGAGCCATTTAGCTTCCATAACTTCCAGCCCTTTATTAACCATTGAAGCAGAATCAATGGTAATTTTTTTGCCCATCTCCCAGTTAGGATGTTTTAATGCATCTTCTAAAGTAACTTTCTCTAATTGTTCCTTCGAAAAACCTCTAAAAGGTCCACCACTGGCTGTAAGAAGAATCTTGTGAATATTATTATCTTCATTACCCTGAAGAGATTGGAAAATAGCTGAATGCTCACTATCTACTGGAAGAATAGATATATTCTTCTCTTTGGAAAGTGGCATTATTATATGACCTGCTGTAACTAAGGTCTCTTTGTTAGCAAGAGCGATATCCTTACCTTCATTAATTGCTGCAACAGTTGGTCTAATACCAAGCATTCCAACAATTGCTGTAACAACAATTTCAGCTTCCGGTATAGTAGCTACAGCAATAAGACCATCCATTCCAGAAAGAACTTCAACATCAAGGTCTGATATTCTCTTCTTAAGTTCTAATGCCTTATCTTCATTTCCACAAGAAACCAATTTGGGATTAAACTCTCGTATCTGTTCTTCGAATAAATCGATATTAGAACCACAAGACATAGAAACTACTTCAAGATCTTTCTTTTCTCTAACAATAGATAATGTCTGTGTTCCAATAGAACCCGTTGTCCCAAGAATAGCTATCTTTCTCATATTCTTCTCCTATAATAATAATACATGAATTGACACCAAAATATTTACACAAAATAGAAAGATAATAAATATATAATTGGTGCAGTAATAATTACAGAATCAAATCTGTCAAGTATTCCCCCATGACCTGGAATTAATTTTCCATAATCTTTGATATCATAAAATCTCTTAATTGCAGATGCTGCAAGATCACCAATTATTGAAATAAATGCTCCTACTGCGACAATTGCAGATAGAATAACAATATCTAACCATACTATATTCATAAAGTTTCTAACAATAATTAAATATATTGCAGCTATAAGTGCAGCTCCAACAATTCCACCAATAGCACCTTCTACTGACTTCTTTGGACTAAGTTTTGGAGACATCTTATGTTTGCCAAATAACATTCCAACACAATATGCACAAGTATCTGCTCCCCAAGAGCAACAGAATATTAACCATACTACAAAAGCTCCATTATTAGGCAGACATCTTGTCTGATATATAAATGAAATCATTACAGCGACATAGAATAATCCAAAGAATACCGCCATAATCTGCTCTGTTTTATAATTTGGATATGAGAATACAAATATTGCAAGTTCAACAATAAGAAAAATTACAAATAGTAAGTATGTTTCTCTCAAAAATCCAAATTGTAAATTCGCATAATACAGGGCACAAAATATATATCCAAATATTCCGGCTATTTTTTTATGTACATTAAAAACTTTATATAATTCCCACATACCAATAATTGATATTATTCCCATTGATACCAGAAGTGTGGGACCACCTAATATTATAATAACAAGTAGAATTGCAACAAGTACAATTCCAGATATTAGTCTTTGAACAAAACCTGATTTCTTGCTATCATTACTTTTTATATTATTATCTGACATTTTTCCTCCTTGAAAATGTATTATTATACATTTCCATATCTTCTATTTCTATTATTAAATTCTTCTATAGCTTCATCTAAATTCTTAACTGAAAAAGCAGGCCAAGGCACTTTTGAAAAATAGAATTCACTATAAGCAAGTTGCCATAACAAATAATTAGAAAGTCTCTCTTCACCACTTGTTCTAATTAACAAATCAGGATCAGGCACATCCTTCGTATCTAGATATGAGCTTATTGTCTCTTCATTAATATCATCTGCATTAAGTTTACCTTCTGCCACGTCATTAGATATCGCCTTAGTAGCTCTGACTATTTCATCACGACTTCCGTAATTGAATGCTACCTGAAGCACCAATTCGTCATATTTGCTTGTTGCTTCTTCAGTTTCTTCGATTTTTTTCTGTATTTTTTCACTAAGATTATCTCTTCTTCCGATAACCTTAAGTCTCATCTTGTTTTTCTCGGCGTTCTTATATGCTTTAGTAAGATATTCTTCTAGTAAATCCATAAGCTTATCAACTTCATCCTTGGGTCTTATCCAATTCTCCGTAGAAAAAGCATATATTGTAAGGTATTTAATACCTCTTTTTTTCATCGCCCTGGCAATAGTCTCAATATTAGCCGCTCCCTTAACATGACCGGCTGAACGTGGAAGCCCTTTTGATTTGGCCCATCTTCCATTACCATCCATTATTATCGCTATATGTTTTGGTACCATATTAATTCCCCCTCTCATATCTTTATAAAAAAAGGACACGTTACTCAATGTGTCCTTTAGTTCTTACTATACTTTAAGTATTTCCTCTGTCTTCTCATCAACAGCACTATCAATCTTACTGATATATTTATCTGTAAGCTTCTGTACCTCATCTTCTAATTCTTTAATATCATCTTCAGAAATATCACTTTCTTTCGATAATTTCTTAAAAGAATCATTAGCATCTCTTCTGATATTTCTTACAGCAACCTTTGCATTCTCGCCCTTCTTCTTAACATCTTTAGCAAGTTCTTTACGACGTTCCTCTGTAAGTTCTGGAAATACTAATCTTATTACCTTTCCATCATTAGTTGGATTAATTCCAACATCTGATGTCTGAATTGCCTTCTCAATTTCCTTAACCATTGATGCTTCCCATGGTTGAATCTGAATTAATCTTGGTTCAGGAACAGAAACATTTGCAACTTGTTGAATCGGTGTAGGTGTACCATAATAATCAACCTGTACTCCATCTAGTACATGAGGATTAGCTCTTCCTGCACGGATTGAATTATACTCTGTATAAAGATTGTTTAATGACTTTTGCATTTTATCATCATATTTATTTAATCTTTCGTCCATAAGTGAATTCCCCCTAAACTGTAACAATTGTCCCGTTAAATTCTCCTGAGATTGCCTTCTTAATACTTCCCTCTTCATTAAGAGCAAATACATACATTGGCATATCATTCTCTAGGCACATAATTGATGCAGTAAGATCAACTACACCAAGTCTATTATCTATAACATCCTGAATAGAAATTGTATCATAACGCTTAGCATTAGGATTCGTTGCAGGATCTGAATCATATACTCCATCAATTGATTTGGCAAGAAGAATTCCATCTGCTTCTATCTCAATTGCACGAAGTGTTGTAGCTGTATCTGTTGAAAAATATGGATGACCAGTTCCACCAGCAAAAAACACAACTTTTCCATTTTCAAGAGAGTTCATTGCATCATCTTTAGAATACATAACAGAACAATCTCCACATGCGAATTGCGTCATAACAACTGTATCCATTCCAACATATCTAAAAATCTCAGATACATATATACAATTCATAACTGTAGCAAGCATACCAATCTGGTCAGCTTTGGTACGTTCAATAGTATTACTGGTTCTACCGCGCCAGAAATTGCCACCGCCGATTACTATTCCAACCTGAACACCATCGTCAACAATTTCTTTTACCTGCTTTGCAACCTTAATACATGTTTCTTCGTCAAAGCCCGTCTTCTTTTCACCAGCTAACGCTTCACCGCTAAGCTTTAATAATACTCTTTTCATTATCCAAATACACCCTCAACATCAACATCTGAATATGTCTGTGAACAGAAACCTTCAATTACAGCACCATTATTAATCTGAACTGAACGAGACTTGATATTACCAACAACAACAGCTGATGTATCAACAACAACTGGTCCCTGTACATCAATATCGCCTTTAACAGCACCGGCAATTACAGCAGATGTAGCTACAATATTACCAACAACAACAGAACCAACACCTACTTTAGCTGTTCCTGATGTATTAACTTCACCAACAACTCTTGCAGAATCAGCGAAGAATTCAGCTGAATTACTGTTTCCTTCAACAAGACCTGTAATAACAAGTTTGCCATTACATGTGATATCACCATTAATTGTTCCTTCAACATTGATAGAACCTGTTGACTCTAAATTACCTGTTATTGTCATACCCTTTGTAATTACTGCATTCTCATCGCTTGCAGCTGCAGTTGACATAGTAGGTGCAGATGTCGAAGCATTATCACTTGCTGCGTCTTGTGGTGTAAATGTTTGAAATGAATCCATTGTATTATTCTCCTTTTTGTCAGCTTTCTTATCTTTCTTATCTTTCTTATCAGCCTTCTTGTCTTTCTTATCAGACTTCTTGTCTTTCTCAGGCTCAACTTTATCAGTTACGGCTATTGTCTCATTATTATCAACCTTCTTAGAAACCTGCTCAAATAAACCATCCAGCTTTGATAATTCATTATCTACATCAATTTCCTCGTCAAGTGTGTCAACCATTTCATCTGATGTCTCTAAATTCTCATCAGAATCATCATAGTTAGCATCAGGGACTAGCTCATTTACTGCATCTGAAAAATCGTCCTTAAATTCCTTAAAAAATCCCATAATATTTTCCTCCAGTTTATTATTATTTAGCCTCTACATGTTGTACAAGAGGTGTACTATCTGTAATTGGCAAAATGTTCACATTCGCCGCCTGCAAAGTCTCTATAAGTCTAGGTAAAGCCTCGGCTGTTGTTCCCTTTGCATTAGCATCATGTAAAAGTACTACCGATGTCTTGTATTTTAACACATCTTTCATAACATTTTCAACTAATTCATCAGCAGTATATGCATTACTTACAGCATCTCCACTAGATACGTTCCAATCATAATATTTCATGCCTTGTGAATTAATATATGAAATGCAATCTTGAATATCAACATTAGTAACTTTGTTGCTGCTTCCACCTGGGAATCTATAGAGTTTTGGTTTATATCCAATAATAGGTTCTAGATAATTCACCATTGAACTAACATCATTCTTAAATGCATCTATAGATGAGTATATTTCAGAATACTTATGACTATATGAATGAACACCAACAGAATGTCCTTCATTTGCGATTCTTTTTATCTTATCTTTTGAAGCCTGGTCTTCTTTAGCTACAAGAAAAAAAGTAGCTTTAACATTATATCTTGATAAAGTATCAAGAATAGAATCAGTATTATCACTTGGACCATCATCAAAGGTTAGATATACATTTGTCTTATCAGTTCCATCTGGTGCAATAACATTATTCTGTGCATTAGCATTAACATTGCTAATATCGTTACTTGCAGTTTTTGTTGAACTTCCTTCTTCTATTTTGTCTACTCTAGAATTAAGTTTTACAACTGCCACAATAAGACAAATAACAGAAATAATCGCAACTAGAATTGAAACAGTAACTGTAATTATAATTCCATATTTAATTCTGTTAACTCTTTTTCTCTTATCTCTCGTATTCTTGAGATTCTTTTTATTATTGCTATTATTATCAGTCTTATTAATGCTTTTCTCACTATTTGGACTCATCAAATTACTCCTTACAAAAAAGTGCAAGCAATCTATTATAAACTATATAAATAGTTATAATAGAATACATGCACCCCCGTAAATAAGATGGCTTGGCCATCAAATCATTAGTTTCAATTAAGAGTTCATCTGTGCAGCAACCTCTGCAGCAAAATCTTCTTCCTTCTTCTCGATGCCTTCGCCTACTTCAAAACGAACCATCTTGGTAATCTTAAGATTCTTATCAACAGATTCTAAATACTTAGCAACTGTCTGCTTGCCATCTTCAGCCTTAACATATACCTGATCCATTAAGCTGATTTCTTTGTATTGCTTGTTAACACGACCATTTACAAGACCACTGAAAATCTTGTTGTCATAAATCTTCTCTTTTGCATTAAGTGCAACTTCAGCAAGAGATTTCTTAGCATCCTCAGATAAGAAATTAGGAAGGAAGTTCATCTTAGACTTCTTCTCTTCATAAATCTGCTTATCATCATCGCTCCAATGATTCTCTTTAGCTTCCTCAATTAATTCCATAAGGATTGGCTTAGGAAGTGAGAATGGATCGTTTAATGCGCTTTCCTTAACAATATCCTCAAGCTTAGACTTCTCATCAGCTGAAATGTCACTTTGTGAAATATATTGAGGATTCATAGCAGCAACCTGCATTGCAATATTATTCAATGCTTCTTTGTTAGCATCATTGTTATCACCGCTTGCGGCAATAAGAACACCAATACGTCCTGCACCATGAATATATGATACAACAATATCTCCTGATGCTTTCTCAAAACGTCTAATAGACAACTTCTCACCAATTGTAGCTGTCTTTTCAACTAATTCATCTTTAAGACCTGTCTGAGCTAATAATTCTTCAACATCTTCACCATTAGAACCGCCATTAAGAGATGATGCAAGAGCTTTCTCAGCAACATCCTGAACAAATTCCTGGAATATCTCATTCTTTGCAACAAAGTCTGTCTCAGAATTAACTTCAACTACACATGCTTCATTTCCAGAAGTAGCAACTCTAGCAATACCTTCTGCAGCAATTCTTGAAGCCTTCTTCTCAGCTTTAGCAGCACCACTCTTCTTAAGTACTTCAATAGCAGCCTCTAAATCACCAGCCACCTCTGTTAATGCTTTCTTACAATCCATCATACCTGCGCCTGTTTTTTCGCGCAATTCTTTAACCATAGCTGCTGTAATAGCCATAACTTAATCCTCCAATTATATATATAATGTATTATTCTTCTACGTTCTCTGTATCTTCTGCTTCTTCATCAGCGTCAACATCAATTGTTCCCTGATTTGCTTCGATTACAGCGTCAGCCATCTTAGACACAATAAGCTTAACTGCACGAATAGCATCATCATTACCAGGAATAACGAAATCTAATTCTTCTGGATCACAGTTTGTATCAGCAATTCCAATAAGAGGAATACCTAATGTATGTGCCTCTTCAATACAGATTCTTTCCTTCTTAGGATCTACTACAAAAATAGCATCTGGAACACGTCCCATTTCCTTGATTCCACCAAGGTTTCTTGTAAGCTTATCCATTTCTTTGCGAAGTGCAATAACTTCTTTCTTAGGAAGAACATCAAATGTTCCATCTTCTTCCATCTTTTCAATAGCCTTAAGACGCTCAATTCTGCTTTGAATTGTCTTAAAGTTAGTAAGCATACCACCAAGCCATCTCTCATTAACGTAGTACATACCACATCTCTCAGCCTCTGCCTTGATTGTATCCTGTGCCTGCTTCTTAGTTCCTACAAAAAGAATCTTTCCACCTTGTGATGCAATGTCGAATACAGCATTATATGCCTCATCAACCTTTACAACAGACTTCTGAAGATCAATGATATAGATACCATTTCTCTCAGTGAAGATATATGGAGCCATTTTAGGATTCCATCTTCTTGTCTGATGTCCAAAGTGAACTCCTGCCTCTAATAATTGCTTCATTGAAATAACACTCATTTTCTTTACCTCCATGGTTAATTTCTTCCACATAATTCATCTTAAGAATTTACTTAAATCTAAAGCACCATATCCTTAATCATTATGTGTGTTTATTTAAAGCCTTGAACATTCTAGCATAACTGCACTAATAAAACAAGAAGTTTTTGACAAAATAATGCTCAAATACTCTTCGCAGACATTCTTAAGTCAAGAAGAGATATTTGAGCATTGTTTATCATTATCACTGTTCTCTAAATTGTTGTTTCGTAACAAGAAGATTAGCAAGTTCTTCTTCAGAAATCCCCCTTTTTATCTTAAAGGTTCCATTCTGTAAGTTATTATCTAACCCCTTATCATTTAAGTACTTATTAAATGCAGCTGCATCACTTATAAGTCCTTGCTGTGCCAGTCTCTCAATAACAGTTCTTGATACATCATTCTCACTAATTGTAAAATCAACACTGTCATTATTTACATTTGTAGCGCTTGAAGAATTAGTCGAATTATTATCTGGCATAGGATTAGTTGCACCAGGTATTGTCTGATTACCCTCTGTCGTATTAGTAGAATTAGTAGTATTAGTAGTACTATTGGTCATAGTTTTACTAGATTCAACCATCCCCAGCTTCTTAGCTCTACTAATTATTTCTTCATCACTTATGTTATTACCAGAAAATGCAAAGGTAATTACAAGAATAATTGTTGTAACAATTACACCTATTCCAATACCCCGCATATAATATTTTAATTTCATATAATTATTCCTTTATTCTTAGTTGTAAAGTCCCAGTACAAGTTTTATTTCACCAATTCCCTTGCCAAGCTGTCTTGCAATTTCCACTTCGCTAAAGCCTTCTTTATATAGCTTAACAATTTCATTTTCAACTGATGAAGAATCAGTTGATTTATTCTCTTGTTCTAATTCTATTTCATTATCTAATTCTTTGGTGTCAGTAGTAGAATTATTAACAGTGGCTTTAATCGCTTCCTTATAGCCTTCTGGTACTTCTTCATCTTCATCAGAGATTCGTTCTATTAATTCATCCTCAAATGTCTTGACTGTTTCTGTCTGTACTCTTACAGCATCAAGTCCTGTAACAAATTCCTGTTCCTTTTTTAATTTAATATTCTGTTCATACTGTTCATTTAGTTCTTTAATACTTTGATCCACATCACTTTTAAGCTGTAACAATTGTGACTTAGTTGTATCTAGTTTAGATGTTAGTTCTTTGACATTTTCCTGCTTATCATTAAGCATGCTATAGATAAACACAATTTCATTATGAGTTTTTTCCATAGTTTCAAGAACCTTCTCAGAATATTCATTCATTTGGTTCATTTTATTAACATATTCGTCATCAGTTCTTATATCAAAATCATTAACAGCATCATTTAATTTATTATCAAATCTTGTTTTTATAACCTCATCTGACTCTGCTAACGCTTTATTAACAATGTTCTTTATTTCTTTTTCACTAACTCTTGTAATCTCTTTCATATCAGAAGAAGACAGCTTCTCAGTTACAAAGAAGCTGCCCACAAAAATCAATATTCCGATTACAACAAGTCCTATTTCAAGACCTACCATATTATCTCCTTACAAACTAAACTGATATATCAAAAGATAAGTGTCCATCTTTCTTTTTTACTACACCATCTTTTTCTTTAACTTTTTCTTCTTTCTTATTCTTTTTCTTCTTATTGCCTCGATATCCACCATTTCCTGAGCCTTCACCCAGATCATACTTGTCTGATTTTTGCTCAAGTTGATTTACAGAATGACTTTGCTCATCCTGTTCCTGTTCGAAGCCGACCTGTATATTAGACTGGTTTACTTCTGGTCTACTATCTTCATTAGCTTTGATGTTACCAATCTCAGCGGTATTCTGAATCATTCCATTAAAATTAATTGGACTCAGTGACATACTAACCACCTCCTACAGATTATTTACAACTATTTCCCCATTCTTCTTCTCAAACTGACAGAAGCTTCTCTTATCTTTTACATTAAATGTAATATCCGATATAGTAATGGATACACCAGGGAAAATATCCTTTGAAACCATTACTTTAGCGTGTCTAGAAGTAATTAATTCCTGATGAAGAGCATTGAATTCCTGCTGATTCTCTTCTAGCATCTTAGTATTCTTGGTCAGCTCTCCTGCAACCTTTTGAAGATATAAAGCATTTTTTTGATCTAATTGCTTTCCTTCCTGAATGTATTTGTTATATGTTTTGATAATCGGTTTTAGCTTATTAATATTCTGACTAAGAACAGATATCTCCCGTTGTAATTGGACATATCTCTCTTTCTTATCAGGTGCCATTCCAACTTCTATCTGGGTTGCCGCACCCATAGGCGAACCAATTGTCTGAGCATCAACTTTGCCGCCAGCTCTAATAACACCACCGGCAATAGTACCTTTACGCTCACATACAATAACATCATCAGAAGCTGATACATCAGAATACGTTATACTTCCCGCCTCAACATAACCGCCAGAGAACACACTTGCATTCTCAATAAATTTCGTAATTACGTTGCCACCTGCATCAAGAAGACCTTTCTTCATACCATGGATTCCGCATTTAACAATAATCTGACCATCATCAGACTGAATCAATGCATCTTCTACAACACCATCTATAATTATGTCTCCCTTGGCAATAACCTGGAAGCCACCTCTTACACTACCTTGTATATGAACATTTCCATTGTATTCAATGTTGCCAACTGAATTGTCAACATCGCCACTTACTTCATATACATCAGATACAAAGACCTTACCATTTACCAGAGATACATGACCTGTAACTTCAGAATAAATCTCTGTCATATCTTCATTCAAATGAAGATTCTTCCCCTTCTCTAGTCTAAGAGTCTTGACGGTACGGCAAGGAATATCTCTTCCTGTAACATCTTTACCATTAGTACCCCTGTCGCCTTTATGAAGTCTGGCAAGCAAATCCCCTTCTTTTACCTGACATACATTATCAAGATTATGATAATCTACAGACCCATCTTCATTATGTTTGGGTTTAAGACTAGGATTAGTATTAAAGAAATATTCTATCTTATCATCAATACCATGTACAGGCGCCCTACCTTCAGCTATAACAAAATCAGTAAAGTAAACTCTGTTATTCATGAAGTTTATAATAAAGTCCTGGTCGATACCAAAAGTAACATTTTTCTTGGCAAGCTCACCAAGAATATCCTTGGCATCCATAGTCTGACCGTTCTTAGATGGTGGATAGAATCTGCAAGTAACTTTCATCTTATCAAGAGATATCTTATAAGACATGCTCTCAATAAATTCTAAGCCATCACCAACTCCGAGACTCATCTCCGACTTTGCATCACCACAAATCAATGCACGAAATTCCTGATTATTATAGTTCTCAAAGCCATGACCTTTCAAATACTCAGTACATTCTTTATAATCAGGTTTTACGCCATTCAAAACAGGCGGATAATAGACAACAAAGGCTTCATTATCTTCTCTATATTCAACTTGTATATATCCATTCTCTTGGTTCATATATAAGTCTCCCCCATACTAGATTATTTATCCAGCAAATACATCCATGTAATCACCCATCTTGCTTTTCATTTTACCAAGTGCCTTAGTATGAAGTTGAGATATTCTAGACTCAGACACCTCAAGAGTCATGCTAATCTCTTTGAGTGTCATTTCTTCATAATAATATAGTAAAATAACCTTCTTTTCTTTGTCTGTTAATTGTTCTAGTGCTTCGGCAAGTGCTTTCTTAAGCTCCTGCTTTGAAATAGCCGTCTCAGGCTGCTGGAACTGAGAATTACGTCTTGCATCCATGACAGGCTCTGACCCCTGCTCAACATATTCATTAAGAGATACAACATTTGTAGTCTTAAGAATAGATTGCCATTCTATAAGCTCTGTATGGGAAATACCCAGCTCTTCAGCAATTTGTTTGTCTGTGGCAACTTTACCTGTTCTAGCTTCTATAGCCTTAACAGCATCATCAATTTTTCTTTGTTTTTGTCTAACAGTTCTTGGAATCCAATCCATCTTACGGATTTGATCAAGAATCGCTCCTCTTATTCTAACACTTGCATATGTCTCGAATTTGACATCTTTATTGACATCGAATTTGTCAATTGCATCAATCAATCCAAATACACCATAACCAACAAGATCATCAAACTCTACTGTATTACCAAGGTGCATACTTAGTCTTCCTGCAACCACTTTCACAAGTGGAGCATACTCAACAATAAGCTTCTCTCTTGTATCTTGTGAACGATTCTGACTATAGGATTTCCAAAGCTTATCCTTATCTACAGCTTTCATCTAAAAAGCCTCCATAATTAGTAATCTTCTTCGTCTTCAAATTCATCATCTTCGTCAGAATTATCATTCTCGTTGCTGTTAACATTCTCATTTGACGAATTATCTTTATCAGATGATTTCTCTTCATCTTTATCATCTTTTTTGTTATCACCCTCTTCCTCATCAGGAAAATTCATATTGATAACAACGGCAATAATAATGCTAATAACCCCAAAAATGGCAAGTACGACTAAGAATCTAATAAAGAAAACAGAAAATTCAACTCTTTGGATAATAGATACTATACAAGTAATAAGACAAGCAACCAAAGTAATTATTAGTGGAATCGCTTTCTTCTTCATACCATTATCTCCAAGTTAAATTGTTTTCGTATCCTTACCAACGGAACGAATAATATAATCTCCAGTATTGCTATCTAATATAACAGTTCTACCATAATTAAGACCTGTATCCTCTGCTAGAAGAGGAATTCGAAGTTGCTTTAACATGGCTTTGCTGGCTTCAACATTACGATCGCCTATATTGATGCTTGATGTTGCTGCATTTTTCAAGGCAAACATCCTAGCCCCGCCGGCTATCTTAGCGACAATACGCGTTCTGTTGGCTCCGGCTTTAATCATATCATCATAAAGCTTCTTAATACCTGTATCAGCAAATTTTGCAATAACCGAGTTGTTTTTAATTTGTGTACTGTCTGGCAGCATAATATGTGCAAGTCCACTAATCTTAGTCAAAGGATCATATAAAGCGATTCCTACACAGGAACCAAGTCCTATTGTCGTTAGACAATCTGGCTCTTTGCATATTTTCAAGTCTGCCATACCAACTTTAATTGTCTCTCCCATAAAAACCCCTATAGTGGAATACCTAAAGCCTTCAAAATCTTATCATAAGAGCCTTCTTCTGGCATAAGGATGAAATAGCCGTTAATAGCAAAATCATCACCAAATTCAGTCTTAATCATAAGAGCATTATCACCTAACATACCAAATTGAATTGCAGGAACACTAAGAATAGCTGCCGCCATATCAACTGCCACATATGGAACAGTTGGCATAATAACCAAATTAGTAAGTCCTGACAATGCAGACAAATATGAGCCTGCAATAATATTACCGATTTCTTTTATTGCTGATAATTCCATCTCGTCAAATTCGCCTTCATAATCAGCAGGCTTCATCATAAGCCTGTTAACGAGATGCCTTGCGCTTTGCATATCCATAAGGAACATCATTGAACCTTCAATATCATGTTCCACGCCAAGCATAATACCAACAATAATTTCATCTTCCGCACCTATTGACGAACCAATCTTTTCAACAGGTAATAATTCTACTTTAGGCACATGCATATTAATTTTCAAATTAAGCATATTAGCAATTGCTGTCGTTGCATTACCTGCACCTATATTACCTATTTCCTTTAATACATCAAGATATAATTCGTTAACCTCTTCTAAGCTAAGATTTGACATATTATTTTTCTCCAATCATTATATTGTCTCAACTGCATCTACTATTGCTGATATTTCAAAAATAGAAATAAGTTCATCACCATCTTTACCAATACCATTAATAAAGTTAGCATCAACTTTCTTACTGGTATTCTGTACATTTCTATCTATTTCATCTTCACCAAGGTTAATAACTTCTCTAACCTCATCAACAATAACGCCTATTAAACCTTGAGCCTCAAGTTTTAATATTATAATACGTGTCTTGTTAGAATATACATCATCTTCAAGCCCCATCTTACGTCTGATACTCATTACAGGAACAATCTCACCACGAAGATTGATTACACCAACATAATGATGTGGAGCTTTAGGAACTCTTGTTATCTTTTGCATACGAACAATATTGTCTACAAACGAGATGTTAATTCCATATTGCTCGCTACCAATTTTTACAACAATATATTGAACTTTTTCCTGATTAACAACTTCCATTTCATTACTAGCCATGATTAAACCTCCAAATTATACTAAAGCATTAACATCAATAATCAATGCGACTTCACCATCACCAAGAATTGTTGCACCATTGATAATCTTATTATTATCAATAACTTTACCTAGAGATTTAATAACTATTTCCTGTTGTCCCATTAGATTATCTACAACAAGACCTGCATGATTGTCACCTTTCTTAACAATAACAACTGTTAAGTTATCATCTTCGTCTTCTTTAGGTTCAGAATCAAGTAATTGGTCTAATCTAATTAGAGGAATAACAAGTCCTCTCAAATGAATAACTTCCTTCGCCTGTACATATTTGATATCAGACTTAGAAATATTCTCAATATTCATAATAGAACCAAGGGCTATAGCATATTTCTCATCACGGACTTCAACCATAAGAGCCTGAATAATAGCAAGTGTCAGTGGAAGTCTTACAGTGAATTTAGAACCAACACCATATTCACTCTTAACTTCAACATCACCACCAAGAGCCTCAATATTAGATTTAACAACATCAAGACCAACACCTCTACCTGAGATATCTGTAATCTGCTTAGCCATTGAGAAACTTGGCATAAACAAGAAATCAATAACTTCTTTATCAGAAAGCTCAGCAGCAGCATCCTCAGTAACAAGACCTCTTTCAACTGCCTTACCACGGACACTTTCTATATCAATTCCGCCACCATCATCTTTTACAACAATAATTACGTTATTACCTTCTTGGTAAGCATTAAGCTCTATCTTTCCTTCCTCAGGTTTACCTCTTTGTAAACGAAGGTCAACATCCTCAATACCATGATCAGCAGAATTACGAAGTAAATGTTGCAGTGGATCACCAATCTGATCTACAACAGTTCTATCAAGCTCTGTCTCTTCACCAGTCATAACAAGATTCATAGGTTTATCTAATTTACGAGACAAATCACGAATCATACGAGGGAATTTATTAACAGTTGTCTCAATAGGAACCATCCTAACCTTCATAACAGACTCATGCAAGTTAGTAGTAATTCTCTCTAAGTATTCTATTTGTTCATGGAAACCTTGACTTTCAAATCCCTGGTTACCATTATTTCCTTCAGTTGTACTAATTGATACAAGGGAATTCTTGGCAATAATAAGCTCAGATACCTGATTCATTAATGCATCAAGTTTCTCTATATCAACACGAACTGTTCTAGCTGTAACAGGCTTATTGCTTGTCTTCTTAGCCTGCTTATTATTAGATTTATTGCCTGCATCCTTCTTAGCAGCTTTATTAGTATCTGCTTTAGCAGGAACATTCTTCTCTTCTTCTTTAGGAAGTTCTTCTTCAGCAATATACATTTCTGGAGTAACTACATCGTATTCAACTTTATCAATTTCAGACACAGCACAAATAGCAGTCTTAATAGGCTCAAATTCAGACTGTGTTGCAATAATAAGACTAAAATACAAATCAAATCTCTCATCTTCAATATCTTGAGAGCTTGGATTAAATACAAGAATCTCACCAAAATCTTCTATTGCCTTAAATACAAGGAAAGCTCTTGCAGCCTTAAGAAGGCAATCACTTTGAATATAAACAGTACATCCATATAATTTAAGACCAGCTTCAACTGCTTCTGTAAGCTTACTCTTATTAGATTCTTCTACTTCTATAGACCTAAATGGAGCTTCATCACCAGAGCCTGATTCTCCAGCCTCTTTCTTTTCTTCTTCAGAATCAGAAGAATCACCAGAAGAACTTTCACCAGATTCAGCTTCTCCACCTTCAGC
>SVEY01000008.1:12639-46039 GCA_015057165.1 Lachnospiraceae bacterium | reverse complement strand
TTCAGCTTCTCCACCTTCAGCATCATTAAGATAATCATTTAACTTCTTAATTAGAACTTCATTATCATTAGTTCCTTCATCAGAAGTTGACTTAACAGTTTCAAGGTATTCTTCAACAGCACTTAGACATTCAAATAAAATGTCAATCATGTTAGAGTTAACCTTTACATTGCCATTTCTTATTTCCTGAAATACATTTTCCATATCATGGGTAAGATGTTGCATTCTCTTAAATCCCATAGTTCCAGCCATACCCTTAAGTGAGTGAGCTGCTCTAAATATTTCATTAATAGTATCAGCATTTTCCGGTTCCTGCTCAAGTGCCATAATATTATCACTTAAGCTTTGAATATGCTCTGAAGTTTCATCGATAAAAATGTCGAGATATTGACTAATATCCATAATATTTAACCCCCTAATTTTTTAGATATAATTTTTGCAATTTCCTTCAACGGTGCAGATACGTCTGATAGACCATTTAACTCAACAGCTCTGGGCATACCGTATACAACGCAACTTTCTTCGTTTTGTGAAATGCAATATACTTCTTTCTTTTCTTTTAAGGCTTCAATGCCCTTAGCGCCATCAGAACCCATACCGGTTAAAACAACGCACAAAACCTTATTAATATCAAGATCAATTAAGGATTTATACATAACATCAGCATTAGGCTTCAAATTATTAATGGGCGGACCATCATATACTTTCGCAATAAGATTACCTGACTTGTCAGTACCAACCTCAAAGTGTTTACCACCCTGTGCAATATATACAACATCAGGAAGAAGCAATTCCTTGTCATTCGCTTCTTTTACCGTAATCTTGGACATATTATCTACCCGCTCTGCAAGAGAATGTGTAAATCCCGCTGGCATATGTTGAAGTACAACCATCGGGACTCCCAAATGCTCTGGCAGCATAGGAAGTAATGTATGCAACGCCTGAGGACCACCTGTAGAACACGCTAGGGCAATTATGCCAAATTTACTGGCTTTTCCCATCGCAAAAACTCCTCAACAATTATTTGTGTTGATTATATCATTACAAATGCTTCTCAGTAGTGCATAGTCATCTTAAATAGCAAAAATTGTCTGACTATTCAAACTTTTTATGACGATTTCGCCTCTCTTCTTCAAAAATGAACCTTATTATACGCTCTTGAATCTTGGTATCTTTAAACAAGAACTTGATTCTATATGAATATTTCCTTGTATCAGGATTATATTCTTTACCAATAATCTTAGAAACTGTCTCAAGATTAGTCTTCTTATTATTAATAACTACTTCAAAATGAAGAAAAAGATAATTAATGCCTTCCAAATCCTTCTCAGAGATGAACCTTATTCCACCTCCTGAAATATCAAGAATAGTACCAAGGCCACGTATAGCCACCGGTCTTGTTACATCCTTAATCATTTCTTTAACATCAGCCATCTTTTCTGCTTCCCCTTCATCATCTTCAAGGGAAAGAAATAATAATGGGATATTACATTCCATTCTGTAGAATTCACGTCTCTGGAATTTAACAATATCACTTGTTATCTCGCTTTTCATAAGATAGAAATTATCTTTTTTAAAGCGTTCAGTAACAATACCCTCTGCTTTATACAAACCATTTGACGTAGTAAATACAAATTCATATCTTACATTAAGTGGCAAAAGAATTATCTTACCCCCCTGAGTAGGCATGTGTAATATAAAATTATCATTTTCGTCAAGATCAAAAACAGAACTCATATATGTGCCAACATTAGCACTACCTTCATTTCTGTTTACTTCTTGTAATAATCTCAAATCAACCTTACTACCAGGCATTATGTCCTTAACATCCATACATTTCTCCATCTAAAAAAACTAGATTTTTATAAAACTATTGAATAGCTGAGAGATACCCCATTTATAACTAACTTTTTCTTCAAGCAAATTATGACAAATTGTCTCAAATGCTCTTGCAGATTTTGAATTAGGAGACACAAGAGAAACAATTTTTTGATTTCTAACAGCCTTTTCTAATGTAGAATCCTGAGGTACCATTCCAAGATATTTAATGTCACCTCCAAGAAACTTACTTGTTACTGTCTTTATTTTATCATAAACTGCCTCTGCTTCGTCTCTCGAATTTACTTTATTTGCAACAAGTCTAATATTTGTCCCGTTTTGTATAAAATTAGGATTCTTATATAATGCTTTCACAAGGGAATAAGAATCAGTCAAAGAACTAGGTTCAGGTGTTGTAACAAGAATTACTTCAGGGGATGCTAATACAAATTCAAGTACCGAATCAGATACTCCTGCACCGGTGTCAATAATTAGCACATCAGTAAGTTCGTTAAGTGAAGATAAATTTGATACAAGATAATCTATCTGTGCTTTAGTAAGATTATTAAGACCTACTATCCCAGAACCACCAGATATAAATCCTATATCCTCAGGACCTTTTGTAATAATATCTTCTATTCTCATCTCACCTTCAAGAAGCTTCATTAGATTATGTTTTGGTACTGTTCCAAACATAACTTCAACATTAGCAAGCCCAAAATCAGCGTCGAATATTATTACTCTCTTTCCCATACGTCTAAAATGAACCGCAAGATTAACTGCCATATTAGACTTACCAACTCCACCTTTTCCGCTTGTAATAGTAATCACTTTAGCATTATCAATATTATTTTGCTGCTCACGCTTAACTATGCTCCTAAGCTGTTCTGCCTGATCCATTTAGTTGCCTCCCAATAATTGCTTAACAAGTTTTTGAGTATCAACAACTTCAATATCCTTCGGAACATCTTGACCATTAGTTACATATGACAGACTGTTTCCTGAATAAAGCCTACAATTTAATATATTACCAAAATTAGTAGTTTCATCTAATTTTGTAAAAATCATATTAAAATCAGTAAATTCCTTATAGGAATCTATAATCTCTTTCAAATCACGATATTTAGTAGTAGCAGAAAGTACAAGATATACTTCCTTTTCAAATTTTTCATCAAGACCATTAATTAATTCTACAACGTTTTCTCGCATCTCATTATTTTTGTGTGAGAAACCTGATGTATCAACAAGAATAAGATCATAATCATTAAGATTAGAAACTTTCTCAGACAATTCATTTGGCTCATAAATTACTGACATTGGAATTTTCATAATAGATGCATATTCTCCCAACTGATCAGCAGCTTTAAGCCTATATGTATCAATAGTTATAAATGCCACTTTTTTCTTCTTATCAATTTTAAATTCAGATGCAAGTTTTGCAATTGTTGTTGTTTTGCCAACTCCTGTAGAGCCTATAAAGAAAACAACCTTAGGGCCTTTCTTTGCAAGTGAAATGGTTGATGGTTGCCCCATCTTAAGAATCATTTTTTGATATACATTTGAAATAAGGAAGTTGACATTATTACCATTCCTTAATACTTTCTCCATATCAAATAATATTTGATTAATATATTTCTCATCAACATCATTATCAAGAAGTGTATTATATAAAGTCTTAACAAATTTATGATTTGTATTTGATTTCTTTGGTGTCGTAGTCTTCTCTATAAACTCTTCACTAGAAACATTACTTAAGTTCTCAGAACTGTTTTTAGTTTCATTTTGAACTGGAACACTTTTAGTAACAGGTTGTCTATTTACAACATTTTGGTTTTTAACAACATTGTTCTTAACTTCATTCGAGTTTTCGTTTTCACGAAATATCTTACTTAACTCAGCAAACTGCCTCTTTGTCTCTTCTAGGTCAGCATCATTGCCAGCATTTTGCGTATTATCGTATGTAACCTTAATATCCTGATCTGCAACAGCTTCAAAACGTCTTGTGCCATATGTTGCAATAGCAGAATTAGGATTCATTTCTTGTGAAACTTGTTTATTTACAACCTTAGGCGTCTCATTATTCTTAGAAAGATCAATATCCCTATCAACCATAGCAGTAACTTCAAACATGCTTTTTTTGCCCATACCAAGAAAGCCACCTGACTTCTTTTCTTCAATATTCATTATTTCAGCATCACTACCAAGTTCGTTTTTAGCAAGTGCTATTGCCTCTTCTTTAGTTTTTCCTTGATATTTCTTAATTGTCATTATTTAATGTCACCATCCCTACTGATTGTAATTCAACGTTTGATTCAATTTCGCTAAAGGATACTACAATTAAATCTTTAAAATATTCTTCAGTTAATTTCTTATAATACATTCTTACAATTGGAGAACATACAACAATCGGCATCTTGCCTACATCTTCTAATTTCTTAATCTCCGCCTCTGTAGAATCCATAATCTTTCTAATAGTTTCAGGATCTAAAGTAAGATATGCTCCCTGTTCTGTCTGCTTAATTGAACCCATAATCTCCTGTTCAACCTTAGGATCTAATGTTACAACATCTGTCTTCTCATTAGGAACAAAGTACTTTCCTGAGATAGCAGATTTAAGGCCTTGTCTTACATATTCTGTAAGCACATCCGTATCACTTGTTGTTGTAGCTTTGTCAGCAAGTATCTCGAATATAGATAGCAAATCTCTGATAGAAATACCTTCATTAAGAAGATTTTGAAGTACTTTTTGAATAGCACCAAGTCCCATAAGCTTAGGAGTAAGCTCATCAACAACAGCAGGATTAGACTCCTTAAGATTGTCAATTAAGTTAGATACATCCTGTCTTGTAAGAAGTTCAGCAATATGCTTTCTTATTACTTCTGTCAAATGTGTAGCAATAATTGAAGGCGGATCAACAACAGTATATCCCAGACTTTCTGCCATTTCTCTCTGACTTTCGGTAATCCACAAAGCAGGAAGTCCAAATGATGGCTCAGTAGTAGGAATACCGGCAATCTCTTCCTCAATGTATCCAGGATTCATTGCCATATAATGATCAAACATTATCTCGCCTTCTGTAACCTGAATACCTTTAATCTTGATAATATACTGACTTGGATTAAGCTGAATATTATCACGAAGACGAATAATTGGTACAACAGTACCAAGCTCAAGAGCAATCTGTCTTCTAATCATTACAACACGATCTAGCAAATCTCCACCCTGGTTAACATCAGCAAGAGGAATAATACCATATCCAAATTCCAATTCGATTGGGTCAACCGAAAGAAGGGAGACCACATTCTCCGGTTTTCGAATCTCTTCTGCTTCCGATTCTTCCTGGGCGACTTCCTCTTGTATTGTCTCTTCCCCTATTGTCTTTTTCATGGACATACCAGCAACAATAAATGCCGCTCCAAAGCCTGCAAAAAGGAAAATATTAAGAGGTGTTACAATACCAAGTCCAATAAGTACACCACCTACAATGAACAAAACCTTAGGCAGTCCAAATAACTGCTGTATAAGAGTCTCTGAAAACTCTTCATTTTCTTTGGCACCCTTGGTTACAAGAATACCTGTGGAAAGAGATATAAGAAGAGAAGGAATCTGAGCAGTCAGACCATCACCGATTGTAAGGACACCATATTGCTGGATTGCTTCTGTAAATCCAAGTCCAGAATTAATTACACCCATGGCTGTACCGCCAATAAAGTTGATAAATGTAATAATAAGACCTGCTGTTGCATCTCCTTTTACATACTTAGTCGCACCATCCATAGAACCAAAGAAGCTTGACTCCTGTTGAATCTTCTCACGCTTCTCTTTTGCTTCCTGATCTGTTATGGCACCAGTATTAAGGTCAGCATCAATAGCCATTTGCTTACCAGGCATAGCATCCAGTGTAAATCTTGCTGATACTTCAGCAACACGCTCAGAACCTTTGTTGATAACCATAAACTGAATGATAATAAGAACAATAAATACAATTGCTCCAATAATTAAATTACCGCCACCAACGAAAGAGCCAAAAGTCTCTACTACGTTACCCGGAGAGCCTGTTGTAAGAATCAGTCTTGTTGATGATACGTTAAGAGAAATACGAAAAATTGTTGTAAATAGCAATAATGTTGGAAAGAATGACAAATCAAGTACTTCTTTTACAAAAAGTACATTTAACAAAATAATTAATGCCATTGAAATATTAACCGCCAACATTATATCAAGAAGAAATGAAGGAATAGGTATAATAAAGAATATAACAGCTGCAAGTAAATATGCCGCAACAGCAAGATCGGTCTTTTTTACAGCAAAACTCATATGTATTCCTCCTTTCTCTAATTATGTAAGTTATTATTTTGAATCTATAAATTAGGATTAAATTTTCTAATTTCAGCAAGGATTGTAGCAACTGCTTCATACATCTCAGGTGGTATCTCCTGACCTATATCACAGGTGGCATACAAACTTCTTGCAACAAACACATCTTCATGAATAAGAATATGATTCTTAATTGCCACGTCTTTGATTCTCTGTGCCAGATAATCAGTACCTTTGGCAACTACAACAGGTGCTCCACCTTGACCCATATCATATCGAAGTGCAACCGCCACATGTGTAGGGTTGGTGATAACAACATCCGCTTTGGGAACATCCTGCATCATACGTCGCATAGAAGCTTCTCTCATACGCTGCTTCTGTTGACCTTTAATCTGTGGATCTCCTTCAGCATCCTTATATTCGTCCTTAACTTCTTTCTTAGTCATCTTCATGTCTTCATTGAATTTGTGTTTCTGGAATATAAAATCCGCAACACCAACAATAATATAAACAAGACTAATTCGAAGCCCCGTATCTATTATAATCTCACCAATAAGTCCAATAGCCTGCCAAAGAGACATATCATACAAGAAAAATAATTCGTTAGCATGGTCTTTTATACACATATAAGCTATATAAAAGATTATGAATAGCTTAACAATAGATAAAAGCAGTTCAAATAATGACTGTTTTGAGAAAATCCTTTTAAAACCATTAATAGGATTAAACTTGCTAAGCTTTGGAATCATCGGCTTTGCTGAAACCTTGAATTTAACCTGTGCCACTGTCACTATAAATGCCGCGACCATACCTATTAGAAAGAATGGTGCGCACATAAGAAGCATCTGAAGCATTGCATCTATAAATACACTACTTACAGTCTGTGTAGATAAGCCCTTTCTATCAGTAGAAATAATGCCTGGTATCGCATTATATACTCTAGAATAACTACCAATCATCCTTTCACCGATAAATGAGATAAATATTTTAAGTGAAATGAATAGAACTAATAGTCCTGTTGCATTACCTATCTCTTTACTTCGTGCAACCTGCCCTTCTTCTCTTGCTTTCTCTAACTTCTTCTGTGTAGCAGGCTCTGTCTTCTCTCCGCCATCTCCATCTTTGGCAAAGAATTGCAGATTATATTGTAAGATTAATCTATCATCCAAAATCAATTCATCCCCTATTATTATTACGTACTAGGAGTTAATCCTTCTATAGTCATTTTAATCATATTCTTCATTTCTTTGAATATAAAATCCGAAATATCCGGTAGCAGGAATATTGTAAGAAACATCACTGCAAATCCAACTAACACCTTAATTTGAATTCCCACCGCAAACATATTCATCTGTGGTGCTACCTTGGCCATAATTCCAAGAATACAGTTAAGAATCATAATACATGCAAAAACCGGAAGTGTAATTCTAAACGCAATAATAAAAAAGTCTGTTATATAGCTAATCATGGTTGACAAAAGAGAATCAACATTAAATGTTGCTGCTCCCAAATTGATTACTGAAAAAGAATCAATAAACGCCTTTAACACATATTGGTGCATATTAGTAACAACAAGAAGCATCATGAGGAAATAATAATACAACTCTCCTGATACAGTTATTTGCATATTAAGAGTAGGATTAAAATCCTGAGCCATAGATAGTCCCACATGGGTATCTATCATATTTCCCGCAAACGAAATAATGGAATTACATATATTTGCCATAAAACCTATTAGCAATCCTGTAATTCCCTCAATCAAAACTAAAAAACCATATCCAACTGTAGTTGTATAATTTGCCATAGTTGGTGATATGCCATAAAATACTAAAATTGACATAAAAACGGACACACCAACCTTAACACGATAAGGCACATTCCTCTGTCCAAAAAATGGTGCAACAAAAACAAAGGTAGATACTCTTACTAAAATAAGCAAAAAATATTCAAAAGTATTAAGATTAAATGTTGTACTTATCATTACACTAGCCTATATATACGCTAAAATTTGACCACAAATCATTCATAAAGCCTGTAAGGTTATTAAGAATCCATGAGCCAAAAATAATTATTCCTATAAAAACTGCCAAAATCTTAGGAACAAAAGTAAGCGTCTGTTCCTGAATAGATGTTACAGTCTGAAAAATACTAATTATAAGACCTACAACAAGAGATATAAGTAGTATGGGCGCTGAGCAAATAATAACATTGTACAATGCTTCTCTCGCTATATCTAAGACCTGTCCCTCTGTCATAATTTCTCCTCACTTACGCTAATAAAATGTCTTAACCAAACTTCCAATTACAAGATTCCATCCATCTGCTAATATAAATAAAAGAATCTTAAAAGGTAAAGAAATTGTTGTAGGCGGTAACATCATCATACCCATGGACATAAGTACAGATGAAACCACCATGTCTATGACAATAAATGGTATATATATCAAAAATCCAATAATAAATGCTGTTCTAAGTTCACTAAGTATAAAGCTTGGAACCAAAACAGTAAATGGTATTTCATCATAATCATTATATGTAGTATTAGAAATCTCACAGAACAAATCAAGGTCTTTTGTCTGTGTCTGACCATACATGAAATCCCTTATAGGCTTGCCAGCCTTCTCAATTGCTTCTTCCTGTGTAATCTCACCTTGATCTAGCGGTTTAATGGCATTATCATAAATGCTTGTAAAGGTAGGCCACATAATAAACAATGTAAGAAAAAGAGCCAAACCAATCATCACCTGATTAGGCGGGGAAGTCTGAGTTCCCAGAGCCGATCTTGTAAAGTGTAATACAACAATAATTCTTGTAAAACTGGTAAGCATTACAAGAATTGATGGTGCTAATGCAATAACTGTAAGAATTATCAGTATTTCAACTGTAGCTGAGAGAGAACCTGTATCACCGTTAAATGATAGATTAAATCCTGTTCCCGTACTAGTTCTAACATTACTTGCATTAGGTGCATTAGGCGTAGCGCCATATTCAGTTGCATATGCTGTGTCTCCAAAGAAAAGAACACAGCCAATAGCTATTGCAATTGCCAGACTAACAATACTGGCAATACAATATATTTTCTTCCACTTACTCATTTTAGTATATAGACCTTATTACTTCTTAGATTTCATCTTCTCTATTATTTGGCTAAAACCCGTAGACGTATTACTATTATTATTGTTATTATCAGACATAATAGTATCTAAATCTATTAATTCATCTTCACTAAGCTCGCCAAGTAAGGTAACCTCATTCTTACTTAGTCCAACAATCAAATACTTCTCCTTACCACAAGCGATAATCTGAACATATTTGTCAGGTGAAAGCTTAAGTGTCTCAATAATCTTAAGATTCTTATTAAAAGAACGTCCCTTTTGATAATTAGCCAGCCATCTAGTTGTATAGTAAGCCAGTACAAGAACTACTACAAAGCATACTAATACAATAATTAGTTGAAAGAAACTCTGGCTTGTTGAAATCATTTATGCACCTATCCAATAACTTTCTTAACAGCTTCAAGAACACGTTCTGCTTGGAATGGCTTAACAATAAAGTCTTTTGCTCCAGATTGAATAGCTTCGATAACCATTGCCTGTTGTCCCATAGCAGAGCACATAATTACACAAGCATTAGGATCTTTCTCTCTAATTCCCTTTAATGCATCAATACCATCCATTTCTGGCATTGTAATATCCATAAGAACAAGATCAGGATTATGCTCAGTATAAGCATCAATAGCCTTAACACCATTCTCTGCTTCGCCTACAACATTGTAGCCATTCTTTGTAAGAATGTCCTTAATCATCATTCTCATAAATGCTGCATCATCACAAATTAAAATATTCTTTGCCATCTTTCTACTCTCCTTAACTATTTCATTATTTCGGTTATTCTAATACCGAAAGATTCTTCAATAACAACTACCTCACCTTTGGCAACATACTTACCATTGACAAGTACATCTATTGGCTCACCAGCAATCTTGTTAAGTTCTAAGATTGTTCCAGGTGCGAAATCGAGTATTTCTTGAATTGATTTGTGAGTTCTACCAAGTTCAACAGTAACTTCTAGAGGAACATCCATAATCAAATCAATGTTCTCAGGTTGCAATGCCGTAGGATATGTTCCTGCAAAAGGTTGGAATTGAGCAGGTTGTACATTTACCTGTTGTTGTGGCATCGCCATTTGCTGCATCTGCATATCTGGCATAGGAGCCGCTCCCATTGGAGGCGGTGCAGCCTGTGGTGCCGGTTGGGGTGCAGCCTGTGGTGCAGCCTGTGGTGCTGCAGCAGGTTCCGGAGCTGGAGTAGGTGCTGGTTCCTCAGCAAATGCTTCATCATTAACAGTAGAATCAGAATCGTCCTCCATATTAGATATTACTGATGAACACATCTCCTTAACTAATGGAATCGGATACAGTTGCATCAAGAAACTATCAACCAAGTCCCCAATTTGTAATTTGAATGTAATCTTAACGAAAGTTTCTTTTAAGAAGTCATCAATCTCGCTTCCATCACCAGCCTCATGCAAATCGATTAAATCTGACGATGGTGGACTGATATCTACCATCATATTAAGCATTGTAGAAAGGGATGTGGCACTTGAGCCCATCATCTGGTTCATTGCTTCACTTATGGCACTAAGATGAATCTCTCCGAGTTCTCCATCAAGATTAGTACCATCCCCCCCCATCATAAGGTCTGTAATAACCTTAACATCATGCTCAGATAATACTAGCACATTACTTCCATTAAGTCCCTTAGTATATGAAATTTTGATTAAAACACAGGGTTTCTCATACTCGTTAACAATATCATTCCAACAGGCCAGGCTAACAACAGGCGTTGAAATATCGACCTTCTTATTAACTAGCGAGAAAAGTGTAGTGGCAGCAGTTCCCATACTAATATTGGCAACTTCTCCGATTGTATCAATTTCCTGTTCAGATAATTCATTACCAATACTACCATCAGTAGCAACTCCTCCACCTTCAGCATTGCTTTGGGCGAACAAAGCGGCTATTTCTTCTTCTGATAGAACGTCACTCATTCTTCTTCCTCCCTAACTACTGACGTAATACGAACAGCATAGTTTTTGCCAGAGGATCCTGGCAAGGCGGTAAATTTCTTCATGTCGCCTACATATATATCAAGTTCACTATCAACCTTCTTATCAAGTCTAATTATATCACCAACCTGAAGAGCACCAAAATCAGCAACAGAAATTACATTATTGCCAAGTACTGCTTTGACAGGAATAGACGCTTTTGATATTAATGCTTCAATATTATCAGCATATTCGTAATCTTCTCTCTCCTGCATATTAGAATACCAGAACTTAGTATTCAATTTGTCCATTACAGACTCTAATGTAAGATAGGGAAGACATACATTCATAAGTCCTTCAACTTCACCAATCTTAATATTAACTGTAACAATAGCAATCATCTCTGATGGTGAAATAATCTGAGCGAACTGTGAATTAGTCTCAATACGCTCAAGTCTTGGAACAACATCAACAACATTAGCCCAAGGCTCTCTAAGCAGCTCTACACAAGCCACCATTATTCTCTCAACGATTGAAAGTTCAATCTCTGAGAAATCTCTTACTTTATCTAATGGCTCTCCTTCTCCGCCAAGCATTCTATCAACAATAGCATAGCCCAGCTTCGAAGCCATCTCCATTATTATACTCCCCTCTAATGGTGCGAAATCAACAATCCCAAGAAGTACGGGATTAGACAGCGCATTAGAGAATTCCATATATGTAACAGCTTCGGAGTTCATCACCTCAACCTGTACATTCTTGCGAAGATAAACCGGAAGATTAGTTGATAATAATCGACCATAATGCTCAAATATAATCTCTAGTGTTCTAAGGTGTTCCTTAGAAAATTTGGAAGGACGCGCGAAATCGTAGTCTTTGACTTGCTTCTCAGAACTACTGCTCTTCATCTCTTCAGCATCTATTTCACCAGAGCTAAGCGCTTGTAACAGGTTATCTATCTCGCTTTGAGATAATACGTCTCCCACGCTTTCTCACCACCTTTTATTTAGTCTTATTGATAAGTAGCACTTGGGAAACCAACACCTACTATAAAATCATCAACTCCATACATATCCTGAATCTTCTTAAGGATTTCGTTTTGAATTGCAGCTTGATCATTTCTTACTTCATCAATAGTATGTTGTGATACAACATTATTAATCTCAGTTGTTATAAGGCTCTTCTTCGTCTCAAGGTCTTCCATATACTTACTGTATACATCACTTTCCTTGTTAATAGTGAGAGAAACCTTAAGTACAGCGTAATGATCCTTGCCATCTGCACCCTTCTTAAGATTAATTGTCATTCCCTTATCATCAGCTTCTTTATTAAGATCATATACTTCTAATTGATCAATTGAATATGAGCCACTTCCTCCAGCTTCATCGCCAGCACCGGCTTTCTGCTCTAATTCAATTGCTGTCGCAACAGAAGCCACCAGACTATTGGCCTTATTAACATATGGAACAAGAACAAATGTTATTATTCCTGTAAGTATTAAATTAATTAAAACAAGAACAAATGTTATTACAGTTAATAAATTCTTCTTCATTACTAAACCTCACATTCATTATACATCAGATGTATATGAGTTAAATATTTTAATCTCTACTCTTCTATTTCTTGCTCTTCCTTCAGGAGTAGAATTATCTGCTATAGGAACATATTCTCCACGCCCTGATGATTTGATATTCTCAGGTGGGACACTAGAATAACCTCTTATTAAATCGGCAACATCTAAAGCTCTATACATGGAAAGAACATTGTTATCTTCATACTTACTTGAACCAGTAATAGGCACATTATCTGTATGACCTTCCACATCTATCTCATTGCTTTGATACGAATCAATAATAGCTGCTAACTTCTCAATAATAGGTCTGGCTTCTTCTTTAACTTCAGCATCACCAGAGTCAAATAATAATGCACCATTAAGTGTTAGCTTAACATATTGTCCATTATATTCTGTCTCAACAAGGTTCTGCATCTGTTGTGCTTCAATAGCCTTTTCTATTTGTTCAGCCATCTTCTCGCTGGCAGCCATAGTTTGTTGCTGAATAAATTCTTCCGTCTGTTCCTGCTCCTCTGGAGCTTTCTTATCATTATCATTCTCACCAGCCGAACCAGTAGAATTGTCAAGAAAGACATCGAACTGTTCAAGCATTGATGTACCAGAAGATACCAATTGTCCTTCTCCTATTGATGTACCACCTGCCGGAAGTACTGAAAAAGACTGTTGAAAGGAAGCAACTACCATCTCGAATTTCTCTGCATCTACAGTAGACATTGAGAAAAGTAACACGAAGAAGCAAAGAAGCAAATTCATTAGGTCACTAAAGGTGGCCATCCAGGCAGGGGAGCCTTTTGGTGGTTCTTCTTGTTTCTTCTTAGCCACTAGCCTTCACCTCCACCTTCTTCATCTTGCTCTAGGGCACCTCTATCCTTAGGTGGCAAGAATGTCTTAAGCTTTTCTTCAATAACACGAGGGTTCTCACCTGCTTGTATAGATAAAAGTCCTTCAACAGTTATTTCCTTTAACATAATCTCAAGCGCATTATTAACGCCAAGCTTTGCTGCTGTAGGACCAGCTAACCAGTTAGCAATTACCGAACCATATAAAGTTGTAATTAAAGCAACTGCCATAGATGGTCCGATGGTAGAAGCATCTGACATATTGTTAAGCATCTGAATAAGACCAATAAGAGTACCAATCATACCCCATGCAGGACCCATTTCTGCCCATTTCTCCCAGACACCAATAACTTTCTTATGTCTAGACTCAATAGATACCAGGTCAGTCTCTAAGATACCTCTAACAAGTTCTGGATCAGTACCATCAACGACAAGCATAATTCCCTTCTTAAGGAATTCATCGTCGATATCGCCAGCAGCTTCTTCAAGTGCAAGAAGTCCTTCTTTTCTAGCTACGTTAGACATGTCAATAATATTAGTAATAACATCATTAACATTACCTACTTTGGGTTCTTTAATTGTGAGAAGGACACCCTTCAAGCCATTAATAAAATCCTTAAGCTTGAAAGAAGCCAAAACGGACATTAGCGATCCACCAAATGTAATGATAAAAGATGGAACGTCCAAATAACTGGGAATAGAACCATTATTAGAAATGATTCCAAAAAGCATAAGTCCTATACCACCGACTAATCCGATTAGAGACGCTAAATCCAAAACTAAACACCACCTAATTCATATTATGTATACTTAAAAAACAACACAAAAGTGCATAATCATACATTTACTTAATCTTACTAGATTTTAGCTTTCTTGTCTACCTTATTTTATATATATTTTATAACAAAATTACTAAATGTTGTGCTTTTTCATCAAAAAATAGGGTTTTTATACAATTTATACTTTATTTTTTGTAAAAAGTACGGGTATAGAGGTATATAAAGTGTCCTCATACTGACAATTCTGCGCTAAGTATATGTAAATGATTGAAGTACATTGTTATAGAAATCATGACGAAAACCGATGACCAATCCGCCATCCAGGCGGTGGTCATCTATTCTCGGCATCCATGCCGAGAATTTTCCTCAAAGTATCAATCATTAACATATACTATCGCTTGAATTTATTCGTATGAGAACACTTTATACATCTCTATACCCTGTCTCCAACCAATAATAAAGACTTTCTATAATCTCGACGTACAGTTGTGTCCTATATCGCCTTAGTTGAGCTTAGTATATGTTAGTGATTAATAAGACAGAAAAATCCCCAGCAAGGATGCTGGGGATAAGTGGTCGCCACCCGGAAGGTGGGTCGACCACTGGTTTTCGTCCAATTATTACTTAAACCTTAGCATTAATCACTTACATATACTTAGCGAAAAACTATCAGCGATATAGGACATATACTGTATGTCGAGATTCTATAGAAACTCACCTACTATCTCTTAAGGTTTACAAGTTCTTCAAGCATTGTATCACTTGTTGTAATAACTCTTGAGTTAGCCTGAAAACCTCTCTGTGTTGTAATCATTTCTGTAAACTCAGCAGAAAGATCTACATTTGACATTTCGAGCTGTCCAGTATTCATGCTACCACCATCTGCTGTAACTTCAACACCAATTCCATCAAAGTCACCAGAGTTAAGAGTAGTTCTATAACAGCTATTACCTGTAGCTTCAAGACCTGATGCATTAGCAAATTGAGCAACTGCTATCTGTCCTAGAAGAACTGTATTACCATTGTCATATGAGCCGTATATCTTACCTGTACCATCAACAGATAGACCTGTCATTGTACCAAGTTTCTTACCTACGCCCATTGTTCCTGATATATCACCTTTGTCAATTGCCATTGTTGATGTACCACCATTATCATAGTTTAATGAATTCTGGAAGTTAACATCAATAGTCTTAAATTGAACACCAAACTGTGTCATATCAAGATTCTGTGATCTATTTCCTGCAGAACCAATAAATGAGAAAGAACCATCAGCTTTATTGAACTGTAATGTGTGGTTGGTTGTTGGATATGTCATCTCAAGTTCACCAGTAGTTGCACTAATAGCAAGTGTCGAACCAGGCTTACTTATAGTTTCATCATCTACTCCGTATATTTCAGCTAGTGAGAAGAAATGAGTTGCAGCACTTGCTGTATCCTTGAACCAGATTCCTTTAACGCCACCTTCAGTTACGATATCACCATTCCTCTGATATGTCTTCCCCTCATATACAGTCTCAATAATGTTACCAGTCGTATTAAATGTAAATCCATTCTGAAGACCGAAGCCTTTTGTTGCAGTTGTATCAGTGCCAAACACTTTGTTAAGAGTATTGTTTACAGGGTCTGCATCCATCCATGCTTTAAGAATATCGTTATTGTCATCATCATAGATATTAGATAATTCTACAGAATATGTTCCATTATCTGAATCTACTGATCTTACAGCAAACTTAGCTGTATATTGATATCCTAAGTTATCATAGAATGAAAGACTCATTGCATATCCATTATCACTTGTTACGTTAGTATCATTCTTATCAATAACGCCTTTAACATTGGCATTCTCAGTTGCTTCTGGTGGTGAAGTAAGATTTGCTGCATTCATAACTCTAAGAGCTGATACAGTATCCTTCCTGATTGCCTGAGTGGTAGGATCAACTTGCCAACCCATTACCATATATCCTGTTGAGGACATACACAGGTTACCATTTCCATCAATATAGAAAGAACCAGAACGTGAGAATAAATTCTCTGAACCATTATTAACAATAAAGAAATTGGTATTATTAGAATCAGTAAGTTTGATATCGAAAGCCTGTCCAGTTGATTGTGCTGCACCAGCTGCTGTAATACTTACCTTTGTTGAACCACTTGTTACACCAAGACCAATCTGGTTGGCATTCTTACCACCAGTATTCTCTGTGGCTCTAGATGCTCCTGATGTTGTCTGATACATAATATCAGTAAATGTGGTTGAAGAAGATTTGAACGCAATTGTATTAACGTTCGCGATGTTATTACCAATAACATCCATTTTTGTCTGGTGAGTCTTAAGACCTGATACACCAGAATAAAGTGATCTCATCATAATAAATGACCTCCTCTTAAGTTAGAGGGCTGTGTTGGCCGCCTCTGTCAGTCAGCGGCCATAGCTTCCATAAGGTCCAGCTATGCAATAACAGCTCCATCTATATTTGTAAATACATTACCGTTAGATTCTTCTTGATCTAATGCGGTTACTACTGTTTGATTAGGTACATTAACAATAAATGCTAATTGATCCATAATCACTAGGGATTCATTAATTCCCTTTTCACTGGCTTTCATTACACCAGCTTCTAGTCGCACGTTTTGCTCTTCTGATAAAGAAATGTTTCTTTCATCAAGCCTTCGCGTTGCATGTTTTGAAAATTTTAATCCAGATTCTTCAACAGAAAGTCTCTGTCTTAATATATCTTCAAATGAGTTTGTGATTTCAGAAGATTTTTGCGACTTACTCGGTTGATTGCTAAGATATGTGTCAGCAATCTGTTGAATTGATTGAAAATTATTACCAATCTCATTCATAAGCTCATCTCCTATCTTCTAATTAATACTGCTATTATATTATTCGGCTTATTATTAACTTTCCTTTAGGGATGAAATTCTTTTTTCAAGTGATTCTAATGTATCATACGATTCCTTGTTGATAAATTGTTTCTGATACTCATCCATTGAATCATATAATTTTCTAACAGCGTTAACTTTCTCTTCATCCTGAAGTGTAAGTGCCTGAAGTGTAGGAAGCTTTGCTACTGCATCTTCAAAAGACTTAGTTGTTAGCATTGCTGTGTAATATCTTTCATCAGCAACTGTCTCTATCTTGTCAATGTTATATAATCCATCATTAACTGATACATAATAGCCATCATCTTTTTTCTCTAAGAAATCAACTTTACCAGATACATATTGTTGATTGCCTTGTGAATCAGTTGTATTAATGATTACATATTTACCAACATAATTACTTGCTGTCATTTCATCCATTTTACTTTGGACATTCTGCGTTGCTTCGATTTGTGAGAAGTTTGCAAGTTCTGATACATATTCTGTATTAGTTGTCGGTTCAAGCGGATCCTGGTATTTCATCTCTGCAACTAACAATTGAAGGAACATATCTTTATCAAAGTTGTTTTTTGTTTCTTCTTTCTTATTATTAGTAAGCTGGTCATTAACCACTTTACCATCTTTTATTTCTTGTATTAATGCCATCTTGTCTCCTTTCTAAGCCATGAGATTAACTGAATTACCATGGTCTTTCATTATTTGAGCAACAAGTTTATCTTCTTCTGACATAAGTCCTTGTAAATCATCAAGATTATTAAGATTAATACTTGTTCTTTTTGCTCTGTTAGAAGCCTGCTCTTCTTGTCTTCTACCCTGCTCTTCTTTACCGTGCATTCCTTCTTCAAGATTTCTCTCGAATTCGTGGGTTCCGATAGATACTTCTACCGCTTCTACTTTAACACCTGCTTTGTTAAGGCTTTCTTTAAGTGATGCAACCTGATTCTCAAGAGCTTCCTTAACTATTTCATTTTGAGCAATTATTTGAGCCTTAACAGCTCCCTGCTTCTCTGATACGTTAAGATAAATCTTTCCAAGGGATTCAGGATTAAGAATCATTTCAAGGCTTGTAACTTCTTTAGTAATATTAACTCTTGCCTGTTCAGATATCTGGCTTATAAGTTGCATTGTCTGGAAACGGTTAATAACAGGTTTTGCTTCCTGCATAACAGGTTGTTCATTCTGAATATTTTGCGTTTCAGCATTAACATTTGATGTAAATGTCTTATTACCATCATCATGTCTTGCCATGTTATCAGAGTTGTTAGGATTATTTGAATTATTAGTATTAACTTCCTTTTTCGTAAATGTTTCTTCAATAGATTCATCTACATTCTCAGTTGATACCTCTACATCCTTAGTTACATTTGATTCCTTGTTAACAATGATAGGTGTTACATTTTCGTCAGATTCAACATTTTCATCTTGAACCTCCACCATTCCTTCTGGAATGATAACTTTGTTAGCATCATTAACTACTTCAGTTTCTGTAACCTCTAATTCAACATTAGCAGTTACTTCTGGAGCTATCTTTGCTACATTTTGAATAACCTCATTAAAGTTATTATTCTCTAATGCAACCTCCTTAATCACCGGTGCTTCAAGTCCTGTCTCTTCTAGGACCTGACTTGCTAAGTCTCTAACTGTGGATAAAGCATTGGATAAATCTTCATCGAGTACAAGTGATACACTATCTTTTACATCAGTAACTTCAACCATAAGTTCTGTTACAGCCTTTGGATTTAACAAATCTGCAAATGTAACTTCTAAAGTTGTCATTGCATTTTGCAATTCATCCTCAGAGATATTAAGTGCATCCTCAAGAACCTTTGTAACTTCAGTTGCGAAATTATTAAGAACTTCGTTAACAACTTCTATTACTTCTTCTGGAATCTCTTCTACAGTATTTGCAAAAGCATTTTCCGTAACAGGTTCCTCTGTAACTTGTGAATCAGTTACTTTATTATCCTTTGTTTTAACATCCTTTTGTTCTTTTGTGTCTGTTTTGTCAACTTTAGCTTTATCAGCCTTGTTTTCATCAGTAGTTTTACTTACTTTAGAAGACTCTGTATAATTTGTTTTTTTATCTGATACATTGTTTTGACTAGAATTAACATCTGATTTGTTTTCTGAATTATTAACATTCTTGCTCATAACATCAATAAAACTTGCAGAGTTCTCTTTGTCTCCTACAGACATCTTAGGATTGACCATTAAGTTAGGACTAATGTTAGCAACATTTCCACTCGTCATACAATTCCTCCTTTCCATATTTAGTTTTATTTATAACAAATCCTTTAAAGGACCAGTTATCTTACCTAGGCTCCATAATTCTTGTAACTTGAGCAGCTGTATCAGCATTCATAGCTCCTAGAATCTTACCTCTCGATGCAGCATCCATAGCCCAAAGAATTTTGCCTACTAAAGCTAGATTATCAGTCATAGTATCAAATATTCCAGCTGCCTGTGCCGGTTTCATACTTGCATATGTCGAAGCATATTGCTTGATCTGTTCATCCTGAGTTGTCTGACTAACAACCTGCTTATAAATAGCCTCAGCATTCTGAGGCTGTATTGACTCATAGTATTTCTTATATTCTTTTATATCGGGTGCTTTATCCGAAAAAACAACCTCTTGATAGAATTTTTCTTTTTCTTCTTCGAATTTTTTTTGATTTTCCTTATAAGTCTTAAGTTCAATAGCCTGAGCCTCAAGTTCTGCAAGATGAGCACTGTCTACTCCACCTGATGATTTCGCCGCCGCAAGTTCTGCTTCTAACTCCTTAATTCTCTTTACTGCATCATCAACAGTTGCAAATGTATATTGTGCATCTTCTTTTGCATACTTATCTTCTTTAACCTCAGGAAGAATCTTGTTAACAACAGGCACGTTCTTAAGTACAGGATATAGAACTGTAGAGCCAAATCCTCCAACATCCATCTTAATTAAGAGACCAAGAATCACAAGCCATATAAGAGCAATCAAAATAGCGACAAATATAACTAAGCCTTTACCTGAGCCTTCGTCTTCTTCATCCTCTTCTTCTCCATCTTGTCCTTTTTTCTTTTTATTCTCTTTTTCTTTCTTCTTTTGAGCCTTCTTTTCAGCCCTTGCTTTCTTCTTCTCTTCCTTATCAGCCATTAGTTTTCTCCATCTTCATCCGGTTTGTATGTATAACTAACTAACTCATCTGTTATCTTGTTCTCTTCTGCATTAAGCTCCTGCTTAAATTCATCAAATGCTTTTTCTTTAAGGTTCTCATGAGTCTTTCTGTCTTTCATAACTTCATCAAGTCTCTTCCTTGCCTCTTCAACCTTCTTTTCCGCCATGTGAACATTAACCATTTGTTCTCTAACAAGAACTTTCATGGTCTCAATGGCTTCTTTAATTCTTCTTATCTCTTTAAAATCTAATTCTCCAGAAGTTGCTTCCTTTAAATCATGCTCGTACCCCGCACTTCTAATCATAAGATTAGTAAGTTTGTCCTGTTCTTCTGAAAGAGCAGCATTAGCCTGACTGTATGCAATTTTTTCCTGGCTTTCAATTTTCTCTTTGATATCAAGGATATTCTGCATCCTATAACGAAACTTAGCCATCTATCAATCCTTAAATAGTTCTTCTAATGTCTCAATTTCATCTTCAAATTCATACTTGGTATGAGTCTCTTGCATCAGAAATTCATTTACTTTGTCAATTTTCTCAATAGCAAAGTCAATATTCTTATTAGAGCCATTCTTATATGCACCGATATTAATTAAATCCTCTGCCTCTCTATAGGTAGCAAGAACATTTTTCATCATACCAGCAGCCTTCTTATGATCTCTGTCAGCTATAGCAGACATAACACGGGAAATACTTTGAAGTACATCAATAGCTGGATAATGATTTCTCTGAGCCAATCTTCTATCTAACATAATATGGCCATCAAGAATAGATCTTGCTGTATCAGTTATAGGTTCATTAAAATCATCACCATCTACAAGTACAGTATATAAACCGGTAATTGAGCCTTTATCGGAATTTCCAGCACGTTCTAATAGTCTTGGCATCTCAGAATATACCGATGGCGGATATCCTCTTGTGACAGGCGGCTCACCTGATGCAAGACCAATCTCTCTTTGAGCCATAGAAAAACGTGTAAGGGAATCCATCATAAGAAGTACGTCTTTACCCTGATCTCTAAAGTATTCCGCAATTGAAGTAGCTGTTTTGGCAGCTTTATTACGAATAAGGGCTGGTTTATCACTAGTTGCTACAACTACAACAGATCTTGCCATACCTTCTTCTCCAAGATCGTTTTCTACGAATTCTCTAACTTCACGACCACGCTCTCCTATAAGCGCTATAACATTAACTTCTGCTTTAGTATTTCTGGCAAACATACCCATAAGTGTACTTTTACCAACACCTGAACCAGCAAATATTCCTATTCTCTGACCTTTACCAACAGTAATAAGACCATCTACTGCTTTAACGCCAAGAGGTAATACTTCGGATATTATTTCCCTATCCATAGGATCTGGTGGTGCTGCTTCCGCAGGATATTCTTCTTCTAATTCAAGAATACTTCCATCGTCAAGTCTTCCTACACCATCTAATGTATGTCCTAAGAGTTCTTCTCCTACAGGAATAGAAAGGGGCTTACCGGTATTCTCCACCATGCAGCCAACGCCAACACCTTCTACACTATCAAAAGGCATAAGAAGAAGGCTTTTATCTCTAAAGCCTACTACTTCTGCCTTTATTCTTTTACCATCTTCTGCAATTATCTCACATAAATCATTAAGCTTGGCATCAGGTCCTATTGATTCAATGGTTAGCCCCACTATCTTAGAAACCTTACCAAGACTGTCAAAATACGTATTATCTAAAAGCGTATAATATTTGTTAGTATCAATCATAAACCACCAATATTCTATATAGAAAGCGCCTTAAGATCCTTAATGAAATTATCAAGTTCAGTACTTATACTACAATCTATGATTCCACCGTCGCATTCAATAATGCATTTATCATCTTCGAGAAGCGGATCCATAATAACATCTAGCTGAACGCCTTCTCCAACTTTCTCCTGGAGCATATCTTTATTATCATTAAGATAATCTCTATTACGCTCATTAACTCTAATAAGAAGTGTCTTACTACTTTCTACATTAGTTATAGCATTCTCACACAAATGAAGTAGAATTTCTTTCTTATCGCCAAATTCGATCATGAACACTTTGCTCATAATGTCACATACAACATCAAGAACCTCTTTCTCCATTTCAACTTCTTTATCAATATACTCTTGACGAATCTGCTCTATCTTAGCTTCCATATCAGCCTTTGCTGCCTCTAAATCATTGGCCGCCATTGCCTGTCCCATATCATAGCCATTCTTCTGCCCTTCTTTGATAGCCTGCTCTTTCATGGACTCAGCAGACTCAGCAGCACTGGCTAGTATTTCATCTGCCCTTGCATTGGCTTCAGCCAAGATATTATCAGCTTCTTCTTGAGCTTTCTCAACAAGATCGTTGGGAATAACCTCTACTGGAGGAGATGTCTCTCCTTCTCCTTCGCCAAAATCCTGAAAAATAGCAGACATGTCATTATTCTCTTGTTCATATTCCTCCCTTTCTTCAGGAGTCATATTATCTAGTCGCTCTTGTTCTTTCTTTCGACGAAGTTCTTCTTCTTTTCTTTGAAATTCCTGAATCTTCTCTTCAACAAGGCTATTAGAATCTATTTCTCTATTTGTTCCACTTTCATTTTCAAAAAGCGTGAAGAAAGGTTTTAATACTTTATCATTAGACAACTAAATCGTCACCTCCGCCACGAGATACAACAATATCACCTTGATCTTCAAGTTTTCTGATAATACCAACAATAATCTGCTGAGATTCTTCTACGTCCTTCATACGAACAGGACCCATGTATTCCATATCTTCCTTAACCATAGTAGCAAGACGTGATGACATATTACGGAAGATACAATTCTGAACTTCTTCATTAGCACCTTTAAGAGCCTTAGCAAGTTCACCATTATCAACATCACGAAGTACTCTCTGAATTGCTCTATCGTCAAGAAGCAAGATATCTTCGAATACGAACATTTTCTTACGAATTTCTTCAGCAAGCTCAGGCTCTTCAATCTCAAGAGCTTCCATAATTCTCTTCTCAGTTCCTCTATCAACTGCATTAAGGATTGATACAATAGCATCAACACCACCAGCAATAGTGTAATCCTGATTGATAAGAGATGATAATTTACGCTCTAATACTTTCTCTACTTCCTTAATAATTTCAGGAGAAGTTCTATCCATTAGTGCAATTCTTCTTGCAACATCAGCCTGCATCTCAGGACTTAGAGCACTAAGAATCATAGATGACTGAGTTGGCGCAAGATAAGATAAAATCATAGCAATAGTTTGTGGATGCTCATCCTGAATAAAGTTAAGCACCTGTGAAGGTTCAGTCTTACGAATAAACTCAAAAGGTCTAACTTGAAGTGACGCAGTAAGCTTAGTAATTACATCGTGAGCCTTATCATCACCAAGAGCTTTCTCCAATAATTCTTTGGCATATCCAATACCACCTTCTGCAATGTATTGCTGTGCAAGACATACTTGGTAGAATTCATCTATAACTTCATCCTTGACCTCTGGAGATATACTTCTGGTGTTGGCAATCTCTAAAGTCAATTCTTCAATTTCTTCTTCTTTTAGGTGTTTAAATATGTCAGCTGATTTCTCAGGTCCCAGGGAAATGAGAAGTATAGCTGCTTTCTGTACACCACTTAATTCCTCAGTTGCCATTTCTATCCCCAATCGTCATTAAGCCAATTACGAAGTAGCGTTGCTACTGCTTCAGGCCTTTCATCTACAAACTTTTCAATAAGAAGTCTAGCTTCTGACTTCTCGTTATATCCAATATCTTCCAGTTCTTCTTCCTGATTAGATATAAGTTCCTCAATAGTAAGCTCTTCTTCGACCTCTTCTTCCTTGTTCTTTCTGAGTGTTCTAAATACAACAAAGGCAAGAAGTGCAAAGATTAGAACTGCAAGAACAATCTCAATAATTGTTCTAAGATCTAGTCCTATACCAGATGATGGTTGGAACATAGGAACATTATACGCAGTCATTGATATATTCTCTTCGGCAATTCCTGTAGCACGTGAGACACTTTGAATCATCTCATCATCAACATCAGCCCTTTGAATATCACTATTTTCAGCTTCGAATTCCTCGAATGTCTGATCGTCAAGTTCGCCACGCTTCTTCATGTCATCTTCATTATATATGACGAATCTCTTAGCCACAACCGAAATAGATGAATTCTCCAGATCTACAGCCCCTACTTCTTTATCAGTTGTGGTTATCTTCTCACTAGGAAGATAATCTTCTGTAACATCAGAAGTAGTAGAACGACTCACACCATTATCCTGAATAACATAAGTAGTATCATTATCGTTATTATCAGTACCAGGTACTCCACCAACACCAGATTCTGATTCTGAGTTGGATTCAGATCTAGAATCAAGATACCCTTGAGTCTGATCATCGTTAAGATAATAGTTATAATCGACTATATTTGTCTTATCAAAACTCATGCTTAGGTTAGGTGCAACCTTAACATCATCATACATTTGCGAGCCAAGAAGAACGTCTTTTACTCTCTTAGAAACAGCGGCGGCTGCTTTCTCTTTCGCGCTAAGATTAGAAGATGCCGTTCCTGCACCTGATGCCGAATCGCCTCCAGAGAATAGCACATTTCCATCAGAATCTAAGATAACAATATTGTCAGTAGTTTTGTTACCTAAGCCTGTGGCAATATATTGCGCAATACCAGCTGCAGTGTCTTCTTCCATTTTCTCTCCACCCTTTAAGTGAAGAATTACATTGGCATATCCCTCTTCCTTCTTCGAACTCATTGTACCATCATTCTCAGGAATATTAAGAGTTACTTCAGCCTTCTCAACACTATTAAGTGCAGATAAATCCTTGGCAAATTTTTCTTCTAAATATAATTTGTATTTCTTCTCTTTATCTGCCTCAGTAGTACTAAAACTTCCATCAATAACGTCATTAATACTATATCCTTTAGACGGAATACTATTAGTACCAAGAAGAATATTGGCATTCGCTTCATCTTCGGATTTTACAGAATATGTCATTCCATCCTGAGACGTCTGGTATTCTATATTCTCCCCCTCCAATAATTCTTTAATCTTAGAAGCCTGTTCAGCACTTGTAGCTGTAGCAAGCGTAATCCAAGTTGGACGAGTAACTACATACGCCAAAATAACCAGTGCAATTATGACTATAGCCACTGCACTGATTATAATAGCTTTTTGCTTAGTTGTGAATTTCAACCACCATTCTTTTATTCGATTTAAAATGTTTTGTATTGCTTCTGGCATGATATTTCCCCTAACTAATTATCATGTTACATCTGCATATTCATTATCTCTTTATATGCGTCTAAAAATTTATCTCTAACTGCTACTGTATATTGAAGTGCAACTGTTGCTTTCTGTTCAGCAACAAGCAAATCATGTGTATTATCAGATTCGCCAAGTGCGAATTTAATCTCTTCTGCTGAGGCCTTATTCTGCAAAGTATTAGTCTCTCCAACCATACCCATTACAGAATTAAGCACACTATCAAATGAATTAGCTGCTTTATTATTCTTATCAACTACCGAATTGGTTCCATACCCAACTGCCGGAACATTCGTAGTCTTATACATTGCGTTAATATTATTTACATCCATATCTAACTCCTAATATATGAATTATTATTGACCAATCTTAAGACCATTAAGTGCCATATTCTTAACAGCATCAAAGGCAGTTACGTTAGCTTCATAAGCTCTACTACTATCAATTAAGTTAGTCATCTCTGTAACTGTATTAACATTAGGATATGATACATATCCATTCTCATCGGCATCAGGATGAGATGGATCATATTCCATAATGTAATCTGTAGTTGTATCTTCTGATACTCTGACAACCTTAACACCATCACCTCTGAATTCTGTTGCTCTTTTCATAGCATCAGAGAAAGTCGGCGAAGTATTCTTCTCCTGAAATGTGACAATTTTGCGACGATAAGGTGTACCATCTTCTGTTCTTGTTGTATTGACATTGGCAATATTCTCAGCAATTGTATCCATACGAAAACGCTGAGCAGTCATACCTGATGCAGCAATATCAAAGGATTGAAATAAAGCCATACAAATACCTCCTTAATACCCTACTTAGCAACCGCTTTAAAACGAGAAAACTCTTGCGAAATACTTTCTGTAAGGGCCTGGTATTTTATCTGTTCTGATGCAAGTTCCACGTTTTCTGTGTCTACATCAACATTATTGCCATCTAATCTGTAAGAATAGCCTGCATAATCAGTAAAAACTTTAGGTTGTAAGCTGGCTACATCCAGATTAGTTACTGCACCATGAAGATTGTTAGCCTTAGTTCTTTTAATTGCCTGCTCTAATGTAGTATCAAATTCCACATCCTGTCTCTTATAACCTGGAGTATCAACATTTGCTATATTATGAGCAATAGTTTTCTCTCTCATCCAGCTTGCATCCGCAGCCTTATCTAAGATATTGACGTAATCAAAAGCATTAGAATTAAACATAGGCTCCTCCAATCAGGGAATGCTTCCCCACTCTCCTTTACATTATTATATAAAATATTTCGCAAAATACAAGACTTTTTTGCATATATTGTGTTTGCATCTAATAAAAAGCACAACATATATCCTTATGTTAGGGGATTAATAAGAAAATAAAATGTACATTTTATATATAAAAACACAAAAAGGACTTTATAAAAGTCCTTTTTTGCAAATCTATTTTCTTCCATGAAAACAAAATCTTATATTTACTTATTATTTATATCGGCAAGTTCTTCAAAAACTAAATCATTAATTACACGAATATAGGTACCCTTCATTCCAGAGGATTTCGTCTCTATTACTCCAGCACTTTCAAATTTTCTTAAGGCATTAACAATTACAGATCTTGTTATACCTACTCTATCTGCTATCTTAGAAGCAACAAGTAATCCTTCGTTGCCATCTAATTCATCAAAAATATGCTTAATTGCATCTAATTCTGAATAAGAAAGCGTACTTATAGCAGACTCAACAATCTGTTTGTTACGTACCTCTTCATCATGTTCATCATTAACAGCTCTCATCATCTCAAGTCCAACAACTGTTGTTCCGTATTCGCTTAGAATAATATCATCAATATCATAGGGCTTGTCATATCTGTATACAAACAATGTGCCAAGTCTCTCTCCTGCAATATATATAGGCGAAATAATCGCACAATAATCATCGCAAGACTTATCATCAAAGCCAAGAGTAGCCAAATTAACATTTTCCTTAGTAGAAAGAATACTTAAAAGTCTCTCATTAAGCATTGGATCTAGGAACTCTCCTATCTCATCAACTATAAGATCAGATATTACAGAAAGGTCATTTTCATTTCTACTATGACTTATTCCTAGAACCTTTCCCTTCTTACTAATAACAATTACACCAGAATCAAGTATTTCTCTTAGTACTTTACATATATCATTAAATACGACCTTAGTGGAATTATTATTATGAAGAAGATTACCTATTTTTCTTGTTTTATCTAATAACTGAACACTCATTTTATATTATTTATTCTCCTCGAAATCACACAAATAACCACATTCTTCATTTTGGCATAACAATTTCTTGCCTTTAACAACCATATACCCATTGCATTTTGGACATTTCTTAGATACTGGTCTGTTCCAATTCATAAAGTCACAATCTGGATATCCTTCACATCCATAATAGGTTCTTCCCTTCTTAGTCTTGCATACAATTATATCTTTGCCACATTTCGGACATTCTACACCAATCTTCTCAAGATATGGCTTAGTATTTCGACATTCAGGGAATCCTGGACAAGCAAGGAATTTACCGAATTTACCGTATTTAATTACCATGTTACGTCCGCATTCCTCGCAGACCACATCTGTCTCTTCATCAAGTATTGTTACTTTCTCTAGTTTGTCTAATGCATCCTTAACTTCACTGTTAAGTCTAGGATAAATATCTCTTAGAATCTTCTTCCAAGACATTTCTCCATCTTCAACTTCATCTAATTCTTCTTCAAGTCTTGCAGTAAATTTCTCGTCAACAATTTCAGGAAATGCCTTAGTCATTAGGTCATTAACTATATCCCCCATCTCTGTCACAAAGATATTTCTTCCTTCTTTACCAATATATCTCCTCTTAAGAAGTGTTGAAATAATAGGTGAATATGTACTAGGACGTCCAATTCCCAATTCTTCTAGTGTCTTAACAATGGATGCTTCTGTAAAATGTGCTGGTGGTTGTGTAAAATGTTGTTTCTCATTAAGCTCTATTAGCTCAAGCTTATCACCAACTTTAAGCAAGTCAAGCTTCTGATTCTTCTTGTCTTCTTCATCAGCATCTTTGTATACAGATAAAAATCCTTCAAATGAGACTTTCTGTGCAGAAGTTGTAAAAATATAATCTTTTGCCGCAATCTTTACTTTAACTACATCATACACGGCATTTGTCATCTGGCTTGCAACAAACCTTTTCCAAATAAGCTGGTAAAGCTTAAATTGAGCTGCATTTAATGAACTCTTAACCATAGAAGGTGTAAGTGTAACATCAGCAGGTCTTATAGCTTCGTGAGCATCTTGTATTTTACCTTTGTTCTTATTACCACCTGTGTAATTACCCACATAATCTTTTCCATATTCATCTTCTATAAATTGCTTACAAGAAGCCTTAGCCTCATCTGATATTCTAATAGAATCTGTTCTTAGATAAGTAATTAAACCAACAGTACCAATCTTCTTAATATTAATACCTTCATACAATTGCTGTGCAATATTCATAGTTCTTGATATGGAGAAATTAAGTTGTTTTGATGCCTCTTGTTGCATTGTTGATGTTGTGAAAGGAAGTGGAGTTTTCTTTTCACGCTTTGAATTATTAACATTTTCAACAACATATTCTGCGCCATCAAGCTTCTTACAGATATCATCTAGTTCTTTCTTACCATCAATATCAAGTTTTGAATTTTTATCTCCATAGAATGAGGCTTCGATATTATTCTTTTTATTCTTAAGAATAACATCTAAGGTGTAATATTCTCTCGGAATAAATTCAGATATTTCTTTTTCCCTCTGGCATATTATATTAAGTGCTGCAGATTGTACTCTGCCTGCACTAAGACCTCTTTTTACTTTATCCCAAAGAACTGGACTAATCTCGTAACCCACAACTCTGTCTAATACTCTTCTTGCCTGTTGTGCGTCAACTAAATCCATATCAATTTCACGAGGGGATTTGAGAGCATCTTTGACAGCCTTCTTAGTAATCTCGTTAAAACTGATTCTTCTAGTATTCTTATCATCAAGATTAAGAGCACTTATAAGGTGCCATGAAATAGCCTCACCCTCACGGTCAGGATCAGTTGCGAGATATATCTTATCTGCCTTCTTGGCCTCTTTTCTTAATGCTGCTAGTAATTCACCTTTACCTCTAATTGTAATATATTTGGGTTCAAAATCATTATCTACATCAACTCCAAGTGCACTTTTAGGTAAGTCTCTAACATGACCATTAGAAGCTACTACTTCATAGTTCTTTCCTAGAAACTTCTTAATAGTATTCACTTTAGTTGGTGACTCAACAATTACAAGATTCTTAGCCATTATTATTCTCCTAGATATTACTTTATCCTAACGTATTGATTAACAAATGCTTCCTTTATAATCTTCTTTTCACACAGATTCATAAGGGAGTTTAGTACACTTATCATTTCAAGGTTAGTTTCTTTAATAACCTCTTCAATATTTTTAGGATAGAAATCTAGACAACTATACACCAACAAATCTTCTTTTTCAAGGAAAAAATTCTGACAATTTATTTCATGAGGTGTATATAAAGTGTTAATTTGCACTTCATCTAAGACATTTACAAAGTCATCTACAGAAGTAATTATACCAGCTCCCTGATTAATTAATCTGTTACAGCCATAAGACAATGTGTCTGTTATTCTACCAGGAATAGCATATATATCTTTGCCTTGTTCAAGAGCGTAATCTGCAGTGATTAAAGATCCACTTTTATCTTTTGCCTCTACAACTACTACCTGATTGCTAAGAGCTGATATTATTCTGTTACGAGTTGGGAAATTGTAACTTACTGGCTTAGTCTCTGGATAAAACTCAGAAATGATTGCACCCTTCTTTTTTATTTCAACATAAGTATTAATATTGTTTCTTGGATAGCATATATCTACGCCACATCCAAGAACTGCTACTGTTATTCCACCTTCTTTAAGCGCTCCTATGTGAGCTGCATTATCAATACCCAGCGCCATACCGCTAACAACAATATATCCACGTCTTGAAAGCATCTCTGCCAATTTTGTTGCAGCAAATCTTCCATATTCTGAACATCCTCTTGCTCCCACAATAGATACGCATTTATCGAAACTTTCTGGCATTTCTCCTACACAAAAAAGTGCATAGGGAGCATTCTGAATATTCTTTAATTTCTCGGGATAATTATCCATTATTCTTGTAATAAGCCTCTGATTATAGCTTTTGAACTTATTATACAAATCAATAACATCACACTTTTTTCTATCACTAATTATTCTATCTGCTACTTTTTCATCAACCATATTAGTTGCAAGAAGCTGACTCTTACTTGCATTGTATATATTTCTTGAATCTTTCATGCAATCAGATAATCTATTCTTAGAAGTATTAGTTATATCTAATTTTGAAAACCACAATTCGTATTTTAATAAATCTTCGTCCATACAATTCTCCTATAAACAATTCTCAAAATATTTCTTATCAAGTCCACGATACATAAGGGATTCCTTTAAATGAATCATACTTATCTTATCTTCATTAGACATATCAGCAATAGTTCTTGCTACCCTAAGAAGCTTGTAATATGTTCTGCCAGTAAGAGAATATTTATCATATATGCTCTCCATAAACCTCTTCTCAAAATTGCCTAAAGCACAATATTTCTCTATATCACTAGATGGAATATCACTATTGTAATTATATGATTCATTAACAAATCTTTTTTTCTGAATATTATGAGTATTAACCACTCTGTCTCTTATAACTTTTGATGACTCATTTTCTCCTTTAGTTACTATATCCTTATACTTAACTGTTGATGCTTCTGCGCACATATCAATTCTATCTAGTAAAGGCTGTGAGAGTTTATTATAGTATCTTTTAATAGAATTACGGTCACATCTACATTTGTTTAAATCAGGATAATAACCGCATGAACATGGATTCATGGCAGCTACCAACATAAAATTCGCTGGATAGGTATATTTTCCAGAAGCTCGTGATATGCTTATCTCTTTGTCTTCCATAGGTTGTCTAAGAAGTTCTAATGTGGATTTCTTGAATTCAGTTAATTCATCAAGAAATAATACCCCATTATGAGCAAGAGATATTTCTCCAGGCATTACTATATTTCCTCCACCAACAAGCCCCTGAGGACTAATAGTATGATGAGGGCTTCGAAATGGTCTTTCGTTTATTAGCTTAGGATTATCTTTAAAACTTCCACTTACGCTTGCTATTTTAGAGCTTACGATACACTCTTTTTTAGTCATTTCAGGAAGAATTGTAGGAATGGTTTTGGCAATCAAAGTCTTACCTGCGCCTGGGGGACCAATCATAAGAAAATTATGCATACCTGACACTGCTATTTCACATGCTCTTCTTAAAACCTTCTGTCCGTTTATATAAGAAAAATCATATGATAATTCCTCAGGTTCTTCTTTTGGCAAATCCACATCATATATAGGTTCATCACCTATATTAAGATAATTAATAACATCTAGAAGATGCTTAACCGGAACAATTTTAATTCCTGAAGCAAGAAAAGCTTCATTTCTATTATCATAGGGAACTATACATTCAGATATATTATTATTTACTGCATCTAACAGAATAGGTAGCACACCGTTAACAGGATTGATCTGTCCCGATAACCCTAGTTCCCCTATCATCATAATCTTTCTATCATCTTCATAATCAATAACAGACATAGCTTTAAGTATTGCAATAGCCAGCGGTAAATCAAAGCCACAGCCCTGCTTTTTTATTGAAGCTGGATATATGTTAATTGTTATTCGCTTGGGTGGTAATTCAAAGCCACAGTTCTTTAACGCAGTCCTAACCCTCTCTTTTGCCTCTTTTACTTCAGCAGAAAGAAAGCCTACCATCTCAAAATATGGCATGCCTGAACTTACATCAGCTTCAACTGTAACAAGTGTGGATGTGATCCCCTTAAGAATTGCCGTATTAATACAACTATACATTTTGTATTGGAAATCCAAAGAAAAATTTATAAAACATTTTGAATTAAGATGAAAATATACTAACATATAATATATCATTTGACTATATTTTTTTCTAAAGGATAAAAAATGAAAAGAACAATTAATTATAAATTAGAATCAGATTATAACTCCATAAATGCGTTTCTTAAAGATAAAAACTACCCGAAAGCAGCATTTGTATATCTAAGAAATACTGAGAATACAGCCTTAATTAATGGTATAGCAGAAAAATTATATAAACCACTTAAAAAGGGAGATATTTTAACAATAATTATAAATGAAGAAAAAACATCTGATATAGAGGCAGTAAAACCTGATTTTGACATAAAATCAATTATTATATACGAAGACGAAGATATACTAATCGTTAACAAACCTAGCCAGATGTCTATTCATCCTTCTATTAATCATTACAATGATACACTGGCAAATTATATATGCCACTACTATACTTCCCAGGGCGTAGACTTTGTTTTTCGATGCATTAACAGACTTGATAAAAATACAAGCGGTCTTACAATAATCGCAAAGAATATCCTTAGCTCTGCGTTATTACAAAGACAAGTAAAAGAAAAGACTTTGCAGCGAACATATCTGGCAATATGTGAAGGACATATTAAAGAAAAAGGAACTATCGACGCACCAATTGGAAGAATTAATGATTCTATTATTACTAGACAAGTAGATTATGAAAATGGCAAATCTGCAATAACACATTTTAAAAGAATAAAA
>SVEY01000008.1:0-12539 GCA_015057165.1 Lachnospiraceae bacterium | reverse complement strand
AAGATATGGCATCTATAATAGACATATAATTTATCTTATCATTTCAGTAAGTCCTACTTTCTTCATTGCTTTTCGAAGGGTCTTATTGGCAAAATAAGCTGCTTTCTCATCATTTTCTTTTATACATTTTTCAATATAAACTTTATCTTTGAGAAGGCGGTTGTATTCTTCCTGAATTGGTGCAAGTTCATTTGCCACAGCTTCTCCTACAGCAAGCTTAAAATCACCATATCCTTTTCCTTCAAACTCTTTCTCAATATCTTCTATTGACTTCTTAGATACACAGCGATAAATATCAATTAGATTACTAACACCCGGTTTATTTTCTACATCATATTTGATATTTGCATCAGAGTCTGTTACTGCTTTTTTGAATTTTCTAATAATTGTATCCTTATCATCAACTAGAAGAATTGTAGCATTAACATTTTCATCTGATTTAGACATCTTCTTAGTAGGATCCTGAAGTGACATTATCTTAGCACCACTCTTACCAATATATCCTTCAGGAATCTTGAATACATTGCCATAGATATTATTAAATCTTTCTGCAATATCTCTAGTTATTTCCAGATGTTGCATCTGATCTTTTCCAACAGGAACAACATCAGTCTGATATAGCAGGATATCTGCCGCCATAAGAACAGGATAAGTATATAATCCTGCATTGATATTATCAGAATGCTTCTGAGATTTATCTTTGAATTGTGTCATCCTGTTAAGCTCACCCATGTAAGTAAAGCAATCAAGTATCCATGCAAGCTGGGCGTGTGCTGGCACATGAGATTGATAATATACACAATTCACTTCTGGATTAAGACCTGCCGCAACATATAAAGCATATAGTTTTCTGGCATTTTGTCTAAATTCAGTAGGATTTTGTCTAACTGTAAGAGAATGTAAATCCATTACGCCAAAAAAACAATCATATTCTTCATTTAAATTAACCCAGTTCTTTAATGCACCAAGATAGTTGCCTAAAGTTAGAGCATTTGTTGCCTGCATTCCTGAATATAATATTTTCTTTTCTTCACTCATTTTTCTATCTTCCTTAATCATTTAATATTATTTGTTTTATCAATAATCTCAATCTATCTTATTCATTAATGATAAAATTTTATCTTTAATATACTTAACTCTTTTTACTTTCTTATCTGTATGAAGAATTCTTGTTCTAATAAGTTCATTAGTTGCCTCTTCCCCGTTATCAGCCAGGTATTTAAGTAACATAACAAGAAGCTTCTCTGTATCTTCGTGCATCATGTACCTGTTCTTACCCTTTTCATAATACAATAGTGCACTTTTGTCTGTATATTCAACCTTCTGATAATTCTTGCTGGCACTTACTCTGTCAACATACATTTCAACAACATAGCGAACCGGCATCTTATTTCCTTCAATAGGATGACCTTCTTTCAAAGTATAATCAATCCAATACTCAAAGTGATGCTTATTTCTTCCCTTATGATGAAGCCAGGCTGCTGAATAGCCCCTTTTCCTTCTTTCTGTATTATTAGGGCTCTCTGTACCTTTATAATAGATAGCACCTGGAATAAACTCTATGGGATTATATTTAGACAAATCGTGTAGTAATCCCTGTTTATAAAGTCCAACTTCAAAACACCCTTTCATAACAAGATGTCTATGTCTTGTAATTGTCTTGTAGTGTCTTATTGGATGAAACATATTCTCTCCTTTCTCTATGCAATTACATAATCCCTAATAATAATTATTACAACAAACTGCAAGGGATAGATAATATAGAATAACCATTTTAACTTCTTGCTACTAACCCCCTGCTCTCCGTTATATAAATAAATTAACGGAAGGGATAATAACACAAATAAAGCATTTACCATACCATATGCAATTAAATATATTATAAATGCAGCAAATGAAAATAGTGGGAAATATTCTCTAATATAATACATTATCACAATAAACAATACCCCAACATATTTATAGCTAAATCCCGCAAAATACGCAATAACACAAGCCACTATAACAATGGCTATCTGGCAATATATGGTAATGTCTTTGCCTTTTACAACATATTCTTTATCAATAAGGTATAAAACCAGAAGCCCTAATAACAATACAAAGAAAATATTTTGACTATATGGATATATTATTCGATTAAAAAGGCAATAATCATATGGTATCTCAGATATAATTGCGAAGATTCCAAGTCGCAGAAAATATTTCCAGATATTAGACGTGTGCCTATAGCCCTCACAAATTAGAAATGCAAACAATGGAAAACTAATTCTTCCAATCCATCTAATAATAGAATACTCTGGGAAGAAAACAAGTCCTACATGATCAATAAGCATTGTTATTATAGCAATCCATTTTAATACAGAAGCATTTATTATTCTGTTATTACTCATTTTCTGCCTCTTCGCTTCTTTTTATCTAGAATCTCTATACTATCATTAGTAATCTTGGTTTCTTTCCCCACAAGTATTGTTATTGAACCGCCGGGAACCTTAATATAATGCTGTGATTTGATATATTTTAATTCTCCAAAATTATCAAAAGAATTACATGCCACATACCACTTCTTATTACCACTCATCCTTGGAAGGGCAAACTTCTCTTCGTCGTAATGAAAATTGTAGCAAATAAGTATATCGTCTTTATTGTCTGAGCATGAATATTCTCCTGCGTAAAGAATGCCAAGTGCTTTCTTCTCATCACCTATACCCATCATCCAAGGTTCTCTACCATGGTAAGATAAATCAGGTATTCCTGTGTGATGATAATCATTCATATGCATAGGATCTTCTAATCTAATAATTGGATTGTCTTTTCTAAACCTAATCATAGCTTTAGTAAATTCTCGTATTTCAGTAGCGAATTTATTCTTAGGGAAATCAACCCATCCTATTTCATTATCCTGACAATACACATTATTGTTACCACCTTGTGAATTACCTACTTCGTCTCCAGCAAGAATAAGAGGTATTGCCTGGCCAAGCATAACTGCACAAATTGCAGTCTTTATGTTGTTAAGTCTAATCTGGTTAATTGCTTTATTGCTAGTCTTACCTTCAATGCCATAATTATTACTACAGTTGTAATTATTACCGTCTCTATTCTGCTCCCCATTATCTTCATTATGCTTCTCACCATAAGAAAATGAATCAAACAGAGTAAATCCATAACTATTAGCAGCATAATTTACAAAACCATACTTCTCATTCTGTCTCTTAGAATTATTGGCAAGTTCAGATATATAGCCATCAAAATGATTCTGCAATTGACGAAGAGCATAGAGGAATTCATCATTACATACAAATAAATGCTTATTGTCTTTCTCACTATCTAGTACTTCAAATGGATACTCATGGTAGAATAATTTGGTATCAGCAAGATATGGACTTTTAACCATCCTCTTAATTGGCAAATCATTTCCAAGTATATGAAGACCATCAACATTATACACTTTTGCCCAATATATAAGAGAATTAATCATTACTTCTTCGCATACATATTTGTTAAATGCGATTTCCATAATAACCTCAAGTCCCCTGGCATGAATTTCATCAATCATCTGCTTCATATTATATGAGGCATTGTCGCCTCCAAAATAAGATGCTTTTGGTGCAAAATAATGACCTCTCTCATAACCCCAGTAATTAACTTTACCAGTATCTGTTATAACAGTTTCTGCTTGAAAATGTTCATTAAGAACTGTACTCTCAACAATTCCCATTTCCTCAAATTCATACAAAGGCTGAAATTCAATTGAAGTAACTCCTAGATCTTCGATTTCATCAAGACACTTTAAGAAGCCCTTATAATTACCTTTATCCCATCTGTTAAGTCCATGCTTCATTGTATAGCCTCTCATATGAAGCTTATACATAATCATATCCTTCGGAGCAATACCAGGCTTCTTATTCTTAAATGTATAATCATCACAAGAAATAGCAGAATAAACCTTGTAATCACAGTCTTTTCTACTCTTATCGTTCCATGCTTCTCTTCCTACTACCCTTGTGGAATATTCATCCATAGTTTCTTTGCCATCTCTATATATTAGATAGCAAATATCGTTAGGATTAAATCCGTACACACTGATAGAACATACAAGTCCCATTTTATATTCAGAAGTCACTTCTATCTTCGTAATCAACTTGTACGTCTTAATATCATATATATTAATATATGATTCTTTTTTTGTTTTTGTCTGGTAGGTAAATGTGATCCAGTCCTTATGCACTCTGCCTCCGAATTCACAAAAATTCCCCTGCTGTAATCTCATATCTAGTTTCGCCTCATTTCGTCGTCAGGACATACCTCACGACATATTTCCAGTCGTCAGGACTCCGTCGCTTCGCGACACCTCACGACTTATTTCCAGTCGTCAGGACTCCGTCGCTTCGCGACACCTCACGACTTATTATACCACATCTATTGCTTTTTACTCCATATTAAATTATAATCTTACAAGACTATTAAAAACCGCGAATAATCAGGAGAAAACCCATGAAAAACAACAATATTCCAGAGACAGATGACGATGTTATGGTGACAATTGAACTTGATGGCGAGGATTTAGACTGCGAAATCCTAACAATTTTCGATATAGACAACCAGGATTACATTGTTCTTATGCCTGTAGATGAAAATGGCGAGCCCCTTGATGATACACTTGTATACATATATAGATACTTTGAAAATGATGGAGATTACGCAATAGATAACATACAGTCTGACGAAGAATATGAACGTGTTAATAAGCGATTCAACGAATTATTAGAGGAAAATGAGTAATATTATTTACCCATCTCCTCTATAAATCTTGATGGAAAGAGCCTCTCATTGTTCCTATTTTGTATATGACATATTGTTATATTTTCCTTTGCACGAGTAAGTGCAACGTAGAACATTCTCCTCTCTTCTTCTAAATCCTTTTGATTTTCTGCTTTTTTTGAGGGAGTAATCCCCTCATTTACATCTAATATGAACACATTATCGAATTCTAATCCCTTTGATCCATGAAATGTATATAGAAACACTCTGGATTTGGATTCATCTTCAACATCGTTTTGATATTTTATTCTTTCATTACATTCTTCTAAAAATGATTTGATATTGTTAAATTCCTTACATAAGTTTAGAATGGAATCTAACACTTTCATATAATCATCATATTGTTTCTTGCTATTAGAGGTTTCTTCAATATAATTATCATATCCTATCTTTTTTCTAATATATAGAATTGCTGAACAAGGTCTAAGAGTTTTTATTCTCTCAATGTCTTTCTTCATTTCTCTAACTCTTACTTGCATATATGGCTTGTCCTTATAAAAAATTAGAATATCTTCAAAAGTTACCCCCTCTTTATTTATCGCCATTCTATTAATATATCTATTAGGTTTATTATATATTCTCAGGAAATCAGACCTTTCCCCATTGCCAAGTGATATATTAATAAAACTAATTATATCCTTAAATATAAAATGATTATATATATTAGAAACTCTATCCTTTATAAAAAAGGGAATTCCTTTATTAGATAAAGCATTTACCATATTTTTGCTCTGGTTCTTATTTCGAAAAAGAACGCCTATGCTTGAGTTATTATTTCTTTTAAGAATAGACTGTATCTCTCTAGATATCCATTCAGATTCAAGGATACTGTCTCTAAATCCAATAACCCTTATATTACCGTTTATTATGCTATTTGCTATGAGGTTTTTTTCAAACCTCATTTCATTACATTTTATTAAGCAGGCAGAGGCATCAACAATTGCTTTTTTCGACCTGTAATTCTTATTAAGGATAATCTTGGTACATTCAGGATAAACAATTGTAAATCTTTTCATTATTTCAGGATTAGCACCGCGAAAGCCATAAATTGACTGATCATCATCTCCAACGGCAAATATATTTCCAGACTTTGCAAGCATTTTAATAATTTCAAACTGAATATCATTCATATCCTGCATTTCATCAATTAGAAAGAATTCAAATCTCTTCTGCCACTTTCGCAAAATAAAAGGATTATCTCTAAACAGATTAAATGTTAGATAAAGCATATCATCAAAATCAATCTTATTAAATTCAGCTTTCATACTTTTATATGATTTATAAATTCTTCTAAAAACTAAATTATCAAAGCCTGATGATTCGTACTCTTCAATAGGAACTAAAGTATTATTCAAGTAACTAAATTCTTTATATAAGCCCTCAATTAATTGTTCGTCAAATACTATATTCTGGGATCTAATAACTTCCTTAATAAAGCTGATGAGACTCTTACCTTGTAAGATTGAATCAGAATCAAGATGAGTTTCCTGTTGTAGAATTCTATAGAAAACGGAATGAAATGTACCAAAATTAACAAGACCTGCTTTAGAATTGTTGCAGGTATTAACAAAACGACTCTTCATCTCAAGAGCCGCATCTTTTGTAAATGTAATAACAAGTATAGACTCCGAAGCCACATTATGAGCTTCAATAAGAGTCTTAATCCTGTTAACTAATACTGTAGTCTTACCACTACCTGGACCTGCAAGTGTAATACAAGGTCCTTTATAAAAATTTACAGCTTCTAATTGATTATTATCAAGCATACTTCTCCTTCTTGCCTGACATATAATAATCAATAATTCATTCCCCTTTAAGTGAAGATAATATAACATAACAAAGCATTAACTGCAATAAAAAACCTGCCATCTTACAGATAGCAGGTGTAATTACTAAAAAGTTAGATTTCACTTTCAAGCTTCTTAATTGCAACATTAATTCTATTAACAGACTCCTCTTTACCCAAAAGTTCCATAAGTTCTGTAGCGCCGCCTGGAGTCATTTGTTTTCCTGAAAGTGCTGTTCTTATTGGCCAAAGTACATAACCATTCTTATATTCATGTTCCTTCGCAAAAGAAACTAACATCTCATACAAAGAATCATTAGTATAATCATCATGTGATTCTATTACTGGTAGTAACTCTTTAAGCACAGATAAGGAACTTTCCGGAGTAGTCTTCATCTTCTTATGCTTATACATTGATATATCATATTCAGGTACAGCATCAAAGAAATCAATATGACCAGGAATATCAGGAAATACTTCTATTCTTGTCTTAACCATATTAGCAATCTTAACTTTATCAATAGGTCTTGTAATAGTCTTATCAATAAAAGGCTCTGCAATCTTATAGAACTCATCAAAGTCCATAGCCTTAATGTATTCACTATTCATCCAGCGAAGCTTTGTAATATCAAATACAGCAGGTGATTTAGACATATGATGATAGTCAAATACCTTAATTAATTCTTCAAGAGAGAAAATCTCCTGATTATCCTCAGGACTCCATCCAAGGAGTGCAACAAAATTAACAATTGCTTCCGTAAGAAATCCCTGTTCAACCAGATCCTCATAAGAAGAATGACCACTTCTCTTAGATAGCTTCTCATGATTCTCATTAGTAATTAGAGGACAGTGTACATATACTGGGACATCCCATCCAAAAGCTTCATATAGTCTGTTGTATTTTGGAGATGATGAAAGATACTCATTACCACGAACAACATGTGTAATACCCATTAGATGATCATCTACTACATTGGCAAAATTATATGTTGGATAACCATCAGACTTAATAAGAATCATATCATCAAGCTCTGCATTATCTACAGTAATCTCACCATAGATTTCATCATCAAAAGTTGTTGTGCCAGTACGCGGATTATTCTGTCTTATTACATAAGGAATTCCTGCATCAAGATTAGCCTGTACTTCTTCTTTAGATAATCCCAGGCAATGCTTATCATATATTGAGATTTCCTTGCCATCTAAGTTCTGCTTTATTGACTCAAGTCTCTCTGGTGTACAGAAGCAATAATATGCTTCACCTTTCTCTATTAATTTCTTGGCATATTCAAGATATATGCCCTTAGCCTGACGTTCCGACTGAACATAAGGGCCGACGCCGCCATCCTTATCGGGACCTTCATCATGAATTAGACCTGTTGCCTTAAGTGTTCTATAGATAATATCTACAGCACCTTCCATATAACGCTCTTGATCTGTATCTTCAATACGAAGTACAAAGTCCCCTCCTTCATGCTTAGCAATTAAGTAAGCATATAGGGCTGTACGTAGATTTCCAACATGCATTCTTCCTGTTGGACTTGGTGCAAATCTTGTTCTAATTTTACTCATGTTATACCTCACTAAAAACTAATTTTATTATTAATCATGAATCAAGAAATAATCTACAATTCATAATAACTAATATTTTCTTTTAATTCAGGTGTTATAGTTCCACCATCTTTTGTGAATTTATCATATAATGCTGTAAGTCTCTTAAGGGACTTGGCGTTGTTAACATTAAACTTGTGAATTGCATTAGAGAACATTGGACTGTCTTCTAATTTACTTCTAATCTCTTTAGAGAATGGACAATACTCAAATACAATATTTCTAACAAATTTGTTAAGTCTGAATCCACCTTTCGATTCATACTTAATCCAATTAAGATAATCTCTTACAAAGACTTCTCTAAAGCTATTCTTGGCACGGGTAAGAGAACTCTTAATCTGTTCTTTGGCATCCTGCGACAAATCATGATTCTTCTTATAAAACTGAAGATAATCATAATAGTCAGATGTAAGACTATGCTCTCTAATATCATTCCATCTAGGGCCTTGAATCTTCCTGCAAAGTTCCCATCTGTATCTTGCTGTAAGTTCAATAATCTCATCAGTAATGTCACATGTTGCGAAAATAGGAAGCATAAATCTTGCAGGAGTATCATTCTTGATACTAGCTGTCTCTTGCCACATCATTCCCTTTGAACCAGCATTTGGCATAAGGATTATGTCAGGCAAAATCTCCTGCATAAGAGTCTCGTGTTGAAAAAGTTCAGGTAAATTATTAGCATAAATCGGTCTATAATATGCCGAAAAATCAACACCTCTTATCTGATTAACCGCTTCATATAATTTATTCCTAGAAATAAGCATACTACCAGGATCATTAAACATATCAGAATCATTAAGAATCGCATTGAAACTACTTATATTACCATATGTAAGCCTGTTAACAGTCTTGAACATATTGTCAATTTCGAAGATAACTCTTTCTTCAGGTTTAGCCTTAATCTTATCAATATCTTCTTTCTTAATATTACCCTGCTTATATTCTTCTATAAGGTAATGTTCAAAATCTAGATCAAATTCATTCTTAGATGGCTCTTTGTCACCACGATAAACAGCCTTTAACCAATTAAAAATTGTATATACATGTTCCGAACTTACAAGTTCCATATGTGTCGTTATACTAAAAAGTCCATTAATCTTCTCTTCTTCAAGAAATGCTCCATCCACATAACCAAAGTTAAGATACATTTCAATAGTCGCAGGAATATTTCTATCGTTTACTGCTCTAAAGAAACATTTCTTATAGATTTCATAGAACTCATTATTAATTTGTTTTCTAAGTTTATTCGCTTCCTTATCACGCTGTATTTTAGTATAACATTTGGAATATTCAGTGAAATCCTTAAGGTACTTTTCTTTCTCTTCCCCTATAAATCCACTATAATCCAGAATCAATTCAAAATCAGATGAAGGACCTTTTCCCGCTTCTTCTACTTCTTGAACTTCTTCAACAGACATAGCATCATTGAATTCCTGAACACAGGACTCAACAAATTGCTTATTATAGATTCCAAGAGTTTTGGCGAATTCAAGTAAATCTATAATCTTAGTTTCAACTTCACTTGTATCTTGTTTATTCTTCTTAAGAAATGTATATAATGAAATAAATGCATGAAACAAGTCACGTTTTCTATCGCCAAGTAGATGCTCTCTGTTAATTCCAAAGAATTCTATCATCTGTGTAATACCTTGCATAACACGGTGCATTTGCGCAGATGCTTCCATAATTGCACCAACTGCTAATTTATCATCAGTTGTATAAATCTTCATGTAATCACCTAAACATTTAGTCATAAGACTTGCACAACTATCTATCTCCCACTGCTGTAATGCGTGGGTAACATTTAGCGGTTGAAATGAAGAAAGATCAGGATTATTAGGATTCTCAAATCTATTATTAATAACAAAGGTCTGATAATCCTGATATGATTTATCGACATAAGCAGAAAACTTATTAGCCATACGATAAAGCCTATCATATATTTTAAACTGTTGGAATCTCTGATTCATGGCTGTTTGAAGAAATAGTGTTCTCATCTTTTTTTCTTTTTCCAAGAAATGCTTAAGGTCAGATACACCGCTACATGCAAAAAGAATAAGAACACAATCAGTCTTGGCTATATAATCACATATAAAAAAATCCTGTTCTAGAATACCAATTATAGAATTAACACCAAGTTCAGTTTCTACAAAATCATTCTTCTGTATTATTGTTCCTTCTTGTATAATATACCAATCCTTAACTGGATTATTTTTCTGGGCCAAAAGCTGGCCTTTTTTCAACTGTACAATTTCCACTTTATCCCCTCACTAAGCCGTCTTATATTTATTAAGTCCACATATCTTATCAACGGAATCTATTATTTCCATAATCTCTGGGACATAATAATGATGTTCTCGCATAAGATTATCAATTTCATCTCTTTCACTTTTAACAGCCTTCGTATTTTCTTCCATTCGATCTCTAATCTTAGAACGTCTCTCAACTAATCTATGACGTATCTCAATTCTTTCATCCTTGTTAACTAGAGCACTTGTCTGGGTAAGCCATATCTTACAATCATATAGGCCCGCCTGCTTTAGAAGCCTCATTAAGCGACCTGTAAAATACTCTAAATCATCATTATTTCTTTCATACTTTTCTTTTTCTCTTACGGCTTCAACATACTGTTCCCATACATACAATAGCTGATATGAATTCTCAACATCGTACTTTTCACTTACGTAGTCTACCGCCTTAGTTACATTAACATATTTCATTCTAACAACATTAAGAAGTGAAATGGTATTATTAAGCCTTTTCGTGTCACGTCTCTGATCACTTATCATATTAGACATAAAGACAAATAAAACACCTGCAGCAATTGCAGCTATAGCAAAAAGAATAATCCTAAATAGCCCTACATCTACTTTTACAAATGATTGTATTATAAAAGACAATATCAAAAATGATGCAAAAGCAACAGCAACTAGAATTGCAAGAATAGTAAACCTCTTCTGAGAACGTTTACTTTCATTGATCTCCATCTCAAGATAACTCTTATTACCTTCTAGTTCATTCATTTCCCTTTTTACTTTAGCCTGATACTTCTCATTTTCCTGCATCCTGCTAATAATAGATGGCATATCGTCTTCTTCTTGTTCCATCATCACAAATTGTTCATCTGTAATTTTCTTAGAACTCTCTAAGTAAGCAACTCTGGCTTTATCTGTCTCTAGTATATTTGCTGCAGCGCTACGTACTTCATTAGCTCTATCTTCAGGAAGATTATCAATTTTTTGAATATCATCAAGATATTTCGTTACAATCTTATATTCCTTTTTCTCTGCCTTTATCTCTTTAGTCGTTCCAATTATTTGCTCACAAGAATCAAGGATATAATGCTCAAGTTTCTTAGGATCATCCCAAGCATCAATATCCTTTAATTCTTTCGTAACTTTGGCAAAGGCTTCATCAAGCTCTTTTTCTTTTTTCTTTTTTCTCCCGAATAGCTTCATTAATATGCCTTTCTAAATATTACATAACCTGTTATAGTCACTTTTCCACTTATCTATTATTATACCAAGTTGTTTCTGATAAGATTTCTCATCATAAAAGTCTGTTTTCATATTATCCAATCTTTTTGCAAAATTCTTAACATCCAGACTTGTACTAGTATCAGTAACAATCTTCTTAATCTTAACCACAAGATCCTCAGGAACAAAGTATTTTGCTACTTGCATATTAAATCCTTCTTCATCCCTCATGCATCTGTATGTACAAAGCATAGCTTCAAGAGATATCTTCTTACGATTAAGCTGATATGCATATTCAAAGCAAACACTTGCTTCCTTGAAGAAAAATAGTCTCGAATAACATACAGCAAGATTATGCCATATATCTCCCATAAATTCCTTGGAAATATCTTTCTTATCCTGTTCACATTTATCTAATATATTCTCGTACTCATAAATTGCGTCAACAATCTTATTCTTATCTAATAGCCTGTCTGCTCTAATCTTACTACATTCAATCGGGGATTTATTCTCAAAGGAACTAATTATTTCCGTAACATTTCTTATTTCCTCTCCTGGAAGATAATCGCATAAATTAAGTAATGCATTAATAAATACGTGTAGCGGTTTCTCTTCTTCAAGAATAGTCAGAAGAACTTTTTCCTCTTCTTTTCCTACTTCTCTTCCAATCCAATTACAAAGCTCAACACTTGCAAATTCAGTATTAATAAGATAAGCATTATTAGCCACATAATAGCATAATTCTTCAATGGAATATACATTGAGTGAAACATCTTCTATATAATATGGAACAGCCGCAATAGGCCTTTTACAAAGTATTAATTCTCCCATAAAACTCCTTTTAT
>SVEY01000001.1:90679-282771 GCA_015057165.1 Lachnospiraceae bacterium | reverse complement strand
TCCACAGCATCTTCAACAGCATACCCTAACCTGTAGATGAGGTAAAGAATGGGTATGACTATATAATACGAGGAGGAAGAGATTATGGCGCATGAGTACGACAACGCTTTCCGAACCATGGAAAACGATTGTCCCAAATTATTAATACCTTTAGTGAATGAGGTGTTTAAAACTAATTATTCACTAGAATCACCAATTGAGTTGTATCCAAACGAGCAATTGATTACATCGCCAGAAGACAAGCAAATGATTAGGATTACAGATTCAAACTTTGTAATTATTGGTTCATCAGAAGACAGATATCATATCGAGTGTGAATCCAATCCGGATAGTAATGAGTTGCAGGTTCGTATATATCAGTATGATATGCAGGTTGCTCTATATGGACATACATTTATTGAAGATATAATGCATGTGGAATTTCCAAGAACTGCAGTATTGTATCTCAGACATAACGATAACACACCTGATACGCTAAAAATATGTATACACAATGAAGACGATGTATTACAACGTGAAATACAAGTTATTAAGGTACAACAATACACCCTAAAAGAGATTTTCGATAAGAACTTATTTATTATATTGCCATTTCACATTTTTGTACACGAGAAGGAACTTTCGTTGTATAATAAAGATAAGAATAAGCTCAATGAATTGATTCACGAATATGAGTACATAGTAGGAAAACTAAATGACCTAAATCAAGTGGGAGAACTTACCTCCCTTGAAAAGTATTGTATAATAACTTCAATGAGAAGCGTACTAGGTCTAATTGCGAAGAAATATAATAAAGTTATAAAGGAGGCAGACAGAGTTATGGGTGGTGAAATATTAGAATACGAAGCTAAAACTATATATAGGAATGGATTCAAGAATGGAGAGCTAAAAGGTGAACTTAAAGGAGAACTTAAAGGTGAATTAAAAAAAGGGCTTCAAGCCTACAAGAATTGTATTGAAAGAGGTATGTCCAAAGAAGATGCTCTTGCTATATCGGAGTTGAAAGAGGAAGATATTTCTAAAGAGCTTAGTTGATGGATTTATCTTGCCTGCTGTTTATATAATTCAATACTAAATAATAAAGTCTCTCGTAGTTAGATTGCTAGCTTCGGGGGATTTTTTTACTGTGAGACAACAATAATACGCTCCACCATTTCGGTGGAGCGTATATAGGATTAATTGTTCTTATATTTCTCAAGTTCAGCCTGAAGTTGTTCGATTAAAGAATCTTTCTGGGACAATTGTTTCTCTTTCTGGGACAATTGTTTCTCTTTCTGGGACAATTGTTTCTCCTTCTGAGATAATTGTTTCTCCAAGCTTTCCATCTTGTTCTGTACGTATTGCTCATGGAAGATGGCTTCTCTTCTTGCTTCACACATCATTCTTACAGTCTCATCAGAATTCTGCTCGTATATGGAATTGGCGGCTTCTGAATATACCTTGTCTTTCTCAGCAATCATCTTTAGTTCCTCCCATGTGGTAGCTTTGAATAGCCTGGCCCATTCATCGATGTGCCATCTCTTATCCTCTTCAGTGGCAAGTTCTATCTGATTTAATGATAACACGCGAAGACAGAAATTTCTATTGTAAATTGTTCCTGTCTTTATATTTTGGAGCATGTTTTTACTATAAAATTCCTTCTCTTCTGGGAATAGGTCATAATCAAGAAATCCGATGTGTGTAACAGGCATGACAGAATTATAATCTTCTCCCTTTTGTACGTTCTCAAATGTTCTACACAAATAAGAAAGAGATCTATTCTGCCAGTTGCCTAGGTCAGCAACCTGCATCTCAAGATTGATAATTGAATTGTCATTGAGTTTGACTTTAATGTCTAGCACATAGTCTTTGTCTTCTATGTATTTACCTAATTCTATTGGATTAGCAATCTCAACTGTAGTAATTGTATCCGAAGGAACATGCATCATAGAACTGATAATCCCTTTTAATACATTATTGTTTGACTGGAGTACCATGCGAAACATATAGTCATTAGTCATGCCATATGCTATCTTGCCTTTCGCATTTCTCCATTCCTCCTTGTTTAATTGTAATTTTGTTGTCATAAATACCTCCATATTTATGACATGGTAGAAGTGGAATTAAGAATAAGTATAACACAAACACATACGAACAAATTATTAACTTTTTATTAATTCTGTAAATAATGCAAAATCTGGGACATGAGTGTTTTGTACTATTTACGACATAATTATAAAAGAAAATTAATTATGAATTACATAATGAATTACACTATAATTATTTATGCAATAACATGATAAATGTGATATTATATATAGGTATGTACAATACAATAGAATTATATGACTATGCCGTTTGTATGGTGAGTTACCGGAAGGGAGAAATAGAATGATTATTACATTAAAAGATGGAACAAAAAAAGAATACGAAGGAAAGATGACTGGTTTTGATATTGCAATGGATATTAGCGAAGGTCTTGCTAGAAATGCTTGTGCAATAGAAGTTGATGGCGAGGTAAAAGATCTTCGAACTACAATAGAGTCTGATTGCAGTCTTTCCATTCTAACATCTAGAGATAAAGAAGGACTTTTTGCTCTTAGACATACTTGTTCTCATATTATGGCTGAAGCTGTTAAGAAGATTAGACCAGATGCTAAGCTTGCCATTGGTCCATCAATTGAGGATGGCTTCTATTATGATTTTGATACAGAGCCTTTTTCAAGAGAGGACTTAGATGGAATAGAAGCAGAGATGAAGAAGATTATTAAGTCTAAGCCTAAGTTTGAGAGATTTGAGCTTGAGAGAGCTGAGGCCGTTAAGTTTATGGAAGATAGAAATGAGCCATATAAGGTTGAGCTTATTAATGATTTGCCCGATGGTGCAACAATATCTTTTTACAGACAGGGTGAAGATGATTTTGTTGATCTTTGTGCAGGCCCTCATCTAATTAATACTAAGCTTATCAAAGGATTTAAACTCCTTTCTTCTTCTGGAGCATATTGGAGAGGTGATGAGCATAATAAGATGCTTACTCGTATATATGGTACAGCATTTGCAAGTAAAGATGAGTTGAAGGCACATTTAGAACATTTAGAAGATATTAAGAAGAGAGATCATAATAAGCTTGGTCGCGAGATGCAACTATTTACAACAGTAGATGTAATAGGGCAAGGTTTGCCACTATTTATGCCTAAGGGAACTAAGATGATTCAGACATTACAGCGCTGGATTGAAGACTTAGAAGACAATGAATGGGGATATACAAGAACAAGAACGCCTCTAATGGCTAAGTCAGACCTTTATAAGATATCAGGTCACTGGGATCATTACAAGGAAGGCATGTTCGTTCTTAATGAAGGACGAGATGACAAGGATGTTATGGCACTTAGACCAATGACTTGTCCTTTCCAATACTATGTATATAAGGCAACTCAGCATTCATATAAAGATTTACCATGTAGATATTCTGAGACTTCTACATTATTTAGAAATGAAGATTCAGGTGAGATGCATGGACTAACTAGAGTTCGTCAATTTACAATTACTGAAGGACATTTAATAGTAAGACCAGATCAGATGGTAGATGAGTTCAAGCGTTGTCTTGCTCTTGCAAAATATTGTCTGGAGACACTTGGTGTGGAAGAAGATGTAACATATCATCTATCTAAATGGGATCCTGATAACAGAGAGAAATACATTGGTGACAAAGAGGTTTGGGAAGAGACTGAAGGTCATATCAGAGATATTCTTAATGAACTAGGAGTGGAATTCTCTGAGGATGTTGGTGAAGCTGCATTCTATGGTCCTAAAGTAGATATTAATGCTAAGAATGTCTATGGTAAAGAAGATACAATGATTACTATTCAATGGGATGCTTTGATTGCTGAGCAATTTGATATGTATTACATTGATGAAAATGGTGACAAGATTCGTCCATATATTATTCATAGAACTTCAATGGGATGCTATGAGAGAACCCTTGCGTGGCTTATTGAGAAATACGCTGGCAAATTCCCTACATGGCTTTGCCCAGAGCAGGTTAGAGTACTTCCTATTTCTGAGAAATATGCAGATTATGCTTCAGAAGTTGAAGCAGAGCTTAAGAAGAATGGTATTCTCACTACAATGGACAATAGAGCAGAAAAGATTGGATTTAAGATTCGTGAAGCTAGACTTGAGAAGATTCCATATATGCTGGTTGTAGGCGAGAAAGAGCGTGATGATAAAACAGTATCGGTGCGCAGCCGATTCGCCGGTGACGAAGGTGTCAAATCACTTGATGAATTTATATCTCAGATTACAGAGGAGATACGTACTAAGACTATTAGAGAAGAGATTCAACAATAATTATATCATATAATAGAGGTGTAACAATGGTTATAACAGAATTCCTAGAACGAAATGCTCGCTACAATCCCTCAGGCGAAGCTCTTGTGGAAATCAATCCAACTGAAGAAAGAGACAACGCTCAGACATGGCGTGAAGCCAGTCTTATTGAGCTTGCACTTCCTGATATGCCTTATCGACGTTCCATGACATGGCGTAGGTTTGATCGTATGGCTAACAGAATAGGCAATTTTCTTCTCACACGAAATGTTAAGAGAGGAACAAAAGTAGGAATACTTATGATGAACTGCATAGAGTGGCTTCCTATATATTTTGGTATACTCAAAGCAGGATGTGTTGTAGTTCCTCTTAATTTCAGATATGCAAGCGATGAGATACAGTATTGCTGTGACTTAGCTGATATTGAGATACTTATATTTGGCCCTGAATTTATTGAGAGAATGGATTCTGTCCATGATTCTTTGGAAAAGACATATCTTAAGCTATATGTGGGATTTAAGGACAAGTGTCCTGATTACGCAGAGGATCTTACTGAATTATCCAGATTTGCTTCAAGCGGTAATCTGCCAATTGAACTACATGAAAATGATGTTGCGGCGATTTATTTCTCTTCCGGTACAACAGGATTTCCCAAAGCTATTCTTCATAAGCATAGCGCCCTTGTGGCATCCTGTGAGACAGAGGCTAATCATCATGGTCAGACAGCAGATGATGTGTTCCTGTGTATACCTCCTTTGTATCATACGGGTGCGAAGATGCATTGGTTTGGCTCATTAATTACTTGTTCTAAAGCTGTGATTCTTAAGGGCGTTAAGCCGGAGTGGATTCTAAGAACAGTTACAGAAGAGAAATGTACAATTGTATGGTTGCTTGTTCCATGGGCTCAGGATATATTAGACGCTATTGATGATGGAAGAATTGACTTAAAGCACTATCTTACAGATCAATGGAGACTTATGCATATAGGAGCACAGCCTGTTCCACCAAGTCTTATCAAGAGATGGAAAAAGCATTTTCCTAATCATAAGTATGATACGAATTACGGCTTGTCAGAATCACTTGGCCCTGGATGTGTACATCTTGGAGTGGACAATATTGACAAAGTCGGTGCTATTGGAAAGCCGGGTTATCACTGGGAGGCTAAGATTGTAAGAGAAGACGGAAGTGAAGTAGAAAAAGGTGAAGTAGGTGAACTTGCAGTCAAGGGTCCCGGAGTTATGATAGGCTATTATAAGAATAAAGAAGCTACTGATGAGATTCTTAAAGGTGAATGGCTGTGGACAGGTGATATGGCAAAGGTAGATGATGATGGATTTATATATCTTGTGGATAGAAAGAAAGATGTTATCATCTCCGGCGGAGAGAATATATATCCGGTTCAGATAGAGGATTTCCTTCGTGCCAATGATAAGATTAAGGATGTGGCTGTTATTGGACTGCCTGATGCAAGACTTGGAGAGATATCGGCTGCAATTATTGAACTTAAGCCTAATGTGGATGCAAGTGAAGAAGAGATTAATGAATTCTGTATGGAACTTCCAAGATACAAGAGACCTCGTAAGATTATTTTTGCTGATATTCCAAGGAATCCTACAGGCAAGATAGAAAAGCCTGTGCTTCGAGAGCGTTACTGTGACATGCCTCTCGTAGAAGCACAAATTAAGAGTTAGAAAGTGATAATTAATACTAGCTAATCAACTATATATTTATAACATTAGTTCAAGCTTAGAATATGTTATTAATTGATTACTATAGAGAAATTCTCGACAAGGATGTCGAGAATAGGTGCGAACTGGCTGAGCCAGATTGAGCACCGGTTCTCGTCCATAATTTAGATATAAGTAGACATCAATTAATTACATATTATTAGCGCAGAACTACTAGATATAAATATATAGTTGATTAAGCTAGTATAACATAGCTTTACACTACATAATTAATGGAGGGATTATAATATGTCTAAGAAATTAATGCTGGGAAATGAAGCTGCTGCTCGCGGTTTATACGAAGCAGGATGCGAATTCGTATCAAGTTATCCTGGTACACCAAGTACAGAAATAACAGAATTTGCTGCAAAATATGATGATATTTATGCAGAGTGGGCACCTAATGAGAAGGTTGCTATGGAGTCTGCTTTTGGTGCAAGTTTCGCTGGTAAAAGATCTTTCTGCGGAATGAAGCATGTAGGTCTTAATGTTGCTGCAGACCCCCTGTTTACACTTAGCTATACCGGAGTTAATGCAGGACTCATTATTGGCGTTGCAGATGACCCGGGAATGCATTCTTCACAGAATGAGCAGGATTCGAGACATTATGCTATTGCATCTAAAGTACCAATGCTAGAACCTTCTGATTCTGCTGAAAGTAAAGAATATACGAAGTTAGCTTTTGAATTATCTGAAAAATTCGATACTCCTGTTATTCTTAAAATGTGTACAAGAGTTGCCCATTGTCAAGGCATTGTTGAATTAGAAGATAGAGATGTTGTTGAGGATGTTGAATATGTAAAAGACCCTCAGAAGTATATTATGACTCCTGCAAATGCTATTAAGAAGCATCCATTAGTAGAGGAGAGACTTAATAAGCTTCGTGAGTGGGCTGAAGGTTCTGATATTAATAGAATTGAAGAAGGAACTTCTAATGAATATGGATTCATAACAAGTTCAACAAGCTACAATTACGTTAAGGAAGTATTTGGTGATAAATACCCTGTCCTAAAAATTGGACTTATTAATCCACTTCCTAATAATACAATTCTTAATTTCGCAAGTAAGGTAAACAACCTAGTTGTTGTTGAAGAACTTGATGGAATTATTGAAACTCATTGTCATACACTTGGACTCAAACCAATTGGTAAAGATAAGTTTACTAATCTGGGAGAGTTTTCACAGACAATTGTTGCTAATGCATTTGGTATTAAGAAAGAAGTTCCATTTACATTTAAAGAAGAACTTCCTGCACGTCCACCTGCACTTTGTGCTGGATGTCCGCATAGAGGAATTTTTTATGTGCTTCATAACAGATATATTACAGTACATGGTGATATAGGTTGTTATACACTTGGAGCAATGCCTCCACTTAACGCACTTGATTCTACTGTATGTATGGGCGCAAGTGTATCCGGTCTTCACGGATTTAACAAGGTGGCACCAGAGAGGGCAAATAATACTGTGGCTGTAATCGGTGATTCTACATTTATGCATTCCGGAGTAACAGGACTTATTAATATAGCATATAATGAATCTAACTCTACTGTTATTATTCTTGATAATTCCATTACGGGTATGACAGGTCATCAGCAGAATCCTACAACAGGTATTAATCTTAAGGGTGACCCTGCCGGCAAGGTATGTCTTGAAGACTTGTGTAAGAGTATAGGAATCAAAAGAGTAAGAGTTATAGATCCATATGATATTAAGAAGAGCGAGCAGGTAATTATTGATGAACTTGATGCTGATGAGCCATCAGTTATTATTTCAAGAAGACCTTGTGCACTTCTTAAAAATGTTAAGCATCCTGGACCAATTAAGTGTGATACAGAGAAATGTGTTGGTTGTAAAGCATGTATGAGAATTGGTTGTCCAGCAATAAGCATGGTTAAGGATAAAGCATTTATTGATGAGACATTATGTGTAGGTTGTGGTGTATGTGGTCAAATGTGTAAGATGGGTGCTTTGCCACTTAGAAAGGAGGCTGACAATGACTAAAAATATAATGATTGTTGGTGTTGGTGGTCAAGGAACTCTACTTGCCAGCAAGATTCTTGGTAAATTATTTCTTACGAAAGATTATGATGTAAAGGTTTCTGAGGTACATGGTATGTCTCAGAGAGGAGGAAGCGTTGTTACATATGTAAGATATGGTGATAAAGTATATTCTCCAATTGTAGATAAAGGTGAAGCTGATATAATAATATCATTTGAGCTTTTAGAAGCAGCACGATGGGTTGAATATCTTAAAAAGGATGGAGTATTAATTACTAATACTCAACAGATTAATCCTATGCCTGTTATTACAGGTGTATCAAAATATCCAGAGAATATTAAGAAGAAATTGATGGATATGGGTGTTCAAGTCGAAGGTTTTGATGCACTTACACTTGCTGAAGAAGTTGGTTCTCCTAAGTGTGTTAATATAGTATTATTAGGACATCTTTCTCATCATTTTGATTTTACAGAAGAAGAGTGGCATGAAGCAATTAGAAGTTGTGTCAAAGAGAAATTTGTTGATATGAATATTAATGCATTTGAACTTGGTAGAAGAGGTGGCTATACAGTATTGAATCGTATTGGTGATTTCTTTACAAATGTTATGTCCTAAGTTGTAACACAAATTGATTACTAAAAAGAAAGAAGGTTATTATGGAAAGGTATTTTCAAGAAGAAATCGAATGCATGAATCGTGACAAGCTTAAAGAATTACAGAATGAAAGATTTCTTAAGCAGGTACAGAATGTATGGGACAATGTGCCATACTATAAAAAGAAAATGAAGGATGCAGGCTTGACACCCAGCGATATTAAGAGCTTAGATGACCTTCATAAATTACCATTTTTAACCAAAGATGACTTGAGAGAAACATATCCTTATGGCCTTTTTGCAAGACCACTTAAGGATTGCGTTAGAATTCATTCAACTTCAGGTACTACAGGAAGAAGAGTAGTTGCTGGATATACTCAGCATGATATTGATCTTTGGAATGATTGTACATCTCGTGCACTTGTTGCTGCTGGTGCAACAAAAGATGATGTGGTTCAGGTATGCTATGGCTATGGCCTCTTTACAGGTGGTGCTGGATTAGATGGTGGTAGTCATAAAGTTGGTTGTCTTACAATTCCTATGTCATCAGGTAATACATCTAGACAATTGCAATTTATGACTGATCTTGGTTCTACAATTATTTGTTGTACACCTAGTTATGCTGCATACCTTGCGGAATCAATTCATGAAGCTGGAATTAGGGATAAGATTAAATTAAAATCAGGAATATTTGGTGCAGAAGCATGGTCTGAAGGAATGAGAGAGACTATTGAGGAAATGCTTGGCATTAAAGCTTTCGACATATATGGTCTTACAGAATTATCTGGCCCTGGTGTGTCATATGAATGTAGTGCTCAAGCTGGAATGCATATTAATGAAGATCATTTTATTGCAGAAATAGTTGATCCAGAGACACTTGAGCCACTTCCAATGGGAAGTAAAGGTGAACTTGTATTTACTTCAATTACTAAAGAAGCATTTCCACTTCTTAGATATAGAACGAAAGATATATGTATTCTTAATGAAGAGAAATGCTCTTGTGGCAGAACTCATATTAGAATGAGTAAGCCTATGGGAAGAAGTGATGATATGCTTATTATTAAAGGTGTCAACGTATTCCCATCACAGATTGAAAGTGTTCTTATTGAGCAGGGATATCAGCCTAATTATCAAATTGTTGTTGATAGAGTTAAAAACTCTGATGTATGTGAAGTTAGAGTTGAGATGCCTTCAGAGAAATTTACTGGTGAACTTACTAAGCTTAATAGAATGGAGAAAGACCTTTCAGATGCTATTAAGAATATGCTTGGCATCAAAGTCAAAGTCCGTCTAGTGGCACCTCGCTCAATCGAACGAAGCGAAGGTAAAGCAAAGCGTGTAATTGATAATCGTAAGATATAGGAGGTGAATAGTATGAATACAATTAGTCAAGTTAGTGCATTTATTGAGAATAGACCAGGAATGCTAAGAGAGATTCTTGGAATTCTTTCAGAAGAAAAGATTAACTTAAGAGCCCTTAATGTTGCAGAAAATGAAGATTATGGAATCTTAAGAATCATTCCAGATGATATTGAGAAGACTATGAAAGTTCTTAAAGCAAATGAATATCTTGTATCTGAGATACAGGTATGTGCAATAGAAGTTCCAGATGAGCCAGGTGGACTTGAGAACCTATTAGAACTTCTTGCTGCAGATGGAGTTGATATTCAATATATGTATTCTGTATTTGCTTTCAAAGAAGGAAAAGCTTACATGATAATTAGTGCCAAAGATGTTGTTATTATGTCTCGTTCAATTGAGAAGAATAATATTACAACAGCTGATAAGGAAACTTTAGGTATTAATTAGAAATAATAAGGAGGGAAACTATGAAGAAGAGATTAATAATTACAGGACTTGTTGCTACAATGCTTATTGCCGGTATTGTTGTAATGACAGGATGTAGCTGCAGTAATAAGAATGCTACACAGAATACAACAACTAATCAGAGCGCAACAACTAATCAGACTTCTAATCAGACCAACAATCAATCTGCTACTCAGCAACAAGCTGCACCAACTGTTGTTGGAAATTATAAACTTATTGAGAAGACTGATGATGGTGTGACACTTAATGAAGGTCAGATTACTGCACAGAATAAGGGTAGAACACTTGAGATTAAAGCAGATGGAACAGCAACTAAGAAAGAAGCTGATGGTGATGTTGAGACTTATAAATATGATGCAGAGAAGTTTATTGAGAATGATGGAGATGTAAAGTTATATACATTTGATTCAAATACTAATACTTTAAGAGTTAATGATGGAAATGATGTATATGTATATCAGAAGGTATAATTAGATTAACTAATTATGTCAAGCTTATCATAGAAGTCTGGGAAGGAGATGGCTACACAATCGCCATCATCTAGTATTACACTTCCTTTACATACAAGATTAGCAATAGCAAAGGCCATAGCAATCCTATGGTCTTTTTTTGTTGTAATTTCCGCTCCGAATAATGGGACACCTCCATTAATTACCATGCCATCATCACAGGCTTTGATATTTGCACCCATGGCATCTAGTCCGTTTACAATGGTGTCAATTCTATTAGATTCTTTTACTTTAAGTTCTGCTGCATCTTTAATTATCGTCTTACCATTAACACAAGTTGCAAGAACTGCAATTACAGGAATCTCATCAATAAGAGTAGGAATTATATCACCGCCTATTGTAGTGCCGCACATATCAGGAGAATAAACGACGTGAATATCGGCAACATCCTCGTTAGATTGTTTTCTTATATTCTCAAGAGAAATACTTCCATTCATATCCTGAATAACATTTATTATTCCTGAACGGGTAGGATTTATATTAACATTTCTTATAAGAATATCAGAGCCCTCACATATAAGTCCTGCAACCATATAATAAGCTGCAGATGATATATCAGATGGTACAATCACATGTTGCCCCATAAGTCTTGGATTAGGTTTGATTGATACTTCTGTTTTATTATGACATTTTATATCAGCACCGAAATATTCAAGCATCAGTTCTGAATGATTTCTAGACTGACTAGGCTCAACTACAGTCGTTGGGCAATCTGTATATAGACCTGCAAGTAAACAAGAGGATTTGACTTGTGCAGAAGCCACTTTAGATTCATAAGTTATTCCCTTAAGGTTTCCACCTTTAATTGTAAATGGTAGATATCCATCTTCATTAAGGCATAAGAATTTGGCACTCATTTTAGATAAAGGTTCTATAATTCTTTTCATTGGTCTGCCTTTAAGAGAATCATCGCCTGTAATAGTTGATTTGAATGACTGACCTGCAAGTATTCCTGATATTAAACGTGTAGTTGTACCACTATTGCCTGCATCAAGAATTCCATTAGGTTCTTTCAATCCATTTAGTCCAACACCATTAACAATTACCTTGTTTTTTGATACATTAATATCTACACCCATTTTCCTAAAACAATTAATTGTTGATATACAATCTTCACCAGTTAAGAAGTTGTCAATCTCGGTAATTCCATGTGCGATAGAACCAAGCATAATAGCTCTATGAGATATTGATTTATCTCCCGGTACTGTTATTTCACCTTTTAAATCTTTTTGTATTCCTTCTTTGAGTACTTTTTTCATTTTGTGTTACCTTTTTTATTGTGTATTTTGAATGTATATTTTAAATGTATTATTATATATTTTGTATTCAATCTTGGCGTATTTACGCATTAAGAATAAATACTATATTTATTCGCTTTTAATACGTTAATTGCCTTAAACATTGAAAATTCATCATACATTTCAATTCTAAGAGCACCTTCCTGGTATTCTCTGTTATTAATAATTCCAATGTTTTTAATATTAAGATTTTCATTTGCAAGAATAGTTGCAATTCTGGCAATAACTCCAGTTTCATCAGCAATATCTACATAGAACTCATATACATTTTCAATAAGACCTTTACCAGTACTTATTGAATCTCTATATTCCTTGGCTTCTGCGAATAATTCTTTTATTTCATCGGCATTACCCTTGTTTATTGATTTTTTGAACTTATCAATTTCTAGTAGATATGAATCAAGAAGTTTTAGGATTCTTTCTTTATTAGTCAGACAAATATTTTGCCACATAGTAGGAGATGAAGAAGCTATTCTTGTAATATCTTTGAATCCGCCAGCAGCAACAGTTTTCATTGTTTTCTTATCACTATCATTATTCATAACGAAATTAACAAGACTTGATGCAATAATATGAGGAACATGTGAGATTGATGCAGTTACATAATCATGTTCATCTGGAGTAAGTTCAAGTGGTAAAGCACCAATGGAACTAATGAATTCTTTAAATGTAGTAATTTTATTCTGGTTTATAATATTATTATTTGTTATTAAATAATATGCATTTTCAAGTAGCCTGTCATTAGAATTAGAATAACCTGTCTTCTCTGAGCCACACATTGGATGACCGCCAATAAAGTATTCTTCCAGATTATTATCAATTATAGCTTGTTCCATTTCGCCTTTTACGGACCCTACATCAGTTATTATTGTATCTTCATTTACAAACGCTTTTAACTTAGGAAGATAAGATATATTAATAATAACTGGAGCACATAGGAAGATAATGTCACAGTCTCTTAATTCATCTATTGGAAAAATGTTATTATTATCGATTGTCTTATCCTTATAGGCATTTTCAATTGATTCTTTTGTATCATCAAGTGCAACAATACTTATATCTTTGTATTCTCTACGTATGGTGCGTGCTATTGAGCCACCAATTAATCCTAGTCCTATAAAACCAATTTTATTATACATAGAAGTCTCCATTTTATATGTCAATAAATTTTAGTCAGTAACAATACATATTATAGACTATTTGTTAAATAATACAAAGAAAATGAATATTTATTTTTGTTACACTTTTGTGACAATTTTATTTATCTTTTTCGGATATTTATTTTGCAGAACATATTATTATATAGACAAGTCAAGAAGATATGACTAAAAAAAGCAAATAGGAGGATGATAATATGAATAAGAAAAAATTATTAACAGGAACAATTACAGCAGTTGCACTTTCAACATTACTAGTAGGTGGAGTAACAGTATTTGCAGCAAATAATACAGATGCTGGTGCTTCAGAAGAAGTATATGAAGAAGAATGCTGCTACGAAGAAGAAATTGATTATGGAACACTTAATCAAGATGAAATCAACAGACTTAATGCAATATACGATCGCATGAATGCAATATATGACGAAGTATATGGCGAAGATGAAGAATTATCTGATGAAGAATTTGATGCTAGATTTGCTAAGTTTGAAGAAGAATATAACAATCTTGACAATGAAGCATTTGATTTAGAAATCAAAGCAGGATGGTATGGAGATCTTAACAAAGATGAAGTAAATCGTCTATATGATATCTATGATAGAATGGATGCAATAATTGATGAAGTATATGGTGAAGATGAAGAATTAACAGATGAAGAGTTTGATGCTAGATTTGCTAAGTATGAAGCAGAGTATAATCAACTTGATGAAGAAGCAATCGCTTTGGAGACAAGAGCAGGATTTCTAGAGGAATAAATTCGAACTTTAATTAAATTATTAAATATTTATTGATAATATGCCACTTAGTTTGATAATATTTAATTATTATTAGATAAGTGGCATTTTTAGGAGCGAATATGAATAGTACAATATATTTGGCAGATGATGAACAGGATATTAGAGATATTTTAATAGAATTTCTGGGGAACGCTGGATACAAGGTGAAAGGTTTTCCTACTGGAGATGACCTTTATAATGCTTTTTTTGAGAATGAGTGTGACTTGGTTATACTAGATGTTATGATGCCTGGAAATGATGGCCTTACCATATGCAAGAAGATAAGAGAGATTTCGCAGGTTCCAATAATAATTCTTACTGCAAAAGAGACAGAAGCAGATCAAATGAAAGGTTTTATGCATGGAAGCGATGATTATCTAATCAAACCATTTTCACCATCACTTCTTGTCCTTAGAGTAAATGCACTTCTTCGAAGAGCTAATATGAATAAGACTGAAAGTAATATTACTTTTGGTGATATTATTTTCTCAGAGAAAGATCATATAGCGACTTGTAATAATAAGGATATTGGACTTACAATGACAGAATTCTCACTTCTTGAATGCCTTATAACAGATGCAGGAACTGCTATATCGAGAAATGACATATTAGATAAGGTGTGGGGGATTGATACAGATGATGTGGAGACTAGAGTTGTTGATGAAACCATAAGGAGAATAAGACAGAAGTTAAAAGCATATAGTAGTAGTGTCGTAATCTCTGCTGTATGGGGATATGGATATAAATTGGAGATTAAAGATGAGCACTAAAATTAAGATATCACTTCTTGTTGGTGGGACAGTTACTGCCACCATATTAATTGTATTAATAATTTTCAATATTGCCAGAAATAGTCAGTTAGAAAAAAAAGCTGAAGAAGCTATTGATGAAGTAATTAGTATTAATACTGAGTATATCTATGATGATTCTTATGAATCCAAAGATTCTCAAGAGTTTGTATATGAAGATGAAACCCAGTCTACTTATTATGCGGAACTAATATATTTGACTGACTATGAAGATTCAAATAGCGAATATTCTATAAGTAAGAAAGAAGAGAAAATAGTAGAATGGTATGAAATGCATCCATCTTCTAAGATGCAGTTTGCTGTAATTGGTAGTGCCTCCTATTATATTAAATCATTCTATATAAATTATGATAATGGGGCATATGTCCTTCTTGCTTATGTAAATGTTAGTGGTGAACCGGAATTAATCTTTGAGATTAATATTATGATGATTATTACTGCAATTCTAATTGGAGTGATTGGCAGTGTTATAGGATATAATCTGGGAAGAAAAATTGAAGAAAATGAAATAGCAAAGAGGACATTTTTCGAGAATACATCCCATGAACTTAAGACACCACTTATGACAATAAGTGGTTATGCTGAAGGGTTAGAAAAAGGTGTAGTTACAGATTACAAGAAGACAGGTCATATTATTAATGCACAGACAAGACGCATGAGTAGTCTTATTGAAGATATTCTATATATTTCTAAAGTAGAAAGTGGAATGGTTACTCTTTCAAAAGAAAAAATAGAAGTAGATTCTTATATTCAGGACATTCTTATGCCGTTTGAAGGTGTTGTTATGAATAAAGGTATTGATGTAAGTATTAATCTTCATGAAGGATATATTAATGCTGATCCAGATAAGCTTGAACATGCAATATCTAATCTTATTACTAATGCTATAAAATATGCTGATAATAAAATCAATATTACATATTCTGATAATCGCCTTACAATATGGAATGATGGGATGACCTTGTCTGATGAAGAAATAAAACACGTATTTGACAGATTCTATACAAGTAGCAAAGGAAATACTGGTATTGGTCTTGCTCTTGCAAAAGAAATATTTAAGCTACATGGATATGATGTTATTGCTAAAAATTACAATGGGGGTACAGAATTTATAGTAGCAATGGATTAATTTAGAAAATTTAAATATTTTGAATTGTTTGTACAATTCTGATAAATTAAAAAAATATTGAGAATTGTATTATCATTTAGTAAAATATTAAATAAGTGGGAGAATTACAAAACATTTTCGTTGTGAAAATGTTTTGTGTTGTTCTAAATATAATGTACGGAGGGGAAGATTACTATGAAAGTTTACACAACAGAAAAAATCAGAAACGTAGTATTACTTGGTCATGGAGGGGCCGGCAAGACAAGCCTTGTAGAAGCAATGGCTTATCTATCTGGTATCACTTCTAAGATGGGCAAAGTCGAGGATGGTAATACCATTAGTGACTTTGACAAGCAGGAGATTAAGAAGGGATTCTCAATTCATACATCTCTTATTCCTATTGAATGGGAAGATTGTAAGATTAATATTCTTGATACACCAGGCTCTAATGATTTTATTGGTGAAGCTGAAGAAGCAATTTCAGCAGCCGATGCAGCAATAATTGTTGTATCGGGTAAGAATGGTATAGAAGTTGGAACAAAGAAGGCTTGGGATATGTGCGAGAAATATAAACTTCCAAGAATGTTCTTTGTTACAGAGATGGATGTTGATGATGCCAGCTATAGAGAAGTTGTAGAAGGCTTGTCAGATTTATATGGCAAAAAAATTGCTCCATTCCATTTGCCAATGCGTGAGAATGGTGCGTTTACAGGATATGTTAATGTACTTCAACAACGTGCTAAGAAATGGAATGGTTATGGTACAGTTTCAAAGTGTGATATTCCTGATTATTCTAATGAATATCTTGAGAAGTATAGAGAATTATTAATTGAGGCTGTGGCAGAAACCTCTGAAGAATATATGGAAAGATATTTTGATGGAGATGAGTTCTCTGATGATGAGATTAGACAGGCACTACGTGTTAATGTATCGGAGTGTTCTATTGTTCCTGTTCTTATGGGATCTAATCTTGAAGCAAAGGGAATGTATACACTTATGGTTGATATTGTAAAATATCTTCCTAGTCCTGATAAAAGAGAGTGTTCTGGAATTAATGCTAAGACAAATGAAGTCTATCCAGCAAATTATGATTTCTCTAAACCAAAATCTGCTTATGTATTCAAGACAATGGTAGATCCTTTTGTTGGAAAATACTCATTTATCAAAGTTAATTCAGGTGTAATTAAGACTGATGATGCACTATTTAACCATCACAAAGATGTTGAAGAGAAAGCAGGAAAGCTATATGTGCTTCGTGGCTCGAAAGCAGAAGAAGTGTCAGAACTTCATGCAGGAGATATTGGTGCATTAAGTAAACTTAATAAAGTTGCAACAACAGATTCCTTATCTACGAAGGCTAATCCTATAGTATATATTAGAACAACAATATCTACTCCTTATACATATATGAGATATAAAGTTACAAAGAAGGGCGAAGAAGATAAGGCGTCCCAGGCTTTGTCTAAGATTATGCAGGAAGATTTAACAATTAAGACAGAAAACGACCCTCTTAATCATCAGACATTAATCTATGGTATATCAGAACAGCAATTAGAACTTATTGTAGAAAGACTTAAAGATAATTATAAAGTTGAGATTGAACTTAAGAAGCCTAGAATTGCATATAAAGAAACAATACTTGGTAATTCTGATGTTGAATATAAGCATAAGAAGCAATCTGGTGGTCATGGTCAATATGGTCATGTCAAAATGAGATTTGAACCACTGGGAGATACAAGCAAAGATTATGAATTTGAACAGGTAGTTGTTGGTGGTTCAGTTCCTAAGAATTATTTTCCAGCTGTTGACAAAGGTCTGGCAGAAGGTGTTCTTGCAGGTCCACTTGCAGCTTATCCTGTTGTTGGTGTTAAGATTACATTATATGATGGTTCTTTCCATCCGGTTGATTCTTCAGAAAATGCATTTAAGATTGCTTCAAAGGGAGCATTTAAGAAAGGTGTTATGGAAGCAAGACCAGTTCTATTAGAGCCTATTGCCAGTATGAAGGTTGTGGTTGATAACGATTATACTGGTGATGTAATGGGTGACCTTAATAAGAGAAGAGGTCGTGTTATGGGAATGAATGCTCTTGATAATGAGAAGACTGAAGTTGAGGCTGAGATTCCTTATGCTGAATTATATGGTTATGGAACAACACTTCGCTCTATGACAGCTGGTTCTGGTGAATATTCTTATGAATTCTTAAGATATGAACAGACACCTCATGATGTTCAAGAGAAAGAAGTAGAGTCTAGGGCAAAACAACTTGAAGGTGAAGAAGAATAATTCTTATGTATTATTATTAACTAGTTTTAATGATGTGGAGGTTGTATATGCATAAGTATAAGAGGATAATCTCAATACTTGTTATTGGATTATTAGTTTCTTTTTCGCTAAGCGGTTGCTTTGGTAATAATGAATTGGTTACTAATTCTCAATCTCTAAAAGATGGACTTAGTGAAATAGATATTGATGTTGATAGCGCAAATGTTATTATTGAACAAGGCGAAGAAGCTTTGATTACCTATTCTTTCCCCAAGAATGTTAATGTAGATTATTCATATGAGAATGGTAAAGTGACACTTAAAGGGAAAAATGGTATGTCCTTATTCTCTAGTGGCAGTAATAGCGAAGTAAAAATCACAATTCCTAAGGATAAAGAGCTATCTGTTCTGACTTCTAAGAGTGATTCAGGTAATATAAGCATTAATAATATTAAATGCGAACAGATTAATTGTGAACTTGATTCTGGTAATCTTACTATGAGTAATAATTATGCTAAGAAGCTTATTGCCAAGGTTGATTCAGGAAATATTTCTATTGATGGCGACATAGAAAGTATTGAAGCTAATGCAGATTCTGGTAATGTTAATCTCTCAGGCAATGTATATATTGTTAAAGCTGAGACGGATTCAGGTGATATTACTATAGATTCTAAGAAATCTCAATCTGAAATGAGGCTTAATTTAGATACTGATTTTGGCAAGATTACAATTAATGGTAAAAGTATTAACTGACACATTTAATATCCATGTTTTACAATGATTAATCAGGAAACCTAAGTTAAGGCTTCCTGATTTTTTTATGCTTGTTAATTCCTTGACAAAACAAGGGTGTATGCTACAATATTGTATGGTAAAAAGGCATATTTTGTGCCGTAAAGTGTTATAGAAGGAGTGTTCTTAAAATGGCTAATACTTATAACCATAAATCCATTGAAAAGAAATGGCAGAAATACTGGGAAGAAAACGATACATTTAAGACGGATGTATGGGATTTTGATAAACCTAAATATTATGCTCTAGATATGTTCCCTTATCCATCAGGAGTGGGTCTTCATGCAGGTCATCCTGAAGGATATACAGCGACAGATATTATGTCTAGAATGAAGAGAATGCAAGGATATAATGTACTTCATCCAATGGGATATGATTCTTTTGGTCTTCCTGCAGAGCAATATGCTGTAACAACTGGTAATCATCCAGCAGAATTTACAATGAAGAATATCGAGACTTTCTCTGGTCAGCTTAAAGAACTTGGTTTTGATTATGATTGGTCTAAGATGGTTGCAACTAGTGATCCAAAATTCTATAAATGGACACAATGGATCTTTAAGAAGCTATATGAAGATGGATATGCAAAATACATCGATATGCCTGTAAACTGGTGTGAAGAACTAGGAACAGTTTTATCAAATGATGAAGTAATAGATGGAAAGTCTGAGAGAGGTGGTTATCCTGTTGTAAGAAAGAATATGAAGCAATGGGTAATTGATCAGGCTGCATTTGCAGAAAAGCTTCTTGAAGGCCTTGATGAAATTGATTGGCCAGAATCAACTAAGCAGATTCAGAGAAACTGGATTGGCAAATCCGAAGGTGTTGAAGTTGATTTTGAAATTGAAGGTGGTGGAAAGTTCTCAATCTTCACAACATGTATTGAGACAATATATGGTATTACATTCATGGTACTTGCTCCAGAAGGAGATATTGTTAAGGGTCTTCTTGACAGAGTTGAGAATAGAGATGATGTAGAAGCTTACATAAAGGAAACAATGACTAAGTCTGATATGGATAGAACTGAGCTTAATAAGACTAAGTCTGGTTGTCCTCTTAAGGGATTGTATGCAATTAATCCTGTAAATGGTAAGAAGGTTCCTCTATATATTGGTGACTTTGTACTTGCTAATTATGGAACAGGTGCTGTAATGGCTGTGCCAAGCCACGACCAACGTGACTTTGAATATGCACAGGTTCATAACATTGATATGATTCAAGTTATTGATGGAAGAGATGTAAGCGAATGTGCATTTGAGAAGCAGGATTATCTTGGCAAAGGCTGTAAACTTATGAATTCTGAAGAGTTCGATGGCCTTACTGTTGAAGAAGCTAAAGAAGCTATTACAGTTAAACTTGAGAAAATGGGTGTTGCTAGACGCATGGTTAATTATAGATTCCATGAATGGATTTTTGCTCGTCAGCGTTATTGGGGAGAGCCAGTGCCTTGCGTTCATCTAGAGGATGGTAAGATTTATTTTATTCCAGATGAAGAACTTCCACTTGTCCTTCCTGAACTTGAAGATTATAAGGGAAAGAACGGTAAAGCTCCTCTTGAAAATGCTACTGAGTGGAAGCAGTATGATAGAAATGGAGTTAAAGGTGTAAGAGAGACATCTACAATGCCAGGTTCTGCTGGTTCCTCATGGTATTTTATGAGATATATTGATCCTGATAATGATAAGGAATTTGCTAATCAAGAGTTACTTAAGCATTGGCTTCCTGTTGACTTATATGTAGGTGGACCAGAACATGCAGTAGGTCATCTTATGTATTCAAGAATATGGAACAGATTCCTTTATGACAAAGGTTTATCACCTGTTAAGGAGCCATTCAAGAAGCTTGTTCATCAAGGAATGATTCTTGGTGAAAATGGAATTAAGATGGGTAAGAGATTCCCTGAATTTGTTATTAATCCTAGTGATATCGTTAGAGATTATGGTGCTGATACTCTTAGGTTATACGAAATGTTCATGGGACCTCTCGAAGTATCTAAACCTTGGAATTCTAACAATGTTCAAGGTGCAAGAAGATTTATTACTAGAGTATATAATTTCTTTACTGAAGAAGGAAATCTAGTAGATGAAAATGATGGCTCATTAGAGAAGATTTATCATAAGACAGTTAAGAAAGTAACTAATGACTTTGAACAACTTGCATATAATACTGCAATTTCTCAGATGATGATTTTTGTAAATGAAGTATATAAAGTTGGAAAATGCCCTAGAGAATATGCTGATAACTTTATTAAGATGTTCTCTTGTATCTGTCCTCATGTAGGTGAAGAGATATGGCAGTTAATGGGTCATGATGACACAATTGCATTTGAGAAATGGCCTGAGTTTGATGAAGCAAAAACTATTGATGATGAGATAGAAATTGCAGTTCAGGTTAATGGTAAGACTAGAACAACAATTAAGATTGCAAAAGATATTGATAAAGAAAGCGCTATAGCAGCTGGTAAGGAAGCTCTTGGTGATAGGCTGCAAGGCAAGAATATTGTTAAAGAGATATATGTACCCGGCAGGATTATTAATATTGTGGCAAAATAAAGGAGATTACAATGGATAAGATTAAGATGACAACTCCACTTGTTGAGATGGATGGAGATGAGATGACAAGAATACTTTGGCAGATGATTAAGGATGAATTACTTCTTCCTTACATTGATCTTAAGACAGAGTACTATGACCTGGGGCTTAAGAAGCGTAATGAGACTAACGATCAGATTACAATAGATTCTGCTAATGCTACTAAGAAGTATGGTGTTGCTGTAAAATGTGCAACTATTACTCCTAATGCAGCAAGAATGGAAGAATATGATCTTAAAGAAATGTGGAAGAGCCCTAATGGTACAATTAGAGCTATTCTTGATGGTACTGTATTTCGTGCACCTATTGTTGTTAATAATATTAAACCTAACGTAAGAAGCTGGAAGAAGCCTATAACAATTGCAAGACATGCTTATGGTGATGTATACAAATCAGTTGAAATTGATGTTCCTGGTTCTGGTACTGCAAAGCTTGTTTTTGAAGGAGAAGATGGTAAGGTATTAGAAGAAACTATACATGAATTTGATGGTCCTGGAGTTCTTCAGGGTCAACATAATATTGACAAGTCAATTGAAAGCTTTGCTCGCTCATGCTTTAATTATGCTCTTGATACAAAGCAGGATTTATGGTTTGCGACAAAGGATACTATTTCTAAGAAATATGATCATACATTTAAAGATATATTCCAGGAAATATTTGATAATGAATTTAAGACCAGATTTGATGAAGCAGGAATAGTATATTTCTATACATTAGTTGATGATGCTGTTGCTCGTGTAATGAAGTCAGAAGGTGGATATATCTGGGCATGCAAGAACTATGATGGTGATGTAATGTCTGATATGGTTTCTTCAGCTTTTGGATCACTTGCCATGATGACATCTGTTCTTTGTTCGCCTGATGGATATTTTGAATATGAAGCAGCACATGGTACTGTACAACGTCATTATTATAAGCATCTTAATGGCGAAGAGACTTCTACAAATTCAGTAGCAACAATTTTTGCCTGGACAGGTGCCCTTAAGAAACGTGGAGAACTTGATGGCATTAATGAACTTATTGATTTCGCTAACAAGTTAGAAAAAGCATGTATCGATACTATTGAAGCAGGTAAGATGACTAAGGATTTAGCCCTTCTTACAGATGAGAAAAACCCTACTGTTTTAAATAGTCGAGATTTTATTGTTGCTGTTAGAGAGACACTTGAAGGATTGCTATAATTTATAATATGTTGTAAGAACGGAGACTATAATGACACTAGAAGAAGCAAGAGAATTTTTTGCACAGGACAGATATGCAACTAAAGCCACTGGAATTGTAATTGATGAGATAGGTGATAGATATTCTAAAGTAAGCTTACAATTACAAGATCATCATAAAGCGGCTGGTGATCATGTAATGGGAGGTGTGTTTTATACTATTGGCGATTTCTCATTTGCAGTTGCAACTAATACACCAGAACATCTTACTGTAACAACTAATGGCAATATCAGTTATTATAGTCAGCCTAAAGATGACAAACTTATAGCTGAATGTATCTGTATGAAAGAAGGTAAGAGATTCTGCTTCTACGAAAGTACAATCAAAGATGGCTTAGGAAATCTTGTTGCCAAAATTAGTTTTAATGGAGCTCATATATGATTATTTCTGCAAACAATATTACTAAGTATTTTGGAGAAGATAAAGTGCTTAGTGATGTTAGCATACAAATAAATAAAGATGAGCGATATGCAATATGTGGCAGTAATGGGACAGGTAAATCTACTTTATTAAAAATACTTATTAATGAACTAACTCCTGATGAAGGAGAAGTTCATATAGCAAAGAATATTAAAGTCGGATACTTAGCTCAATATAATGATAATTCTTCTAATGATACAATTCTTAATACAGTTATTAATGCCAGAGATGATTTGATTAATATGGAAAATGAATTATCCATGCTTGAGCAGAATATGACTGACAAAGAAGCTATAGATAATCACGAGAAACTTCTTAAGGATTTTCAGGATAAAGGTGGTTTATATTATAAAAGCTTAGCTGAATCTGTACTTAAAGGTCTTGGATTTACTAATGATGAATTCTCTAAGACTTTGGATATGTTATCTGGTGGCGAGCTTACAAGAGTATATCTTGCAAGGATTCTTGTAGAAGACAATGATTTATTAATACTTGATGAACCGATTAATCATCTTGATATTAATGCCATAAGCTGGTTAGAAAACTTCTTGTCTTCCTATAATAAACCTTTGATTATAGTTGCTCATGATAGATATTTTCTTGATAAAGTAGTTGATCATGTACTTGATTTAAATACTACACCTGCAAGGATTTATAAAGGTAATTACAGTGCCTTTATGTCACAGAAGGAAAATCTCTTACTTACTAATGAAAGAGAAGTTGAGAAACAAAATAAAGAAATCTTACATCAGAAAGAAGTAATAGAAAAGCTTCAATCATTTAATCGTGAAAAGTCAATAAAGAGAGCAGAAAGCCGTATAAAAACACTTGATAAAATGGAAGTTATTAATAAGATGTCAGATAATAAAACTGATATTAGACTTTCATTTGATGTAAGAACCAGAAGCGGTGATGATGTATTAAAAGTTGAAGAAATATCATGTATATATGATGACAGTAAGATTTTTGAGAATGTCTCTTTTTCTTTAAATAGATTGGATAGAGTAGCACTTCTTGGTGACAATGGAACAGGTAAATCAACAATCCTTAAAATGATAACAGGAAGTAAAAAAGCTACATCTGGAACAATTAAAATGGGTACTAATGTTGAGCTTTCTTACTATGATCAGGCACAGATGAATCTAACTGATGATAATACTATTTTTCAAGAGATTCATGATATGTATCCTAATATGAATAATACTAAAGTAAGAAATGCTCTTGCTGCAGTTGGATTTATGCAGGATGATGTTAATAAGTTAATAAAGACTCTTTCTGGTGGAGAAAAAGGACGTGTGTCTCTTTGTAAACTAATGCTAAGTGATACTAATTTTCTTATTCTTGATGAGCCTACGAATCATTTAGATATGGAGTCGAAGGATATATTAGAACATGCTCTTAATGAATATGAAGGTACTTTGTTATTCGTAAGTCATGATAGATATTTTGTTAATAAAGTTGCCACTAAGGTATTAGAACTTACTGATAATGGTGTCAATGAATATCTTGGTAATTATGATTATTACATAGATAAGAAAGATTCTGTTAGTAACAAATATACATTTTCTAGTAAAGAAGATATTACGAAAGAATCAAGTGGCAAAGATGATTGGAAAAAACAGAAAGAACTTGCCGCAAAAAAGAATAAATTAAAAAAAGAATTTAATAATATTGAAAGTCAGATTGAAAAACTTGAAGAAGAAATTGCTAAAATTGATGAAGAGTTAATGAATCCGGATAATGCTACAAATTCTGCAAAGCTTAATGAGCTTACTAATAATAAAAATGAAATTAATCTTAAACTAGAACCATTATATGATAAGTGGGAAGAACTTAGTTTGAAAATGGAGTGACGAGGAAACAAATATGAATGAACAAATATCACAAGCAGTAATAAGACGTTTGCCAAGATATTACAGATATCTGGGAGATTTGTTAATGCAGGGAACTGAAAGAATATCTTCTAATGAATTAAGTGTGAAGATGAATTCTACAGCTTCTCAGATAAGGCAGGATCTTAATAATTTTGGAGGCTTCGGACAACAGGGATATGGATATAATGTGAAATACCTTCACGAAGAAATTGGTAAGATCCTTGGACTTGATAAAGTGCATAATATGATAATAGTAGGTGCTGGTAATCTTGCCAAAGCAATTGTAAGATATGACAAATTTGAGAGACTTGGTTTTCCAACTCTTGCTATGTTTGATGTTAACCCTGATTTGTTTGGAACAACAATTAACGGAATTAAAGTATATTCTCTAGATGATTTAGAGTCATTTGTTAAAGAGAATAGAGTTGATATTGCAGCTCTTACATTACCAAAGCAAAATGCTTTTGATGCTGCTAACAAGCTTGTTAGTCTTGGTGTAAAATCAATATGGAATTTTGCTCATGTTGACTTGGAATTTGAAGATGAAGATGTTGTTGTTGAAAATGTTCATTTATCTGATAGTTTGATGCAATTATCATATAATATAACGAGGAAGTGATTATATGAACGAACAAGGTTTTCTTGCCGCACTTAAAGGTGTTAAAGTACCTATACTTGTACTTGATCAAAAATGGCACAGGCTTTTTGCAGTAAGTGGCAAGCCAAAAGAAATAATTGAAAATGAAGCAGAATTAAAAGTACTTCTTGCTGAACAAGGTAAGCTTACTACAGAGTTAAAAGAATACAAGAAAGTTAAAAGTAATCTTATGCATGGGATTGTTCAGAATATGGAAGGTGTAGATAGCACCAAACATATAGAAGAGGCTCAGAACTTAAATGATAATCGACGCCTTATGGAAGAATCTAAGAAGAAGATTGAAGAGATAGAAGATAGACTACTAGAACTTCCAAAACAGATAAAGATTGTTAATGAAAAACTTATGCTTGATACTATGTCTTTTTGTTATGAGAAACTTAGAACTAACAGTTCTGAAATCGAAGAGATTAGTGGCTGGATTACAGAAATGAGAATCGAGCTTAAGAAGAACTTAATTAGAAAGCAAAATCGCGAAATTAATAATAGAGAGATTTATGTCTATATGAATGATATTTTCGGCAAAGATGTTATGAATCTCTTTGATGTTAAGTATGAAGATTACGAGCAGAATCTTAAAGCTAACGAAATGGCTATTGCGAAGGCAAAAGAAAAGGCATTAGAGAAGGCAAAAGAAGAGGAAGAAAAAGCCAAGAAATTAGAAGATATAAAGGCTGATTAATATATTAATTAAATACATCCATTTTATGGATGTATTTTTGTATACTCTATAGGAAAGAGGATTAATATGAAGACAATTCTAAGTGCAAAAGAAATGAAAAAATGTGATTATAATACTATTAATTATTATGGTATCAAATCATCTACTCTTATGGAGAGAGCATCTTTAAGTGTTTTTTCTGTACTAAGCGATTTTATTAATTTTAATAGTAAAATTCTGGTGTTTGTAGGTACAGGTAATAATGGTGGTGATGGAGTATGTCTTGCAAGATTACTTCATAATTATGATTTCAACGTATCTATTCTATTGTGCGGTGATGAAGATAAGTTCTCACCTGATTTGGTTGAACAATTAGAAATTAGTAGAAAATACAATATCAAAGAAGTAGATATAGATTGTATTAATGAATATGATGTTTTTATAGATGCTATTCTTGGAATTGGTTTATCTAGGGATGTTACTGGTGAATATGCAAGATATGTAACAGCATTTAATAAAGCGACTGGATTTAAAATGGCAATAGATATTCCTAGCGGTATTAATACTGATAATGGAAGTGTTATGGGTGTTGCTTGTAAAGTAAATGCTACTGTGTCATTTAATTATAGAAAACCAGGGCATCTACTTTATCCAGGAAGAGAATATGCTGGCAATACATTTATATGCGATATTGGTATTAATAGAAGAAGTTTCTTAGATGATATTGATCCATGCCTTTATTGTGTTGATGAGGAAGATATTAAAATACTTGATAATCGAAATGAAGATACTAATAAAGGAGATTATGGTAAGGTACTTGTTATTGCAGGATCAAAAGGAATGAGTGGTGCAGCATATCTTTGTGCTAAAGCTGCTCTTCGAACTGGTGCTGGTCTTGTTAAGATATATACTACAAGTGATAATAGAACTATATTACAATCTCAATTTCCAGAGGCTATAGTATCATGCTATGATACATTTGATGAAATGTCTCTTAGAAGGGAAATGGAATGGTCTACTGTATGTGCTATTGGTCCAGGTATTTCCAAAAGTGATATAGCAAAAAATATTGTAGAATATGTTGTCAAAAGATATGACAAGCCTCTTGTTATTGACGCAGATGCAATCAATATAATTAGTAATAACAAATCCATTCTAAAGGATCATAACAACCAGATTATAATCACACCTCATCTTGGTGAAATGAAACGATTAATAGGTGGAGAAATACCTGATATCAAAAATGATATGATTAATAAAGCGTCTGATTGTACAAAGGAATATAATGTTATTACTGTGCTTAAATCTGCTGCAACTGTTGTTTCTTTAAAAGAAAATGTATTCATTAATACATCTGGTAATAATGGTATGGCTACTGCAGGAAGTGGTGATGTCCTAACAGGAATAATTACCGGTTTAATTGCTAATAATATTAATCCTGAATATGCTGCTGTTCTAGGAGTATATTTACATGGATTGTGTGGTGATAAAGCAAGTGAGAAATTAGGTGCGCACTTTGTTAACGCTTCTGATATAATAGAAATGATAAGCGTTGTGTTGAAAGAAGGTTTTTAGTAAATGAACAAAGAAAGAGTATGTGCTTATATTGATCTTAACAATCTAAGACATAACATTGAAGAAATACATAAATGCAATCCTAATGCTGACATAATGTGTGTTATTAAAGCAGATGCATATGGCCATGGCTCAGTAGAATTTGCCAAGATTCTTGAGAAGTATGATTATGTATATGGATTTGCCGTTGCTACATGTGATGAAGGTATTGAACTTAGAATTAATGGTATTAGAAAACCAATTCTTGTACTTGGATATACATTTAAATCATCGTATCATAGTATGATTACATATTCTATTATACCTACAATAATATCTTATGATATGGCTAAAGATTTTAATGATGAATGTGTCAAAATGAATTCCACCATAAATGTTCATATTAAGATTGATACAGGAATGGGAAGAATAGGATTCAGAGATAATGAGGATGATTTGGCTGAGATTTCTAGAATAAATGAACTATCTAATCTTCATTTACAAGGAATATTTACACATTTTGCTAAGGCGGATGAAACAGATCTTACATATGCTAAGAAACAACTTAATACCTTTCATGATGTTATTAATAAACTATCTGATAGAGGAATACAATTTGATATAGTTCATGCAGCTAATTCAGCTTCCATTATTCAATTTAAAGAAGCGGCTTTTGATATGGTTAGAGCTGGAATTATTCTATATGGATTATGGCCTTCAGATGAAGTGTCTCATCTTATTGATATTAGACCAATAATGTCAATAAAAAGCCATGTAGTATTTGTTAAAGAAATAGAGAAGGGTGATTCTATAAGTTATGGTGGAACTTTTGTTGCATCTAAGAATATGAAAGTTGCCACAATTCCTGTTGGATATGGTGATGGCTATTCAAGAGGACTTTCTAATAAAGGGTATGTCCTTATAAATGGACATAAGGCGCCTATACTGGGAAGAGTTTGTATGGATCAATTTATGGTTGATGTTACAGATGTAGAAGTGAATGTCCTTGATGAAGTTACACTTCTTGGAACAGATGGAAATAATACAATAACAATGGAAGAACTTGGAGAGATGTCAGGCAGATTTAATTATGAATTTGCATGTGATATTGGTAAGAGAATACCTAGAGAATATATAGGATAGGAGTTTGGTTTGGCTAAAGGTAAGAAATTATTTAAACTTTTACGAAGAGATGATAACAGTTCAGAAGAATTAATAGAAGTTGTTAATGAGAGCCATGAAAAGGGTGTACTTAATACAAATGAAGCGGATATGATTCAAAACATTGTTGAGCTTCGCAATAAAGATGCGAAGGATGTTATGGTTCATAGAAAAAATGTTGTTGCTCTTGATGGTAAAATGACAATTAAAGAAACAATTGAATTTATTAATGAGAATAGCTTTTCCAGATATCCTGTTTATCTTGATGATATTGATGATATTATTGGTAGCGTTCATATAAAACAATTACTAAAATACGTTGATGATTCTAAGAATCTTAACAAAAGACTTCAAGATGTTGATGGTCTTATTAGAGAAATTGATTTTATACCAGAGACTAATACTATCTATTCTCTGTTTAATAGAATGAAGATTAAGAAGAATCATATTGCTATAGTTGTAGATGAATATGGTCAGACTTCGGGTATTATAACAATGGAAGATATTCTTGAAGAAATTGTTGGTAATATTATCGATGAGAATGATACAGAGAATACTAATATTGTGGAGCTTAAAGAAGGTGAATATAGGATAGAAGGAATTACAAGTATTGAGGATGTAGAAGAATTACTTGGCATTCAAATTGATGGTGAATTTGAAACCCTTAATGGTTTCTTAACATATATGAATGGTAAAATTCCATCTGACAATTCAACATTTCTTGTTAAAGCATATGGATATAAATTCCAGGTTATTGATGTAAAAAACAAAGTTATTCAAGATGTTAAAGTATCAAAACTTGATAAGAATAGCGATAAATGATAATATTTTATGTATAAATGTGAAAAGAGGTAATAAATTAAATGTCAGGACATTCTAAATTTTCTAATATCAAGCACAAAAAAGAAAAGAATGATGCTGCAAAAGGCAAAATATTTACTGTAATAGGAAGAGAAATAGCAGTTGCAGTTAAAGAAGGAGGACCAGATCCAGCAAATAATAATAAATTAAGAGATGTTATTGCGAAAGCAAAGGCTAATAATATGCCTAATGATACAATTGAGAGAGGTATTAAGAAGGCAGCTGGTGATGGTAATTCGGTTAATTATGAATCATGTACTTACGAAGGATATGGTCCTAGTGGTACAGCAATTATTGTAAAGTGTCTTACAGATAATAAGAACCGTACTGCTGCAAATGTAAGGAATGCTTTCACAAAAGGTCATGGAAGCATAGGTACACAGGGTTGTGTATCATTTATGTTTGACGAGAAAGGTCAGATACTTATTGACAAAGAAGAATGTGATATGGATGCAGATGATCTTATGATGCTTGCACTTGATGCAGGAGCAGAAGATTTTAATGAAGAAGATGATAGTTTCGAGATATTTACTGCCCCTAATGATTTCTCTAGTGTAAGAGAGGCATTAGAAAAGGAAGGAATCAAGATGGCTGATGCAAATGTTAGTATGATTCCGCAGAACTATGTTACATTAACTACAGAAGAAGAACTTTGGGATATCAATAAGATTCTTGAATTATTAGATGAAGAAGATGATGTCCAGGAAGTATTTCATAATTTCGTTACAGAAGAATAGAATTATTCTAAATTAACAGCAGAAGGAGAATTACTATGAGAAAGATTTTGTATGCTGCTAGCGAATGTGTACCATTTGTTAAAACCGGGGGACTTGCAGACGTTGTTGGAGCACTTCCAAAGGAATTCGATAAGAATAATTGGGATATAAGAGTTGTACTTCCTAATTACACTTGTATTCCACCAGAATTTAGAGATAAGTTCGAATATGTTACTAATTTCTATATGGGAATGGGACATCTTATTGGTGAGAAATATGTTGGAATATTTAAGTATGAATATCAGAATATAACATATTATTTTATTGATAACCTGGAGTATTTTGAATGTTTCTATCCATATGGTGATGTTAGATATGATATGGAGAAATTCACTTACTTCGATAAGGCTGTTCTTTCAATGCTTCCTGTTATTGATTTTAAGCCTGATCTCATTCACTGTCATGATTGGCAGACAGGACTTATTCCTGTATATCTTAAGAATGAATTTCAGGGTAATCAATTCTACTGGGGTATTAAGACAATTATGACAATTCATAATCTTAAATTCCAGGGAGTGTGGGATGTTGAGACATTACAAGGTCTTTCTGGTCTTTCAGCTGATCTCTTTACTGCTGATAAACTAGAATTTAATAAAGGCGGTAATATGCTCAAAGGTGGTCTTGTATATGCTGACTATATTACTACTGTAAGTAAGACTTATGCTGATGAGATTCAGATGCCTTATTATGGTGAAGGACTTGATGGACTTCTTTCTGCAAGACATTTTGATATGCAGGGTATTCTTAATGGTATTGATTATGAGATGTATAATCCAGATACAGATAATCGTATCTATAAGAATTTCAATGTTGATAATTTCAGAACAAATAAGAAAGAGAACAAAGAGAAGTTACAGGAAGAACTAGGACTTACTGTTGATAAGAAGAAGTATATGATAGGTCTTATATCAAGACTTACTGATCAAAAAGGTCTAGATCTTATTAACTATGCGATTGAAGGTATAGTTGATGAATTTACACAATTTGTAATTATAGGAACAGGTGAGTCTCGTTACGAGAATATGTTTAGACATTATGCATGGAAATATCCAGACAGGATTTCTGCTAACATTTGTTATAACGAGGATTTGGCTAGAAAGCTTTATGCTAGTGCTGATGCCTTCCTTATGCCTTCAAGATTTGAGCCTTGTGGACTTACTCAGTTAATATCCTTTAGATATGGAACTGTTCCAATTGTAAGAGAGACAGGTGGACTTAAAGATACTGTTGAAGCCTACAATGAATATGAACATACTGGTGATGGTTTTTCATTTACTAATTATAATGGTGATGAACTTCTTAATACTATTAATTATTCAAAGCATATTTTCTTTGATAAGAAAGTGCAGTGGAATAAAATGGTTGAACGCGGTATGAAGAAAGACTATTCTTGGAATGCGTCAAAATTTAATTATGAAGGCCTATATAATCATTTAATAGGTGCTTAAGTGTAAATCCCGCCTTTATGGCGGGATTTGTGTATTATTACTATAATAGCAAGAAAAAATATTTGATTTTTAGTAAGAATGTGCTATATTATATGTTATAGGGGAAGGTTATTTTTTTAACAAGTTAAAAAGGGGGGAGTGAACATGCGAGATCTTAAGCATTTGATTTGGTTTGAAGATTTGCTTCAAGAGGCAAATAACGAACTGGTACAGCAGGCTAAAAAAGATGGAAAACGCGCGCTTGGTTATACCTGTTATTTCATGCCGGAAGTATTACTTGATCTTCCAGGATGTTTTTCTGTGAGACTTCGTGCTCCACGAAGTACTAGTCCCGATATTGCAACGTATTATATGAGTAATCGTACATGTATGTATGGTCGCTGTCTGTTAGAGCGAGCACTGGAAGGTGGTTTCAACTTTTTAGATGCGCAGATGGCTACTGAGACTTGTACGGTTACTTGTCGTTTTCAGGAACATTTACAGATGATGGATGTTATTCAGAGTCCTGATTTCTTCTGTGAATTTACAGATGTTCCATTTAAGAAAAATAAGAATTCTATAGATCATTTTGAGACTCAACTTCAAGAACATGTTCTTAATCCATTAAAAGAGCATTTTGGTATCGATACTTCTGATGAAGCTATAATGAAATCTATTAATGAGCATAATGAACTATGCCGTCTTATTAAAGAAATAGGAGAATACAGGAAGAAAGAGAATCCTGTAATTACCGGCTATGAGTTCCAGTTAATTATGCTTGTATCACTATGTTGCCCGAAATATCTTATTATCCCTAAGATTAAGGAAGTATTAGAAGATCTTAAGACAAGGGTTCCAGATGAAAAGAATCCATATAGAGTAAGAGTTGTACTGGCAGGTTCTGAGAATGATGATCCTGATTTTACAAAACTTATAGAAGAATGTGGAGCACTTGTAGTTGCTGATCGTCATTGTTATGGGTCACTTCCAGGACGTGAGGAAATTGAGATTAGAGAAGGTGAGACACCTCTTAGAGCTGTTGCTAGACATTACTTAGAATATAATGAGTGTTGTAGATTTATGGAACAGCATACAATGAGAGAAAGAAAGGATTATATTGCTAATCTGGTAAAGGAATATAAAGCAGATGGAATAATTGTTGAATCAATGAAGTTCTGTGAATATTGGAGTTATGAAAGAACTATTGATACTCTTATATTCCCAAGGGACTATGGAGTTCCTACCTGTTCAATTGAGAAGGAATATGTTAATAACGCTGTTGGACAGCTTAGAACACGTTTCCAAGCATTTATTGAAAGCATTGAGTTGAAACAACTTCATGCAGATTCTGAGACGTAGGAGGTGTGATATGAAGAATTTCAGTGTTAAGGGTTTTTTGAATCAATTCACCGGTGTACAGGCTGGCAAAAAAGTTGTAAATGACGCAAAATCAGGTGTGATTTCAGATAAAAGAGAAGAAGTACATTCATCAATAAGAGATAAGAGAAAAGACTTCGATTTGAAGAAGACTCTTCGTGATTTTTGGTATGGTAAACCTCATGAAGAGAGACGTCTTGGAGATTTATATATTGGTAATACAGGTCTGTATAAGCATCGTGAATGGCGTGGTGTCAAAGATACAATGTATTATTTTAATATGATTTGGCTATATAACTATATCAATATGGTTAAAGATATTTTTAAAGGTGATGAGCCACTTACTTTCTTCAAAGGAGTACTTCGTTATCGTTGGTTAGGACAGACATACCTTTCTGTTATGCATTGGTTTGACAGAGGTCTGGAAGGTCTTAGAGGTGAAGCCCTTAAAGCTTCTGCATGGCATTATCGTGCTATGGTAAGTGAGACTATTCGCCAATTCATGAGAATGTTTTCTGCGGACAAGAAATTACATCTTGGTGAAGCTAACGAATATTGGTATAAGACAATTGCTCATGATGAGACAGTATCAGGTAATATCTTCTATGGATGGAGAGATAGATTTGATGATGTAGCTCTTCAAATGATACCTTATTTCGTATCATGCCATGTTAATAATAAGACTGTTCTTAATTATATTGATGCAATGCAGTCTATAGGACTTCCTGCAGATCCATGTCCAATGTGTCAGGCAGAATCTGGTATATTCGTTCTTGACGATTATCCAGATTATAGTCCAGTAATGGTAACAAGTAATGAAGCTTGTGATGGTTCTGTTGCAACATCAATTATTACTGACTGGTTCTTGGACAGACCGCTCTTTGCAATGCCGCAGCCAATGAGATTTGATGATCCCCTGGTACATAAGCATTGTATGGAAGAGATTGAAGAGTGCTGGAAGTTCATTGAGAAAGAGACAGGTGAACCATTTAATTGGGAAGAATTTAAGAAGCATGCAGATGCCCAGAACGAGCTTACATTATTTGAACGAGAGAAGTGGGATGTTGCTGCTAATACACCTTATTATCCTATTAATGGTGTTGCACAGGCTCTTTATCGTATCTACTATTCGCAAGATGGTGATAGAGAGATCTGGCATGAAACTGATGCGCATGTTAAGAAGATATTGGACAAATGTGTAGAACAAAAAATAGAAACATTTCCAAATACACGTCATCGTGCCATTGCATGGTCTTGCGCACCTCTTTATTATTCTAACTGGTGTACATGGGCATACAACTGTTGGGGAATTAATACTGTTATTAATATGGATTCTCTTATGTTTGACCAGACAATTCGTACTGACTCCTATGAACATGCATTAGATGATCTTGCTAGATATAATGAGCTTGCACCTATGCGTTCTATGGCAGTTGGTGGACATGAACATATATTCCAACTATGGGAATATATGGAGAAATTCAATTGTGACATGGTTATTATGTATGATCAGTTACAATGTAAAGGTATGCAGGGTATAAAGGGTATGTTCGAGGATGAGTTTAGAAAGAGAAATATTCATGCTATATGGGTTCCTCACGCACTACCTGATAAGCGTACTGTTTCTAGAAAAGAAATACGTTCAATAATTAATAATTATATGATTACAGTTATGAATGAAAAGCCTCTTGATCCATCATTACTTGATTTTGATGATGATGAGAGCTGGTAAACGTGTATATTTGGAGGAATATATATTATGAAAAAATTCATTATTACTTTATTAAAAATATGTGGTATATCATATGTTATACTATTTATTGTATTCTACTTCGATTTAGATGGAAAATTCTTATACTACATCTGGGAGCCTAATGCAGTAACAAGGTATGACAAGATGAAGAGAAAAGATAATCTTAAGACACCTTACAAAAAGAAAGAAAATGTTATGTCTGATTCTGAGGTTGAGAATAGGACAGTATAATAAAGGAGTAATTGAAAATGAGTAACAAATCTACAGTGATTGCCCTTGCAGGTAAAGGCGGAGTTGGAAAGACATCCCTTTCAGCAGCAATTGTTCGTATACTTACTGAGGAGAAAAAAGATAAGAAGATTCTTGCTATTGATGCAGATCCTGCAATTGGTTTATCAGTTGCATTAGGTGTTGATGTAGCAGAGACGCTTGATGATATTCGTCTTCAAGTTGCAAAGGACGTAACTGAAGGTCTGTCTGAGACTCAGGATATTCTTGCTGAAGCGAAATTCAGACTACTTGATGCAATGAATGAGGACAGGGGATTTGCTTTTCTTGCAATAGGAAGACCAGAAGCTGCTGGATGTTATTGCGCAATCAATACATATCTTCGTCAGGTAATCAGTATGCTTGCAGATGAATTTGATTATGTTGTAATTGATGGTGAAGCAGGTATTGAACAGATTAACAGACGAGTTATGGAGAAGGTTACACATTTACTTCTTGTATCTGATCAAAGTAGGAAAGGTATTGAAATTATTAAGACAATAGATAATGTATCTAAGGAACTGGTAATGGCTGAAAAGAGTGGTGCTATTCTTAATAGAATATTGCATCCTGAAACTCTTGATGAAAGTATTCTTAATGGAATACCACTTCTTTCAGTTATTGGTGCAGATGATGTTCTTGTAGAAAATGATATCGAAGGTATGAGTTCTTTTGAATTACCTAATGATGCAAGGATTCTTCAAGGTGCAAGAGATGCCCTTAGTAAACTTGGCATTATCTAAATATTTATTTAATAGTAGGTGAAGGTAGTTTCTAATTTAAGAGAGGGGGGAAGAGCGTGAAAGATTTAAAGTACATGATCGAGTTCGAAAATCTATTACAGGATGCGGACAATGATCTTGTAAAGCAGGCTCAGAAAGACGGGCAGAAAGCCATTGGTTACACTTGTTATCACATGCCGGAGGTACTTCTTAATGTTGATAATTGCTTTTCGGTCCGACTTCGTGCACCTCGTAGTACATCCATAGATATATCTACTTATTATATGAGTAATTATACCTGTGAATTTGCGAGGTCACTACTTGAGAGAGGTATTGAAGGGGGTTATCAATTCCTTGATGGTATTGCCGGTGTTGACGCTTGCTCTGCAATGAACAGATGTTATGAGCATATGGAGATTCTTGAGATTAATAACAAGAAAGATTTCTTCGTTACTCACTTAGACATCCCGTATAAGATTGAGGACTACACAGTTGAAGCAATGACGATTCAGATGCGAAAAAGGCTTCTTGATGTCTTGAAAGAGAAACACAACACTGATACATCAGATGAAGCTCTTCTTAAAGCTGTTGAAGAGCATAATAAGATGTGTAAAATTATGACTAAGATTGGTGATATGAGAAAGAAAGTGAATCCACCAATTACAGGATATGAATATCATGTTCTATGTCTTGTGTCATATTGTTGTCCAACATCTCTTATTCTTCCTAAGCTTGAAGAGACTTTAGAAGAAATTAAGAATCGTAAACCAGACAGTAAGCCTTGGTATCGTGCAAGAGTTGCTCTTGTTGGTTCAGAGGTTGATGATCTTGATCTTACAAGACTAATTGAAGAAGCTGGTGCAATGGTAGTATTTGATCGTTATTGTTACGGTTCAAAGCCTGGTAGAGAAGAGATTAAGATTGATAAGAAGAAAGATATCTTAACTCAGATTGTTGAACATTATATGAGAACTTCTGAATGTGCAAGATATATGAGTGAAGAGAAAATTACTCAGAGAAGAGAGACTGTTGATAAGTATGCAAAAGAGTATAAAGCCGATGGAATCATCTATGAACAAATGAAATTCTGTGATTTCTGGGGATTTGAACGTCCACTTGCTTCTCATATCTTACAAGAGGAGTATAATTGGCCAGTGCTCTCTATTGACAGACCTTATAATGTAAGAAGCTCTGGACAACTTCGAACAAGATTCCAGGCATTTGTTGAAGCATTAGAGATTAAGAAAATTCAAAAAGGGAAAGGGGGTAGTGTAGCGTGAGTGGATATCCTGATTCCAAATTTTTCCGCATGAAGGATCATATGAATTTCAAACTTCAAGCAGAAAATATTAAAGAAGTTTCCGGTATTATCGGAGATATGATTAAAGAGACAGATTGGAAAGAAGTAGGAAAGCATATTAAGTCTGATTTCAATGCAACAAAGAAAAGACTTAAGAAAGAAGCTAATCTTGCTAAGAATATGAGCATTGATGAGTGGAAGGATTTTCTTATTAATGGAGAGAAGCAACTAGGTAAGCTTTATCAAAGTGGGAAAATGGCTACTGCTAGACGTGAATTTAGAGGCATTAAAGATACAGCAGCTGATTTCTATGAATGGATGAAGATGTGGGGAATGCTTCTTACAACATTTAGTAAAGATCTTGTTCCTGCACTTAATGGAGCACTTCATTATCGCTGGATGATTTCATATTTCTGCTGTCATAGTTTTATGGATAAGAATACATTAGGACTTCGTGGTAGAGCACTTAAGATGCATCATGAACTTATCTATGCAATCTTTCGTTATGTAGCTGAGAACCTTGTATTCCTTATGAAGGCTGATAGAAAAGGTGGAAATTGTGAAGAACTTTCTAAGAAGGTAGTTCTTCTTGATGAAATGACTATGGCACAAATTATGGCAGGATTCCCAGATCTTGTTGGAATTCCTTATCAGCTTATGCCAGTATTCTTGCTTTCTGAAATTGATCAGTTAGCATGTATGCCGTATATTGATGCAGTTGAATCTTATGGACTTCCATCTGACACTTGTCCTGTTCCAACTTCAGAATGTGGTGCTTGTGTTATTGATGCACTTCCACACATGGGAGCTTGCTTTATATCAAGTTCTATGCCTTGCGATGGTTCAGTTATGGCATCAAGTTATACATCAAGAAGGTTTAAAGATCTTCCTACATATCATCTTACATTCCCTGTTCGTTATGAAGACGAATCAATAATGAATTCGGCGGTACAGGATATTAAAGGTTGTATCAAATTTATTGAAGAGCAAACTGGTGCAAAATGGAGCTGGGATGCTTACTTTGCAGCAATGAAGAGATTTAACAAAGAGACTCAATATGAGTTGCAGAAATGGGAAGTTAACCAGACACCATATCCTCAACTTATTGGTCCTTGTTATGAGCTATTTAGAAAATGGAATTATGAGATGGACGGTGGTATTGATCCACGAATCATGAAGACCTTCGAGAAGGTTGATGAGCTTATGATGGAAGCTTATGAGAATCGTGAAGAACCATGGAGAGGCAAGATGAGACATCGTGCTATTGTATGGTCTGTTCCTGCTCATTATTATGCTAATTTCTCTAATTGGCTTGCTAATTGCTGGGGCATCAATGTACTAGTTGAGATGGAAAGTCTTAATTATACAAGACCTCTTGAAACAGAAGATAAAGAAGAAGCTCTCAAAGATATGGCTAGACTATATGAACGTATGGTTATGAGACGTCATACTAATGGTGGTTATGATCACGTTCTTACAGAATTATGGAGACAAGTTGAGATCTGGAAACCTGATATTGTAATTATGTATCAACATGTATCTTGTAAGAATATGGCAACACTTAATGGACTTTTTGAAGACCAGGCTAGAGAGCATGGTGTGCGTTTAATTTGGATTGAACATGACCTTATGGATCCACGTACAGTATCTAGAAAAGATATGCGTTCAAAAGTTAATGAATACATGAGAACAGTTATGCGTGAAGAACCTATTGATCCTTCATTAGTTGATTTTGAAGATGATGCAAGCTGGTAAATTGTGTGTTGTTTAAGGTGATTAGTTTATAATTAATACAGATAATAATTATGTATAGGAGGGTTAAAATGAAATATTTTGGAGGATGTGATGTAGGAAGTACCTACACAAAGGCTGTTATTCTTGATGAAAATGGAAAGATTGTTGCTGATACTACTATTAAATCTAAGATTAATGCAGAAGAATCAGCTAAAGCGGCTATGGAAGAAGTTATAGGAAAGGTTAATGACTTAAAATCTTCTAAAGACCTTACTTATCTTATTGGTACAGGTTATGGTCGTAATAAAGTTCCATTTGCAGATGAGAATATTTCGGAGATTTCATGTCATGCTATGGGCGTACATGTAACAGATCCTAATGCTAAAGCGATTATTGATATTGGTGGTCAAGATATTAAAGGTATAGCAATTGATGATGATGGAACAGTTAAGAACTTTGCTATGAATGATAAATGTTCTGCAGGTACGGGACGTTTCTTTGAAGCAATGGCAAGATCTTTTGAAATGTCACTTTCTGACTTTTCTAAGTTATCTCTTTCTGCTAAAAATGTTGTACCTATATCTGCTCAGTGTACTGTATTTGCTGAATCAGAGGTTATAACCCTTGTTGGTGAAGGAAAAGCTATGGATGAGATTGCTGCTGGTATTGAGATGTCAGTTGCTAAGAGATGTTTCGTTATGGCTAAGAAATCTGGTGCAACAGATTCTGTTACTTTAACAGGAGGTTGTGCAAAAAATGATGGGCTTAAGAAAGCTATAGAGCAGGTTCTCAAATTAAAGGTTGTTAATCTTAAAACTGATCCACAACTTATGGGTGCTCTTGGTGCAGCTGAATATGCGCGTCAGAAAGGATCGGTGAAACATTAATGAAGGTAATTAAGAAATTAGTAACCTTTCTTTTTATAGCAATCGGAGCACTTTTTATTGTATATTTTTGGAACATGGATCAGAAGCTTATGGAATGGGCTTATCGTCGTGTAAATGAAATATTTGATAGAAAAAAAGCCGATATTAATTTCTAACTATAAATAATAAAAGAAAGAATAAGAAGATATGAAATTATACGATAGTATTATTAAAACTGTTCTTGAAGAGACAAAAAAAACAGGTGTTATTGAAATTACGGATGATGCAAAATCGGCATGGCCAGTAACTGAAAGTAGTGAGTTGGTAATGCAAAGAGATAGCGCATTTGAACTTGGAGGTGGCACTAATCCTTCTGTTAATTTTACACTTGTTTCTACTGAGAATTTTGTAGAGGAAGATGGAATCTTCCTAGTGGGTGATGATATCAAGAATATTGATTCTGATTGTGCCTTTGCTAGGATTGTAATCTTAGAAACAGATGAGATTGGCGAAGCTGAAGATGCATATGATGCAATTAGAAATATGGAGTTTGCTCGTTACCATGTATTCCCTAAAGGATACATGGTGCGGGTGTCTTCACTTAGTAATCAGGAACAGGTTCGAATAAGTAAAGAAGCAAAACAAAGTGGTATCAACTTCTCTAGTATTGGTAAGGCTTATATTGAGAAGTATAAGGCGATAAAACACGTTAAGAATGCAAGAATTATATTTATTACTAATAAAGAACTTGTTGAAAGCCTTAGTCCTTATGCCAAAACTGCAGATGACATTACTAAATCACTTACTCATATTCTAGATGGACTTGCAACAGATTGTGGTCATTGTGATTTTAAGAAAGTATGTGATGAAGTTGAAGGTATGAAAGAAATGCATCTTGGCATGGCTAATAAAAAGAAATAATATGTTAGGAGATCTTAGTAATAATGGAAGATGATAAAATAATTATTTTGATGGATCATACAATACATCATAATGAACATCACGCAGAGGATTTTATAAACCTTGCTAATGATTTAGAGAAGGCAGGAGAGACTGATGCTTCAAATCTTGCAAAAGATGCAGCAAAAGATGTTGAAAATGCTGTAGCAAAGCTAAAAGAAGCTAGAGAAATTTATAAGAACAATATAAAGTAGGAGATTTTGCTATGTGTCTTGCTAATGCTTATGCAGAAAAGAATAAAACGCTTCTAATGGAGAACACGAAAACCATTGATGTATCAGGAGATACTGTGATACTTACAGATCTTTTTGGGGGTGAAAAAAAGATTAAAGGAGAAATATCACATATTGACCTAGAAGATAACATCATAATAATTAAAGTGTTATAAGTTATAATAAAGGGGGGATTATATGCCAATGAACAAAGATTATGAGCCATTATTTACTGAATGGAAAATAAGAGATCTCACAATCAAGAACAGAATTGTGCTTGCACCTATGGGTGGTACTTGTCTATTTGGTTGGATGGAGCCTAACCATTTTGATAAGGAAGCTGCAAAACTTCTTAAGAAGATAGCAGATAATGATTGTGGTCTTATTATTCCTGGTATTGCGCCAGTTCGTGATGTGTTAGGTAGACAATGGTTGTACAAGAACAAGAGGAAGTTTGCTCAACTTGCTGAGTTTATGGATGAAGTTCATAAGACTGGAGCTAAGCTATTCGTACAGCTTACTGCTGGATTTGGACGTTCTATGGCGCTTTCAGATTCATTAGCACTACTTGCTAAGAATAAAGTGCTTAATACTCTTGCTAAACCTGTTATTGATGCTGAGTATCTAACTGCTGCACCATCAGTACTTCCTAATAGATGGGCTGATGATGTAACAACAAGAGCTATTACTAAAAAAGAAATTGATGATATTATCTACGCATTTGCTGAGACAGCAAGACTTTGTAAAGCTGCTGGAGTAGATGGAGTAGAAGTTCATGCTGTTCATGAAGGATATCTACTAGATCAATTTACATTAAAATATACTAATCAAAGAACAGATGAATATGGTGGATCATTTGAGAATAGGTATCGTTTCCCAGTTGAAATTGTACAAGCTATTAAAGCTTCCTGTGGAGAAGATTATCCTGTATCTCTACGTTACTCAGTTCTTTCTAAGACAAAAGCCTTTAGAGAAGGTGCTATGCCTGGGGAAGATTATATTGAAATCGGTCGTGATATGGAAGAATCTGAAAAGGCAGCAAAATATCTTCAAGATGCCGGATATGATATGCTTAACTGCGATAATGGAACATATGATGCATGGTATTGGGCTCATCCACCACAATATATGCCTCTTAATTGTAATCTTGATGATGTATCACATATTAAGAAATTTGTTGATATACCTGTTACATGTGCTGGACGTATGCAGCCAGATGCTGGTGCTAAAGCTGTAAAGAATGGTGATATTGATGCTATGGTTGTTGGAAGACAATTCCTTGCTGATCCTACTTGGGTTAAGAAACTTGAACAGGGAAGAGAAGAAGATATTAGACCATGTATTTGCTGTCATGCTGCATGCTTTAATTTGTCTAAGCATGAAGGTACAGGTAATGACCAGGATTTCAATGATACAATTCATATGTGCCGTTGTGCTGTTAACCCTGTATCTATGAATTCTAAGCATTATAGACTTAAGAGGACTAACAATCCTAAGAAGGTAGCCATTATCGGCGGTGGTATTGGTGGTATGGAAGCTGCTAGAATTCTTTCAATAAGAGGACATATACCAACTATTTACGAGAAATCAGATAAGTTAGGTGGTATATTTATTGCAGCGGCAGCCCCTTCATTTAAAGAAAATGATAAGGAACTAATTGAGTGGTACAAACGTCAGGTTAAGAAGAGAGGTATTGAAGTTAAGCTTAATACTGAAGTTAAGAGTCTCTCTGATATTGATGCAGATGAATATGTTATTGCAACAGGTGCTGAAGCTAATCATATACCTGTTCCTGGTGCTGATGAGTACGCAATGGAAGCTTGTGATTACTTATTAGAGAAGAAGAAAGTAGGCAAAAATGTTGTAATTATAGGTGGTGGACTTACAGGTTGTGAGATGGCACTAGATTTATATAATAAGGGTAAAAAGCCTGTTATTATTGAGATGAAAAACGATCTTATGGCTGTTCCTAATCTTTGTCTTGCTAATTCAAGTTATTTACGTGATTTCTTCAGAACTAATAAAGTTCCTGTATATCTTGAAAGTGGTGTTAAAGAGATTGGTAAGGATTACGTCTTGGTTGAAGAAAAGAATAAGAAGCAGACAAAGCTTCCTGCTGATTCTGTAATTATGTCAGTTGGATATCATAGTATGCCACTAGAGAATGCATCTAAAAATGTTCATTTAATAGGTGATGCTAAGAAGGTTGGAAACCTTAGAAGCGTTATCTGGGGGGCATGGGATGTTGCAATGAAAATTTAATAAAAATGGACAATAATTGTTATATTAGTTAATTGTCTTTTCCCCTGCCATTCTTGGCAGGGGTTTTTCCATTCTTAGGGGAATATTCCTAAGAAAGATGTATATAGTCATAACATACGAAATTTCTTTCGATTCATAACCACAATTTATAGCATATTTTTAGTAAAATCTGTGACACAGACAACAAAATATGGTATTATATAGTAGTTGTATAATGGCTATAAAGGAGATGAAATTAAAGCTATGTCGGCTAATAATAAAAATGCCAACAATAAAACAGTGAATAAAGATTTAAAAAAAGATATTTTTCTCTTTATAACTATAGGTTTTTGTATTCTTCTTTTCCTAAGCTGCTTTGGGCTCTGTGGAAAAGTTGGTGATGTACTTGCTGGATTCTTTTTCGGTTTATTTGGTGTTATAGCTTATGCATTTCCAATTTTGTTATTACTTGGCGTTTTCTATGTTGCAGTTTTTTATAAGATGTTTACTGAAAACAGGTCTGTAGCAATTCTTAAAATGGTATACATTTTCTTTTTCTATATTTGCTTTGCAGCATTTATAGAGATAATTATTAATGGTAATAATGTAATTGGTCCAGTACAGGCTTTTAATGAAGGCTTTGATAATAAAGTTGGTGGAGGATTCTTTGGAGGCGCTATTTCAGGAGCTCTTTGTACAGGCTTTGGTGAAATAGGTGCACTTATAATTGATATAGTCCTTCTAATCATTCTTCTGATATTACATGTTAAGAAGTCAAGCTTTCAGAGTCTGTTTAGTAAATTAGGTGATTCATCTAAGAATGCTGTTGATAGAAATAGAGATAATAGAAGAAGAGCTCAGAATAGAAGAGAAGTTGTCAGCAGAAAAAGACAACATGATATTGATAGAAATATAAGTGATACAGCAAATGACAGGTTTAGTCATAAAGTGCATGGTGTTGATTTATCTTCTACATCCCTTAGAGAGGTGGAAGTAAAACCTAACGAAACTAGCAATAATAATGTTAATGTTGCTGAAGTTGATGGTATGAATGAAATCAGCATTAACATGTATGATGAGAAAACTGATGAGAATATTGAGCCTAGCGATATTAAAAGAGTACCTTTAAAGTCAGACTCAAGTTCCATTTCTAAGATACATTTTGCAAATGATAATTCATATAATGATTCATCAAATGAGCCTGTTACTGAATCTTATAATGATGAATCAAAGTTTAGTGATTATGAAGGTGTTAAGCCAACTTCTAATTCTCAAGAATTAAATGAATCATTATCTAGCGAACCTGTTATGACAGATGCTTATAACGAAGAAGAGATATTTAAGGAACCTGTTGATAAAGAATCTTCTCTGAATAGCGCATCTGTAATGCCTGCTATTAATTCAGATGTATCTAATGATGATGAGAAGAACTTGATGAATGAACTTAATAAAAAATCAGCTAAGAAGAAAAGCTACAATTATAAGTATCCACCTCTTAATCTTCTTGAACCTGCAAAAACATCTTCTAGAGATTCAAAGCAGTATATTAAAGAACAGGCACAAAAGCTTATTCATGTTCTTGAAATATTTGGTGTAGAAGCAGAACTTGGTGATATTACATGTGGTCCAACAGTTACAAGATATGAGATTTCACCTAAGATGGGAACAAAGGTAAGTAAGATTGTTAATCTTGCTGATGATATTAAACTTAACCTTGCTGCCAAAGATATAAGAATTGAAGCTCCTATTCCAGGCAAATCATCTGTAGGTATTGAGATACCTAATGAGAAAAATACTGCTGTAGCATTTTCTGATTTGATGCGTGATAAAGAGTTTAAGAATACAAAGTCTAAGATAGCTTTTGCTGCAGGTAGAGATATAGCAGGTGATATTGTTATTGCTGATATTGCTAAGATGCCTCATATGCTAATTGCAGGTGCCACAGGTTCTGGTAAGTCTGTATGTATTAATACAATAATAATGAGCATCCTATATAAAGCAAGTCCTGATGAAGTAAAGCTAATAATGGTTGACCCTAAAGTGGTTGAACTTAGTAATTATAATGGAATACCTCATCTTCTTATTCCTGTTGTTACAGATCCTAAGAAAGCATCTATGGCACTTAACTGGGCAGTGTCCGAAATGATGGACAGATATGCTAAGTTTGAAAAGGCTAAAGTTCGTAATATCGAAGGATACAATGAGAAAATTAAAGCAGGTGAGATTAAGGTTTCAGCTGAGGATGGCTCTGAAGTAATTGTCAATGAGAAGATGTATCAGATGGTAATTATTATAGATGAGTTAGCTGATTTAATGATGGTTGCGTCTAACGAAGTGGAAGCTGCAATTTGTCGTATTGCTCAACTTGCAAGAGCTGCAGGTATTCACTTAATTGTTGCAACACAAAGACCATCTGCAGATATTGTTACAGGATTAATCAAAGCTAATATTCCTTCCCGTATTTCATTTGCAGTATCATCTGCAATAGATTCAAGAGTTATTCTTGATGAAACAGGTGCTGAGAGACTTCTTGGTAAAGGTGATATGCTTTATTTCCCTCAGGGAGCCACAGGGCCTGTAAGAGTTCAAGGAGCTTGGGTTTCTGATGATGAGATTCATAGAGTAACAGAATATATTATTAATAATAATAATTTTGACAATTCTCAGTCAGATGAAATTGTTGAGAAGATTAGTCAGAGTACTTCCGCAAATGCTATTAGTAATTCAGAGGATGAAGATGATAGAGATCAGTATTTTGCTGATTGTGGAAGGCTAATTATTGAAAAAGAAAAAGGATCTATTGGAATGTTGCAGCGTAATTTCAAAATTGGTTTTAATAGAGCAGCAAGAATTATGGATCAGTTAGAAGATATGGGAGTTGTTGGACCAGAAGAGGGAACGAAACCCCGTAGGGTACTTGTTACACTAGATGAATTCGAGCAAATGATTAAATAGTTATAATATATTTTAATTCTAGGAGGATTTTATTCATGAAAAGTGATATCGAAATTGCACAAGAGGCAGAACTTCTACCAATTAAAGAAGTGGCAAAAAGTCTTGGACTTGAAGAAGATGATCTTGAATTATATGGCAAATACAAGGCAAAGCTTTCTGACGAATGCATGAAGAAGGCTGAAAAGAATGAGGATGGAAAGCTTATTCTTGTTACTGCAATTAATCCTACACCAGCTGGGGAAGGAAAAACAACAACAAGTGTAGGACTTGGCCAGGCATTTGGAAAGCTTGGTAAAAAAGCCTGTCTTGCTCTTCGTGAACCTTCACTAGGACCTTGTTTTGGAATGAAAGGTGGTGCTGCTGGTGGTGGAAATGCGCAAGTAGTACCAATGGAAGATTTAAATCTTCATTTTACTGGAGATTTTCATGCTATAACAACAGCAAATAACTTGCTTGCTGCTATGGTTGATAATCATATTCAACAAGGTAATGAACTGGGAATTGATCCAAGAATGGTGGTATGGAAGAGATGCCTTGATATTAATGATAGAAATCTTCGTAATATTGTAGTTGGTCTTGGAGCTAAAGCTGATGGTATGGTTAGAGAAGATCATTTTGTAATAACTGTTGCATCTGAAATTATGGCTATTCTATGCCTTGCTAATGATATGAATGATTTGAAGAAAAGGCTTGGTAAAATTATTGTTGCTTATAATTTTAATGGTGAACCTGTTACTGCTGAAGATGTTGGAGCTACAGGCTCTATGGCTGCCCTTCTTAAAGATGCATTAAAGCCTAATATGATTCAAACTCTAGAGCATACACCTGCACTTGTTCATGGTGGACCATTTGCTAATATTGCACATGGTTGTAATTCTGTAAGAGCTACTAAGATGGCTATGAAGTTAGCTGATTATACTATTACAGAAGCTGGATTTGGCGCTGATCTTGGAGCAGAGAAGTTCTTCGATATTAAATGTAATATGGCAGGTCTCAAACCTGATTGTGTTGTACTTGTTGCAACTGTAAGAGCACTTAAGTATAACGGTGGTGTTCCTAAAGACGAACTTACAAATGAAAATGTTGATGCCCTTAAAAAAGGTATTTGCAATCTTGAGAAGCATATTGAGAATCTACAGAAGTATAATGTGCCAATTGTAGTTACACTTAATGCTTTTATATCAGATACTGATAAGGAAGTGGAATTTGTTAAGAATTTCTGTGAAGAAAGAGGTTGTGAATTTGCACTTTCTAAGGTATGGGAATTAGGTGGCGAAGGTGGAATAGAATTAGCCAATAAGGTTATTGATTCTATTAATAATAAAGAGAGTAATTTTGCTCCATTATATAATAATGACTTGACAATTGAAGAGAAGATTGAGAAAGTCGCAACTGAGATCTATGGAGCAAAAGATGTGTCTTATTCGAAGGCTGCTCAAAGAGAGCTTAATAGATTAAAGAAATTAGGCTTTGATAATATGCCTGTATGTATGGCAAAGACTCAGTACTCACTTTCTGATGATGCAACACTTCTTGGAAGACCTACTGATTTTACAATTAATATAAGAGAAATGTATGTATCAGCTGGTGCTGGATTTGTTGTAGCAATTACTGGTCAAATTATGACAATGCCGGGACTTCCTAAGAAGCCTGCTGCACTTAGTATTGATGTTACTGATGATGGTGTTATTACAGGTTTATTCTAGTAAGAAAGGATAGAGAAATGGAACCATATATTATTGATGGTAAAAAAATATCGAAGGATATTAAAGATGAATTAAAGAAAAAAGTTGCAGATTATAAAGCTAAAGGAATAGAAATAACTCTTGCAGTTATTCAAATTGGTGACGATCCTGCAAGTACTGTATATGTAAGAAACAAGAAAAAAGCATGTGAATATATTGGTATTAATTCAGAATCTTATGAACTTCCCAAAGATACATCAGAAGAAGAATTGCTTGAATTAATTGATAAATTAAATAATGATCCTGCTGTTAATGGCATACTTGTACAATTACCTGTTCCAGATTATATTAAACCAATGAATGTTATTAATGCTATAGCTCCAGAAAAGGACGTTGACGGATTCAGCCCTTATAGTGTTGGATGCCTGAATCTTGGTGTTAATGGATTCTTATCTTGTACACCTGCTGGAATTGTAGAACTTCTTAATAGAAGTAATATTGAAATTGATGGTCAGCATTGTGTTATTGTTGGCAGAAGTAATATAGTAGGCAAGCCTATGGCTTCATTAATGCTTAATAATAACGCAACAGTTACAATTACACATTCTCACACCAAGAATCTCAAAGAAATATGTAAAACAGCTGATATTCTTATTGTTGGACTTGGAAAAAAAGGATTTATTACTTCTGAATATGTAAAAGAAGGTGCAGTTGTTATTGATGTTGGAATCCATAGAGATGAGAATAATAAATTATCAGGTGACGTTGACTATGATGATGTAGCACCTCATTGTAGTGCAATTACACCGGTCCCTGGTGGCGTAGGCCCAATGACAATAGCAATGTTAATGTATAATTGTGTCAAGTCAGTTGAACTAACTCAGAATATATAGTGATGTACAATTTTTGTAATCTTTTCGAAGACATTTTAAGTCGAGAAAAGAATGATTAAATTCAAAGTTATAATACTTTATGAGTTTTCAAAATCTTTTCGAAGACATTCTAAGTCGAGAAAAGAGTTTTGAAAACGAATAATATACTAAATACGGAGTAATATATGAAATGTTCTAATTGTGGAAAAGAAATACGCGTAGGAAGTGTATATTGCGAGCACTGTGGCAAAGAAGCAATGATTGTATCTGATTACAATGTACTAGAAGACGAAGTATTGCAGTCTCTTCTGGAAGATGATGATGCATTTGCCAAAAGACAGGCTGCTCTCAAAAGAAAACAAGAAGAAATTGATAAACAAAATGCATTAAAAGAAAATGATGAGCCAAATATTACTGGGAATTTTTTCCTTGATAAAATATGGAACATCAAGAAAAACAGGATAATCTTTATTATTGCCTGTGTTGTTCTGGTACTTTTTATTGCTGCAATTATTTTCTTTACTTCCTTTAGGTTCAAAATGATTCAAGGTAGTAATCTTGATTCTAAAGCAAAATATGATAGTGCAATTGAAGTCTATAAAGAGGCATTAGAAAAGAGGAAAGATTCTGTTGAAGCTCGTGTTGCACTAGGTAAGGATTATATAATTACAGAACAATATGATAAAGCAGAAGAGATTCTTCTAGAAGCCTTAAATCTTGATAAAGAATCTATAGATGTGTATAAGGCGTTAATAGTATTATATACGGCAACTAATGATACTGAAAAACTTCAGGAACTTGAGAATAACGCGCCTAATTCAACTATAAAGAAACTATTTGATACAACAGTTGTTACAGCGCCTAAGGCATCTGTAAAGGGTGGTAAATATGGTGAAGATCAAGAAGTAAAGTTAGTATGTGATGATGATTCAACAATTTATTATACTCTTGATGGTACTACTCCTGATAAAGTATCAGGCAAATTATATTCTGGTCCTATCAAAATAGAAGGTGGTAATACTACTCTTAAAGCGATTGCCTACAATAAGGATGCAGAAAAAAGCATTGTTACAACTGAGAAATATCAGATAGATTACGAAGCTCCTGATTATCCTACTGTATCACCAGGAAGTGGACATTATGATACTCCTACAACTATTAGAATAACTACAGGAGTTGAAGGAGCCAAGATATTCTATACATGGGATGGTTCGATTCCAACGCCTAGCTCCGAGATGTATTATGGACCAATTGATATTCCTGAAGGAAACAATGTGTTGTCTGTAATTGTAGTAGATAAACATGGTATGTCATCTAATGTATTTAGAGCCAATTATGAATATACTCCGTAAACTATAAGGTGACATATGAATATTAAGATAATAACAGTTGGTAAAATTAAAGAAAAGTTTTATAGAGATGCAATTTTAGAATACTCTAAACGACTGTCTTCATATTGTAAGCTTAATATTATAGAAGTTAATGATGAAATGACTAAAGAAAATGCATCTGTCAATGAGGTTAATATTGTTCTTAGAAAAGAAGGAGAACGAATATTAAAATCAATTAATAATAATGAATACATTATTGCTCTTGCTATAAATGGGAAAAAACTGGATTCTATAGAATTTGCTAATAAAATCAATGATTTGGGAATTCATTCTAATTCTAATATTTGCTTTATAATTGGAGGTTCACTTGGACTTAGTGATGATGTATTAAAGAAGGCTAACATGAAGCTTAGCTTCTCTGATATGACATTTCCACATCAACTAATGAGAGTGATTCTACTAGAACAGATTTATAGAGCATTTCGTATTAATAATAATGAGCCTTATCATAAATGATTTTGGAGGAAATATATGAGAATATCACATCTCATAATTAAGAAGAAACTGAATAAAGAACTAACCACTGAAGAGATTAATTGGATTATTGATAATTATATTAATGGGAAAATTCGTGATTATCATATGTCTGCTCTTCTTATGGCTGTATGTTTTAATGGTCTTAGTGATAGAGAAACTGTTGATTTGACTCTTGCTATGAGAGATTCAGGTGATATTATTGATTTGTCCTCTATAGAAGGAACGATAGTCGATAAACATTCTTCAGGTGGTGTTGGTGATAAGGTGAGTCTTGTTCTTATTGGAATAATTGGAGCTATTGGCGTTCCATTTGCGAAAATGAGTGGAAGAGGATTAGGACATACTGGTGGAACAATTGACAAGTTAGAAAGTATTCCTGGATTTAAGACCAATCTAACTGTTGATGAATTCATTGATAATATCAAGTCTATTAATGTTGCTATTGCTGCTCAAACATCTGATTTGGCTCCTGCAGATAAAAAACTATATGCCCTTAGAGATGTTACAGGAACTGTAGATAATATATCTTTAATTGCCAGCTCCATTATGAGTAAAAAGCTTGCATGTGGCTGCGATGCTGTTGTTCTTGATGTTACAACTGGAAGCGGTGCTTTCATGAATAGAACAGAAGATGCAATAGAACTATCTAAGAAGATGGTTAACATTGGTAATTCCCTTGGTAAAAAAACCATTGCCGTTGTTACTAATATGGATGAACCTCTTGGAAATGCTGTTGGAAATGCTTTAGAGGTAGCTGAAGCTGTTCAGGCCCTTAAGGGATATGGACCTGATGATCTTATGGAAGTGGTCTATACTATAGCTGGATACATGCTTATTGCAGCTAAGAAGACTAAGGATATTGATGAAGCAAAAGAACTAATTAAATCAGTTATTGATAATGGTAGTGCATATAATAAATTCATTGAATTTGTTGAGAAGCAAGGTGGAGATTCTTCTTATGTAAGAAACTATGATTCTTTAATAAATGCATCCATTATACGAGAAGTCAAATCTGAAAAAAGTGGTTATGTTCAGAAGATTAATGCTTTAAAGATTGGTAATGCATCTCTTATCCTAGGTGGAGGAAGAGAAGAAATAGAAGATGAAATTGATTATAGTGTTGGCATAGTTATTAATAAAAAAGTTGCCGATTCTGTTAAGACTGGTCAGGTTATTGCGTATATATACGGAAATGACGAAAGTAAAGTTGAGGCTGCTTATAAAGAAATTATTTCTGCATATGAGATAGATGGAAAAAAGATTAATAAACCTGAGATGATTATAGATATTATTAAATAGTTTTAGAGGTTATATGGATAAATATACAAGTAAAATAAATGTATCTGACAATGAAATATCTGTTATATTTGGAGAACTTGATGTATATGCCAAGATGATTGAAAAATCTCTTGATATTGCAATTATTCCTAGAGATGATTACGTTAAAATTGTTGGAAATAAAGATAACGTAATTAGTTGCGAACGTGTAATATATAATCTTATTGAATCATATAAAAAAGGTAATGAGATTAATGAACAATCTGTCAATTATGCCATTAGTCTTGGAATAGATAAGAATAATTCTTTTCAAAAATTAGATGATATTATTTGTCATACTATTTATGGCAAACCTATTAAACCCAAGACTATTGGTCAAAAAAAATATATTGATTCAATTAAGAATAATATGATTACATTTGGTATTGGACCTGCTGGAACAGGTAAGACTTATCTTGCAATGGCAATGGCTATTTCTGCTTTCCAGAGAGAAGAAGTTGGTAAAATAATTCTTACAAGACCTGCAATTGAAGCAGGAGAAAAGCTGGGATTTTTGCCAGGAGATTTGCAAAGTAAAGTTGATCCTTATCTTAGACCTTTATATGACGCTCTATATCAAATAATGGGTGCTGAGAATTTTCTTCGTAATATGGAAAAGGGGCTTATAGAAGTGGCGCCTCTTGCATATATGAGGGGAAGGACTTTAGATAATTCATATATAATTCTTGATGAAGCACAGAATACTACAAGTTCTCAAATGAAAATGTTTCTTACAAGAATTGGATTTGGCTCTAAAGCTGTAATTACAGGTGATAATACCCAGATTGATTTGCCAAAAGGTGTTGCATCAGGTCTTAATAATGCTACTATGATATTATCTAATATTGATGATATTGGTATTTGTACCCTTACTGGTGTTGATGTTGTAAGACATCCACTTGTACAGAAGATTGTAAATGCCTATGAATCTTATGAGAGTAAAAAAGATAAAAAATAATTATAGATTATTAGAAAGAATGAAATGAAAAGTTCAAAGCAAAAAATAAAGAAAAAAGAATATATTGCCCGAATAAGAGTGTTATACCTTCTTTTATGCTTTGTAATTAGTTTGGTAAGTGTTGTTGCAATTTCTTTACTTAATAATTTACTTATAGATCAAACTCTTTGCACTGTATTTATAACAATAGTTTTCTCGATTGTTATAAGTATATCAATTATGCATAAACGAAGTAAGAAAGAACTTGTTGATTTTGATACATCTTATAGTAGGCTTTGCCTTAGAATACTATATTGTTGGGCAATTATTATAGTTGGTAATTTTATTCCTGAATTTTTTGTTCCAGTATTTTTACTACCTATAATACTTACAACAGTATGTGATGATATGGTTTCTCTTATGGCATCTCTCTATATGGTTGTATGCCTGTGTTATGTTCATCATTCTAATAACCTTGTTATTATTTGCTACATATTGTTGGTTTTAATATCCCAAGCAGTATCTTCGTATATGAAGTCAAGCGAAGACAGAATGAGAGCAGATGTGATTATTATTATATTTTCATCTAATGTAATAATAACACTAGTATGTTATTACCTGGCTAATTATCATATGACATGGTTAATTGTTATTTATGCTGCTTTACTTGGAACATTATCAGCTTTGTTCTTCGGACTTTTGTTTAATCTACTTCTTGATAAATCAAGAAAAGATTTTACTAATAAATATCATATTATACTAGATAAGAACTATAGCCTTGTAAAAGATATAAAAAATTATTCACTTGCAGAATATACACATGCTATTAAAGTATCAGAGCTTTCTAGAAAATGCGCTAATGAAATAGGAGCAAATGAGCTTTGTGCTGCTTGTGGTGGCTTTTATTATAGACTTGGTAAAATGGAAGGTGAACCAGAAATTGATAATGCAATTAAGCTTGCAACTAATAATTGTTTTCCAAGAGATGTTATAACCATTCTTTCAGAATATGGTGGAATATTAGAAAAACCAAGCTCGCCAGAATCTGCTATTGTTCATATGGTTGATGTTCTTGTTACTAAGATTGAACTGCTTGATGAAGAAACTATGTCTTCTTCATGGAATCAGGATATGGTGATTTATCAGACATTAAATGATTATTCACAGCAAGGCTTTTATGATAATTCTGGACTTAGTATGAATCAGTTTTTAAGAGTAAGACAAAGACTTGTTAATGAGGAAAGCTTTATATGACAATTTATTATGATAATCAAACAGATTATGAATTTGATTTTGACTATAAGAAAGTTGCAAATGATGTTATTACTAAAACACTTCTTCATGAACAGTTTAAATATGATGTAGAAGTTAGTATTACATTTGTAAATGAAGAAAGTATTAGAAAGATTAACAAGGAATATAGAGATATAGATAATTCCACAGATGTTTTGTCTTTTCCTATGATAGAATATGATTCTGATTACTCAAGGATTTCTGAGAGAAAAGAAGAAATGTATGATTTTCTTATTGATGTAATAGATATTAAGAATCCTGATACAGATGAAATCATTCTTGGAGATATAGTTCTTTGTGTTCCTGTAATAATTAATCAGGCAAAAGAATATAATCATAGTATTTTAAGAGAATATGCATTTTTAATAGTCCATTCGATGCTTCATTTATTAGGATTTGACCATATTGAAGAAGATGAAAGAATTATTATGGAGAATAAACAAAACCAGATATTAGAATCTCTAAGTATAACTAGGGATTTATAATATATATTCATTTATGAGGGAGGATTTTATATGAGTAAAAAAGCAATAATTGCAATTATTGTGGCTGCCGTTGTATTAGTTGGAGGTGGTGTGACTGCGTTCTTTTTGCTTAGACCTACTGAAGAAAAGAAGGAAGAAGCTGTAGTTGTTGACAAACATCCTAATCAGGCACAAAGTATTCTAACAGGTCAATGGATTGATAAGAATATCCAAAGTCAGCGTCCAATTGCCATAATGATGGAGAATGAAAAGCATAATCATCCATTATTTGGACTTAATTCATCTGGCGTAATATATGAATGTCCTGTTGAAGGAAGTTCTACAAGATTTATGGTCATATATGATAATAATATAGATGACAATTTAAAGCTTGGAAATGTACGTTCTAGCAGACCTTATTATATATATTTTGCACATGAATTTGATGCTTTATATGTTAACTGGGGTGCTTCAGTTCGTGCTATTGATATCTTAGCAACTGATTATATAGATAATCTAAGTGGTGTAATTAATGCAAAACTAGATACAGTATGTTTCTTTAAGACTAATGATCATCCATCACCAAGCAACATCTATACTAATCGTGGTATGATTATGCAAGGTGTTCAACAGATGAATTATAGAACAACTCTTGATACTAATAAGCCTAAGAAATTTACATTTACAGAAGAAGCAGATCAGCCTAATACACTTGCTGTAGAAGGAGCAACTGATTGTATGGTTATTAAGCCATATTTCTTTGTAAATCTACCAAGATTTGAATATGATCCTGCAACACAGAAATATAAGAGATTCCAGTTTGGAAAAGAACAAATTGATGGAAATGACAATTCTCAAATAGTATGTGATAATATTATCTTCCAGGATGTTGATAGTCATGACTTAGAAGAGCATGATACTGCTAATAGTCCATATATCTGGTGTGAGACTACTGGTAAGGGTACTGGTAAATATTTCACAAAGGGTAAGATGATTGATATTACATGGTCTCGTCCTACTGAAAATGATGTTACAAAGTACTATGATATGAAAGGAAATGAAATTGTAATTAATCAAGGTAGAACTTGGGTATGTACAACAGAGAATAAGTACAAAGATAAGAATCAGTATTATGCAACAATTGAAGAGTATAATGCTGCAAACACAAAAAAATAATAAGGACTAATAATTAATGAGTAATGCAAAAAAAAGTGACCATAATTTTTTGCTTCAAGGCTCAATACTTGCTATTGCACAGATTATTAGTAAGATAGTTGGACTTGTATATAGGATACCCCTTACTGCAATAATTGGTAAGCGTGGTAATGACTATTATGGCACTGCTTTTGAAGTTTACAATATAATACTTATTATTTCATCATTTAGTATTCCTTTAGCCGTCTCTAAATTAGTGGCGGCTAGGATTGCTAATGGTGAAGCAAAGAATGCCAATAGGGTTTTGATTGGCTCCTTGATTTTTTCTGTATTTTCAGGAGGAGCTGCAGCCTTTATTGTCTATTATTTTGCTGACTTTTTTACTGGTACATTATTAAAGACACCATATTCTATAATTGCGCTTAAAGTTCTTGCACCTACCTTATTTGTTGTAGCTATAGTAGGTGTATTTCGTGGTTTTTTCCAGGGACTTAATACCACAATGCCTTCTGCTATATCTCAGATAGCAGAGCAGATTGTTAATGCTATTGTATCTGTTGTGGCAGCCATTGCTTTAGTTGGATATGGCGCTAAAGTTGGTGGTGTGCTTAATGATGTAGAAGGATATAAAGCAGCATATGGAGCAGCTGGAGGTACTCTTGGTACACTGAGTGGTGCCATTATTGCTCTTTTGTTTATGCTGTTTGTGTTTTTCGTTTATTTTAAAAGATTTAGGAAGAAAATTAAAAGAGATAAAAGTAGAAATATAGAATCATATCCTGAGGTAATTAAGATTTTGATTCTAACAATTGTCCCTGTTCTTCTTAGTACTACATTATTTAATATAAGTGCAATAATAGATCAGGGAATATTTAAAAATATTGCTGTAGCCCAGGGTTATAGCGCTGATCAGATATCAGAATGGTGGGGAGTGTTTACAGGACAGTACAAAGTCCTTATTAATGTACCTATTTCTATTGCATCTTCCATAGCGGCTTCTGCTGTACCTGCGCTTACTATGGCTTACGAAAGAAGAGATAGGAAGACTCTTCGGAGTCAAATTCATTCTTCTAATAGATTTATAATGATATTTGCGTTTCCATGCACAATAGGACTAATGGTTCTAGCTGCACCTATTATGGAATTATTATTTGCTGATACTGATCCAACAAGTAGTATGATGCTTATTGTAGGTTCTGTAGCTGTAATATTCTATTCTATATCAAGTCTATCTAACGGATTATTACAAGGAATTGATAAGATGAGAATTCCTGTAATTAATGCATTAATAGCACTAGTACTTCACGTAGTGCTTCTTCTTGTATTAATGGAATTCTTCTACTTGAACATATATGCTGTTGTTATTGCTAATGCATTCTATGCACTTCTTATGTGCATACTTAATGCTATTCCATTAAGGAAGAGTACTAGGGCTAAGCAGAATATAAGAAGTACGTATTTGATGCCTGGTATATCTTCTGCCATAATGGGAGTGGTTGTATATTTAGTATATAAATTATTAATGATGCTTTCTAATTCTAATCTATTAGCTGTTATTATTTCAGTTTTAATGGGTGGAATTGTATATTCTGTTGTTATGCTTCTTCTAAGAGGTATAACTAGATATGATTTACTTAGATTGCCAATGGGTGATAAGATAGTTGATGTTGTAGAAAAAATGCACTTGTTAAGATAAGAAAATGATTATAATCAGAGATATCAAAGTAAAATTAAATAATGATATAACTTATCAACAAGAGTCACTTCTTAAGAAAAGTGCATCTCTTATGAGAATTAAGCCGTCTGGCATATTAGAACTAAAGATTCTCAAACGTTCTATCGATGCTAGAAAAAAACCAGAGTTATTCTACAATTATCAGGTGGTTATTCGAACAAATAATGAAGATAGTATATTAAAGAAGAATAAGAACAATAAAATAGCTAAATATAAAGAAGTTATTTACAATGAACCCAAATTTATAGGCGAAAATGAAAATGATATATATATTATTGGAGCTGGACCTGCAGGATTATTCTGCGGGTTAATTCTTGCAAAGGCTGGTTTGAATCCTGTAATAGTAGAACGAGGTTCTTCTGTTGAAAAAAGAAAAAGCGATGTTGATAAGTTTTGGAATAGTGGCAAATTAAATCCTGATTCTAATGTTCAATTTGGAGAAGGTGGGGCTGGTACTTTCTCTGATGGAAAGCTTAATACATTAGTAAAAGACAAGATGGGACGCAATAGATATGTATTAGAAACATTTGTTGCAAATGGAGCTAATAAGGATATACTATATGATGCTAAACCCCATATGGGTACTGACGTATTAGTTGATGTAATCCATAATATGCGTGAAGAAATAATTAAATATGGTGGGAAATTCCTATTTGATACAAAACTAGAAGAAATTAACTATAAATTTAATAAAATAGAAAGCATTAGACTTTCTGGTGCAATAGAAGGGATATTTAATTGCGATTATATATGTCTTGCAATTGGTCATTCTGCAAGAGATACTTTTAAAATGTTATATGATTCTAAGGTTAATATGACTGGAAAACAATTTGCAGTAGGGCTTAGAATTGAGCATTTACAAGATGAAATCAATAAAGTTCAATATGGATTTAATTATAAGGGTGAATATGAAGGTATAGAACCTTGTGCATATAAAGTAACTGCTAATCTGGATAACGGAAGAGGAGTATTTTCTTTCTGTATGTGTCCCGGTGGATATGTAATAAATGCTTCTTCTGAAGAAGGTATGCTTGCTATAAATGGAATGTCTGATAATGCTAGAGATTCTATTAACTCCAATTCGGCAATAATTGTTACTGTTGGAGAAAAAGATTTTGATATAAATGATCCTATGGCAGCCATCGAATTTCAGCGCGAATTAGAAAGAAAAGCATATGAGATTGGCAAAGGGAATATACCAATTCAAGTATATGGAGATTATAAGAATAACACAACATCTGATAAATTAGGCAGTGTTAAGCCAACAGGCAAGTGTAGAACAAGTTTTGCTAATCTAAGAGAATTATTCTCTGATGATATTAATAATAGTATTGTTGAAGGCATTGAAGAATTTGGTAGAAAAATCAAGGGTTTTGATAATGAGGATGCACTATTATCTGGTGTTGAAAGTCGTACATCTTCACCTGTTAGAATTCTTCGAAATAAAGAAATGATTAGTAATATTGATAATCTATTTCCTTGTGGTGAAGGAGCAGGCTATGCAGGTGGAATCATGTCTGCTGCTATGGATGGAATGAAAGTTGCAGAAGCAATGATAGATAAGATGCATTATGACATTAATAGTTAGAGAGGTTATTTATAATGGGTGAGCTTACACCAATGATGCAACATTATATTGATACAAAAAATGAATACAAGGATTGTATTATTTTCTACAGGTTAGGGGATTTCTATGAAATGTTCTTTGAAGATGCAAAAGTTGTGTCAAAAGAATTAGAAATAGCTTTGACAGCCAAAGCATGTGGACTTGAAGAGAAAGCTCCTATGTGTGGAGTGCCATATCATGCTGCTGAGACTTATTTAACTCGTCTTATTAAGAAGGGATATAAAGTTGCTATTTGCGAGCAGGTTGAAGATCCAAAAGAAGCAAAAGGTATGGTTAAAAGAGAGGTTGTTAGAATTGTAACACCTGGAACTAATATTGACTGTGCATCCCTTGATGAAACCAGGAATAATTATATTATGAGTGTTGTTAATATTGATAACCAATATGGTGTATCAGTATGCGATGTCACAACAGGCGATTTTCTAGTTACAGAAGTAGATGATGAAAGAAGCTTACTTGATGAGATTAATAAATTCTCCCCAAGTGAAATGATTTGTAATGAAGCATTTATGTTAAGTTCTATTGATTTTGATGATATTAAGTATCATTATAATACATCAATTTCACCTCTTAATAATCATTATTTTGAGGAACATTCTTCAAATCAGGCATTAACAAATCATTTCAAGGTTGATAGTGTTAAGTCTCTTGGATTATCTGATTTTCAGGTTGGTAGTGTAAGTGCCGGTGGATTAATTTCTTATCTTGTAGAGACTCAGAAATCTAATCTTAATCAATTAAATAATATCAAGACATATATATGTGGCAACTATATGCTTCTTGATACTTCAACAAGAAGAAATCTTGAACTCTGTGAGACTTTAAGAGATAAAGAAAAGAAAGGCTCTTTGCTTTGGGTTCTTGATAAGACAAAGTCGGCTATGGGAGCAAGAACCTTAAGGCGCTTTATAGAACAACCACTTATTAATCCTAGAGATATTAATAATCGTCTTGATGTTATATCTGAACTTAGTGCAGATGTTATTAATCGTGAAGAGATTAGGGAATATCTTAATGCAGTATATGATCTAGAACGTCTCATTACAAGAGTATCTTATGAAACAGCTAATCCTAGAGATCTTATTGCACTTAAGAATACTATTAAGGTAATTCCTAGCATTAAATCATTAATTAGTGATTATAAATCTGAATTATTCAAGAAAATGTACAATAATCTTGATGAATTAAATGATATTTACAAGCTTATTGATGAAACTATTGATGAAGATGAACCTCCTATTTCTGTAAGAGACGGTGATATTATAAAAGACGGATTTAGTGAGGAAATAGATATGCTTAGAAAAGCTAAGACTGATGGAAAGTCTTGGCTTATGCAGCTTGCTGAAAAGGAACAGGAAAAGACAGGTATAAAGAATCTTAAGATCAAGTATAATAAAGTCTTTGGGTATTTTTTTGATGTTACTAATTCTTATCTTGATTTAGTACCTGATTACTTTATTAGGAAACAGACATTAGCTAATAGTGAGAGATTTTTTACACCTGAGTTAAAAGACTTAGAGAACAAGATATTAAATTCTCAAGATAAGCTTGTAAATATTGAATATGATATTTATAAAGATGTTATTAAGACAATAAATGATAATATTGTAAGAATTCAGGAATCTGCCAGAATACTTGCTTATATTGACGTATTTACGTCATTGTCTTATGTCTCAGAAAAGAATCATTATGTAAGACCAACCTTAAATAGTAAAGGTTTTATTAATATTAAAGGCGGTCGTCATCCTGTTGTTGAGAAAATGATGGATGATAATTCATTTGTTGATAATGATACATATCTTGATCTTAAAAATAACAGAGTATCTATTATTACAGGTCCTAACATGGCTGGTAAGTCAACATATATGCGACAGGTTGCTCTAATAACATTGATGGCGCAAATTGGTTGTTTTGTTCCTGCAGAATCAGCAAATATTAGTATTGTTGATAGAATATTTACAAGAGTTGGGGCTTCAGATGATTTGGCATCAGGTCAGTCTACTTTTATGGTTGAAATGAACGAAGTTGCTAATATTCTAAGAAATGCAACATCTAATTCCCTTCTTATTCTTGATGAAATTGGACGAGGAACATCTACATTTGATGGTTTGTCAATAGCATGGGCTGTTGTTGAACATATTGCTAATCCAAAACTTATTGGTGCTAAGACTTTGTTTGCTACACACTATCATGAGCTAACTGAGTTAGAAGGTAAATTAAATGGTGTAAATAATTATTGTATTGCAGTAAAAGAAAATGGGGATAATATTGTATTTATTAGAAAAATTGTTAAGGGAGGGGCAGATAAGAGTTATGGTATTCAAGTAGCAAAACTTGCTGGTGTCCCTGATTCTGTAATAGACAGAGCAAAAGAAATTATAGAAGAACTAATTGAAAATGATATTGCTGATATTGCCAAATCCATTACAGTAAAATCCAAAGCTTCTAAAATAGAAAAAGTAACTGAAATAGATATGTCGCAAATGTCTATGTTCGATACTGTTAAAGATGAAGATATTATTAATGAACTTAGAGAGATAAATGTAAATAATCTTACGCCGGTAGAAGCAATGAATAAATTAGATGAATTATCGAATAAAGTAAGGAATAGATGGTGATATGTCTGATATTTTATTATTAAGTCAAGAAACAATTGATAAGATAGCTGCAGGTGAAGTGGTTGAGAGACCTGCATCAGTAGTAAAAGAGCTTGTTGAAAATGCAATAGATGCTAAAGCAAGTATTATTACTATTGAAATAAAAAAAGGCGGTGTGTCTAAGATACGTGTGTCTGATAATGGAATTGGTATTATGAGTAACCAGGTATCAAAGGCATTTCTACGTCATTCTACAAGTAAGATTAGAGATGTATCCGATCTAAGTTATTTAAAATCCCTTGGGTTTAGAGGTGAAGCCCTATCAAGTATTGCTGCTGTAAGCCAGGTTGAACTAATTACTAAGACCAAAGAAGATGTTCTAGGTACAAGATATGTTATAGAAGGTGGAGTAGAAAAAAGTATTGAAGAAATTGGTGCTCCCAATGGAACAACCTTTATTGTAAGAAATCTTTTCTATAATACATTACCTCGTCAAAAATTCTTAAAAAGTGATAAGACCGAGTCTAATTATATTCATGATATTGTAGAAAAACTTGCTTTATCACATCCAGAAATTGCATTTCAATTGTCTATTGATGGTAAAACAAAAGTATCTACTGTGGGAAGTTCTAAGTTAAAGGATTCTATCTATCAGATATTTGGAAAAACTATTACAAGTAATTTGTTAGAAATCAATAATTCTAATGGTGATTATAAAATACATGGATTTATAGGTGATTCTGTTATATCAAAGGGTAATAGAAGTTTTGAAATAACATTTATTAATGACAGATTTGTAAAAAGTAAGATACTTTGCTCGGCTATAGAAGAAGGTTATAAAGGATATCTAATGCAACATCAATATCCTTTCTGCGTCCTTTTTGTTGAAGTTGATACAAATGTTATTGATGTAAATGTACATCCAACAAAATTGGAGGTAAGAATAGATGAACCGAAAGTACTTTCTGATTTAATTACTGAAAGTATATATAATGCATTAAATGGTGTTGAAGATATAAGAGAGGAAACTATTGAATATACATCTACATATAATGATTCAATAGAAGAATCTTTGAATAGAGAGCCTTTAATTAACGACCATTTAATTGAAGAGCCATCAATTAAAGAACTACCAATTAAAGAACCATCTATTATTGAGCCATATGAAGAAAGAAAGTATGAAGAAGTAAAGCAAAAGACAACTGACGCTATTAACGAAATTGTCAAAGAAAAAGAAGCAAAAGAAGTAGAAAAATATAATCAACTTTCATTTCTTTCAGAAGAAGCGAAAAAGAATCATAGAATAATTGGACAGCTTTTTGATACATATTGGCTTGTGGAATTTGATGATAGTCTTTATATTATTGATCAACATGCTGCTCATGAAAAGGTACTATATGAGAAAACTTTAAAGCTTCTTAAAGAAAAGGAGATGTCTTCTCAAACTATTTCGCCACCTGTTGTAGTTACTTTGTCCTCGAAAGAAGAAACATTTCTTAATGATAACATAGATGCTTTTATTGATTTGGGATATAAGATAGAGCATTTTGGCGGTAAAGAATATGCCATATCTGCAATTCCATATAATATATTTGGAATTGACGAGAAAGCAATGTTTCTTAATATGATTGCTGAGTGCTCAGATATTAATAAAGCAAAGAGCCCTCAGATAATGCTTGAAAAAATAGCATCTATGTCATGCAAAGCTGCTGTTAAAGGAAATATGAGATTATCTTACGAAGAATCATGTGAATTAATTGATGATTTGATGAAATTAGATAATCCATTTCATTGCCCTCATGGAAGACCTACAATTATTAAAATGACAAAACAGGAATTAGAAAAGAAATTCAAAAGAATTGTGTAATTATGGATAAAATAGTTATATTAACTGGACCTACTGCTGTAGGAAAAACAGAATTGTCAATTAAACTTGCTAAAAGTATTAATGGTGAGATTATATCTGCAGATTCTATTCAGGTGTATAAGAAATTAGATATAGGAAGTGCCAAGATTACTAAGAAAGAAATGCAAGGTGTTAAACATCATCTTGTGGATGTGTTAGATCCTAAAGAAGACTTTAATGTATATATTTTCAAGGAAATGGCAAATGATGCTATTAGTGAAATTCTTAACAAAGGAAAGACGCCTATTATTGTTGGGGGAACAGGCTTCTATATTCAGTCTGTTATATATGATATAGATTTTAATGAAGAAGATAATTCGGCTGTAAGAAAAGAACTTGAAGAAATTGCAAAAGAGAAGGGCAATATATATTTGCATAATGAATTAAAGAAAATCGATAAAGAATCTGCTGACAAGATACATCCTAATAATGTTAAACGCCTTATTAGGGCAATAGAGTTTTACAAACTTAATAATAAGCCTATTTCTCAACATAACGAAGAAGAATCAACTAAGAAAGCAGTCTATAATGCGAAATATTTTGTCCTTAATGATAAACGGGAATTGCTATATGAAAGAATTAATAAAAGAGTTGATAAAATGATAGAGTTAGGTCTTGTTAAAGAGGTTAAAGAACTAGTGGATAGCGGCCTTGATTCCTCTTATAACTCTATGCAGGGCATAGGCTATAAAGAAATACTAGAATATATTAATGGTGAATGTACTCTAGAAAATGCTATTTTAAATATTAAGAAAAATACCAGACATTTTGCAAAGAGACAATTGACCTGGTTTAGAAGAGAAAAAAATGTTAATTGGATAGATAAGGATAAATATAACTACGACGAAGAAAGGATTCTGTCTGAATTGATAGAAATTTATAAAAATGACTGATTTGTATAAACAATATAAAGAATTTGGTATTACTGAGAATGTTTTTAGATATTGCGAAAATGTTCTGGATTCTCTTGAAGAAAGGTTTAAAGCCATTGACAAAACAGCGGAATATAACCAGCTTAAAGTATTAAAAGCAATGCAGGATGCAAGAGTTTCTGTAGAATGCTTTAATTCATCTACAGGTTATGGATATGGTGATATAGGTCGAGATAAACTTGAAGAAGTATATAGAAATGTTTTCAAAGGAGAAGACGCATTAGTCAGACCACAGATTACATGTGGAACACATGCATTAGCACTAGCTCTTATGAGTAATCTAAGACCTGGAGATGAACTTCTAAGTCCAGTGGGAAAACCATATGATACTTTAGAAGAAGTCATAGGAATTAGAGAATCTAAGGGCTCTCTTTTGGAATACAACATTTCTTATAAACAGGTAGATCTTATAGATGATAAAGAATTTGATTATGAAGGAATAAGAAATGCAATAAATGATAAAACAAAACTTGTTACAATTCAAAGAAGTAAGGGCTATGCCACAAGACCTAGTTTTGGTGTGGATGAAATAGGAAAGCTAGTTAAATTCATTAAAGATATTAAGCCAGAAGTATTAATTATGGTTGATAATTGTTATGGTGAATTTGTAGAAGATAAAGAACCTCTTGAAGTGGGGGCTGATATGATTGTAGGCTCCTTAATAAAAAACCCTGGTGGTGGACTTGCTCCTATTGGTGGTTATATTGTAGGGAAAAAGGAATGTGTAGAGAATGCTGCATATCGTCTTACATCTCCTGGGCTTGGAAAAGAGGTTGGCGCATCTCTTAATGTTATTACATCTATGTATCAGGGATTATTCTTGGCGCCTACAGTTACTGCAAGCGCTCTTAAAGGCGCTATTTTTGCGGCAAATGTGTATGAAAGACTGGGATATAATGTTTTCCCTAAGGCAGATGATGTGCGTCACGATATTATTCAGGCTATAGAATTAAAAGAAGAAAAAGCTTTATTAGAATTTTGTAAAGGAATTCAGTATGCAGCACCAGTAGATAGCTTTGTAACACCAGAACCCTGGGATATGCCTGGATATGATTCTAAGGTTATTATGGCTGCAGGTGCATTTATATCTGGTTCTTCTATTGAACTTAGTGCAGATGGGCCTTTAAAACCACCATATAATGTGTATTTTCAAGGTGGCCTAACCTGGCCTCATGTTAGATTTGGAATTATAAATTCTTTACAAAAATTACATGATGCCAATCTTGTTATAGATAGCAGGTTGTGATACAATTTAACGTAAGTTTGTGTGCATTTATATAAGTGTCCACGTCTTTTGAAGGGAGAATAATAAAAATGGGAAATGCATATGGAATAGATTTGGGAACAAGCTATTTGAAAATATATGATAATTCATCAGACACCATATTAAATGTTAGTAATACTATTGCAGTTGTTGAAGGAAATCAGATGTATTCTTATGGTGATGATGCATATTCTATGTATGAGAAAGCACCGGATAATATTGAGGTTTCATTTCCAATATCATGCGGTGTTATTGCTGATTTTGATAATATGCAGACTATGATTTTCAAGATACTTGAATCTGATCTTGGAGCAAGACTTAAGAATTCTGATATTACGATTGCAGTGCCAACTGACATTACGGAAGTAGAGAAGAAAGCTTTTCAGGATTTATTCTTAAAGTCCAAGACTAAAGTAAAAAATGTTAAATTATGCGAGAAACCAATTGCTGATGCACTTGGAATTGGTCTTGATGTTACAGAGCCAACTGGTGTAATGGTAGTTGATATAGGTGGTGATACAACAGAGATATCTGTTATTTCTCTAGGAGGACTTGTACAGACTCAACTACTTGAGTTTGGTGGCAACCTTCTTGATGAATCTATTGTTACTCATCTTAAGAGAAAATATAATCTTCTTATTGGTAAGAAGACAGCAAGGCAATTAAAAGAAAACATTGGCTGTGCAAAAAAAGGAAAAGACCAGAAAATGACAATTGTTGGAAGAAATGTTGTTAGTGGTCTTCCTGTGGAATTTGAAGTTGATTCTGATACAGTATTTGAAGGAATTAAGACTGATCTTTCTAATATTTGCTCTGAAGTAAAGAGAGCTTTAGAGAAGGTTCCGCCTGAGCTTGCGAAAGATATTGTTCATTCTGGCATTTATCTTACTGGTGGCGGCTCTAATCTTGATTCTCTTGCAGAATTCTTTAATGAAGAGACGAACATTGATGTAATTGTTTGTGAGAATAGTTCTGAAACAGTTGCTAAAGGACTTAATGCAGTTAATTCAGAGCCAAAATACTCTAAATTCGGTTTTGAAATGCATACTAAAATATTTGGTTAAAGGATAATTATGAGAAGAAAAAATCGTAATAAAATACCTAGCAAAATAATATTGGCTGTAATGGTACTTGTTTGTATAATACTTCTATTTACAAGTTATGTTGTAAATTTTACAAGCGGACCAATTCATACTATTGCTAACTATTTGTTTGTACCTATGCAAAAGGGTATTGATTATGTTGGTAATACTTTGTTCCTTAATTCAGAAGAGAGTAAGACAAAAGAAGAGCTTCTTGCTGAGAATGAAGAATTGAGAACTAAAGTCAATGAACTTACAGATCAGGTTAATAATATGGAGCTTTCTCAAAATGAATTAGAACAGCTTCAGACTTTATATAAACTAGATCAGCTTTATGGCAATTATGAGAAAACTGGTGCTCGTATAATTGCAAAGAATACAAGTAATTGGTTTAACTCATTTACTATTAATAAGGGTAGTGCAGATGGAATAGATGTTGATATGAATGTAATTGCAGGTTCGGGACTTGTTGGTATTGTTACCGACGTGGGAACACATTATTCCGTTGTTCGTGCAATTATTGATGATACATCATCTGTTTCTAGTCTAATTACTTCTACTAATGATAATTGTATTGTATCCGGTTCTTTGAAGGATATGACTAATGACAATATGATTCTTCTTAGTAATTTAGAAGATGCTAATAATGCCGTTAAGGCTGGGGATTCTGTTGTTACATCTAATATTTCTGACAAATATTTGCCAGGACTTTTAATTGGATATGTAACAAGCATTAGTGATGATGATAATCATCTTACAAAGTCGGGTAAAATTACGCCTGTAGTTGATTTTAAGCATCTGCAGGATGTATTAGTTATTACGACAAAGAAGGAGACTGGCGATGTTGGAGTGGAAACCTCTAATTAAGAAAATTGTAATAATCGCATTAGTAATTATAGTATGTTATTTGCTTCAGACATGTATCTTTTCCCATCTTGCCCTTGCAAATGTAACACCTAATTTACTTATTATTGTTACATCGGCCTTTGGATTTATGCGTGGTAGAAAAGATGGCATGTTTGTTGGTTTTTTCTGTGGCTTGTTACTTGATTTAAGTGCAGGTTCATATTTTGGAATGTATGCTCTTATTTTCTTGCTTATTGGTTATTTGAATGGACTTTTCTCTAAACTATTCTATGGTGATGATATTAAGCTACCTATAGTTTTAATAGCTGTAAGTGATTTGTTATATTCTTTTGTAGTATATGTTGTTCTTTTCCTTGTAAAAGGAAAATTTGACTTTTTGTTCTATCTTAGAGCATTAATTCTTCCTGAAGTTGTATATACAATACTTGTTAGTATAATTTTATATTTGATTTTATATAAACTAAATTTATTTATAGACAAAGAAGATAAAAGGAGCCGTAGTAGGTTTGTTTGATTGGTTAATATCTTTAAAAAACAAAATATTTGCTAGTAGAACTAATGTTATTGTAGCTATATTTGTCGTATTTAGTATCATATTATTAATACGTCTTTTTGTGTTACAAATTATTCTTGGCTCTAGTTATCAGGAAAACTACGATCTTAAGGTTGAGAAGACCCAGACTATAGATGCTACAAGAGGCAATATATATGATAGAAATGGTAATTTAATTGCATATAATGATCTTGCTTATGCTGTAACAATTCAGGATGTTGGCGATTATGAGACAACAAAAGAGAAGAATGAGAAGCTTAATGCAATTGCTTATGATTTAATCGTTAATATTGAGAAAAATGGAGATTCTATTATTAATGATTTTGGAATTACAATAGATTCTAATGGTAATTATCAGTTTATTGATAGCGAAGGCACCAAATTACAGCGTTTTAGAGCTGATGTTTTTGGTTATGCTGATCCTAGTGATTTGACTTACAATAAGAAGATGAATTTTGATGAAGCAACTGCATCAGCAGATCAAATAATGGAATATTTATGTAGTTCTAATAGATATGATATATCAAGTGATTTACCTAAAGAAATGCAATATAAAATTGCAATTATAAGATACAGCATGGGACTTAATTCATATCAAAAATATATCTCTACAACTATTGCTAATGATGTTAATGATAAAACTGTTGCATATGTAGAAGAGAATAAGAATGAATTAACTGGTGTACAGATAGAAGAGAAATCTATTAGAAAATATGATGAAGCTGAAGCATTTTCTTCTATTGTAGGCTATGTTGGCAAGGTGTCTACTGATGAATTAGAAGAATTAAAAGATGAATTTGGAGATGCTGAACTTACTGATTCTACAGGTAAAGTGGGCATTGAAAAATATATGAATACATATCTTACAGGTAAGAAAGGTTCAGAGACAATTTATGTTGATTCTCTTGGTAATCCGATTTCTTCAACTAAGACGAAAGAACCTGAGTCTGGAAAGGATGTATATCTTTCTATTGATAAGAATTTACAGATTAATACATATAAACTGTTAGAGCAGGAAATAGCAGGTATATTATGCTCTAAAATTGCTAATATTAAAGATTTTCCTACTAATGAGAATACAAATGGATCAGATATTCTTATTCCTATATATGATGTATATTATGCTTTGATTAGTAATAATCTTGTAGATTCATCAAAACTAAATGATAGCGATGCTAGTGATTGTGAGAAGAATATTTATAACGCTTTTAAAGCTAAAGAGGAAGAGGTACATGATACATTAAGAGGAATCTTATTAGATCCTAATCCAGTTGCTTACAAAGATTTACCGGATGAATATCAGAATTACATCACATTTATTATTAGATCATTGAAATCAGACAATGTCTTAGTTGATGATAAAATTGATAAAGAAGATGATACTTATCTAAAATGGGCAGCAATGCAAATAAGTGTTAATGAGTACTTGAAATATGCCATAGAAGAGAACTGGATTGATATTTCTGCGCTCAATACTTCAACTAAATATAATGACACAGATGAGTTATATGAAGCGCTTGTTGATTATATTCTTAATGAAATATATAGTGATAAAGAATTTACAAAATCAGTATATAAATATGCTATTTTAGATGATTTTATTTCTCCTAATGATTTATGCGCTGCATTATATGATCAGGGATTTTTGCCGAAGGATGATAATACTAGAAATGCCCTTGCAAGTGGTTCTCTTGCTCCTTATGGATTCTTATTATCTAAGATTAAGTCCTTAGAAATTACTCCTGGACAGCTTGGGCTTGATCTATGCTCTGGTTCTTCAGTTGTTATGGATTCTAGAACAGGAGAAATACTTGCCTGTGTATCTTATCCTGGATATAATAGTAACATTTTATCTAATCCAAAGGATTCATCTTATTATACATTTATTAGTCTTAATAATTCTAAACCAATGTATAATTATGCAACACAACAAAAGACTGCACCAGGATCAACATTTAAGATTGTAAGTACAGCAGCTGGACTTGGTGAAGGAGTAATTGATACAGGTACATTAATTACTGACTTAGGTGTATATGAAAATGTATCTAATAAGCCTAAATGCTGGATTTATCCAAGTACTCATGGCTCTATAAATGTGGCGCAGGCCATACGTGATTCTTGTAACTATTTCTTCTATGAAGTAGGATATAGACTTGCAGGAAGTCAAAACTATAATGATGCAGCTGGAATTAAGAAACTTACAAAATATGCAAGTCTATTTGGACTTGATAGAAAAACAGGTGTTGAAGTTGAAGAAAGCACTTCTAATCTTGCTACTGAATTCCCTGTTATGGCAGCAATTGGTCAGTCTAATCACAACTTAACAACAATTGCTCTTGCAAGGTATTCTAATGCTATTTCTAATTCTGGAAATATATATAATCTTACTTTGCTAGATCATGTAGCAGATCAGGATGGAAATGTTGTTGAGAAATACTCACCAACTCTGGACGATCATGTTGATGCAGTTGATGGAAATGGTTGGAACTCTATTCATTCTGGAATGAGAATGATGGTTGAAGCTTATGAAGGATTTGCGGGATTTCCTATTCCTGTAGCAGGTAAGACAGGAACAGCACAGCAATCATATGATAAACCTAACCACGCTTTATTTATAGGTTATGCACCATATGATAATCCTGAAATATCTATTGCAACAAGAATTGCTTTTGGTTATACATCACATAATGCTGCTGATGTGTCTAAATGCATTATTGGTTGTTATTATAATTTGCCTGAATATCTGCAAATGATAAATGGTGAGGCAACAAATGTTGCTTCTAGTACAGCAAGAGCAGATTAGTATAGGAGTTATTATGCGTAGTTCTGTCATAATTAAATCAACTAAATATGGAATTTTAATTATATTAGATGAGAATGTTAGTTTTGAAGAATTAGTTAAAGATATATGTACTAAATTTGCAGAATCCAGAAAATTCTGGGGGAATGCTAGAATGATTATTTCTCTTGAAGGAAGAGATTTGTCTCCAGAGGAAACGCAGTGCATTGTAGATGCTATTGAACTTAATTCTGATGTTAAAATTATTCTTATTGAAGATAAAAATGTGATTAGAGATATTAGAATGAAGGATAAGATAGATAAATATTTTCATGATGATATCTATGTTAATGCCAAAATTATTAAAGGTAGCATTAAAAGAAATGCTAAAATAACATCTGATAGTAGCATTGTTATACTTGGTGATGTTAAAAAAGGTGCAAAAGTACAAGCCAGTGGTAATATTATAGTGATTGGTAGTCTTGAAGGAGAAGCATATGCTGGCTATCCTGATGATAAGACAATGTATGTTGTTGCACAGGAATTTCTAAGCGATGTTGTTACAATTGGTGGAGTGACACGTAAACCTGAAATGCATAAGAAATGGTATCAACGTACTTCTAATAAAGATACTGAGCCACTTGGTGTAATTGTTTGGAATGATAATGAATTATTAATAGAACCTTTAAGAACAGGTATAATAAAGCATATAAAGTAGGAGAGTAAATGTTATCTTATTTAAGAAACTACAAATTCAAAAATTATAGAATAAAACTTATAATATATGTTGTGATACTGACAATTATTGGAATTTTAGTAATTGGGTCAGCTAATCAGGATTTTCAATCTAAGCAGATACTTGGTTTTGTAATTGGTATTGTTGTTATGGTTGTTGTATCTTTAGTTGATTATGATTTTATACTTAATTTCCATTGGGTATACTATGGAATAAGCTGCTTCCTTCTTATCCTTGTTTTGATATTTGGTACAACTGTAGGTGGTGCAACAAGATGGATAGATCTTGGTATCCGTTTTCAACCATCTGAGCTATGTAAGATTCTTTTGATATTGTTTTTTGCAAGATATTTAATGATTTATGAAGACGATATCAATAAATCAAAGAGATTAATTATTACAGTAGCACTTGCGGCAGTGCCTTTATTCTTAATACTTAGGGAACCTGATCTTTCAACCACAATTGTTACTTTCTTAATTATATTCACACTAATGTTTATTGCCGGACTTAGTGCTAAGATAGTTGCTATATTTTTTGGAGTGACAATTCCTGCTATAGGTGTATTATTGCTTCTTGTTATGAGAAAAGGTCAAACAATTCTTAGTGAATATCAAGGACTGCGTATTTTGGCGTGGCTTAGGCCTGAGGATTATCCAGAAAGTGCATATCAACAACAGAACTCTATAATGGCTATAGGTTCTGGTCAGTTCCTTGGTAAAGGCTTATATAATAATAGTGTTGATTCTGTAAAAAACGGTAATTATATATCTGAGCCTCAAACTGATTTTATTTTTGCTGTATCTGGTGAAGAATTAGGTTTTATTGGCTCCGTAATTATAGTATTATTATTATTAGCAATAGTTATTGAATGTATTGCTATTGGAAGAAAAGCCAAAGATTTATCAGGTAAACTTATTTGCATTGGTATGGCATGCTTTGTTGGTTATCAGAGTTTTGTTAATATATGTGTTGTTACCGGTCTTATGCCTAACACAGGACTTCCGCTCCCTTTCCTAAGTTATGGTCTTACAAGTCTAGTTACGCTGTATATAGGAGTTGGACTGGTGTTAAATGTTGGTCTGCAATCGAAGAAGTATTGACGATTGCAATATATGTTAGAATTTATAATAAATTGTAATAATTTTATATAAATAGTATTACATATGGAGGTATTATACTATGAATATTGGGTTTGTAGCTCATGATTCAAAAAAGAAGCTTATGCAGAATTTTTGTATAGCTTATAGGGGGATTTTAAGTAAAAATGAATTATTTGCAACAGGCACAACAGGTCGTTTGATTGAAGAAGCGACTAATCTTTCTGTGCATAAGTATCTTGCAGGACATCTGGGGGGATGTCAGCAACTTGGAGCACAGATAGAGCATAATGAGATGGATCTTGTTATTTTTCTTAGAGATCCACTTACAGCCAAATCTCATGAGCCTGACGTAAATAATATTGTTAGGATTTGTGATGCTAATAACATACCTTTGGCAACTAATCTGGCAACTGCAGAATTACTTATTAAATCACTTGATAGAGGAGATCTTGAGTGGCGTGATATGTACAAATAAAGTCAAAAAAATCATAACAAGTATAATTATTATCTCTTTAGTAATTATATCTCTTTGTGGATGCTCAAATGATGATGATATTGTATATGATATATATGATAATTCCATGGGATATAATATTATTGAAGGAGAATCTATTACAGATAATAATTTATTCGCAAAAGATTTGTGCGTAACTAATGGTGTTAATAAAGGAACTGAAAGAGTTGAGTCTCAGGTTGCTGGTGGAGCTATTCTTGCTAATCGTGCTACAAAGGAGATTAACTATTCTCAGAACATTTTTCAGAAGATGTTTCCTGCCAGTACTACAAAGATTCTTACGGCCCTTGTATGTGTTAAATACGCTAATTTAAATGATACTGTTACTGTATCTCAGAATGCTTGTAATCAAACTTCTGATTCTTCTGTGTGTGGTCTAAAACCGGGAGATAGAATTACTTATCGTGATTTGCTTTATGGACTTTTACTTAGAAGTGGCAATGATGCGGCTATAGCAATAGCAGAAGGGATGTATGGTAGTCAGGAAGAGTTTGCCAAAGCAATGAATAATGAAGCAAAACTTGCTGGTGCTACACACTCTAACTTCGTTAATGCTAATGGACTTCATAATGATAATCATTATACTACAGTATATGATATGTATTTATTATTTGAAGCAGCACTTGATTATAAACTAATATATGATATTGTAACTACTACAAATTATGATGTTGCATACACAGATGCAGCTGGTAATCCAGTTCAACAGAAGTGGGCTAATACTAATCTATACTTAACTAACCAGGTTAGACAACCTATTGGAATAACTGTTCTGGGGGGTAAAACTGGTACAACTAATCCTGCTGGTTATTGCCTTGTTCTTCTTAGCAGAAATAGCAAGAATGAAGAATTGATATCAATTGTATATAATGCGGATTGTCGTCAAAATCTTTATTATTTAATGAATCAGATACTAGATACATATGGTTCATAACTTAATATAATAGTTGTTATTTTAATACTGTTATAATATAATTTACTTATAAATCTTTTGGACAAAAGGGGGATTACATATGATTGAAATCGTTTCAGGAGAAAAGGGAAAAGGCAAGACAAAAATTCTGCTAGACAGATGCAATGAAGATATTAAAAATATCAGTGGAAGCAGTATTTTTGTTGATAAGAGTTCAAAGCACATGTATGATTTGGATTCTAAAGTAAGACTTATTAATATTACGGAATATCCGGTTAATACAACAGGTGAGTTCTTAGGTTTTTTAAGTGGTGTTATCTCGCAAAACAATGATATTGAAGAGATATTCTTAGATTCATTTTTGACAATTGCATTTATTGATACTAATAATGGTTTATTATCATCAATTGAAGAATTAGAGAAGATTTCAGATTGCTTCAATGTAAAATTTATTATTAGTATATCCCAGACAAAGGATGATCTCCCAAGCGAAGTACAAAGTAAAGTTGTGGTTTCTTTGTAAATAACTATTAAAGAAAGAGTTCGCAATGCGAACTCTTTTTATATGAGAGGCTTATTTTGAAGAAAGATAGAAACAAAAGTAGTAACACAATTAAATTTCAAAAAGACTTCAAATTTAATATTAGTATTGTTATTGTTATTATTATTTTTATCTATGTATTATTTCATGTATTTTCTTTCTTAACAGATAAGAATATTAAAGTATATGAAGTAAAAGAAGGAACAATAAGTGATTCTATTCAAAAGGATGCATTAGCATTAAGAGATGAAGAAGTATATTATTCTGAGAAAAATGGTACTATTAAGTATTTTAAGAAGAATTCATCTAGGGTTGGAATCAAGTCAATTATTTATTCGATTGATACAACAGGAGAAATAACTAATAAGATTAATAATATAACTCCCAACACAGATAAACTGAATAATTCTATGTTAAATGGAGTATTTAACGAATTAGATTCCTTTGTAGAAGGATATTCAGATAGTAATTTTATTCGTGCTGGTATTTTGAAAGATAATATTTCTTCAGAACTTGAACAAATTCAAAATGATAATGCTCTTGATAAATTAGATGGGGATATTGATGCAGCTATACAAAGTGGACAGTATTCTTTATATTACGCGCCTAAAGCTGGGCTTTTCATGACTACTATTGATGGGTTTGAGGATGTTAACATAGAAAACTTTGATATGGATAGTTTTGATGTTGATAAAATGAATAAAGTTACATTTTCTAGTAATACCAATGTAAAAGAGAAAGATCCTATATATAAAATCATTACTGGCGACAGATGGAATCTATTATTTCCTGTAAGCGATTCTGAGATTAATACATTAAAAGATGAGGAATATATTAATATTAGATTCATGCAGGATGATTATACAACATATGCCCAGTCTAAGATTATAAAACAGGGCACTAAGGATTATATGAGTCTTGAATTTGATGATTCTATTGAAAGATATGCTGATAATAGATTCCTTACTATAGAATTATTGCTTAATAATAAAAAAGGACTTAAAATCCCTAATTCTGCAATTACTACAAAAGAATTCTTTGTAATTCCTAAGAATTATTTTATGAAAGGAAATGATTCTAATAAGCAAGGGGTAATGGTTAAGAGGAGCAGTGGTAATGAATTTATTAATCCAACTATATATTATGAGACAGATGATGCATATTATATAGATAATGAATTAGTAGACGCTAAAGATTATATCTTAAAACCTAATTCTAATGAAGAGTATCGAGTAGATACTAAGACAGATGAGTTGCAAGGCGTATATAATGTTAATAAAGGATATGCTGTATTTAAGCAGATAGTTATCCTTAATCAGAATAAGGAATATGCTATTGTTGATAAGAATACAAGTTATGGTATTTCCTTATATGATAGAATTGCTCTTGACGGTTCAACTGTTAAAGAAAATGATATGATATAGTATCCATTTTCTCTATGAAGAACTTCACGCTCATGAAAAAATCGCTTAGAAGTTTTCATAGAGAAAATAATGAAATTATTATAAACATATGTTTCAGGAGGGTTTATGGAGGATTTTAAAAAGAATTTAGAGGTTATAGAAGAAAATATATGTAATGCTTGTAAGAAAGCAGGGAGAAGTCGGGATGAAGTAACTTTAATTGCCGTAAGTAAGACTAAGCCAGTTGAGGACTTACAAGCTGTTTATGATCTTAATATAAGAGATTTTGGCGAGAATAAAGTACAAGAGCTTAAGGATAAGATAGAAGTAATGCCTAAGGATATGAAATGGCATATGATAGGGCATTTACAAAGGAATAAGGTCAAGTACATCATAGGTAAAGTAGAACTAATTCATTCTGTTGATTCCCTAAGACTTGCTGAAGAAATAAGCAAGCAGGCTAAGAAGAATAATGTTAATGCAGATATTCTTATTGAGGTTAATATTGGTGATGAAGAAAGTAAATTTGGCATTAGTACTGATGAGGTAATTGAACTTGTTAAAGATATAGCTAAATTAGAGAACATTTCCATTAAGGGATTAATGTGTGTAGCCCCATATGTTGTGGATTCTGAAGAAAATCGACCACTTTTTCACAAAATAAAGGATTTATCTGTTGACATTATGAGTGAAAACATAGATAATGTATCTATGAGTATTTTATCAATGGGGATGTCTAATGATTACCAGGTTGCCATTGAAGAAGGAGCAACTATGGTTAGAATTGGTTCTAATCTATTTGGTAAAAGAGATTATTCAAAGAATTAAGTTAGATGGGAGAAAGAGATGAGTTTTTTTGATAAGTTTCTTGGCTTAGATGACGATGATGAGTATTATGATGACGATGATCTTTACGAAGATGACTATGAAGAAGAACCAAAGAAGAAGAAGTCACTCTTCAAGAAGAAAGATGATACTGAATTAGATAATACAACTGTTGAAAAGAAATCGCCACCTAAATTTACTCCGATTAGAAATAATAAAAAAGGAAGTGGTACTCCAATGGAAGTTTGTATTATTAAACCTACTAGTTTTGAAGACTCCAAAGATGTTGTTAATACAATATTATCTGAAAGAACAGTTCTTCTTAATATTGAAGGATTAGATATTGGTATTGCACAAAGAATTATTGATTTTACTTCTGGAGCCAGCTTTGCTGTTGGTGGAACTTTACAGAAGGTGAGTAATTATATCTTTGTTGTTACACCTGCTTCAGTTGATATTTCTGGAGATCTTGCTGGAATAATGGATGCATTTGATTTTTCAGGTGTACAGACAGGATTTTAAGATATTGTAATAATAATAACCTGTGATTAATATCACAGGTTTATTTTAATTATAGAATTTGAGGAAAGTTAAATCATGAATAAATTACTAGTTGTTAATAAAGGCAATGTTGAGACAGAATATAATATTTCATTAAATGAAAGCTTTGATGGCTTATTTGAATACTTGTCAAAGAAAGCTAAGAAAAAATACGCTAAAATTTGTATCGTGACGGACTCTAACGTGGCAAGTTTTTATCTAGATGAGGTAAAAACCCTTCTAAATGAACTTGATTCTACAATATATACTCATGTATTTGATGCAGGAGAGGCCTCTAAAAACCTTAATACATTATCAAAATTATATGAGGATTTAATTAACTACAGAATGGACAGAAACGACCTTCTTGTTGCTTTGGGAGGAGGCGTAGTAGGTGATTTAACAGGATTTTGTGCAGCAACATATCTTCGTGGTATTGATTATATTCAGGTTCCCACAACACTTCTTTCGCAAGTGGATTCTAGTATTGGCGGCAAAACAGCTGTAGATTTCATGCAATATAAGAACATGGTGGGGGCATTTTATATGCCACGCCTTGTATATATTAACGTAAATACACTAAAAACCTTAGATTCTAAGCAATTTAGTTCTGGAATGGGTGAAGTTATTAAGCATGGATTGATTCAGGATAAGAGTTATTATAATTATATTAGTGATAATAAAGCAGATATAAGAAATAACACCCCTAATAGCCTCATAGAGCTAATTTATGGCAGTTGCCTGATAAAAAGTAGGGTGGTAGAAGAAGATCCTAAAGAAAAGGGAATTAGAGCCTTTCTTAACTTTGGTCATACAATAGGCCATGCAATAGAAAAACTTAGTAATTACAACCTGTTTCATGGAGAATGTGTTTCTCTTGGGATGATGTCATCTTTATATATTTCTAATCAATTAGGCTATATAAGCCAGGAAGAAATACATAAAGTAAAAGAGCTATTGGAGTATTTTGGCTTAAAAACTTCTGTAAATAGTAATGATTTTGACAAAAATGAAGTATTAAATGCCACAAAATCCGACAAGAAAATGGATAATAATCACATTAAATTCGTAATATTAGAAGAAATCGGTAAAGCTGGAATTAGAAGAGATATCTCTGATGAAATGCTTCTTGATGCTATAGATTATATCCTGGAGTAATGGAGTTAATATGAGCGATAAAACTATCAAAATAAGACCTTTAATATCGGTTTTAATTATAGCTTTGCTTGTTGCTATTGATCAGATTTCTAAAGTTATTGCATATAATACTTTGGCTGTAAATGGCAATGCATCTACAATAAAAAATGCTGTATTTTCCTTTTATTATGTGGAAAATACTGGCATTTCTTTCTCTATGCTTAATTCTAAAATGACACTTATTATAATAATTACAACTATTATTCTAATTTGCTTATTATATGTTCTTGTAAAAACACCCAAAACCCTATATTATATACCATTTTCTATTACTTTATCCGTTATAGTTGCAGGAGCTATTGGCAATTTGTATGACAGAATATTTAGAGGGTATGTAATTGATTTTATTATGCTTGAATTTATTAATTTCCCAGTATTTAATTTTGCTGATATATGTGTCTGCATTGGTCTTTTAGTCCTTGTAATTCTTATATTTTTTAGATATAAAGATAAAGATTTTGAATTCATTTTTAAGTTTAAAGGTAAATAGTTTTGGATAATATAGTAATCAAAGAAGAACAATCTAATACTAGAATTGATAAGTTTTTGAATGATTATTATCCTGATTTTTCGAGAAATCATATCAAAAATTGCATTGTTTCAGGCGAAATTCTCGTAAATGATAAGAAAGTTAAGGCAGGATATAGCCTTAAAGCGGGAGATATAATAAGCGTTCTTGATATTGAGCCTAAAGAAATAGAATTGAAAGCTCAGGATATTCCGCTAGACATACTATATGAAGATGGTGATGTCCTTGTTGTAAATAAGCCTAAAGACATGGTAGTACATCCTGCGCCAGGTCATTATGATAATACTTTAGTTAATGCAATTATGTATTATTGTAAAAGTGATTTATCAGGCATAAATGGTGAAATTAGGCCAGGAATAGTACATAGAATAGACAAAGATACAACAGGCTCTTTAATTGTTTGCAAAAACGATAAAGCGCATAATTATATAGCTGAACAAATCAAGAATCATAGCATTTTAAGGAGATATATAGGTATATGTCATGGCCATTTTGGTACGCCTGAAGGAGTAATTAACAAACCTATAGGCAGATCTTCAAATGATAGGAAGAAAATGTGCGTAAATGCGAAAAATAGCAAAGAAGCATGTACCTTATATAGGGTTATTTCGCAAAATGAAAAGTATTCACTAGTAGAATTTACCCTTAAAACTGGAAGAACTCATCAAATTAGAGTTCATATGTCGAGTATTAATCACCCACTCCTGGGGGATGGGGTATATGGGGCAAAAAATACTCAAAAGTCTATTTGTGGAGTAAATCTAATTGGTCAATGTCTTCATGCTAAGACTATTGGATTTAATCTTCCAAGTGATAATAGTTATATTGAAATTGAGGCACCTGTTCCTGGCTATATGGAAACTCTAATTGAAAAACTCAATCTCAAATAGCTCTAAATAGGAGAGTATTAATGAAGGAAAATAAAAAAATATTATTAATTATAATATCTGGAATTGTTGCTGTTATAGTTGCTGCAGCACTATATTATTATTTGGCATTTATTAATAAAAATACAGAAAATATAAATAATGATATGAATAATCCTGCTTATATTGCTGAGATGAATAATTCTAATAATAATGTTAATAAAAAAGAAGAGATAGAAAAAAGTGAGCCGGTTGATTCTAAAACCAACGATGAATTATCCGCTAAAATACAAGGATTTGTTAAGGAGCAGGATAATATTATAGTTGATAACATCAGGATATACAAAGCATCACCTATGGCTAACGATTCATCATTGAATCAAGAATCAACTTATAATAATATTGAAAATACCATTAATAATTCAGATAACAATAGCCAAAATAATAATTTCAATAATTCTTCTGATATTCAGAATAATAATGGTGCAAATAATTCAGAAAATGTAAATGTAATACTTGATCTTACGCTTAAGCCAAGTAGTGATAATATGGAAACTGTGAGACAAGATATGGAAACTAAAGCAAATAATCTTGCTGTATCTATTGCAAATGAGAAGCCTAATATTATGACTGCAATTGTTAATTTTGGTGTTGATGGAAGGCCAAATGCAAAGGCGTCTTTTACATTTGAAAGAAGCGGAAACAATATGTTTTTACAAGAATTTATGATGTCAAGTGATTTTAACTAGTTATTCGACAGAGGTGAAGTATGAGATTGTTAGTACAAAGAGTTAAAGAAGCAACATGTATTATAGATAATGAGGTGAAATCTTCAATAACTCAAGGATATATGGTTCTTCTTGGTGTATCTAATGATGATAATAAGGAAATTGCTGATAAAATGATACGTAAACTTCTTAATTTACGTATTTTTGAAGATGAAAATGGCAAAACAAACCTTTCAATTGATAAGATTGATGGTGAAATTATGATTATTTCACAGTTTACATTATATGCAAATTGTAAAAAAGGAAACAGACCTTCATTTATTGAAGCAGGTTCACCAGATATGGCAAATGAGTTATACGAATATGTAATTGATAGAATAAGTAATGAAGGAATTAATGTTGCATCTGGTGAGTTTGGAGCAGATATGAAAATTAGTCTAATTAATGATGGTCCATTTACAATTTGTTTAGATTCAGATGATTTATTTTGACAAAATAGAAGTAATAGGCTAATATATATCTATGTGATAAATATCAGTTTATCATATAGATAGTATGTGGAAAGTACAATATGTGGTATATAGCTTCGGATTTATTTACTATTAGACGTAAGCTAGTGTTGAGTTTTATTATGTAACTATATGTAATAATATATCTACTTAATTATTCTTCGCTAAGTATTTTATAAGAAATTGTTATTATAGTTTTGTTAATAATTAATACGAACCGGTCCTCGATTCGCCGTCCAGGCGACTCGGACCTATTTCCAACATCCATGTTGAAAATTTCTTACTTAGAACAATTTCTAATAAATCCTAAGCTCGAATTAAATGTCGTAGATATATTATTACATTTAGTTACACGCCAATAATCTCATACCAAGCTTATGTATATAAAAAATGGCGGCTTAATTCTATAATTATATCAATATTAGGTCCTAAAAACGCCATACAGAGCCTCTATCTGAATTAATATAAATTTTATAATAATAAACTACAAAGGAGAAATCATGGGAAAAGATTCAGAGTTTTATAAAAATAAGAATAAAAATAAGAAAATTAAACTACGCTCTTTAATTAATGAACTGCCAGGTTTTGGTCGTGATTACATACATAGTAAGGAAGTTACAGCTCAAACAAGCACATTAATCAGTTATTGCTATGATCTTTTAACGTTCTTTAGATTCCTTCAAAGTAACAATCCTAGCCTTAAAGGCAAAGAAATCGTAGATTTTGACTTTAAATTGCTAGAATCTATTACTTCTGAAGATATTATTGAATATCAGCGTTATTTAGAGTTAAATGTTGATGGAGAGCTTCACGAGAACGGTAAAAAGGCAATTGCCCGTAAAATGACAAGTTTACGTGGCCTTTATGAGTATCATTATATGCATAAGAACATTTCCGAGAATCCAATGCTCCTTGTGCCTCTTCCTCATATAAAAAAGGATAAAAACATAGTTAGGATGAATAATTACGAGGTACAATCCATATTACAGGCTATAGAAATGGGAAATGCCAATATGACTGAAAGACAGCGAAAATACGTGAAAAAAACACAAAAACGTGATCTGGCAATTCTCACATTAATGCTTAATACGGGTATTCGTGTAAGCGAATGCAATGGACTGGATCTTACAGATGTTGATTTTATTGTTAATTCTTTAACAATAGTTAGAAAAGGTGGCGGTCAGGATGTTATCTACTTCGGAAATGACGTTCACAACGCATTATATGACTATGTTGAGACAGAAAGAAAACTTATTAATCCTGTTGAAGGCCATGAAAAAGCCCTATTTTATTCCCTTCAGGGCAAACGAATAAGCGTTAATGCCATAGAAAACCTTGTTAAAAAATATGCCAGAATGGCTGTTCCAAACAAAAAAATAACGCCTCATAAGCTTAGAAGTACGTACGGTACTGCCCTATATCGTGAAACCGGTGATATAAGGCTTGTAGCAGACGTATTAGGCCATGAAAACGTTAATACTACTATTGACTACTATGCTGCTATAGAAGACGAACATAAGCGCCAGGCAGCAAATGCAGTTAACTTTCAAAGGAAGGATAATATATAGTGTTATTTCTCTTTATTAAAAAGCAATTGTTTTTGCTGTTCTACACCAAATTCTGCCATCTTAGCTATAATTCTTGATTTTACTTCTTCTGCAAGCTGTGTTGTATTCATATCTGCATATTCTTCCGGCATAATTGGCTCTAAGAATATTACCTTATTCTTAACAGGCTTAATAGAGAATGAATTAAATGCTTTATAAGTATCAATTAAGCATACAGGAACAACAGGAACCTTGGCTTTAGTCGCACTCTTAAAGCTTCCAGGCTTAAATTCCTGTAAAGTATTACGATTATTATTATATCCGCCTTCTGGGAAAATAATATATCTTTTACCATTCTTTACTTCGTTAACAAGGTCATTAATTACTGTTAGAGCTTGTCTTACATTGTCAATCTCCATACGCTTTGCATCCATAAGATTAACAAGCTCTCTAACCATGAACATATATGACTTCTTCTTATCCATTACAAAAGAACAAGGCTTCTCGTGGCCACATACTATAGCTAGAACATCGTATTTGCCCTGATGATTTGGAAACATCATATATCCACCTTCTTTAGGCAGATTCTCCATGCCATAGCATTCGGTCTTAATATGACCTGTATCTCTAACGTATTTAAATGTTTTTTTTGCCATTAAATAACGCATCTCAGGCGAATATTTGTCTGGATTAGCAGCCATTCTTCTGAGTTTTGTAACTAGATATGGCGCTCTAAACATATTCACAAAGAGAACATATAAAAAGCGAAACATTTATATCCTCGATTCTTTAAGATAATGAAATAAAATTAAGATTTTACAATAAAATTATAGTATTATAGGCTATATTTTTCAAGAGAAACGAGATTATGTCCCATACTTTATAAATCGTGCATTTTTATACTTAGAAAAACCTCATTACCCCAAATACTTTACCAAGAATAAGACAGTCATCTACTATAATTGGATCCATATTATCATTCTCAGGCTGTAATCTAATATGTCCATCTTCCTTATAGAATGTCTTAACTGTTGCTGAATCATCAACTAATGCAACAACAACATCACCATTCTTTGCTTCTTTACATTGTTTTACAATAATAGTGTCATTGTTAAGAATTCCAATGTTAATCATGCTATCGCCTTTAACTCTAAGCATAAATGACTGCTCATTAGGCATATATTCTGAAGGAATTGGAAAATAACTTTCGATATTCTGAACAGCAAGAAGAGGTTGTCCGGCAGCAACTTGTCCTACCAATGGAACTGAAACTGTCTCTCTTCTAAGCATATTGTAATTATCATCAATAATTTCTATTGCACGAGGTTTGCTTTCGTCTCTTTTAATATATCCATTTTTCTCCAACTTTTCTAAATGTTGAAATACTGAGGAAGTTGACTTCAAATTAACAGCTTCACAAATCTCTCTAACTGTTGGCGGATAACCAGTGCTAAGAATTGTATTCTTAAGATAATCAAGTATTTCCTGTTGTTTTGGTGATATTTTACCGTATTCCATATTATATCCTCCTTTAGGTTTGAATCTATTGTAACATATCGAATGTATTTTCGCAAACAAATTTTCGGAACATATATTTGCGAAAATTTGTTCGAAAAAGTTCTTGACAAACAATTGTTCGCTTGTTATTATACTACCAGAACAAATGTTTACGAACATTTATTCGTGCGTTTCGGGTTAGTTATAATAGAAAGAGGTGAAATTATGAGATCAAGAAGTGTTAGAGTGTTAAATTTGTGTGATATTGGAAGAATCAATAAGAAAATAATGAAGAAATTAATAATTGCTGGATGTGTAATAATAGCCGTTATTTCTTTAATACTACTATTTAATGTTACAACATCAGCTAAAAACACATATAACTATAATACCTGCTATTCTACTATTTGTGTAGATTCAGGTACAACATTATGGGATATAGCTACAAGTAACTATTCTGTTGAATATGGAGATTTTGATGACTATATTAATGAGATACGTTCTCTTAACCATTTAAGTAAAAATGATACGATTCACGCAGGAGAATATATTGTAATACCGGTATGCAAATAGATTATTAGACTAAATTATACCGGTATTTAAGTAGATTATATTAATTTTTTATGTTTGAATACAAGGATTATAGTTCTTCTATATTTACTTCTACTCCATCTCTCCATATACGTTCGAGATCATAGAAGGTGCGACCTTCTTCTGTAAAAAGATGTACAATAATATCACCATAATCCATTAGAATCCAGGGGGAATTCTTGCCACCTTCTATTTGCTTTGGCAATATGTTCTTTTCATACATAACCTTGTCTGCAGCATCTTCTAATGCTTCTAATTGATTTGGATTACTTGCAGATGCAATAATGAAATAATCAGCAACAATAGATACAGAAGATATATCTATTACCTTTATATCTATGGCTTTTTTATCATCTATTGCCTTATATACATTTTTTACATTTTCTCTTATTTCGTCCATTAGTCAATTCCTTTAATCAAATCACAATAATAATCATATGTTTTAATTGTTTTATCATCAATAAATGCATCTATATCTTTTAGGTAGCTTATGGTATCTTGTAATATCATTGCTGTTGCAATATCAATATTATAATATGCCATAGCTCTAATTTCATTTAATCTATTAGCTTTACTTCTGTTAGGCTCAATATAATCGGCTACAAAAACTATTTGTTCAAGAAGAGACATATTAGGCCTTCCGGTAGTATGGAATAATATGGCATTAATTATTCTATCATCATTTATAGAAAAATCATTTTTTGCCATATAAGCTCCAACTTTACAATGCAATAGATGTGGAGCCTTGTATTCTGAATCAGTGATTTCAATATTGTTTTTTTCGCAGAAATCTATTAATTCTTCTTTCGTATAGCTTTTTGCGCAATCATGTAATAAACCGGAATACTGGCAAAGATATAGTGGGATATCATATCTCATACCAAGATTTATAGCAGTATCCATAACACCGAGGGTATGGTTATATCTTTTTGGCTTAAGTATCTTAGATAATTCTTCTTTTATATCTTCTATGCTGTAAAAAGACAAATGGTCATTTTCTTCATATAGCATATGTTCTCTAATATACTTTGTTGTTTTCTCCTCTATATTAGAAAGATCTGATAAGCCATTTGATTTGATATTATTTCTAAGTTCTGTAGAAGATATATCAATATAGTTGCATTTTAGTTGTATGAACTCGCCATTATATTTTCTTGCATAATCGGCAATTAATTTAGATAAATCATTTTCGTTACTTCTAACAGCCACAATAATAGACGCATATTTGCATATAAGTTCTGGTTTTTTCCAAGTATCAAAACTCTTTAAGGAATCTTCGCCCATAATAAAATAGAACTTGTTATTAGAAAACTGTTCATGAAGCTTTTTTAGAGTTACATGAGTATAATTGTATTCTATAGAACTAAGTTCAATATCATTTATATAGAATTTATCTTCATTGGCAATGGTTTTAGATACCATTTTAAATCTTGAAATTGCAGATACTTTATCATCAATGCTTTTATGAGGTGGGCATCCATTAGGTATAAACCATATTTCATCTAATTTACACTCATTTAGGGCACTTCTTGCAATATTAATATGTCCACTATGAATTGGATTAAATGTACCACCAAGAATACCTACTTTTTTGCCATCATTTAGTTTATTTGTATGATTCATATATAACCTCTGATTTAATCTGGCAACTCAATTTTTGGCTTTTTTGCAGCTCTATATAGAACAATTTTCTTGCCAATAATCCTTACAACTTCACTATGAGTTCTTTCAGATATTGTTATAGCAATCTGGCTTGTAACATCAGGACAATTCTTCAAGATAGAAACCTTAATTAATTCCCTTGCTTCAAGCGCTTCATCAACACTTGTTATTATTTCTGGTGTTAATGATGACTTGCCAATATTAACAACAGGTTGCATATCATTTGTCATAGAATAAAGATATTTTCTTTGTTTTGAATTAAGCATAAAAAACACTCCTTAAATATTATTATTTGTAATACTCAAACAAAAGTCCATACATTTTAACAGTGTCGCCTTCCTCTATGCCCATTTCTTCAAGTCTTTCATCAATTTTTTGCTCTTTTATAAACTTTTGAAAGAATAAAAAACCTTTTTCAGATTCAAGATTTGTATAAGATAACATTTTCTCAATTTTCGGACCTTCTACAACAAATCTTCCTTCTTTATCAATTTCTATTGTAAAAGGTTCTTCTTTATCTACTAAATCCATTGGATCAAATTCTTTTTCATATGTAATTATTTCATTATCACATGAATCAAGTAAGCTTTTTATATGCCAAAGCACTTCTTTTACGCCTTTGCCACTTACTGCTGACATACCAAGTACATTTACTTTATCCAAGTTGATGTTATTTTTTATTTTTTCTAGAATTTCTTCTTCTTTTTCTGGACAAACGTCCATTTTGTTTGCAACAATAACTTGAGGTTTACTCAGTAGATTCTCATCATATTGTTGCATTTCTTTGTTAATAGCATTGATATCTTCTATTGGATCTCGTCCTTCCACAGATGCTCCGTCAATTATATGAACTATTACTTTAGTCCTTTCTATATGACGAAGAAATTCATATCCAAGTCCTACGCCCTCTGATGCTCCTTCGATAAGACCAGGAATATCAGCAATAACAAAACTATTTGAACTATCAAGATCAACTACTCCAAGATTAGGATTAAGTGTTGTGAAATGATAATTCGCAATCTTAGGATTGGCATTTGTAACTCGTGAAAGAAATGTTGATTTTCCAACATTTGGGAATCCCACAAGTCCTACATCTGCTATTACTTTAAGCTCAAGAATAACTTCAATTTCTATTGCATCTCCACCTGGTTTTGCATATTTAGGAGCCTGCATTTTAGAAGTGGCAAAATGCTGATTGCCTAGGCCTCCACGACCACCTTCAAGAACTACAACTCTTTTTGTATCACCTGATAAATCGCATATAACCTTTTTGGATTCAGCGTCATATACAACTGTTCCTTCTGGCACTTTAAGTATGATATCTTCCCCATTTTTGCCGTGGCAATTCTTTTTCTTGCCCTCTTCTCCTGGAGTTGCTGCAAATTTTCTTCTATGACGATAGTCGGCAAGTGTGTTTACACCGGGATCTACCTCGAATATTACATCGCCGCCTTTTCCGCCATCGCCACCATCGGGGCCGCCATTTGGAACGTACTTTTCGCGTCTAAAGCTTACATGACCATCGCCACCGCGACCTGATTTAATTATTATTCTTGCTCTATCAGCGAACATTTTTTTCACCTTTCATTACAAATCAATTTGTAATATAACAAATAAAAAGCCCTTCTAAACTAGATTTCTATTAGAAGGGCTTTAAAACTATTTCTCTACAGGATATACAGAAGCAACTTTCTTGTCTCTTCCCTTTCTTTCGAAATGTAATACACCATCAACCTTAGCAAAAAGTGTATCATCTCCTCCGATTCCTACATTTGTACCAGGATGAATTCTAGTACCACGTTGTCTGTATAATATGTTTCCAGCTTTAACAAACTGTCCATCAGCTCTCTTAGCGCCTAATCTCTTAGACTCAGAGTCACGACCGTTCTTTGTGGAACCCATTCCTTTTTTATGAGCGAAAAATTGAAGGTTCATTTTCATCATTTTCTACACCTCCCTTATAATAATCTGTAAATACTTCTTAGAATAAGAAACTCTTATTCCTTCTAATCCAAGAACTAGTGATTTCATAAGTAAATTGCTATCATGATTTGGATTATTAATAGCACAATCAATAAATCCTTTATCGTCATTAGATTCAACATGTAATGTAGCATCTGTTAACTTCTCTATAGAATTAATTGTATTAATTACTATAGATGATACACCAGAACATACTATATCACGACCATATTCATCGAAATTGGCATGTCCATCAGTAGTAATTCTTACAAAATCATTATGTTCTTTGTAAATTGTAACTTTAATCATAATTGATTAACCGTTGATCTTCTCAATCTTAACTTGAGTAAATGGTTGTCTATGACCATTCTTCTTATGATAACCAGTCTTTGGCTTATACTTATAAACGATAACTTTCTTAGCTCTGCCTTCGCGAACTACAGAAGCTTCAACTGAGGCACCTTTTACAGTTGGATCACCAACCTTAAGTGAATCGCCACCAATTGCAAGTACTTGGTCGAACTTTACTTTCTTACCAGCTTCAACGCCAAGCTTCTCAATTGTAATGATATCGCCTTCAGATACTTTGTACTGTTTACCACCTGTTGCAATAATTGCGTACATAAGCTTTCCTCCTTTTTATCATTACTCGCCAGTGCAGGTGAATAATGTTGTTAATCGTCGTAGACGATTGACTACACGTCGAGCCTCTTTTCCCATAGGGAAAACTAAAATGAGGCGAGACTCATTGTGAATACAAATTATTACTTTATGAACCCTTCCTGAGCGGCACATACTCTAATATAATACAGAGTTTATACACATTTGTCAATATTTTTTGAATATTAATAAGGCTTTTTATGAACCATTTTTTAAATATTAATAAGGATTTTTCGTAATAAATTAGGGATTTTTAATAATAAAATGTATTTTGATTCTAATTACAAAAAACCCATGTATCAAAATATATTGCTACATGGGTCATAGGATTTAATTTCTAGTTGTAATACATTTTCCTACTGTCTCTTACGACTAACAATAGTTATTACTGATGTTAATGCACCAGCTCCAATAATAGATATGATTAGAACTATTGGAAGTGCATCTTCTGTCTTAGGTGCAGTAGCTTTAGTTGTATTGCTGGTTGTATCTGCACTAGGAGTTACCTGATCAGTTGCAGGTACAGTATTAGTATCAGTACTTGCAGATGTGCTAGAAGTACCAGAATCAACAGGTGTATCTGACGAAGTAGTACCAGGATCAACAGGTGTATCTGACGAAGGATCTTCTGGAATAGATACTTTAACCCATCCGGCCATTAGACCAAGATCACCAGTTCCAGTAGAATTGTTTTTTACACCTAAGAAATTTTGGTCAGTTGCTCCATTAACAGTAACTGTAGAATCTTCATTAAATAAGGTGTCTGCAAAGAATACATAAACAAAATAATAGTCTTTTCCCGCTTCTACAGTTGTTGAATAATCTGAAGGATATCCCCAACTTGGTGTCACATAACTACTGCCTGAATTAAGTGTTCCTAAAAGCCATTCATTCACTTCATCAAGTGATGGTGGTCGACTTGCTGCAACAATATAAGCATCAGCAGCAGGTGTTCTTTCAATTGCAATATAATTGCCAAATGTACTTTGGTCTAAAGTAGAACCAACAGGTGGTATAGTAACGCTAATAGTTCCATTAAAAGTAGGTGCTGCCGCTTCACTCTTTACTGCTGGTATAATACTTGCTACCATAGAAAATACAAGTAATAGTGCAATTGACAATGCTACTACAACTTTTTTCTCATTTCTTTTAACCATAAAAATCCTCCTTTTTTCACGCTCTAGAAATTAATAATCACATTCTAACAATTAATTGTTTCTGTTTCTATGCAAAATGATTACTCGGTTGATTTCTATGTCTAATCTGTAATATTACCTATTATTCAATAGTTTTCTCTATATCTTTAATAATTGTTGCAGCATCATCATATAAGAAGTCTTCCACATACTCTATTGCTTTATCAAGAAGTTCTCTTTGAGTTAATCTAAAGGGATATCCGGATAATTTGTGAATTAATTCACTAGATAATTCGTCATCGAAATCATCTAAGGCAATTAGAAGTTCTCTTGTAATTTCTTTTGCTTCGGATGAAGTTATTTCATCTTCTGGCTTTATTAACTTCATTTCACCTATTGGCTTTAATTTGGTTATGAATTTCCCCCATTCTTCTAAGACAATAGAGTGATTTTTATTTATTGTAATATAATCACTGTCGTTTGCTGCAATTTCTAGTTCTGCAAAAGACTGTGCAAGATTGTTTTGGCCAATCATCTTTGAATTACTTTTTAATGAATGAACAACTATACAATAGTTTTTATAATCCTTATTGTTGTAGAATTCTGTTAGTTTAGATAGATTATTATCATAGCTTTTATAATATCTTTGAACAGCTGATATATATTTATCTTCGCTTCTCATATATTCTAGGCCTTTAGAAGTATCAAGACCTAGGTTATTTAGATAAGTTAAATCATATTCCATAATGCCTCCTAACCAAGTACATCTATAATCTTAGCAACAAGTTCGCTCTTTTTCGAGATGGGTATTAATCCCTAAGGCAAGAAATTGGGACAACAGCTACGCCATCTTTTCTTGTATATGCATATGGTGCCACTCCACATAACACCATCTTAAATGCCGGCTCATTCATCTTAGATGTATCAATCTTTTTTTCGAGTTTTATTAAGTTATTCGCACCTTGCCTTCTAATGATTCTGAATAAACCCTCAAGTCACGTATACATAAGTTTTCAAAAAGCAGTCCCATCGTATCAAGATCATTTAATAAATCATCAGGTCCAATACCAAGTGCCGCAGTCGCAATGGATGGATCTGCATAATATCTTGTATCAGTTGTTCTTATTGCCGATTTAGACCTAAGATTCGGATTCCATGCCGGTGCATCTTCTATAACAAATATAAGAACGCATAAGTCTCCTTGCTCTGTCTTCGCTTTTTTTTGATTCATTCGCTCGACTTATATCATCAGACACAACACCATCAAAATAATCTATAGCCTGTCTGAGTGCAATATCATTCCATAACTTTGAAAAAAATAAGCCACTTTATGCATTAATAGGCTTAAAGTGGCGAATCTTGATAATCAGAATATATACTATTCTCTCGTATGATAAATCTTTCTTCCTTTTGAGCAGCTATTAATCATTTATCTTCTTTCAAATCCCCATTCTTCTTGTTATATATATAGTTACCAATCATAGATACAATCGCACAAGAAACTCCTGCTACAACAAACACGAGCCAAGTCCAAGAAGTATCAAGTCCTACAGCAAAACTTAAAATTAAGAATACTACAACCGAAACCATACTAATGCTTGCACATACTATTCCTATTAATTTCTTATCCATAATTATTTCCTCCCTTTTTTTGATTAATATTATATTCTCTTATAAACAAGAGCCTCGCCGGATGCATCCTTAATTGTGAGTGTGTCACCATTAAGCGTATATGGTGTGCTTGTTACATTAGTATCACCATTAAACTTAATATTAAGGTCTGAACCATCGTCATTATATGTAAAATCCATCTTCTGTCCCATAATATCGTATGTACCTGTCTTATCTGCGTTAAATGTAAATACAAGGCTTGCACCTTGATCATCAAACCTCCAACTGCCTACAATGCCATCTCCCTTTGTATCGGAATTTTTATTAACATCTTTGTTTTTACCAGAATCACTATAATTTCTTGTAGTATTATCTGTTGTTGCAGCTGTTTTATTATCTGTTTGATTTGACTTGCTGTTGTCTGAAGTACAACTACAGCCGGAAACAATTAACCCTAATGTTAATACACATAATAATGCAACAATAATCTTAGATATTTTCTTCATAATATTTCCTCCTACCATTTAATATATTAATTAAGAACTTAACATCTTTATTTTGACAAATACTGTTTTTAATTTCTATACATTTTGTCTATTCGGTTTATTATATGTTTATTTGGAATATCTTATTCTATTTCGGGAGTTATTTCCTTAATAATCTCTGCCGCATCATCATATAGGAAATTCATAAATCCACCTAACCAAGTACATCTATAATCTTAGCAACAAGTTCGCTCTTTTTTGCAGGTTTAACTACATATCCTTGTGGCATAAGTTCAGTTAATGTCTCTATAACAGTCATTTTTTCTGTGACACCTGTTAAGAAAATTATAGGTATATCAGAAGTCTCTTCATTGTCTCTTAATGCTTTAAGAACCTCAGGTCCATCCATTTCTGGCATTAGATAATCTAGAAGAATTAAGTCTGCCGTTCTTTTTTTGAAAAATTTCAAAGCTGACTGACCTGATTTTACAACTGTAACATCATAGAATTCTTCTAATAAATCCTTTATTTGCATAAGTTGTTGTGTGTCATCATCTACAACTAGTATTCTTCTTCTGGGATGTTTTCTATCTGCGTTAGGATTTACATATTCTTCAATAAATGCTGAACTGTCTTTCTTCATTTCTTTTAATTCAGTTTCTATGTATATAAGTTTCTCATATAGTGTAAATAAAGAAACAGGTCTAGATAAGAAATATAATTTGCTGATTTCAGAATACTTAGAAAACATTCTTTTATCTTCGTCATTAGCAATTACAAAAAGGGACATTGCACCACTTTTTATTGCTTCGCAAAGAATATTGTATGTTTTTATTTCAGATGAAGTTTCGTCATTCATACATATAATTACAACATTAGGCATTTCAGAATGAATAATATCAAATATCGGCTCTCTTTCAGGACGACATTTTGTTGTAATATAACCTCTGTCATCTTCACAATGTTCACAGATATCTTTGACGATTCTTTTATTTTTACCTGTCACAAGTATTTTTAATCTAAAAGACATATGGCTTTACTCCTTTATATTGTTTTCTATTTTTTCTAATAAATCTTCTAATACAGGCGGTTTCTTTACTACACCATTTACATCAAGATCAGATAAGTTGTTAATGGAAGTATCATCAGCTCCTGTTAAGAAAAGTATAGGAACGTCAATACACTTAGGCATTTTTCTTATCTCTTTTAACGTCTTTATTCCATCCATTTCTGGCATTAAATAATCTAGAAGAATTATATCTGGCTTTTTCTTTTCTAAGAATCGTATTGCCTGTGAACCGCTTGTTACAATAGTAACCTTGTATTTATCTTTAAGAAGTCCTTTAATTGCACTAAGCATTGAAGAACTATCATCAACTACAAGTACACTCTTTATATCCGCACTTTTCTTTGGATTAGAATTATTTATTATATTGGTATCATTTTTTTCATTGTTAATAGTTTCTCTTAGATTTAAATATTCTTTACTAAGTCTTTCTATCAGATTATTTAATTCTTCAATATAGACTGTGTGCATTCGATTAATTATATCTAATCGATTATCCCTTGCAGAATATTCAAGTACTTTAGCAAGTTCTGATATAGTTACAGCCCCAATCATAGCAGCACTATTTTTCATACTATGAACAAGAATCTGATATTGTCTCATTAAGTCTTTGTTATCCTCAATATCTTTTAATTCCTCATAATATGAATTAAGCCTAGAAGAATCTTTAGGTGATTGATGAATGAAATCTTTTATCGTCTCTATAATCAAATCCTTATTTCCAAGATGTCTTATGGCATTTTCAATATTAATACCTTCTACTTCAGGAAGTGTATAATTATCTTCACTTGATTTGGAAGAATTGTAATCGTATACATCATTTATATTGGCATTATTACTTTTTATAACTACATCTTCTATCAAATCATCTGGAAGTAATTCTTTTAGCATTTCCTCTAACCGCTCTGGTCTTATAGGTTTTCCAAGAAAGCTATCAAAACCTTCCTTTTCATACATTTCTTTGGCGCCGGCTACCATATTAGCTGTTAGTGCTACTACAGGAGTATTTTCACATTTATACATATTATTCTCTCGCATAATGCGAAGAGTCTTAATTCCATCAAGATCTGGCATCATATGGTCAAGTAATATCACATCATAATGTGTTTCTTTCACACATTCTAGACATTCATAACCACCAGCAGCTTCGTCAATTCTAATTCTAGTATCACGAAGAAGGGAGCGCGCTACTTTCCTGTTCATATAATTATCATCAACAAGAAGTACTTTGGCATTAGGAGAAGTAAAAGATACACCATAGTCATATGTGCTACTTTGTTCTTTGATTCTTTCTTGAAGACTTCCTATTGGCGTAATATCTCTTACTTCCTGATTTATATCGAAATAGAATTCAGAGCCTTCTCCATACACACTTTTTACTTTAAGTTCTGAATCCATGAGTTTAAGAAGCTGCAGAGTTATACTCATTCCAAGTCCTGTACCTTCTACGTTTCTGTTTTTATCAATATCTAGTCTTTGGTATTGTTCGAAGAGTTTTCCTAAGTCTTCTTCTTTAATACCCATTCCAGTATCTTTAACACTTACATGAAGAATTGACTTACTATTATTAGTAGTTGCTGATACTTTATAAGTAACGCTGCCTTTGTCAGTGTATTTAACAGCGTTTGTAAGAAGATTAACCATAATCTGTCTTATTCTAATATCATCCCCATATAGCCGAGAAGGAATATCTTTATCAATATCTACTATATAATTTAATCCTTTCTCTTTCGCACGAAATTCAATCATATTAGAGACATCATGAAGCATGGATGATACATCATATTCAACTGGGACAATTTCCATTTTGCCGGATTCAACTTTAGATAAATCTAGAATGTCGTTAATTGTCGAAAGAAGGGCTTCTGCAGCATTTTTTATGTCAAATGCATAACCCTTAATCTCTTTTTCTTTGGAATCACGAAGTATCATTTCATCCATACCTATTACAGCATTAATAGGCGTACGAATCTCATGGGACATCTTAGCTAAGAATTCAGACTTGGCTTTGTTGGCAAAATCAGCACGTCTTTTTTGTTCTTCTACCTCTTTTAGAGCTTCAGAAAGTTTAAGATAATCTGGCGTCTCTATTACGAATAATGAAGTCATAGCTGCAAGTGAGAACATATAGAATACTATAAGAGTCTTCTGGAAGAAAACAACTTGTAATATGTATCCTGCCAGAATAAATATCATAAATAACCAGATAGATGCTAATTGTCTCTTCTCTAGCTTTTTTCTATCTGATATAAGAAGTGTTATTGATAGTATATGACACAATGCCTGGAATATAAATATAGCTGCATAATACGGGCCATGAAGGTACTCTCCATTCTCATTAAATGTAAATACCCAGCCAGTGTATATATTAATAAGCATGAAAATGCTGTACAAAATAGCAAGAACATTGATGAAATTCATGTAGAAATTCGAGAATCTGCCTTTGATAATAGAATGTAGATATCTAGCAAGCCCCCAGAAAGAGCCTGATGTTATAATAAAATAGAATGTGCTAGTAAGAATATTAACAAATGGTGGTATCATATAACCATAATCAGTCATACGAGTCGCAACAACATCAATAATAAGACTAAGGAGAATCCATGTTACCCATTGTCGATAACGTATATTACTCTCCGAAGCCTTAGGATATTCAATATATAGATATAATAGCAGTATTCCCATAAATCCTACTGCCGCAACTTCAAAATAAATATTATACATATCAGTTTCCGTTATTAATAATATTTTTTATTGATTTTACTCTACTTCTTGCAACCCAGGTTTTCTTGGAATTTTCCATTTCAACACCAATAGTTCCTGCAATATTAAATTCAAAATGTATAACTTTATATAGATTTATAATCTCGGATTGAGAAATTCTAACAAATCTACTTGGATTTAGAATGCTTTCAAGCATGGTTAAATTCTTTTTTGTATAATATGATTTTTCTGAAGTTTCAATTATAATTTTCCTGTTTTCAATATAAACCCTTATAATATCTCTTTGAGAAATAAACTCTGCTTTACCATCATTAAAGCCTGTTAGATATGGATATTGGTTTTCTTGTGTATTTTCAATTGAATTAATTATACTTTCAACCTGCTTTGTTTTTGATTTTGTGAGAATATTTACCTTTGGTTCTATGTATTTTTTATCAATTATTACATCTATATCTACCATATTATTCATGGTTATCACCTTTTTTGTCTTTCTGTTTTAATATTTCGAGCCCTTCATTAATCTTTTTAATCTCATTCTTACTTATGAGGTAATTTATAAGCCATATTATAAAATATGTAATAGTAAAGATTATCAAAACAATAGGCAAAGCTCTAATTTCAAACCATTTAAGGAAAACGCAACAACATACAAATGCTATTACAACGAGTATATAATGAGTAATTGTAACTGCAGTTAGACTCCATTTTTCAACTTCGTATACAACTGAGCCCCCCATTCCAATAATGCCAAGTACAGCACTTCCAATAAATTGTGCTATCATAAATGGTTTATTGCTGATTATAACATCATCGTATACGCCGAATCCATATATTGTAATGCAAATTGCAAGCCCCATAAGAGCTCCAAGCAAAGCTTTAATTAAAAATTTATTAAATATTTTTCTCATATATAATCCTTACTATAATCCTTACTATTATTATTACGACAAACATTTAATATTATTATAAATGTTAAATAAAAAATATATATCAAATGTCTAATCAGTTGTTTTTGGTGTCTGTTCGGTTACTGTTAGTGGTTTCATAAAAAACACCAAAAAGCCTATATGGTCTTTTGGTGTTTTAATACTAGTTTTAGAGACAATAATAAATTACTTATTAACTCCAATGTCATCTAATGATATTAGGTTTTCATCCTCAAGTGTATAAATGTCTAGTCGTTCGATGCTAAGATTAACTCTGTCTAGTTCAAGTTCGTAGCCTAGGTATTTGAAAAATTCATTCATAATAACTTCGGGCTTAATGTTATCACCTGAGCTTGATGAACATTTTATATAGAAATATTTTTCTTCATATTTGAATTCATATATAAGTGGCAATATGTCAAGTTCTCTTGTTGATTTCTTAGTCTTCTTAGTGATTATACATTCATCAAGAGACATAAAGTCATCTATTCTATGGGAAATGTTAGTCATATCCCCAAGTTCTGCTTTAAGCTTATCACTTAATCTAATCTTATAGGAGGAAGCCCAAGTTGCAGACATAGCGTTTTTCGCCTTATCTGGCAGGTATCTGAATGAGAGAATCTTAATTCCTGGCACCATCTCATTATTAAGTCGATTAATGCCTTCTAATGAAGGAATCTCTTCTAACAATTCAATATCCATATATTCTGCACTTGAAGTCATTCCAAGTCCTAAGGGATTTCCAAAGGACATAATCTGATGTGGGTTAAATCCTTCAGAATAAGCGATAGGAAGATTGGCACGACTTATTGCTTTCTGAAAATATCTCATCATATCAAGGTGTCCAACATATTTTAATACGCCTTTTTTTTCGAATCGAACTCTAACTTTCATAATTGATATCCAATAATTAAACTATAAATATAATTAAATAGATTAAACCTCCAAATAAAACTTATGAATTATCTTTATTTCTATTAACACATATTCCACCTTTATATATTTTGGCGCCACATCCACTACATTGCTCTCTGCAATTAGGAGTTACTACACCCTTCTTGGCGTTCTCCCACTCTCTAATAAGGAACTTCTTAGAAATGTTGACATTGATAAAGTCCCAAGGAAGAATCTCATCAATACTACGCTCTCTATATGCATAGAAATCAAGACTTATATCACATTTGTCGAAAGCTTCCTGCCATATATTATCATCATAGAATTCAGACCAGGCATCGAATAATGCACCATGCTCATAAGCATAGTATATTGCTTTAGATAGCTTCCTATCTCCTCTTGCAAATACACCTTCAAGAACAGATACGTCAGCTTCGTGGTAGTGATAACGAAGGCTCTTCTTATTAAGCTGTTCATTCATGGTATCTTTAACAAGATGTGCTCTCCTTAGATATTCTTCCTTTGGATACATTCTTGCCCATTGAAGAGGTGTGAATGGCTTAGGAATAAAGAAGGATGTAGACATTGTAATCTGACACCTGCCATTTCGCTCCTCCTTAGGGAGTATATCATAGTAATTTGCGGCTATTTCATTCCCTAGTTCAGGAATGGCCTTAATATCCTCTTCTTCCTCAAATGGAAGCCCAAGCATAAAATATAGCTTAACCTTGTTCCAACCGCCTTTAAAGGCCATATTAGAGCCGTTAATTATGTCTTCCTTTGTAAGACCCTTGTTAATTACATTTCTCATACGTTGAGAGCCAGCCTCTGGTGCGAATGTAAGAGAACTTTTCTTTACATCCTGCACTTTACTCATTACATCAAGAGAAAAAGCGTCAATTCTAAGTGAAGGAAGTGATATATTGACATACCTTTCCTTACAAATCTCAATTAAATAATCTATAAGTTCAGGCAAATCAGAATAATCACTTGATGATAAGGAACATAGAGATATCTCTTCGTGTCCAGTAGCTTCAATCATTTCTAACGCCTGCTTTTTTAATAATTCAACACTTTTCTCACGATTAGGACGATAAATCATACCAGCCTGACAGAATCTACAGCCTCTTATACAACCTCTTTGGATTTCAAGGACTACTCTGTCCTGAGTTGCTCTTATATAAGGAATTATAGGCTTTGTAGGATATGGTCCATTGTCAAAATCAGTTAATACAACGCGATTAACTTTTTCTCTTGCCTTACTTGGTATCCTTATTACATTTCCCGATGCACATATAAAGTCAATATCCTTATTATCATTGAATACTTTAGGAAAGAAATCCTTAATTGTTCCATCCTCGTTATATGTAACATCATATAAACTGGGAACATAGATACCTTCAATGTTAGATATGGCACGAAGGAATAATTCTCTTGAATAATCATTAGAATTCTTCATGTCTTTATATAAATCTAAGAGTTCGTCATAACTAATCTCTCCTTCGCCAATATAAATAAAATCAAAGAAATCAGCAATTGGTTCGGGGTTATATGTACAAGGACCGCCCCCCATAACTATTGGATCATTATCTGTTCTATCTTTAGCCCATATAGGGATTTGTGATAAATCCAGAATCTGAAGTACGTTTGTATAACACATTTCATATTGAAGAGTTATACCAAGAAAATCAAAATTCCTAAGACTATCCTGTGATTCTAACGCAAATAAAGGTATATCTCTATCCTTCATAATTTTGTGTAAATCAGGCCAAGGAGAATATACCCTTTCACAATATGTATCTGAGCGCTGATTGAACATTTCGTATAAAATCTGAATTCCCAGATGTGACATGCCAATTTCATACACATCTGGGAAACACATTGCTATTCTAATATCAACATCAGACAAATCTTTTTTTATAATATTTAATTCATTACCTATATAGCGCGCAGGTTTTTCTACAGCCATAAGGATTTTATCGCTAAGGGCCAGTTTTTGCATATTATCTTCTACTCAATTCTTTAGTAACTTCTTCCCATGATATACCGCATTCTACCATTAATACCATTACATGATATAGGAAATCTGATATCTCATATTTAATCTCTTCTTTATTAGGATTCTTAGCAGCAATAACAATCTCTGTTGCTTCTTCTCCAACTTTCTTGAGAATTTTATCAATTCCTTTATCAAATAAGTAATTAGTATAAGAACCTTCTTTTGGATTCTTTCTTCTATCTACAATAATATCATATATGGTTTCGAATATTTTGAGCGGATTCTTCTCAATATATTCTTTCGTTACAATATCATTGAAGAAACAGCTTGGAGCTCCTGTATGACACGCAATACCACCAACTTGTGATACAAGAGCAAGAATTGTATCCTTATCACAATCAGCAGTTAATTTCTTAACAAATTGATAGTGACCACTAGTCTCACCCTTTACCCAAAGTGTATTACGACTTCTTGAGAAATATGTCATTTTACCAGTACGAAGAGTTGCTTCAAAGCTTTCTTCATTCATATAAGCAAGCATAAGAACCTCTTTGGTTATATAGTCTTGTACTATAACGGGAATAAGGCCCTTGTCATTAGGTGTTAAATCTCCCCATTTGAGAAGAGGTTCAAAATTATCAAAAGAAATACCTCTGTCAGAAAGCTTACTCTTTAACCCCATAATATCGTATCTATGAATTCTGTTAACAACAAGACCTGCCACACCTCTTATTTGTGGTGAAGATAGAATCTTAACAAGATACTCTTCATCATATTCATCAACGTATACAATGTATGGAACTTTACAACTGCTCTCATAGCCATCATTTGCAATTAATTCTTTGTTAAGTATTAATACTTCATGTACATATTCTTCAAGAATCTCCTGATTTTTGAAGATAAAATCCATATTCTTAATTGAAACCAATATTTTTTCTTTGCCAAATCTATTAGCAGCTTCTACTACAAGATCTGAAGTCTCTGGCTTAGAGCCATTAAGAACCACTTCATTACATCCTGCATATAGAAATTTCTTGACATCTTCAAGTCTCTTGATATTGCCACCAGCGCAGGATTTGATTTCAGAGTTATTATTAATCTCTCTTATAGTCATAATGTTCTTTTCATGTTCCTCATCATCTTCTGATAAGTCAAAAAGAACTATTTTATCTACTCCTGAATCATTAAATTGATTGGCAAGTTCTACGGCATTAATAGGAGCTTCAAGACCTTCTGGTGATTTTACAGCCATGCCGTCTTTAATATATATTGTTGATATAATTGATTTCTGACCCATTATAGTTATTATCCTTTCAAATTTGTTTGATTAAATATTTATTTTATAAATCACCCTTGGTAGAAAGCACATCTATAATGCGGGGGTCTTTGAGTGTGGCATAGTCAAGGGATTTAGCAAAGGCTTTGAAAATTGCTTCTATTACATGATGTGCATTGCCACCTTCTAATACTTTAATGTGCAAATTCATTCCTGCAGAATAACTAATTGCATAGAAGAATTCCTTAACCATCTCAGTATCAAAGTATCCTACTCTCTCAACATCGAATTTATAATCAAAAGTAAGATATGGTCTGTTACTTAGATCTAGTGATACAAGAACTAGACTCTCATCCATAGGAATTATTGTACTTCCAAATCTTACAATCTGCTTCTTGTCACCCAGTGCCTTCTTAATTGCCTGTCCTAGTACAATACCAATATCTTCTATTGTGTGGTGGCAATCAACTATTAAGTCACCTTCACATTTTACATCAAGGTCAAAAAGACCATGTCTGGCAAAGCTTTCAAGCATATGATCTAAGAAGCCTACGCCTGAAGATATATTAGACTCGCCCTTTCCATCAATATTTAATTCAAGACTAATATCTGTTTCTTTTGTTTTTCTATTAATATTTGCTTTTCTTTCCATAATCTTTCCTTCGTATTTTTACTATAAATAACACTTCGCAATATTATCTCACAATATGTATTGTGAGATAATATGCTTACATATATTTATTCCTCAAATCTTACTTTAATAGAATTTGCATGTGCTGTCAAACCTTCACATTGTGCAAATGTTTCAATGTCTTTATGAATACTTTCTAATGCTTCTCTAGAATATGATATTATTGAAGATTTCTTGATGAAGTCATCAACAGATAATGCAGAGAAGAATTTGGCTGTTCCATTAGTTGGCAGTACATGATTAGGTCCGGCAAAATAGTCACCAAGAGGTTCAGATGAGTACTCCCCTAAGAATATAGCTCCGGCATTCTTTATCTTGGTCATAGTATTAAACGGGTCTTTTACAACAAGTTCTAAATGCTCGGATGCAATTTCATTAACTGCCGATATTGCATCATCCATATTATCAGCAATTAATATATATCCATAATTCTCAAGAGATTTACTTATTATATCTCGCCTTGATAATACTTCTAGAAATGCGTCAATTTCTTTTGATACATTTTGGGCTAAATCCTTGCTGTTAGTAATCAAAATAGCTGATGCAAGTTCATCGTGCTCTGCCTGCGATAATAAATCAGCTGCCACATATCTTGGATTAGCCGTTTCGTCAGCAAGAACAAGGATTTCGCTAGGGCCAGCAATTGAATCAATACTAACATGGCCAAATACAGCTTTTTTTGCTAGAGCAACATATATATTACCAGGTCCTACAATTTTATCAACTTTAGTGATTGATTCTGTTCCAAATGCAAGGGCTGCTACGGCTTGAGCGCCACCAGCTTTATAAATTACGTCAACGCCAGCTTCATGAGCTGCTACAAGTGTATTTGCACAGATTTTACCATCTTTATCAGGTGGAGTTGTCATATAGATAGTATTAACTCCCGCAACTTTAGCAGGAACAACATTCATAAGAACACTTGATGGATAGACTGCCTTTCCTCCAGGTACATATACTCCAACTTTATCTAAGGGAGTTACTTTTTGACCAAGAATAATTCCATCATTACTATCAAACCAACTGTTTTGGAGTTGCTTTTCATGAAATGACTTAATATTAACAAGGGCTTTTCTAATAACTTTAATTAATTTCTCGTCAACTTCATTGTATGCTTCTTCTAATTCTTCTTTTGTAACGATTATATTATCTTGATTAATACTAGCCTTATCGAATCTCAATGTATAATCAAATAAAGCTTTGTCTCCATTTTCTTTTACATTATCAATTATTGCTTTAACATCTTTTTCATAAGAATCATAGCTGGTTGGACTTCTTTTAAGAAGGTTCTCCAATATATTATTTGTGTTTTCTTTGTTAAGATTAAGTATTCTCATATCTACACCTTTATTAATTATTCTTGTAATGCTTGTTTTAAATCATATATAAGCTTGGTTATTCTTTCGTTTTGCATTCTCATACTAACCTGGTTGACGACAACCCTTGCAGACAAGTCACATACTTCTTCAAGAACAGTAAGTCCATTCTCTCTAAGAGTTGAACCAGTCTCTACTATATCACATATTACATCAGATAGTTCAACAATAGGGGCAAGTTCGATAGAACCGTTTAATTTAATAATTTCAACAGTCTGATACTTTTTATTATAGAAATAATCTTTTGCTATTCTCGGATATTTTGTCGCCACGTATATTAATTCTTTGCTCTTAAGAAGTTCTTTTGCTTCTTTTGGGCCACAAATACACATTTTACATTTTCCAAATCCAAGATCTAATACTTCCAGAATATTTCTATTTTCTTCAAGAATTGTATCTCTTCCAACTACACCAATATCTGCAGCTCCATATTCCACATATGTTGGTACATCTGGACCTTTAGCAAGGAAGAATCTTAACTTATACTCTTCATTAACAAATATAAGTTTTCGTGTCTTCTTATCTTGCATTTCCTTACATGTTATTCCGATTTTTTCAAAAAGCTCCATTGTAGATTTTGCCAGTCTACCCTTACCAAGAGCTATTGTAAGATATTCGTTATTCATTATTTTATCTCCATAATTGTTACATTGTCATTTTCGTATAAAGATTTAGTTTTATTAAAATCATCTTTTAAAGGTATTAATTCTACGATATTACCTTGTTCTCTAAGTTTAATAGCTTCGTTAATAGCTGTATTTCTATCATCATTTTTGTAGCATAGTATAATTTTCTTATGTTTCTTTGTATAAATAATATTCTGTCTATCAAGTGCAAATTGAAGTTGGTCTACAAATATACCAAATCCAATAGCTGCTCTGCTTTCGCCAAAATTTGAAAGTAGGTTATCGTATCTTCCACCTGTAACAATAGGCTCTCCATTTCCATATGTATAACCTGCAAATATTATGCCAGTATAATAATAGTATTCACTTAAGCTTCCTGTCTCAAATGAAATATAATTTTCAACACCATAACTTTTTAATACTTCATATAAATCGTTAAGATAATTGAGGGATTTATACAAAGTATCATAGCTTCTTGCTTCATCAAGAAGACTTAACCATTCCTTAGAGCCTGGTGTATACATTTTGCAAATACTTAAAAATAGCTTAATTAGATTCTCTGAAGTATTTCTTGATTCTAAGAATTCTTCTAGGCCAAATATATTTCTATTAAGCATGTATTCACGAATTACTTCTGTATCATCTTCATCAAAATTCCCAATTTCAATTAAAGCCTTAAATACATCGGCATGTCCAATGCTTATCTGGAAATTATCTAATTTGCACGATTTTAATGCATTTACAATAATTGAAAGAATCTCAGCATCTGAATCAATTGATTCTTCGCCAATTAATTCTCCACCAAACTGACATGATTCCTTAAGCCTTCCCTGGTATCTTCTGTTGTTAGAGAATACATTTCCAACATAGAAAAGTCTTATTATTTCTTCCTTTGGGAAATACTTAGATACTGCTCTTGCAATAGATGGGGTAAAATCCGGTCTTAAAACCAGAGTATTTCCATCTTTATCAAAGAATTTATATAAATCTTTGGTTTTTGTCAGAGTAATATCTTTATAATAAACGCTCATATACTCAAAGGTTGGAGTATCAATATTATCATAGCCATATGTTCTAATTAAATTCTTAAGTTTATTTATTAGAACATCTCTTTTCTCTATCTCTTCATTATAAATATCTCGTACTCCTTCGGGAGTATGCAATATAGTTTTCTTCATCTAGTCTCCTTTACTAACTATTTATATAATACATAAATCGAAACGCTTTATCGCTTTACTACGCTAACACAATAACATAGTAGAATATATTCAATAATTTGTCAATCTTTTTCTTCTAATTCCATGCTTATCATATCAAGATATGGCACTAATAGATTACCTTTTTTTGTGAAGAAATGAGATTCTTTTAATTCTTCGAATCTTATACTCTTTCGACCACCTTCTAAAGCTCTGTTATTATAATAATCAATTTCATCGAAGGAAAGATAATAGAACAATTCTTTCTTACTAAAGTAAATAATTATAAAAGATATCCCATCCTGATTCTTGTAATCTCTCATGAATTCAATCTGATGGTCATGAATATTATGTAATGGAAATGTATCTGTATTACATTCTTTTGCATCAAAACAGACAGGAATTCCCTGTACTGCTCCAATATAGTCAACGGTACTCTTCTTCTCAAAATATGCAAGAGTTATTTGCTTCGTTGAAGAATCGATGTTGATTGGCGTAATTGGAGTCGGAATCTTCTGTATTAATGCCAGTTCATTATCTTTATATATTTCATTTGTCTTATTTATCATCTCTTCAAGAAATGATCCTCTAAGACCTCTAGAATTCCAGGTTGCCATATTCTTCCTCTATTATTCTACGCATTATCTTAGGTAAAGGCGCCTTAATTTCAATATTATTATAAATAGTTATATATGAATGTAATGCTTGTGATGATAATTTATATAAATCTTTATAATAATTATTTATTTTTTCATCTCCATATTTTATATCACCTATAATAGGATGATTAATTGATGCTAGATGCGCTCTTATCTGATGTGTTTTACCTGTTATAAGATGAATCTTAAGAAGACTTGTTTTCTTACTATTTGCAATAACTTCAATATGGGTTTCAATATTATATTTATTTTCAGAATTATTAATTGATACCTTATTGTTCTTATTATCTTTTGTAAGATTTCCTTTGAGCTTTATATCTTTTTCTACATAACCTTTAACAATACAGATATAATATTTTGAAATAGTTCTTTCTTTTAATGCAAGTGATAATTCTTGTTGCCCCTTCAGGGTCTTAGCCCCAAGAATTACACCTGTTGTATTATAATCTAATCTGTTACTGATTGATGGATGAAAAAGCCTGTAATTATCTAATGAATAACCTTTTTCATTAATAAGATAAGAGATAATATATTCGTTAATTGATATATCACTAGCTTTGCTTTTCTGAGATAATAGATTAGCTGGTTTATTTAAGGCAATTATATCATCATCTTCATATATAACATGGATGTTATAATCTAATTTTTTATAATATTCATACTCATCAGCGCTATTATCAAGCCCTCTCATTTTATTATATGTTTCATCAGAAAAGAAAACTTTAATTATATCCCCCTCAAGGAGTATAGAATTACCATCATCTTTCTTCCCATTTAAGACAATATTCTTTTTTCTTAGCATTTTATATATAAAGCCACTAGAAGAAGCACTAAAATACTTCTTTAAGAATTTATCTAGTCTTTGGTTTTGAGTTGAAGAATCAATAATTATTTCTTTCATTATTTTTCCTTAAATTTCAGTGAATTTATGCCAAAACTTCAGTGAAATCATTAATAAAATAATCTGCTGTATCTCTCATCAGTTCTTCTCCATAAGCTTTAATGCTTCTTTTGTCATATACAGCTACACTTCTTATATTAGCTTCGTTAATAGCCTTTATTACCGGGCACAAATCGTCAAAAGCAATAATATTTGCTGGCTCAACGTCTAATCTTCTTGCTGTCTCTTCGAATATATAAGGCGTATCTTTATTAGTGTTTAAACTATCAGCCGTAATAACTAGATCAATATAGTCATATAAATCGTTATTCTTAAGACCTGCTTCTATTAATTCATGAGAATTACTTGTAACAATAGCGATTTTTATATCATTTTCCTTAAGATAATCGAATAATTCTTTGGCACCCTTTTTTGCTTTGATTTTATTTTTATATGATTCATAAGCCATGTTATGCCATATTTCTACAAGTTCTTCCGGGGATTCCTTAGTGTTGAAATTCTCATGAAAAAACTCTGCAACCTGATTAAAACTAAGGCCATCTAGCCAGTTTTGGAGATTATCAGGGTGAGTCATATTTCTTTCTTTCATAAAATCAATGTCTATTTGTTGCCATACTCCATTAGAATCAAGAAGTGTACCATCTACATCAAAAATTGCCGCTTTAATATTACTTAGCATATATTCTCCTTTACTATCAAAGAAAAAAGAGTGTGTGTGCCACACTCTTTGTAATTATTCTTGGTTAAAAAATACATCAGGAACATCTATTCCCTTACTACTATCTTCCTTTTCAGATTGTTTTTTTGCTTTAGAATCAGTATTTACTGTTTCAACATCCACATCTTCTGAATAAGGAACCTGTGCAACCTGATCTGCAACAACTGGTTCAGCTTCTGGAGGGGCAAGCTCATTTCTATTAGAAACTACAATATCTAGATAACCCTGCATCTGATTTAGATAACTATCAGCCTTTTGTCTAGTCTGTTCCATAGTAGCTGTCATTATATCTTGAACAATCTTAAGTTGATTGTCTGTATAGGCAATGGCTCCTTCTTTAATACTGTTAGCTTCAATAGTCGCTTTATTAAGAATCTGTTCAGCTTCCTTTGAAGCAACAAGAACTACCTCATTAGCTCTTGCATAAGCTTGTTGCATTATCTGGTGTTCGCTTACAAGTTGATCTGTCTGAATTTCAGCTTCTTTTATAATAGCGTCAGCTTTCTTCCTTGCATCTGCTAAGATATGTTCCTGATTATTTATTATTCTCTGATATTGTCTTATTTCATCAGGAACTGTTGCACGTAAATCTTCAATATAGCTTTCTAAATCATCCCGATTAACAACAATAGAATCTGTCTTAAATGGTGCATTCTTACATCCGTCAACAAAATCCTGTAATTCGTTAATCATATCTTCAATTCTACTAGCCATAATCTTGTCTCTCCTTAATAATTAATATATAGATTTAATAATAGGAACTATTATATCTGGTACAAATTCACTCAAATCCCCTGAAAGCATAGCATGTTGTCTGACTACAGTGGAACTAAGATATGCATATTTAGGATTTGATGGCAAAAATATTGATTCAACACCTTTGACCTGTGTACTATAAATACCTGCCAGAGATGCTTCGTATTCATAATCAATAGTATTTCTAACACCTCTAATTATAACATCAATATTATTATTAGCAATATAATCAGTAGTTAAGCCTGAAAAAGAGTCTACTTTAATATTAGTAATATCTTCTGTCACAAGCTTTATCATTTTAATTCTGTCCTCAACAGAATAAGACACATTTTTATCCTTATTATCCATAACAAGAATAACTAATTCATCACATATTTTAGATGCTCTTTTTATTATATCAATGTGTCCATTTGTAATAGGATCAAAACAACCTGGATAAACGGCTCTCATAAAAGCACTTCCTTATAATGTTTTTCTAAAAAACAAATGTTTATTTGTTTTATATTCTTTCACTCTGATAAGTTCTAATGAATACTTTTCTACATAAGAAAAATCAGTATTAATATCTGCTTCAATAATTATAAGACCATTCTTTCTTAATACTTTAGAATTATCAAAGAATTCAAGTATATTCTCCTCTAGTCCTTTATTATATGGAGGATCTAGAAAAACAATATCAAAACTGTTATCTTTAAAGCGCTTAATTGCACTTAATACGTTATCACATATGACATTAGAGTACTCTTCTAGGTGACATTTGGCAATATTATTATTAATACATTCAATAGCTTTTCTGTAATTATCAACAAATGTTGCTGATGCTGCATATCTGGACAAAGCTTCTATGCCAATCTGTCCACTTCCTGCAAATAAATCCAGGAAGTCACAATCTGTTATTTCATCATTAATTATATTAAATAATGTCTCTTTTATTCTATCTGTAGTTGGTCTTGTATTATCACCCTTTATTGTTTCAAGGTTAAGACGTCTACATTTTCCTGCAATAACTCTCATATATTATAAATCATTCTTCAGAACATACAATAATAATTTAAATGCACAAATAGTTGATTTTGTTCTGATTTTGTCTCTATTTCCTCTAAAATGATATTTTCTTACAATAACATGGTTTTTTGAAGCACATGATATATAAACTGTACCAACTTTGGTGTTATAATCATCGCTCTTTGGTCCTGCAACACCTGTTGTTGCTAGTGCGTAGTCGGTTTTAGATATATATAGTATACCCTTTGCCATTTCTCTAGCCACAGGATAAGATGCGACACCATTTTCTGCAATAATTACAGGATCAACTAGCAAATTCTTTACTTTAGAAAAACTAGAATATGTTACAAATCCTTCTTCATATACAAGTGAAGCTCCTGGAACACTTACAATTCTTTCTGCAATCATGCCACCAGTCAAGGATTCAGCAGTTGCAATAGATAGTCCATATTTCTTAAGCTTTTTTACACATTTTTTTGCTAGTTTATACTCATCCATAATTAAATATTCTCCGTAAGAATGCTCTTGTTCTTAACAAGATAATCAATTAATGATACAACTGTTAGTACTAATGAAGCGTATATTAATACAAGTTCTAAATATGACACAATAGTTCCAAGGATTGTACCAGCAAAGAAATAAGATACATTAAGAATAAGAACAATAATCATAGTCATCTGAAATGTTGTCTTAACTTTTCCCCACATACTTGCTGCAATAACAACGCCATTGTCACTAGCAATAAGTCTAAATCCACTAATAATAAACTCTCTGGCTATAATTACAATTACAATCCATGCAGCAATTTGTTCTGATTCAACTAGACAAATAAGTGCTGAGCATACAAGTAGTTTGTCAGCTAATGGATCCATAAATTTACCAAAATTTGTAACTAAATTTTCTTTTCTAGCGATTTTACCATCAAGTAAGTCTGTAAGTGAAGCTACACAGAATATTACTTCCGCAATAATTCTAAATGTAAAGTCTTCAGGCTCATACAGCATAAAAAATACAAAGAACGGAATTAGAATCACCCGAAAAAGTGTTAACTTGTTAGGCACATTCATTAAACAATCTCTCCTATCAAATCATATTCATTAAAAGAAGTAACCTTTCCTTTTACAAAGTCTCCTGAATTAAGAGTATTCATTGATTTAATAAAGAATAATCCGTCTACATCCGGAGCATCCATATAGGTTCTTCCAATATATACATCATCATCAACAAGCTTGCCCTCTATAAAGACATCAAATTCATGTCCTATTAACTTCTTGTTATTTCTACAAGATATTTCTTTTTGAATTTCCATAATCTTGTCTCTTCTAGAGTCTTTTATATCATCATCAATTTGATTATCCATTAGAAATGCAGGTGTCCCTTCTTCTCTAGAATAAGAAAAAACACCAAGTCTCTCAAATTGATTGTTTCTAACAAATTCTAATAATTCATTATAATCTTTTTCAGTTTCGCCAGGAAAACCTGCAATTAGCGTAGTTCTAATTGCAATATCCGGTATTTCGCTACGAAGCTTATTAATTATATTATTTAGGCTATTTAGGTCAGTTTTTCTTCCCATAGCCTTAAGAATTGTATCACTACAATGTTGAATTGGCATATCAATATAATGACATACCTTATTATTTCTCTTAATAGATGCAATTAAATTATCATCTATCTCTTCAGGATAACAATATAGAAGCCTTATCCATTTTAATTCTTCTATCTCCTGCAGTCTATCCAATAATTCCGGGAGCATTTTCTTCTTGTAAATGTCCATCCCGTAAACAGTAGTTTCCTGTGCAACAAGTATTATTTCCTTAACACCCATTGAAATAAGTTCTCTTGCTTCACTAATTACATCTTCCATTGGAACAGATCTGTAATTACCACGAAGTGTAGGAATAATACAATAAGTGCATCTCTTGTTACAACCTTCTGCAATCTTAAGATATGCAAAATGTCCTCCAGTAGACAATAGTCTTTTCTTGGGATTAACAAGTTTATCAAGGCTATCTATATAGTAATTGTTTTTATTACCAGATAACACATCATTAATTGCCTTAACTATTTCGTCATATGAATTAGTTCCAATTACTGCGTCAACTTCAGGAAGTTCTTCACTAAATTCTTTACTAAAACGTTGAGATAAGCAACCAGTTACAATTAATGCTTTAAGCTTGCCTTCATTCTTCAATCTGCCATATTCAATTATTGAATTAATGCTTTCTTCCATAGCATCATGAATAAACGAACATGTATTAACAATAATAATATCTGCATCATTCTCATCATCAATAATTATATGACCTGCTTCATCTAACAGACCAAGCATCTTCTCAGAATCAACTAGATTTTTGTCACAACCAAGGGATGCAAAAAATATTTTCATAAGAAATTATTCCTCAACAGATGCCACTGCCTCATTATCTGTCTCTGTGTTAAGATATTTCTCATAGGCATATCTATCATTAGATAAATCTTCTTTTAAAGCCTGTAATTTCTGATTCTTCTCTTCTACTTCTTCTTCAGAGAGAATCTTTAAGTCGCCATTATAGAGTTCTTCAACAGCAATAGAAAGTGCTTTTTTCTTATCTGCATTTTCAATATTCATAGGTTCTGCGCCATCAATAATTTCTCTGGCACGCTTTGCTGTTGCACATACTATACTATATCTACTATTTACTACAGGCTCCTCACCAACTACAACGTCCTGATTTACCTTTCTCATAAGTTCAACATACGATGGATGTATCATCTGTTCTATTCTCCTTTCGAATACTCTTTTAATTCTTCTTGCATTTTCTTTATTGAATCGTTATTTCTAACGGTTCTTGCATGTTCACATTGAATAATATTATGAACTTTATTAACACTATCTTCAAGCACATCATTAATAATTAAATAATCATAATTATTCATAAGATATGACTCTTTAGAGGAAATGGCCATTCTTTGAGCAATAACATCGTGAGCTTCTGTTCCTCTGCCAACAAGTCTTTCTTTTAATATTTGGGCGCTTGGTGGCGTAACAAAGAGAAGCAAAGCCTCTGGGAATTGTTCCTTTACTTGTAATGCTCCTTGTACTTCTATTTCAAGAATAACATCTTTTCCTTCATTGATTAGTTTTTCCACATAGCTCTTAGGCGTTCCATAAGACCTGTCATTAAACGTCGCATATTCGAGCAATTCGTCATTATCAATCATTTTCTGGAATTCTTCTTTTGATTTGAAGAAGTATTCTCTTCCTTCCTGTTCTCCAGGACGTTTTTTTCTAGTAGTTGCTGAAATTGACAAATGATATTCATTTGGATGAGATTGAAGCAGATGTTTCATTATTGTTCCTTTGCCAGCGCCGGAAAAGCCCGATAAAACAACAATTAATCCCTTATCATTCTCCATAATATTCAGCTCCTTTCTGTAACATATTATATATACATATGAGTAACTTCTCGCTCATGAGAAAATCGCTTCGAAGTTCTCATATGTCTGAATTCATTACTATAATTATTCTATATTCTGAATTTGCTCACGGATTTTTTCGATTAGTGTCTTCATATTGATGCCTGTGTTGGCGACTTCTGCGTCGCTTGATTTAGAAAGGATTGTATTGGCTTCGCGGTTTAATTCCTGTGCTACAAAATCAAGCTTTCTACCAACAGGTTCATTACTGTTTAATGCATCCTTTACTTCATTTATGTGACTTTTTAATCTTACAATCTCTTCATCAATACAGATCTTGTCAGCAAATAATGTTACTTCCATAGCAAGTCTATTCTCGTCAATATTATTATCATTTAATAAATCTGCTATCTTTTCACGAAGTTTTGTCTTATATTCCTCAACAATTTCTGGAGATTTCTTTTCAACAAAGCTTACATCTTGTGATAAATCCTCTAACTTGGCTAGTAAATCTTCTCTAAGTCTTTCCCCTTCTCTTGTTCTATTATCAATAATTTCATCACAAGCCCCTTGTAAAGCTTCTGTAAGAATTTTCTCGATTTCTTCAGTAGACTCTTCTACTTCTTGCAATTCTAATACTTCGTTATATCTTGAAAGACTAGCTGCAGAAATACTTCCATCAATTCCGAACTCATTAGAAATCTGTTGAATCTTATCGTAATACATCTTCGCTATATTCTTGTTATAAATAATCTCATATTGCGAATCAGCATTTTCTTCATAATTAACGAATACATCAATCTTGCCTCTATCTAGGCGATCACTTAGATAATTTCTAATTAGACCTTCAAATTTAGCAAAGCCTCTTGGAGTCTTAATACTAAGGTCAAGATACCTGTGATTCACAGCCTTTAATTCAATTGTGATTTTTTTATTATTATATGAACATTCTCCATGTCCAAAGCCTGTCATGCTTTTTATCATATTTGCCTCCAAGAATAATAAATTTCCTACTTTTAGGCATATAAACACATAATAAATATATTATAGATGTTTTAGGCTATATCGTCAAATATAAAACTATTGATTTTTATGTAAATATTAGACTATAATTTGTAAGATATTATTAGTAAAGGAAGAAACAACATATGTCATTCGATGGTTCTACAATTCACGAGCTTGCATACGAATTAAATAATGAGTTGTCTGGCTGTAAGATTAATAAAATTGCACAACCTGAAAACGAAGAACTTCTCCTTACAATTAAGGGAAATGGCAAGACTAACAGGCTTCTTATATCCTCAAATGCCTCTCTTCCTCTTATTTATCTCACCAGCACAAGGAAAGAAAGTCCTATGCAGGCACCTAATTTCTGCATGGTTCTTAGAAAATATATAAACAACGGAACGATTAAATCAATTACACAGGTTGATTTTGAACGTGTAATTAAGATTGAAATTGAACATTTAGATGAATTAAAAGATTTGTCTACAAAATTTCTCTATGTGGAAATAATGGGCAAACATTCTAATATTATATTTACTAATAGTGATAATGTAATTATTGATAGTATAAAGCATATCTCTTATGCTGTTAGTTCCGTAAGGGAAGTTCTCCCTGGACGAAATTACTTTATTCCACCTCAGGAATACAGAATTAGTCCTTTAAATGTAACTAGAGATGACTTTATGAAAATATTAGAGAAACCTACTACTGTCTCTAAAGCAATTTATAAGTCCTTTATAGGCATAAGTCCTTTTATAGCAATAGGAATATGTGAAAATGCTGATGTTGATGCAGATTTTTCAACTAATACATTAGATTCCGGCATGAAAAATCTTCTTTATGTACGCTTTTTGGAGTATATAAGTGATATAACTAATAACGATTACAAACCTAATATAATACTAGAAAATAATATCCCTAAAGATTATGCTCCTGTAATTCTTAAAGGGCATAATGATATTGAAAGATTTGATAATATGTCTGCTCTTCTTGAAAAGTTTTATTCAGAAAGAAATAGAATTACTAATATAAAACAACGTTCAAGCGATATTAGAAAAATAGTTCAGATTCATATAGAACGAAACGCTAAGAAACTTGATATTCTTAGAAAACAGCTCGATGATACAGAAAAGTCAGATAAATTCAAGTTATATGGCGAACTATTAATGACTTATGCCCAAAATCTTCCTGTTGGCGAAAAGAAAATTACTGTAAATAACTATTATACTAACGAAGAAATAACAATTTCATTAGATCCAACACTTAATGGAATAGAAAACTCCAAGAAATATTATAATAAGTACAATAAGTGTAAACGTACTAAAGAGGCTATCATCCCACAAATAGAACAAACCAGGGAAGCTTTAGAGCATCTAAAAACTATTGATGCTTCTATAATGCTATGCGAAAACGAAGGTGATCTCAAAGGAATTAAGGATGAATTAATTGAATATGGTTATATCAAGAAGAACTACAAGAATAAGAAAAGGCAAGTAAAATCAAAGCCTCTACACTTTGTAACAAAGGATGGATATCACATTTATGTTGGAAAAAACAATCTACAAAATGATGAACTAACATTTAATTTTGCAAAGGGTAATGATTGGTGGTTCCATTCTAAGAAAATTCATGGCTCTCATGTAATTGCAAAAGTTAAGGATAACGAAGAGCTTCCTGATCATATATTTGAAATCGCTGCAAATGTAGCTGCATACTATTCTTCTGCCCGTGAATCTAGTAAAGTAGAAATTGACTATATACAGAAAAAGCATATAAAAAAGCCAAACACCGCTGTGCCTGGCTTTGTAGTATATTATACTAATTATTCCATTGTTGCAACCCCTAGTTTAGAAGAGGTTAAGCTGGTTTAATAACTATATTCGGTGCAATTATAAATATGCTCTGTCGAGTTCTTCGAAGGTATATCCTTCTTTTATAAGTTTCTCTATATCTTTCTTAGCGAGAGAAAATAACTCTGCATCATTATAAATATCTGCTAATTTGAAGTTGACTTCACCAGATTGACGAATTCCCATTATATCACCAGGTCCACGAAGCTTTAAATCTTCATTTGCGATAAAGAATCCATCATTGCTGGAATTCATTATTGATAGACGTTTATTAACTTCAGAGCCTTCAGAGGAATCTATAAATATACAATAGCTTTGATGACTACCTCTTCCAACTCTACCTCTAAGCTGATGAAGTTGCGCCAATCCAAATCTGTTGGCATTTTCTATCATAATTGTAGTAGCGTTAGGATTATTGACACCTACCTCGACTACTGTTGTTGATATTAGAATATCAATTTCACCCTTAATAAATCGCTCCATTGCGTCATTTTTGTCATTTGGTTTCATTTTACCATGAAGTACTTCTATTCTTATATTTCTAGGCATATATTCTTGGAGCTTTTCTTTATAATCAAGAACATTTTCAGCTTCTGTAATCTCTTTTGCCTCCACAAGTGGACATATAATATATGCCTGATGACCTTTTTTTATTTCAGACAATATATGCTTGTAAGAATTGGGACGCATATTCTCTTTCACAACACAGTTCTTAATAGGCAGTTTCGTCTTAGGAACATCTTTTATATTAGAAATATTCATTCCCATATAAATAATCATAGAAAGGGTTCTTGGAATAGGAGTTGCAGACATAACAATAGTAAAAGGATTATACCCCTTGTTACTTAGTGCTTCTCTTTGTTTTACACCAAATCTATGTTGCTCATCAGTGATAACTAACCCGATATTATTAAATTCCACCTTATCTTCTATTAAAGCATGGGTTCCGACTATGAATAATTGATTATTATTATTTATTTCTTCAAGTATTTCTCTTCTTTCCTTGGCTTTAGTAGAACCTGTAAGACATACAACATTATAATCTAAGCCAAATAAGGAAATGAAATCAACAAAATCCTTGTAATGCTGTCTGGCTAGCACTTCTGTTGGCGCCATAATTGCTGCCTGATAGCCATTCGACACCATATAAAGCATGGAAAGAAAAGCAACAATGGTTTTTCCTGAGCCAACATCACCTTGAATTAATCTTTGAGTCACATAAGGGGACTTAAAGTCATTTAATATATCATTTAAGGCCATTTTCTGTCCATTTGTTAGTTCATAAGGCAGTTTAGATATGGCATTTTCTACTATTTTTTCATTTGTTATTGTAAATGTGTTATTAATCTTAACTTCATTAGAATTATAATACTCAAGACTAAGAAGAAACTTGAATATTTCATCATAAGCAAGTCTTTTTCTTGCATTATAGTAATCTTCTAAGGTATCTGGATTATGAATATGCTTTAGAGCCTCATTAATACCATAGAGATTATTGTTCTTTATGATTGTTTCTGGTAAATACTCTTCGAAAGTGACATTTTTCAGAGCTTCTTCAACAGTTTTAATAATTATTTTATTAGATATACCCTTAGTAACAGAATAAATAGGATAAGGCTTCTTGCATAAATTCTCATATTCCCGAGGTTGATAGATTTCAGGTTGTTCCATTTTATATGTGCCATACTCTTCTATTAACTTCCCAAAGAACACAAGAGGTGTATATGTATATAACTGATTTCTAATATAAGGGGTTCTAAACCACACTAGTTCTATTATAAGATTAGGAGTGAAGCCTTTTGCTAGAACAATATCAAATCTTTTTGTCTTCTTAAGCATAGCATTAGAACGAAGCTCTAGTGTTATAGCTATTTTTTCTCCAACATGTTTAGATAAATCTTCTTCTTTAATTGGCTCTTTATAGATATAATATGTCCTAGGAAAACGAAGGAGTATATCACCAACGGTGTATACTCCTAACTTATTAAGGCTCTTCGCCTTACTTTCTCCTATTCCTTTAATTGATGTTACTGATTCATTAATATACATATTATTTCCTTAAGTTATAACTGTATTAATATACTATAGCATTTGGGATTAACAATGCATTTATACGCATTTCGCAAGCGTTAGAATATGTTAGTAATTGATATAAGAGCAAAATTCCCGACAAGGATGTCGGGAATATGTGCGAGCCGTCTGGATGACGGATTGAGCACAGGTTTGCGTCATAATATTACAATATACCACACATCAATTACTTACATATTCTTAGCGTAGGGAATCTAAGTATAAATGTATTGATAAACCCAAATGCTGTATATAGTATTATTCTACCGATGCAACATAATAATATACAGGTTGTCCACCTGGTTGAACTTCAACCTCAAGAGAATCAAAATCTTCTTCCACTTGTTTTCCAAGTTTGATAGCGTCTTTTTCTTTTACTTCATCACCATAATAAATAGTGATAATAGCAGTAGAATCATCAACCATTTCTTTAAGCATATCAATAAATACTTTATTCATATCCTTATCAACAGCAAGTATGCCAGAATCTCCAATCCCCATATAATCGCCTTGAGATATCTCTTTATCATCAATTACAGTATCTCTAACAGCATATGTTACTTGACCTGTCTTAACATTCTTAATCTCTTCTTCCATACGACTAAGATTTTCATCAACAGACTGATCTGGAATAAAGTTAATAATAGCTGTAATTCCCTGTGGAATAGTCTTAGTTGGAAGAACAATTACATTCTTATCTTCACATAAAGATGCAGCCTGATTAGCAGCTAAGATAATGTTCTTATTATTAGGAAGGACGAATACATTCTTAGCATTTACTTTATCGATTGCTGAAAGGACATCATCTGTTGAAGGATTCATTGTCTGACCGCCTTCAATAATATAATCACAGCCAAGCTCTTTAAATATAGAATTCATACCATCGCCAATTGAAACAGATACAAATCCCATTTCTTTAGCAGGTTCATTATTTGCAGGCTTCTCTTCCTTCATAGAGTCAGTAGCATCAGCGATTTCAGATGCTGCCTTCTTACTAGACATACTTTTAATTGTCTTATCATATTCAGTTTGAATATTCTTAATATCAATTTTAGTTAGAACACCAAGTTCAAGAGCTTTATTAATTACTTCTCCAAGGTCGTCTGTTCTGATACTAACTGAAATCTCATCACCATTCCAGTTGACTCTAACATGTCCGCCTTTAGACTCTAAGAATGACTTTAATTCCTGTTCATTCTTATTAGTAAACTTCTTCTTAAGATTAATTACAAAATCAGTATGATATGTATATTGTTCTTCTTCAGGTGCAGATTCTTTTTTATTAGAATCATCATCACCTATTGTTAGCTTAACATCCTTGCCAAGCAGATAATCATATCCACCTTGAAGTACACATACAAGACCTTGTCCGCCTGAATCAACAACCCCAGCCTGTTTTAATACAGGAAGCATATCAGGAGTCTTAGATAATACTAATTCTGCTTCTTTAATTACTTCATCAACAAAGTATACCAGATCATCTGTAACTTCTACCATTTCTAGAGCTTTATCAGCCGCTCCTCTTGCAACAGTAAGGATTGTTCCTTCTTTAGGCTTCATAACAGCTTTATATGCAGTCTCAACAGACTTTTGCATTGCTTCACAGAGGACATCTGTTGTGATTTCGTCGCATTTTCCCATTACTTTGCTAAATCCTCTAAATAATTGGGATAATATAACACCAGAATTACCTCTGGCACCACGAAGAGAACCAGATGAAATAGCCTTTGCAAGGGTCTTCATTGTAGGATCTTCTAATTCACTTACAGCTTTAGCAGCTGACATAATTGTCATGCACATATTAGTTCCTGTATCACCATCAGGCACAGGGAATACATTCAGTTCATTAATCCATTCTTTCTTAGATTCTAGATTATTTGCACCAGCTAGAAAAGCATTGGCAAATTGTGAAACAGTAATTTTATTGATTTCTTTCACTTGTTCGCCCTCCTTTAGTCAATTACACGAACGCCTTCAACGAATACGTTCATCTCTTTAACTTTCATTCCGGTAAACTCTTCTATTCTGTATTTTACGGTTTCCTTTAAATTATCAGTAACTGTTATTATGCTTACGCCATAAGATACAATAACGTGAAAATCAAATGAAATCTCATTGTCACCGTTAATTACCACGTTGATTCCATGATTCAAATAATCCTTCTTGAGTAGTTTTACTAAACCATCTTTCATATTTACTGCAGCCATACCTACGATGCCAAAACATTCAACTGCTACAGCACCGGCATAAGTTGCAATAACATCAGTATCAATAACAACTTTTCCAAGCTTTGTTTCTATTTGTCCTTGCATAATGAACCTCCATAAACGTTCTTTATTTTAATGCATAACACTATTACTAATTATATACGTTTTATCATAAAAAACAACGAACTTTTATATTTTTAGAAAAAGTAACAAGTAAATTCTAAAAATGATTAATTAATTGTATATTTTTATATACTAAACTTTAATATATGTAAAAATCAAAAAAAGTACATATTTTCCTTGTAAATTTCTACACCTTATGATAAGATGTTCGTGTTGCGATTTGCTTATGTATGCGAATCGAGTTTGATTTAAGGAGGAAAAGACAAATGGCTAAATGCGCAGTTTGTGGTAAGGGAGCTCATTTCGGAAATAATGTAAGTCACTCACATAGAAAGTCTAACAGAATGTGGAAATCTAACATCAAGTCTGTTAAGTGTATGGTTAATGGAACACCTAAGAGACAATATGTATGTGCTAAGTGCTTACGTTCTGGAGCAGTTGAAAGAGCATAAATTATCATAAGTTATATAGAGAATACTAAAGACCTGCGAAAACTATTAGTTTTACGCAGGTTTTTTGTTTAATTAGATCTTTGATCGTAAGGAATCCTCCCACAAGTGGGTCCCTCCTTACGACATATGACAGGAACCGGCGGTCAAACTCACCTTCCGGTTTCGAACAGTGACCACCTATTTGCGACATCCTGTCGCAAATTTCCTTCAATTAATTAATTAATTACTAACATATTCTAAACTTGAGCTAATGTCATCAGTATGCATCTAACGCCTCACACCCCATAGCTCCATATTATTCAACAATACCATCAGTTTCAGATAAACGATTCTCTAGTTCAAATAAAGACAAATCTATTTCATAATTAATAATCTTCTTGTCAATAAGATATACCCTAACATAACACTTATTAATCATTTCATTACTGCAATAATGCATCAGAGCTGATTTATCTTCCTCCATCAGAACGTATCTAATGAAATTATTAGGACTAATAACTCTATCATTTTCATCAATATGACACGGAACAATAATTCCTTTTTTATAATATAATTCAAAATAATCTATAATAATATGTTTTTGTCCTATGTTAAATACCTCAACACTATATTCTGAATTTCCTGTATTTGTTCTGGTCTCAATATCATCAATCAAATCATTTTGTGTATTTTTAATCGCAATAGATAGTTTAGGTTTATTCATCAAATGAGAACTAAGTAAGTTTAAACCAAAACCAATAAATACACCTATAACGCTTGTAATACTCGGGATTAACAAGTTCATAATATCATTTCTCATAATTTCATTTATCATAATTATTCTTTTATTACCTGTTTTAATAATTCTATAGAACTTTCTTCGGAAGGATTATTTGTGCCAAGTTCACCACGGAAGGCTTTAGCGAGGATGGACTTTTTAACCAATTCTATACTCTCTATCACATTTTCAGCCACCTCATAAGCAGCAACTTCTTTGTTTAACAACTCTTCAATACGGTTAACTATTTCCTTTTGTTCATCAATTCCGGCAACGCTTATCTCATATTCATACAGCTTTTTTGCCTCAACGCTTTCTACTGTCGTTCCACTCTTCATGCAGTTATCTCTTATATCTTTTTCAAAACCAGTACAATGCCAATATAGATACTCCTGAAGAATCCCTTCTGGAACACATGCTTTTAAATCCTGATTAACCGTAAATGGTCTTCTTACCATACTAACAGGAAAAACTCTTCGTAATATTCCACTACGCATAACAAATAGCACAGCAGGCTCTTCACAATAATTAGCTGATGAATTCTCAACACCTACCATCGTTACATGCATGAGACTGTCCTTAATAATCTTTTCTTTCATATCTTTAGATGTTATCCAAAGAATATCTCCGCCTTCCCAATACTCTTTTTTGCTAGTTGTTGGAGTTCCACCGCCGAACCATCTGCCACAGTCCTTTAAGGGAACATCTCTCCATGAGTTCATATCTAACCCATGCTCCGTTCGCCATTGTAACGTCAATTCACCTTTAAAAGCCTTATGAAGAATTGCCACTTGTCGCTCTTCAAATGATTCTAATGCCTCCTGAGCTTTTTCTTTAGCCTCATCGAGCTTAGAAAATAGGCTTTCAATTCGCTCCACAATACGCTGTTGTTCTGGGAGGGGCGGAAGTGGAAAAGCTGCATCCATTATTGTTTCCCCAGAAACTCTTGGAAGATTGATTCCTTTTGAATTATTCACAGTGTATGATATAAAACTATCCATATCTAAAAACTTATTAACAAATTGTGCGTCTACAACATTCTTTACATCAATAACAAGAATATCTGTTGAACATACACCATCAAAACTGGCAATATCATGTTTGTTTAAGTAAGGACGTAGTTTCCCGTAAAGTATCTGCCCTGTATGAAATATGTTTTTAAGACTCTTTATCCCTTCTGTAGTGCCATATCCGTTAAGACCTTTATTGCTCTCAAGATGCTCCAAACCAACATATTTAACCGATATATCGCTGAAATCATCTGTTTTTTCTTTAGATATTGAAATAGTCACTCCCAGTTTTGTCCAACACCAATTCTCAGGTACTTCATACGGCTGTTCTTCTACTGGCACCATCGCGTCTTCTAATCTTAATTGTTTCTTGTTTTTTTTCATTATCTTCCTCTGTATCTCAGCTTTTTTACTTGACACTTACAATATTTTATGATAATTTATTGATGTAAAGGGAGCGGTTTTCTACCGTACGGTCTTTTGACTAATGCGGCGTACTCGCTTCTTTTTTTATGTTTACAATATCATACAAATATAATGTATCGTCCTTAATCCTTATAACTGCTGTCCCCTTATATACATTCCGCCGAAACTCTCCATTTTGCTCGATCGGAATTGTAAAACCCACATCATACCTATACCATCCACCATTGGCCTCTTTATTATGCTTTGAGTCTTTATTCTCTACCCACCGTCTATTATCAGCGGTCTTAAGCATCTCGCCTATCACTTGGCTAGCATTAGCCTTTGCCTTTGCTAATGCCCCTCTTAACCCCTTAGTATATTGTGACTCAGTATATTCATCCGGAAAATCACCCGCAATATGAACTACATCGCCATACTTTTCGATAGAAAAACTCATTCCTATGTATTTTTTTAAATATTTTTCAACGTCATTCCAGGGTATATTTTGCTTATTTCTAAAAAGAATCTGTGACACATCAACATAATGTCTGCCTTCAATTATTTTTTCATTATCTATCATGATTATCCTCCAGCGACTTAAGCTCCTTAACAACACTCTGTAATAGATCAACAGCCTCTTCTAACTGTGCAATACATTCTTCGCCGCTTTCAATAGGATCTGGCAGGTCACTATAATCAATTACGGAATCATCCTTTATTAGACCAAGATCAAGACTATGGTTTTTCCCTTCTTCTGATATCTGCTCATATGTGTATACACTCCATCTCTCATCCTTTATGTCATGTCTATTACTTGCAGTATATGCTTTCTTAAAGTCTTCAAAGTGTTCTTCCTTAAGGGGATTTGTCTTACCAAAGGACGGCATATTAGTTCTAAGGTCATAGAACCAGACTTCGCTGGTATTATCATGATCTGATGTTCCTCTTGTAAAGAAAAGAACATTTGTCTTTACTCCCTGTGCATAGAAAATACCTGTAGGGAGACGAAGTACTGTATGAAGATTACACTTATTCATAAGGTCTTCTCTGATACGCTCCCCATCACAATCTGCAAATAATACATTATCAGGTAAAACTACAGCCGCTCTTGCTTTTCCATTATTCTTTAGAGAGCGATAAATATGTTGTAGGAAATTCAACTGCTTATTACTTGTAGTAAACGTAAAATCGTCACGAGTTGCACGCTCTCCACCCTTCTTAGTGCCAAAAGGTGGATTAGTTAGAACAACATCAAAATCATTCATGACCTTACCTTGATTAGATAGTGTATCACATAGATATATCTTACCTTCGATGTCATGAAGCATTGCATTCATAAGCGCTAGTCTATGGGTTTCATGAACAAGCTCTCCACCTGTAAATGCATCATATTTCTGAAACTTTTGTTCTTTTTCATCTAAGTCAAACAAATCATTAGTATGTTTCTTTACATAAGCATCTGCCGCAATCATAAATCCAAATGTACCACATGCCGGATCATTACATTTTTCTCCTGCCTTAGGGGCAATTAATTCTGTCATTAAATCAATAAGAACTCTTGGTGTAAAGTATTGACCGGCCCCTGATTTTTTCTCATTAGCATTTTTTTCTAACAGACCTTCATACAGATTGCCTAATCCTTCTTCCTTTGCAGAATACCAATCCAAACCGTCAATATTAGTAATAATCTTCTTAAGGTTAGCAGGCTCTTCTATATTACTACGCGCACCATTATAAATTTCCTGTATACGACCGCTACACTCCTCACCTAATACTCGAAGTAGCTCTTCATAATATTTCTTTAATTCAAGACCGTCCTTACTCTTTAGAACATCCCAACGATAATTTTTTGGAATTCCCTTTTCAGAATCTGTTTCCTTTGCCATCTTAAGAAAAAGAATATATGTAAGTTCAGTAACATATTGATGATATGTAATTCCATCATCACGAAGAACATTACACAGATTCCACAGTTTAGCGACAATCTCGTTATTTGTCATTGTATTAATCCTCCAATATATTGTGATTACTCTAATTATATCATTAGAGTTTTAAGCTAGGCAGAATACATATTTATATTAATCTCTTCAATAACATCATCTAACTTGCCGTCAAAAGCTTTATTAATTGCATTAAAGCCACCTTTATTCTTAAAAGCTTCTGCATCAAATGATTCTCTATTAAGTACAGTTTCTTTTTTTAGATATGATTCTATCTTATCAAGCCATCCTTTTTGAACCTTACTCATATTAGGATGTGCCTTTTTCATTTTATCTATAGCTCCATGTATTCTATCCTCTTTACTAATCAAAGGATCACCTATACTTTTCTGCCTAATAAAGCTTATTATATCAGCAGTAATTTCTTCATTAGTCAGTTGAGAATGTGCAGTATTAAGCATAGTTTCAGAGAAATTATTACGATCTAGAATAAGTCGAAGTTCTTTTAATTCTGACCTTGTAAGCTCTCTTGGTCTTGTAGCAATGATATTAAGAGCTGCAATCTCATTCATATTATTATCTACAAATTCATGAAATTCCTCAAGATAATCCTTAGGATTATCAATATTTCCATAGCTTCTAGTATGTTCTAGTAATTCATCATCTTCTCCACTAATAAACACCGGATTAGATTGATGCTCACTTCTTACATACTGAAATGCGGTCCTATGCTTTCGAACATTTTCAACAGCTATATCTATTGGTTGTTCCTTTAATTCATTAACAAATTTTTCTACAGGCTTTCCACCACTAAGAGAAGCAAACTGTTCCTTATTCTCATCAGACATTCTTCTTGCAGTTCGCAGAATCTTTGCAATAATCATATCAATCTGATTGCTCTTCTCTCCATCAGTTTCTAATGCATCAAGTCCATCAATAAGTTCGCCAAATGTCACTTTAGGATTAGCTACTACAGGCTTCATAGTTGATACTGTCTCAAGCACCTCATATATTCCAACAGCATCATATATCTCGAAATGGGTTTTGCCAATCTGCGGGCATAGTCTCGTTGCACGACCTAGCATCTGTTCAAAGAGAATTCTAGAACGAATCCTTCTTAGGAATACAAGATTAACGATCTCTTCCACATCAATTCCTGTTGTAAGAAGGTCAACTGTAACAACAATATTAGGATATTGCTCGTTCTTAAATCTACGAATTGCTTCTTTTATTTTAACAGGGTTGCCATTCTCAATAGACCCTGTAATCTTCATAACAGCTTCCTGATTGACACCTTGCTCAGTATAATAATCTTTCAGAATATGTGTAACCATATCAGCATGAGAATCATTTACAGCAAAGATAAGCGTTTTCCCAGGTTCATTAGGGTCAATATCCTTCGCAATCTCTTCTAATACAGTCTTATTGTAGTTCTCATTAATAATCCTTCTATTGAAATCCTCAACATCAAAATGCAAATCATCTTCAAGTTCCGGACTATTTATTAATCCATGAGTATTAGGGTCATATATGGGAGCCACATCCCCAGCTTTTATTGTTATTCCTTCTTCACTAAGCTTAGTTTTGATATAGTGTGGTGCGTCATGGTCGCAAAGATATCCATCAATTACTGCATTACGATAACCATATTCATAAACAGGCATACCAAATATTTCAGTAGTATGAAGAGCCGGCGTGGCGGTAAGTGCTATCTTAACAGCATCAAAATAATCAATAACTGCTTTATACTTACTTCTATAATCATCCTGATTGCGATAGAGGACATCACTCTCCACCATTTCTTTATCTAATATATATCCTCTATGAGCTTCATCAACTATTATTAAATCATAATCAGATACACCTAGCTTACTATCTGAATCGTTATAAAGAATTCTTTTAACAAGGCTTTGTACTGTAGCAATATGTACTCTTGTATCCTTTTCAAATTCCTTCTCGCCTAAATCTTTAATATCATATAGTTGATTCAATGTCTTTAAATCTTCAAGGCGAACTTCCTTAAATGTATCCATAGTCTGATCACCTAGAGCTGTTCTATCAACAAGATAAAGAATTCTTTTGAACCTTCTTGCAGACAAGAATCTATATATCATTCCAAGAACTGTTCTAGTCTTACCAGTTCCCGTTGCCATAGCTAGAAGAATCGAATTTTGCTTATTGGCAATTGCTTCTTCAGTAGCCTTAATAGCTTCAATTTGATAATATCTAAGAGCCAATCCATCAGGATCTTCAAGTATCTCATATCCTGTTGATGCCAATTGTTTGTCTGCATTTGTTATATCACGCTCCAAGTCTTCTTTCATACCTTCAGGAGAAGGCCAGAAGGAAAGAGCCTTTGGTGCATTAAATTGTTCTCTGGTATCTAAAAACCATACGCCAGACTTCTCTTCATATTGCTTGATATATTCTCTGCCATTAGTTGCAAAAAGAAATGGCACATAGTATTTGCCGTATTTATTTATTATATATTTACTGTGTTCCGACTTAATATTACTAGCATAATCCCTACATTGTTCATCAATAACAGATGATATATCCTTATGCTTTCTCTTAGCTTCTACCACAGCTACCATCTTTTCGTCTATAAATAGAGCATAATCAACATAACCGCCTTTTGTGACTTTAGAATCTGTTGGCCATTCTGCAATAGCAATATTTTTTCCTTTTTCAGGTCTTACTCCCTTAGAATACCTAAGATTAGTAGTGTCAGCTTCCCAACCCACTTGACGAAGCTGTTCATCTATAAGTTCTCTTGTCTGCGCCTCAGTTAAATGAATATTAGTCGCTTTCTTATATGCTATAAACCTACGGTCACTATTAGCTTTACCATTACTTTGTATCTGTAAAATCTCTTCTGATAGTTTTTTATTAAGTTCTTCTAATTCATTATTCTCTTTCTCAAGCTCTTGAATACTAACTTCATAATCAACCGGCGATACATATTTTTCTGGTTCAAAGTTATAATCACCATAAGTCTGCATATACCATACACATAGTTCAAAACAAAGTTCAAGATTCTCTAAAGCTTTATTTTTATCATCTGTTGCTTCATGCGTAGCTAAATTACGCGCTTTTCTAAGAATAAATAATATATTACTAATATCCACTGGTAGCAAATCATTTCGTTTTAATAGATTAATTCTATTAGCATGAGTATTATCATATTCCGGTTCAGCTATTCCATCATATGCAAGCATATACTTAACCATAATTTCAGCAAGCATACCTTGTTTGATTATTGATGTATTAGGATCAGAATATACATATTTTTCAGATAAATCTCCTAATTTAGCCAAATCTTCCCAATGACTTTTCATAAAAGCAAAATTACTCATATGACGTATTACCCCCATATTGATTAATGACTGTAATTATCTATATTTTATATAAATTATAACATACATAATTATTCTAAGTGTATATGTTTTATTATTATATGGGCGTGGGTGTGAGGCGTTAGATATATACTGATGACATTAGCTCGAACTTAGAATATGTTAGTAATTAATTAATTTAAGGAAATTTGCGACAGGATGTCGCAAATAGGCGGTCACTGTTCGAACCCGGAAGGTGAGTTTGACCGCCGGTTCCTGTCGTAATGATTATATAGACTTAACATTAATTACTTACATATTCTTAGTGAAAAGCTACCGATATCAGTATATATCTAACGCCTCACACCCACAATACAATATAATAACAAAGGCGCTTAACACAAGGTTAGGCGCCTAAATTAATTCAGTATAATAATTATTTTATCTCTTATCCTTATCTACAAATCTAAGGGATATAATTGATTCGTCCCTTTGATACATAAAAATATAATTCTTAGTATATATACTACTTCTCTAATGCTTCATTTACCGAATCACTTACTTTATCCCTAATCTCTTCGGCAGCTGCTTCTCTTGCAGCAGGATCTTTTCCTTTATTGGCATTAGCTTTAGCTTCTTTTTTGTCTGCAATCTTATTACTAAATCTATCTACGAAATCAGGTACCATATCAAGAATCTTATCAATTCCTGAATGTGTAGATATATTCATAAGTCTAGTAGTTCCATTATGAATTACAATAACTGCTGAAGGTGTAAGTTTACCACCTACACCACCGGCACCATTATTCTTCTTATCATCAGTAAGTGCTCCAGCAGCCATACCAAAGGATACATCAACAAGTGGCAAAATAACTGTATCATCGATTCTAATAGGCTCTCCTACTACAGTCTTAGTAGATAGAAATCCGTCCATTCCATCAAACATAGAGCCCATTGTTGTCTTAAATACTTCATTATTCTTTTCCATAATATATCTCCTCCTAAATATGTATTTATAGTAAAAACGTTCATAAATTAACTTAGATTAAAGTATAGCATAGATGTTTTTCAAATTCTACTTCTTTATATTAAGGTTTTATATTAATAATATGCTACACTTCCTTATTCTATGCACTTTTTACATCTGGATTATTTATTACTTCTTTAATCTCACTATGTGACTCATTAGTCTTTTGATTCATAATCAGCATCTGAAGACGATTCTCGATATTAGCAAAACTAACGTCTGGATCATAGTCAAGAGGAAGTAATTCAATATCAGGGAACATCTCTTTAAGTTTCTTACATATACCTCTACCTATTACATGATTAGGCAAACATCCAAAAGGTTGTAATATAACGAAATTCTTACATCCTTTAGATGCATAATGAATAATTTCAGCAGGAATAAGTATTCCTTCTCCTGTATCAAATGTATGATGTATAATCGGATCACTTTCCTTAGATAAATCATTAAGAAGAAGTGACTTATCATGAAGCTCATAATCCTTAGCAAGTCTATCTGTAAGCTTATGAGAAAAATCAAAGAACCTGTTAGCAATAAATGACCAAAAACGAGTTGCCATATCACGTTTTACTTTAAATTCTTCAATTTGCTTGCCTTGACAAAAATAAGACTTTTGAATTACATCTGTCATCTTAGCTTCAATTATCTCGAAATTATTGCTTTCTAAGTAACGTTCTATATCGTTATTTGCACCAGGATGGAAGTTAAGCAAATACTCTCCTACTATAAGTACCTGCGGTTTTTTAATACTATCATCATATTCAACAACATCCATAATCTTAAGGGCTTTTTTAAAGCCTGAAATGGCGCCAAATGTACCTGACTTACCAATTGATTCACTAAGCACATTAATAGCCTCTTCAAAAGCCTTATCACTAGACCCCTGAACCTTTTCATAAGGACGTTTCTTTCTTAGTATCTCTTCTAATGTATCAATCATCGGAAGTGATATAGATACGCGAAGCATTGTAGAAGCATTAATCTTAAATCCTGGATGCATATCATGATAATCCACATCATCATTAGTCATAATGGCAACGTTTTCAAAACCAGCATCATCAAGAGCTTTTCTAAGAATAGTGGCATAATGTGGTAATCTACAGCAACCTAGATACTTTGCCATTCCAACGGCCACTTCACTCTTATCATATTTTCCACTTGTAAGTTCGCCTAGAATCTCACCTATAACAATCTGGGCTGGGAAACATATATCATTATGAGTATATTTCTTACCAAGTCTAATTGCTTCATCTCGCCCCACATCAAGAGGTACTGCTTTAATACCCTGGGCTCTGAAGGCTGCTGACATAATCATACAAAAAGCATGAGAACTATTAGGAATTAGAACAATCTTCTCCTTACGTTCTTTCTTAGTGAATTTAACATCATATGGATCAGGCAATTCTTTTACAATAAATTCCTGATTAAGCATTCTCTTTCTCTTAATTGTTTCAATAAACGAACGAACTCTAATTCTAAGTGGCCCCTGAGCATCACTTTCATCAACTTTAAGTATTAGAGGCGCTTTATTACTTGTTTCTTTCATTAAACGAACAACTTCATCAGAAAGGACTGCATCATGACCACAGCCAAAGCTTACAATCTGTATAAATTCAAGATTAGGATTCTTTGCCGCAATAATACTACTTCCTAATACTCTGGCATGAAAATTATTAACAATATCAACCCTAGACTTACGAAGTTCAACATTAGGAAGTTCTGGCAATGAGTCAGCAGTAAGAACAGCAACACCCATATCAGAAAGCATCTTAGGGAGTTCATGATTAATCAAAGGATCATTATGATATGGTCTTCCTGCCATAACAACAGCAAAACTATTGTCATCTTCTAGTTGTTTAATAACTTTACTTCCAGCATCTTTTAACTCTCGGTCATACTGTGATTGAGCACTTAAAGCAAATTGTACTGCTTTCTTACATATAGACACATCAGTATTAAAAGTGTCCTTCATGAAATCACAAAGCTGTTTCTCAATGTCCTGATTAGAATACCAATAAAAATATGGAGCATCAAATTTAACATTTGAATAATTCTCAGGATTGTCGGAATTATTGATTACAATAGGATATCCTTTAACAAGAGCACATCGAGAAAAGCTGGTTTTTTCTGTATTTTCTGATGGCATAACAACAATAGATGGCATAAATATATGGTCTACGCCCATCTTAATAAGTTCTCTAATATGTCCATGTACAAGCTTTGCTGGGAAGCATTCTGTATCTGATGCAACAGCATGAATACCATTTTCATAAATATCTCTTGTGCTTAACGGCGATATCTTGAGTTTGTAGCCAAGAGAGCCGAAGAAAGTCCTAAAGAATGGCATGCCTTCCCAAAAGGCCAATGCTCTTGGAATACCAATTACTTCTTTTTGTTCTTCTTGAAGTGTTTCATAAGGATAATCCTTATTTTGTAATTTATATCTTATATCGTACAGATTAGCTGTTTTATTCTTGTTACTATTAATCTGTCTAATCTTCTCTTTCGTATCATCTGCCTTAGGGTCGCCAATTACTTCACCCTTTTCGCATCTATTGTTTGTTACGAAACTTCCTCCTGTAGAGAAGGTGAGAATTGCCCTTTTGCAATGATTGGTACAATATGGGCATGGTTCATTATTAAGTTGTTTATAGGTAAAGTCCTTAAGTTCTTCTTCTGTCAGAAATGTACTTACATATCCATTTTTTGCAGCTTCTTCCTTAGCTTTCAAGGCGGCGCCGATTGCTCCCATAAGTCCTGCATAAGGAGCTCTTATTACTTCTCTTCCTACATATTGTTCCATTGCGCGAAGAACAGCATCATTTTGGAAGGTTCCCCCCTGAACTACTATCTTGTCACCTAGAGAGTCAATATTGGGAACACGAATAACTTTAGTAAATACATTTTCAATTATAGACCTGCAAAGTCCAGCCATAATATCATTAGGTTTCTTGCCATTTCGTTGTTCTGTAATAATGCTACTATTCATAAAAACAGTACAACGACTACCAAGACTGGCAGGAGCATCTGAAGAAAATGCACTATCTCCAATATCCTGCGTCTTAATATGAAGTGTCTTAGCAAAATTCTCTAAAAAAGAACCACAGCCTGATGAACAAGCTTCATTTACAACAATATTAGTGATGATTCCATTTTCCAGCCATATAGCCTTCATGTCCTGACCACCAATATCAAGAATAAACGAAGGATTATCAACATATTTTGAAGAAGCCATACTATGAGCTACCGTCTCTACAATATGGGCTTCAGTACGAAATGCCTTAGAAAATAAAAACTCACCATAACCTGTTGATGCTGCGCCTTTTATAATAAGCTTGGCATGATTCTTATTATATTTATCATATATATCTAAAATTGCATTCTTAGCAACATCAAGAGGACTTCCCTCATTAGAGGCATAGAAACAATCAATTATTTCATCATTCTTAGCATCCATTAATACAAGCTTAGTTGTTGTACTACCTGCATCAATACCAAGATAAGCTTCCATTACTTCACCTTCACTTGGATTATATGAAGGCAGACTTTTCTTAGGGTGACGCTTGTAAAATGCTTCTTTTTCAACAGGTGTATTAAAATATAATACTTCTTTCTTATTTGTATCTTCTTCAACATTATAAGCATTTAATTTGCTTACAACTTCATCAAATGTAGAGTATTCTGCTTCGCTATGTAATTTCTTGATACTTAATGCAGCACCATATGCCACCATCATCTCCGGGTGTTTTGGAAGTAAGATTTCATCCTTCTTAAGATTAAGTCTCTTAGCAAAAACCTTGCTTAGCATTGGATGAAAAGTAAGTGGACCGCCCTCGAATGCTACTGGAGCAGTAATATCAAGACCTTGAGACAAACCACCAATAGTTTGCTTTGCAATAGCATGATAACTAGAAAGAGCAATATCTGCCTTACTGACACCTTGATTTAACAATGCTTGTATATCAGTCTTGGCAAATACCCCACAACGTCCTGATATATCATACACACTGTTTCCTTCTTTAGCCAGTTCATTCATATCACAAGGTTCAATTCCAAGCACTGCAGCAACCTCATCAATAAATGCACCTGTACCACCTGCACAGCTTCCGTTCATACGCATATCGAAGACTTCATTTTCGCCATTTTCATCTTCCCTAAAGAAAATAATCTTCGCATCCTGACCGCCTAATTCAATGGCTGTACCAATATTTTCATATTTTTTCTTAAGAGCAAGAGAATTAGCAACAACTTCTTGTGTGAAAGGAATATTAATAGCTTTAGAAAGTTCTCTTGCACCACTTCCCGTCATACAAAGACGAAATTTCTTATCACCAACATATTCTTTGATTTCTTCTAGTAGTTTAAGAATACTCTCCTTCTGTCTTGCAAAATGACGAATATACTTATAGAACAAAGGAGTATTATTCTCAAGAAGAATTATTTTAGTTGTTGTTGAACCTACATCAATACCAACAGCATATCTTTTTCTGTTATTGTTTCTTTTATTATAATCATCGTTATTCATTAATTAATGTCTCCAATTATCGTTTATCCTTGTCAATAAATTCTAGTGATACAACAGCAGCTACAAAGAATATAAAAGATAGTATTATTAAATGTAACCAGTCAACTGCGATGTTAAATCTAGAATGAGTATAATCATTTTTAAATAAATCCGTTGATGCACTTTCTCCAACGATTTTCATCAGTTTATCTTTATCGATTTTATCTAACACATCCTTGAATTTTAGATGATATACAATATTAGTGTTCTTGTATTCATCTCCAGCTGGATTATTATTTAGATAATCTATAACTTCGCCAACCGTCGTATAGTATGACAAATCATTATTAAGAGAATCATTTAAAGCATTAGTATTCATAACGAGTTTAAGCGCCTCACCTATTGATGTATCATCAAGAAGTGTAATATTCTGGAAGAAATAAGAACTTGGATTATTCCTAATATAGTCAATTAATTCACCAATATTAACAGCACCTTCTACTTGTGTATCTAACATATCTTTAACAAAATCCACGTTTTCTCCCAAAGCTAATATGGTTGAGAAAACTTCTCCTAGAGAGATGCCTTGAATTAATTCACTATTTCTTACATCTGTAAATTCTTCATCAGTCATAATACGATTAATAGCATCACGAATAGATGCAGATCCTTCAATGGTTGTATTCCTAAGATTTACAATATTGCTATTATCGCTAATTGAGATTTCATCTAAAACATCGCCAACAGTAATTCTATTAATTAATGGTTTTTTTCTAAGATCTGCAAATTTTCTATCATTAAGAAGCATATTACAAACTTCTCTTACGGTCATTGAACCACCAACTTTAATAGCGCGTAATTGTTTTATACTATCATTACTCTCATCTGTTAGCATATTGATAATATCTGAGCCTTTAATTTCAACATCCATCTCAGTTTCTTCTAAGGCTTTCATCATACCATCAACAGATTTATATGATAGATTATTAACATCCATTTGAGATGCCAATGCATCAAAACCAGGGGCAGACACTGTCGCTCTAGAAATAAATGTAATATTATCAGGAAGTGGAAATAGTCCACCTGAGAATACCATCTGAAATATTAAAGCAAAAGGCATAATAGTCATTGCAATTGTGGTTGTGCGAACTAATGCAGATATAAATAGTGCTAAAACATCAGAAGCATAAGTAACCAAGAATAGTGTAATTGCAACATCAACAATAAGAAAATGAGTGAACAAACCTTCACCTGATATTTTCATACCTACTAAAGAAGCTGTAACTAATGTTATAATAACCTGAAGCATACAAACAATTGCTTGAAATGCCATATGTGCCATAACATACGAAGAAATATGCATTCCAGCTCTATGTTCTCTCTTAATTACTTCGCGTTCACGACATATAATCTGAATAGAATTAAATGTTCCATTCCACAAACAGACACAAACAAGGGCAAATACCCCCATCATCGTGCCTTCTTTATTAATAGCAAATTCATTACCTAAGGCCAATGATACAAGCCCTGCGATTAAAGCAGACATAGGCAGTGTAATCCAGTCATTTTGATAAATAAAAACTCTGACTAATTTGCAAAAATAAACAAATGCCTGGCCCAATCTACCCAAATAACGTATGTTGAATTTTCTAGTTAAGTGATTTTGATTAGAATCAGCCATTTTGTACCATCCTTGAATACATCTCAATATATTTGTCTGCTTCTCCGTCTCCGCCTTCTTCTTCCAGGTTTACTGTTTTGACAATTTCTTCCATTGATTCTTTGTTAAAGAAATTACGAGCTTCGTCTATACTTCCAAAGAAAGCTAATCGACCTGTTCTTGTTTTATCTTTTGCAAGTACTATTACATCATCAAAGAAGTCAACCACTCTATCAGGACTATGAGTTATTACAATTACAATCTTATTATCATTAGCAACTTCTCTTAATCTTGAAAACAACTCTCTTGCCATTACACCATCAAGGCCTGAATCCGGCTCATCTAATATAAATAATGCTGGGTTAGAGAGAAGTTCCATAGAAATAGAAAGTCTCTTCTTCTGCCCACCAGATAATTTCTGTACTAAATTATCCTGAATAGGTAGAAGTCCGAAGATTTCCATAACCTCATTTACACGTGCTATCTTATCACTACGTGATATATCTTTAGAAAGTCTTATCTCTGCAGCATCATATAGGGTCTTTCTAACTGTATCCTTATCTCTCATCATCTGTGGTTGAGGAACAAATCCCACATTATGTTTCATTTTATTATAGTTAGTATATAAATTCTGACCGTCAAGCATAATTTCAGCATCAGCTTTCTCAAAGCCATTAACTGCATTAATAAAAGTTGTCTTGCCGGCACCAGAACCACCTAATAGTAATACCATATGTCCAGCAGGAATATTCATATTAATATCTTTTAACAAATATTTTTTCTTGAAAAAATCAAAGACGTGACGAGATGCGATATTAACAGAAAGCCCCTCATTAATATCACCAGAAGATCCATGTTTTTTTATTTCAGATATTTCTATATTGATGTCTTCAACCTTCATTTTAGGCTGATAACGCTTAGATAATCCCCAGATTAAAAAAGGAATAAAAAAAGTTATTCTGCCAAGGCCAAATACAATCCATAACTTACTCACACCATATATTTGTATAAAGCCGTTAAAAACTCTAATATTGTATATCACTAGAGCAAGTACAACAGTAACAACAAAAATCAAATATAAATACGTAAATATAGTATAAGATTCATTATAATTATCGATTATGTCAAAAACTGATGTTAAAACAGCAAAAAGGGTATATAGAAAGCTTAGGATACAATATATTCGTCCTTCCGGTTCTCTATAGGCGCACCTAGATAATTGATACTCTCTAAACCATGGAATTAGAGCAAAATACCACTTTAAGCCAGATTTCTTAAGAATAAATGCAACTCCAACAATATAGAGCACACTTATAACAATATAATATATTCTATATGAATCGAATAATAGTATTAAAATTATTTGTAATGCTAAATTCATATTTCTCTTTCTAAATAATGCCTTTTATTTTGCTTTGAGTGCTTTGATTTCATTAAGAATTCTCTTAGTATTAGAGTCAAGATATATTGCAAGGACAAGAATTGCAACGCTTAATAATTGCAATCTACCCTTAATGAATATATCACCATCTATATAGAATTCATCATCTATAAAATCAGGAATTATTCTAACCTTCTTATCATAAATTGGCATAAATAAAACTAATGCCCCACTAACTTTACCTGTAACATCAGGAGAACCAGTTGAAAAGTCAACATCTGTTCCTCGCATATTAAGTTTCAAGCTCTTAATAAAATTCTTTAGTTCTTTAATAACTTTATTAAGCCACTCTTTATTATTATCATCAAAGATCACTGAATATATTTTATCTGCATCTTTCTTAATATCTTCAATCTTTGCTTTGAGACTATTTATTAATTTAACAGGATTGTATTTATCAAAGAAGTCTCTGACTTTAACAAAGAATTTCTTGTTTTCTTCACTAAATTCTTCAAACTCTTCGCTTTCAGTATCAATTACCTTAGAAGAATCAACATCAATATCTTGAATATCATCTAATTCAATAGTCGAAGAATCCTTTTGAGTTTGAGATTCTTCTTTAACTTCAGAAGTAATCGTATCATCAGATACATTTTCTTCACTTTCAACTTGACTATCCGTCTCGTCTATTGTAATTACTTCCTCGTTTTCCTTCTTGTCCTCGTCCTCCTTCTTGTCATCATCCTTAGGCTTCCTTGGCAATATTTTAACAAGAGTGCCAAGTATACTAACATTATAACTAAGGCCTTCATCCTTAAAATAATCTACATGAAGTTGTATAAAATGCAGGAATGTACATGCTTTGATTTTGACATTATAATTCATCTCTCTATCAATATTCCCTTGAATCTTAAACCAAAATGGCGCCAAGAGAACATAAAGAATAATAAATAGTATAAGTCCAATAATACAAAGCAAGACAATTCCTATGATTTTTAATATCGTAAGAAAAATAGCCATATTCTAATTCCTAATAGTCATAAATTTACTTTTACTCACTTCGCCCGTATTAATGAGTACATCTTCTATCATATATTGTATAAGTTTTTTAGTCTCGTTTTTTCCTTTACCAAAACCTACTATCTTGTAATTAGCATCTATAAATCTATCTGTATTAACTTCGGAGTAGCTATACATTACAAGAAGTTCATCTTCTTTATCGCTAACAACAACTACGTAATAGTTAAAAGGCATACTTTTACTATTAGCTAGTCTAAGTAGCATATCAACTGATTCATCTATTATATTGTCACTAAGATAAACATTTAATACATCCATAGTTAATTCCAATTTGACTAGACAAAAAAGCAGTTTACACTGCTTTTTAGTAATTACGATTTGTCCATAGTTTTGCTTTCTTTAATTCAAGATATTCGTTATAAGCTTTCTCTAATATATCTTTCTCATTAGGAAACTTTAACAAATGATAAGCCTCGTGATATTTGTAATATCCGGAATCAACAAAAAACTCTTCACGTTGTGGCTTACTATGATAACTATTACTTCGCATTAAAAACCAATGAACATCTTTATTCACTTCCCCTTCAGGGACAACAAAGTTGTAGGAACTTTTGCCAATATATTTAATAATTTTCGCGTCAGCACCTGATTCTTCTTTCACTTCTCTAAGAGCTGTTGTTTCGTGGTCCTCCCCTTCCTCAACAGTTCCTTTAGGAAGAACCCATCCCTCATAACGATGATGAATATTCTTGTATAAAAGCAAAATCTTCCCACGATAGATTACCACACCACCACAACTTATTGCCTCGATCACACGCAATACCTCCTTGATGTGGATTATATTCATAAAAAGTATAAACTAAATACAACAAATATTCAAGTTGTCCACTATAAAATAGAAGTGAAATATTCTATTTTTGCGTATTGTTAGCTTCACTAAAATATGTATCAAATACAGCTCTAGCAATTGGAACAGCCGTTTTACTACCAGAACCACCCTTCTCTTGTAATACAGCTATAGCCAGTTCTTTATCATCTTTCTTGGCATAGCCTACAAACCACGCATGAGCTTCGTCTTTATTATCATTGAATTCTGCAGTACCAGTCTTACCATATGCCATATAATTACTGCTATTTAATTCTGTAGCAGTTCCATCTGTTACAACGTAGCGCATATACTCTTCTATTTGGTCTGCCTGAGCTTGTGTTAGAATGGAATCAACTGTCTTACTTCTGAATGTTTTAACATTTATTCCCTTATAATTTGTTACACTATCTAATATATAAGGTTCCATTAATTTACCATCATTACATATAGCACTGGCAATCATACACATATGCATTGGCGTAACAAGGGTTTCACCCTGACCAATTGCAGTTTGCATCATAAGTGTGCCCTTAGTGGCATCATTTATTTTGAATTGACTTGTGCTTGTATTACTTAGTCTTGTAGGAAGCTTTGTATTAAAAAGAAGCTGATTACACATCTGAGTAAAACCATTCTTATTAAGCCCTAGTCCAATCTCAGAAAATGCTATATTACATGAATTTCCAAAGGCTTCCATAAATGTCTGATGACCATGAACTTCGCCATGATAACAACGAATTGTGTAATTATCAACAGTTAATTTGCCTTTACAATCGAATGTAGATTGAGCTGCATTAGCATTTTCCTGTAAATATTCTAAAGCAGTTACTATCTTAAATGTTGAACCAGGAGCATAGAGACCTTGTGTTGCTCTATTAAGTAAAACAGAGGTTTCACCTTGTGATAACTTCTTATAATTATCGCTTATGGTATTAGGATTAAAATTAGGCTTAGATGTCATAACAAGGATTTTGCCAGTCTTAGGTTCAATAGCTACAACTGCACCATCATAATCCATATTATCGTATGCCACTTCTTGTAATTTGTGATCTAGTGTAGTAACAACTGTATCTCCTTTATTCTTAACATTCATGAGGTCATTCTTAATACGTTCTAAGAAAAAGGCATGACTTCTAAGCATATAGAAATTACCATCAAGTTCTACTCCAGACATTCCATTACTATCATAACCTATTGCATGAGCATACATATTGCTGTAAGGATAACTTCTCTCATTATCAGATGAAGAAGTCGCAAGAACAACACCATTTTTATCAACAATATCACCACGAATAATGTTTTCTGCTAACTTATCTAGTCTTGCGTTATACGGACTATTAATAAAATCATCACTTTTAAATATAAGAAAATAGCAAAAATACACGCAAAGAGCAATAAATAACGCCAAAAAGAAATACATTACAACTGCAAATTGTACGTTTCTTGATTTGTTAGAAATATTAGGCTCTATATCATTAACAGAATCCTCATCTCTTCTATTTCTTTTTCTATTATTATTCTTCTTTTTGATATCGACTTTTTCTACATTAATCTTTTTATCGCCCTTTTTCTTAGACGATGGACCACTAATCTTTCTCTTACGGCCTTTCTTAGATTTATCATTATTCAAATCGATAACTTCTATGTTGTAATCTTTTTTACTCATATATATCTCTTTCCTACATATTATACTCAGAACCAAGTTCGAAAAAGCTTCGCTTTTTCGAATGCAAGCATTCTCAAAGAATTTTACTCAGAACCAAGTTCGAAAAAGCTTCGCTTTTCCTCACTGTTTGGCTCTCGCCAAAGTGATTTTTAGCATAATTCTTTTTCGAATGCAAGCATCCTCAAAGAATTATGCTATAAATCACCTTGGTTCTGAGTATCATCAAATTGTCGACAATAAAGACCTTGAATTATAGCAAATAATACCATGGTACTTAAGAGTGAGCTTCCTCCATAACTTACAAGAGGTAGGGTTACACCAGTTGATGGAATGAATTTGGTAACACCACCAAGTGTTATAAACACCTGTATACCATAGAGTGTTCCAAGTCCTAGCGCTATAAGTTTATAGAATTGATCTCTAATCTCCATAGCAATATTAAAGAACATAAATATACAACTAATACATACAAAAATTAAGCATAGCGCAAATACAGCGCCTAACTCCTCTGATATTGCAGCAAAAATAAAGTCTTGTGATACAACAGGTATCTTATCTGGCATTCCCTGACATAATCCAGAGCCAAACCATCCTCCTGTTCCAATAGCAAATAAGGACTGGGACACCTGATAGCCTTGATCTTGAATAGTTCCAAGGGGATCAAGCCATGCAGCAACTCTTACTTTAACATGGTTAAATAATAGGTAAATTAATACGCCTCCTACAGCCATACCCAGAAATGAAATAATAAGATATAGCGGCTTCCTAGTTGCCACATAAAGCATAACAATATATGTAAATAGGAATATTGTTGCTCCACCTAAATCCTTAGATGCAACTAGAATAAGCACATGAGCACCGGCAACAAGAGTTGCAATAAGTACTTTCCTAAAATCTGAGGATTTAAAATCTATCTTCATCTTAGATAAATCATCTTCAGGAAGTACATAAAGCATTGCTGCTACAAAGAATACGAATATAATCTTAATAAATTCTGATGGCTGAATTGCAATTGGGCCAAGATTAATATTGATTTTAGCACCATATACACGAGAACCAACAACAAGAACTAATAGTAAGCCTGCTATACCAACTATTGCATATATCCATTTTAACCTGTTCCACATTTTCAATTTAGAAATAAGAGCAGGTATAAAACACGTTGCCACCATACCAATAGCTGCAATTACAAACTGTTTTATAGCATTTCCCATATCAAGTCTTGCTAGAATTGAAAAGCTTATTGTCATAAGCATACACATATTATTAATTAAAGCATAGCTTGCATGTTTGTATATTTTCTTGTAAATAAGCATACAAACACCAAAGAATATCATTTGCGCAAGCATAAATAAGAGAATCATCATATTATTGGTGCTTACAAATATACACAAATTCAAATCAATCAATATTGTATACATAATAAACACCTGACGATGATAAAGTCTCTTCTGTCTTTCTTTGCTTACACTTCTTCTTAATGCAGCAAAACAGTCATATGTATAAATTGCAAATAAAAATACAAGTATAAATCTACTAACGTAGACTACTATATGAGCCATTATTCTACACCTCTTTTAAAATGACCTTTCGTATATTTTGATTCACTTCTCAAGTCATAATCTATATTATTATTATTAAAATTACTATAAAACCTTCTCAAAATGTCAATTGTTTCATTCTTGTCCTCGAATGTAAAATCAATTCTATACAATTTAAAGCCAGCTTTATCAATTAATTCTGTCTCTTCAAGTAAACAAGTTGGCAAATCATTATAAATGACATTATAACACACCTTACACTTATTTCGCACAGGAAAGCTATAGCCTTTTTTGTCTTTTATCTTAATGATTTTTTCTTTCTTATCGCAAGAAATACAATTCTTATTAATGCAGTTAGCACTTACCATCATTGGATATCTGCCATATACAGTAAGAATACTATTAGAATTATTTCTATGTATTAGTTCTTTGTAATTAAGCTCTAATGGAGAAATATTATAATCTATACCCAAATTATTAATAGTGTTAACCGCATTATTGTTATAAGAATAAAGATGCGAGCCGGCTATTATTATTCCCTTTAAACCTTTATCCTTTACAAAAGACGCCCCATCATAGCTTGATACTATATATCCATCATATTTTGTTAACAAAGAAATATTATTCTCTAATAGATTAAGGGCTTTATCTCTTATAACTATTGGTAATTCAACAAATATTCTAGAATCTTTATAAATTGCTTTAATTTCATCAATTCTTTCAAATAATTCGTATTCACTAACAGGAATACTTAGATCAAAATCCATGCTATAATCTTTTGCATTATATATATTTCCTATTGCTTCTAATTGTTCATTTGTCGAAATTGAAATTAATAAAGGAGAAATATTTGCCTTATTAATAGTGTTAGATTCTGCTATATCATCTTTTATCATATCAGACTTATTTCTCTTAAAGGCAGACAAAATAATATCTTCTAGTTCTTCTAGCGCCTCTCTTCTCAATCTATTAATCTCTCCAAGAGGTATGAAGATATTATCGTCAATTTCATAATTAATACTTGTTATATCAAAGGAAGTTGAACCACTTTTCTTTAATCTTGCAGAAATATCATCTGTAGTAACAGGTCGCTTGCTGGCTTTTTCTACTTTGCTACCTTGTTTATTTATAGAATAATCATTATAATTTGCTGTAATCATAATAGGATTATCGATTTTGGCTTTTACATCTAGTGTAACTTTCAGTTTTTCTTCAGTAAATTCATAATCTATTTCTTTATTTTGATGATTAGGCTTTATAAATGTAACCATATCATTTGTATTTTTATAATAATAACTATTAGTAAAGCCACATCTGTTGCCTAAATCAAGTAAGAATCTATAATCATTTTCCTTAACTTTATAATCATCAATTCCTTTTGCTTCATTATCAAGTAAACTATCAACATATTTCCTATAAAGATATACAACATTAGTCGCATATTGTTTTTGCTTCATTCGACCTTCTATCTTAAGTGAAGATACACCACTTCTATAAAGGCCAGGTAGGTCATTAATGCCACACAAATCCTTTAGGCTTAGAATATAGTTGCCTTTAGTTTTAAGGGGTTTATTATCCAAGTATATTTCATAAGGCAAACGACATGGTTGAGCGCACCTGCCTCTATTACCGCTTCTTTTACCAATTAAGCTACTCATAAGGCAATCACCAGAGTAACAATAACAAAGGGCACCATGCACAAAGACCTCAAGTTCCATTCCTGTTTCATCATGAATATTTCTTATTTCTTCAAGAGATAATTCTCTAGCAGGAACAATACGAGTTACGCCCAACTTCTCTAATAACTTGACACCATAAGAATTACATATTGCAAGTTGAGTGCTACCATGAACATTTAAATCTGGAAATTCATCTCTGATAAATTGAATAAGCCCTATGTCTTGGACTATAATTCCATCTAATCCGTTTTCATAATAAAATGATATGTAGTCATATAAATCATCATTGAATTCTTTATTTTTTATTAATGTATTAAGAGTAAGATAAGCCTTTTTTCCATGTAAATGTGCATAATTAAGCGCTTCTTCACTTTCTTTATAATCAAAATTATTAGCAAATGCTCTTGCCGAAAAATGTTTACCACCAAAATACACAGCATCTGCACCAGCATCAATAACTGATTTAAATATTTCTATATTTCCTGCCGGAGCAAGAACTTCCATATTACGCATAAGTATTCCTTTCTACATCAAAAATTCCCAACACTGAGGCTGGGAATTTAATAATATCCAAATAACTATTATGAATTATAATTGCTTGTAGATGGTCCTAGAAGTGATTCTTCAAGAGATGCTTCTAATTTAGTCTTAGCAAGAAGTAATTCCTTCTTTTCTTCATCTAAACTTTCTATACGTTTCTTAAGCTCTTCATTCTCAACTTGCAGATTGATAAGATCATGTTTGAATTTAAATATATCCTGATCCTTAGTTTCACAATCACTTTCAAGCTTTTCAATTTGTTCTTTTGCTTTAAAATAATCATCAGCAATATTTACTTCAGTAAGAATTGACTTCATATCTGCAGAAAGTCTCCTAAAGCTATCAATTTCATTGAATTCCTTAAGCTTAGAATTAATATATGATGCAACTCTTTGTAGATATTCTTCCTCTTCATATCCAGAGATAGTATACTTTTTTCCACCTATTAGAACTTCTGTATTTTTTTTGGCAGACATAACATTCCTCCTAAATCAACCTAACACCATTATTTAACCATATATTAACCCTTTATTCAAGACACTTAATGCCAAAATGTGAAAAAGCAATATCTGTTGCAACTCTTCCTTTAGGAGTCCTAGTTATTAAGCCTTCTTTAACAAGATAAGGCTCGTATACATCTTCTATAGTAGCTGCTTCTTCACCTATTGTCGCTGCAAGAGTATCGAGGCCAACAGGTCCACCATTATATTTCTCAATAATAGTCAGAAGTATATTTCTATCATTTACGTCGAGACCTAATGTGTCTACATTAAGTCTGTCTAATGCTGATTTCGCAATTTCTTCAGTTATTGTTCCATCAAATTCTACTTCTGCAAAATCTCTTACCCTTTTAAGTAAGCGATTAGCAAGTCTTGGTGTTCCACGACTTCTTCTTGCAATTTCATAAGCGCCTTTAGAATCAATATCAACATTTAGCACCTTAGAAGAAGCATTGACAATTGTAGATAATTCCTCTGGATTATAGAATTCCATGTGGAATATCACCCCAAATCTATCACGAAGGGGAGCTGTAAGAAGACCTGCTCTAGTTGTAGCCCCAATTAATGTAAACTTTGGAAGATCTAGTCTTATTGATTTGGCACTTTGGCCTTTGCCAATCATAATATCAATACAGAAATCCTCCATTGCGGGATATAATACCTCTTCCACTTGTCTATTAAGTCTGTGAATCTCGTCAATAAATAAGATATCATTCTCTTTAAGTCCATTAAGAATTGCGGCCATTTCTCCAGGCTTAGCAATTGCTGGGCCAGATGTCACCTTGATATTTACACTCATTTCATTAGCTATAATGTTAGAGAGTGTCGTCTTACCAAGTCCAGGAGGTCCATATAACAAGACATGATCTAATGACTCACCACGTTTCTTTGCTGCTTCAATATACACCTTAAGGTTCTCTTTCACATTTTCCTGGCCAATATACTCTTCTAGAGTCTCTGGCCTTAATGTGGCTTCAACAGATGCCTCTTCTTTTTTTAATTCAGTAGATATTACTCTTCTCATATTATTTCACCTATATATAAAATGTTATATCATAACTTTAAGACATTCTTTAAGTAGGTCTTCTTCTGTCATACCCTCAACATAATCTACGTTATTAAGGGCTTCTCTTGACTCTGTCTTAGAATATCCTAAAGCTTCAAGAGCCATAATAACATCAGAATCAAATGCACCTGTCTTTCCAGGGGAATTGATATTTATAAGTTCATTAGCATCAATCTTATTCCCAAGTTCAAGGATAGCTCTTTCTGCTATTTTCTTTCCAACACCCTTTGCAGTACATATAGCCTTAACATCACCTGTAATAAGCGCTTTCATAAGTTCATCAGCACTAAGCTCACTAAGAATTGCAATTCCAGCTTTAGGTCCTATTCCGTTTACTGATATAAGCATCTCGAATAGTTCTTTGCTTTTCTTAGAAATAAATCCATATAGAGACATTTCATTTTCCGTTACATGAAAATGTGTATATACCTTAATACTTTCACCAACATTGCCAATCTCAGATATATCAAGAGAAGGCATCATTACTTTATATCCAACACCACCGCAATCAATATATACGAAGCTATCATCTATGCTATCTAATCTTCCATTAAGAAATGCTATCATATTATATCCTTTCATCCTTTGATTTATCAGCCATTAACTATAATTAACCTTTCATAAGTCAATCAATATGCATTCTAATTCAAGCTTTTCTTCAATATATTGTTTAACAGAGTCTTTTTTGTCATATTCAACGAGAAGTTGCGCCATTCCATCTCCACCAGAGCCTACGCCTTTATATCCTAACACTCCATCAAGTTCTTTGATATTATGAAAGAATTCATGAAGATATGGCGCTTTCAACTCCTTTGAACAAATAGCAACATTTGTATCAAATCCTTCTTGATACTCACACATTATTTCGCCTAGTTCTTTATATTGTTCATTTTCCAAATAATTCTTTGCTCTATTAACTATATCTTTATTGTAAGGACCAAGAAAATCATGAAGATTTCTATCATTATCATCATTGATAACAGGATAATGACTATTCAAATCAGACAGAATCTTCTTCGTATTCTTGCCTTTTTCTAAATCAATTGCTAAAAATGCCCATTTACCAGAATATTTAATCTCACTAATCTTCGTTTCTTCACCATCAAATTCAACAAGACGAAGGCCGCTTCCATAAGCACATATCTGATCAAGTCTACCACACATTGAACCTGCATTATTTTCAGCTATAAATGCAAGATTCATCTCCTCGTCAACACTAATATTCAACCCATATACCAAGTTAAATGCTCTAATAATTCCAACACATATTGCTGCCGAGGAAGACAAGCCTTTCTTCATAGGAATAGTTACTTTAGAGCAATTAACAATAATGCCATAGACATTATATTTATCAAGCATTACCTTAGCACTAGATATTACATAGCCAAAGAATTCATCCTCATTATCTTCTAATAGCTGCTCCTTAGTTAGACATATTCTCTTATCCTTGAATTCATAAGTAAATGTATCAGCCTTCTTAGCGTTAAGATAGATTCCTTCTTTAAGACCAACTACAATTGCATATCCTTTCTCGATATCAGCATTTTGGGCTCTATAGGATGATGCCCAATCCGAGTGTTCACCCATAATGCATAATCGTCCAGGGATAAATACATCCACATTTTCTTCTTTATGAAGAAACTTATCTATTCTTATATAAACAGCCTGAGCAATAACACCTATTAAAGCTCCAGTTACAACACCAGTAATTAAAAGAACAGGAAGATAATAGATTAAATATCCAGTATCAAAGAAGAATATGGCAACTATAAGTTGTCCCACATTATGCATAAAACCGCCAACAACAGATACTGTTATCATTTTGAATTTTGAGAATCTGTATAGAAGATACATGCATATAAAGCTTAATAGTCCGCCTGCTAAACTGTAACACAAGGAATACAAATTGCCAAACATAAAGCCAATAAGAAGAACTCTCAGAATGGATACAACAATAGCATCAAATGGGCCAAACAAGTATAATAACAGAATTATTACAACATTAGTAAGGCCAAGCTTCATTCCTGGGACACCAAAGGGTATAGGAATTAAAGATTCTATATAACTGCACACTAGTGCAAATGTTAAAAATACTGCTAATGCAGGTAACGACTTCTTCATTTTACTCCCATTTGTGCACAAACCAAATCTAGTACTAAATTAATTAACAATACTATCATAATCGCTATTATTAGAATCCACAACAGTGACAACAACTCTGTTGGGAAGGCAGACAATAGTCTGACCTGATTTGTTCACTTTCCCTTGCTTTATGCATAGATGATCTGGGCACTCAGCTTCTTCCATGTAGCAATAACCATCTTTTATAATAATTTTGTTAACTACTTTGCCTCTATGTTCAATTTCAATTTCTTTATCTACATTCAGAGGATATGTTCCTATCAATTCATTTCTCTGCTCGATTGTCACATACTTGCCATCATCAGAATATATAAAATGCCATATTACAAGAGCAATTATTCCTATAAATAATAAAGAAATTATAAGAATAATGTCTCGTTTCTTAAGCCATTTATTCATCTATCTCTCCAATATAATAGAATCCTTTACATTCAGTTAATTTAACATTAACAATGCATCCTATAAGTGATTTATCTCCTGGAAAATGTACGATAGAATTATTACTCATTCTGCCACTTACAAGAGTATTGTCCTGTTCATTAACATTTTCAACAAGAACACTTTGAATACTTCCTGTATATGCATCAGCCTTTTTACGACTAATTGATTGTACTTCTTCTAGTAACCTGTCGAATCTATCCTTAATAACATCTTCAGGTATCTGATTATCCATAGTTGCAGCAGGCGTACCTGTTCTCTTAGAATAGATAAATGTAAATGCAGAATCGAATTCCACTTGTCTTACAACATCCATTGTTTCAAGAAAATCTTCTTCTGTTTCTCCAGGAAATCCCACAATAATATCAGTAGTTAAGGCGATATCCGGTATCTTATTTCTAATTTTATCTACTAACCTTAGATAATCATCCTTAGAATAATGTCTATTCATCTTAGTTAGGATATCACTACTTCCAGATTGAAGTGGTAAATGTAAATGCTTGCATACATTCTTAGAGCTAGCCATAACTTCAATTAATTCATCAGACAAATCCTTAGGATGACTCGTCATAAAACGTATACGTTCTAAGCCTTCTATTTCATCAACTTTTTTTAGTAGTTTTGCAAAGTTAATGTCTTCATCTAAGCCTTTTCCATAGGAATTAACATTTTGTCCAAGAAGCATTACTTCTTTAACTCCATCATCAACAAGGCTCTTTATTTCATCTATAATTTCTTCAGGATGTCTAGAACGCTCTCTTCCACGAACATAAGGTACAATACAATAGCTGCAGAAATTATTGCATCCAAACATTATATTGACACCAGATTTGAATGAATACTTTCTAGAAACAGGAAGTTTCTCTACAATTCGATTAGTATCTTCCCATATGTCAATAATCATATCATCAGATTGAAATGTGTTATATAAAAGTTCAGGGAACTTAAATATATTATGAGTACCAAAAATAAGATTAACAAACTTATATGACTCTTTAAGCTTATTAATAACTACTTCTTCCTGCATCATGCATCCGCAAAGGGCAATTATCATTTCAGGATTCTTTTTCTTGAGAGAATGAAGATATCCAAGACGGCCATATACTTTATTATTAGCGTTTTCCCTAACTGTACAGGTATTATAAATAACAAAATCCGCTTTTTCATCATAAGCAGGTACATATCCCACTTCTTCAAGAATACCAACAAGTTTCTCCGAATCTCTGGCATTCATCTGACAGCCAAAAGTTGTTACATTATATGTTAGTTTTCTGTTTAGCTTATTAGATTTTTCTCTAACTAATTCTTTTAATTTGCTAATATATTCGTATTGTACGTTAGTCTCTTCTATATCTTGTCTTATTTCTGTTAAATTACTCATTATATCTCCAGTAATTATCTGATTTGTCCATTACCATATATTACATATTTTGTACTTGTTAAAGCTTCAAGTCCCATTGGTCCTCTAGCATGAAGTTTCTGTGTACTTATACCAATTTCAGCACCAAAGCCAAATTCAAATCCATCAGTAAATCTTGTCGAAGCATTAGCATATACACATGCAGCATCAATTTCATTTAAGAATTTCTGAACATTATCATAATTATTAGACACAATTGATTCAGAATGACCTGTATTATTCTTATTAATGTGACTAATAGCTTCATCAATGTTTTCAACCGTTTTTATAGACATTATATAATCAAGATACTCTGTGGAATAATCCTCTTCTGTTGCCTTGATTCCTTTTTTTAATTTATTTAATGACCGCTCATCGCATCTTAATTCAACTCTATTATTAAGTCGATTCTCAAGGGCTGGAAGGAATTCATCAATAATATCCTTGTGAACAACAAGGGATTCACAAGCATTACATACTCCTATTCGTTGTGTCTTAGCATTTTCAACAATATCTAGAGCCATATTAAGATCACATGTAGAATCAACATACACGTGGCAATTGCCAGTTCCTGTTTCAATTACAGGTATAGTTGCATTCTCCACAACTGAACGAATAAGTCCTGCACCGCCACGAGGAATAAGAACATCTACATATTCTTTCATTTTCATAAATTCTGTAGTAGTTTTTCTATTAGTATCTTCAATAATTGTACACGCACTTTCAGGAATATTATTAGCTCTTAATACTTTATGAATAGATTCAACAATAGCTTTATTAGAATCAAGGGCATCTGAACCACCCTTTAGGATACATACATTACCTGTTTTAAAGCATAGAGAAAATACATCCGCAGTAACATTAGGCCTTGCTTCATAGATAACTCCCACAACACCCATAGGCACGCGTTTCTTTCCTATTTCAAGGCCATTAGGGCGCTTCTTCATAGAAGTAATCTCTCCAATTGGATCATCAAGAGAAGCCACCTGTCTAATACCCTCGGCAATCGCTTCTATTCTCTCTTCATTAAGGAGAAGTCTGTCTTGTAAGCTTTCAGGCATATTGTTTTCTTTGGCTCTCTTAAGATCTAATTCATTACCTTTAATTATATCCTTTGAATCTTCAATTAGCTTTGCAGCAGTTTCAAGAAGAACTTTATTCTTAGTATTAGTATCAAGCTTTGCAATAATGTATTTTGATTCTTTTGCATTCTTACATAATTCTATTAAATCCATAATTCCTCTCCTTATAATAAACTTCCAATTTATCTCTTAAGCACTGTATCAGTAACAATCATTTCCATAGGGACATCCCAAAAGCTTACATTAAGTTCATCGACTATTTGGAATCCAAAGCATACTCCTATAGGCGTAGCCTTTTGGTGATTCTTTAAAAATCTATCATAGTATCCCTTGCCATATCCAATTCTATTATTCTTTCTATCAAAGGCAAGTCCTGGGCAAATAACAATTGCTTCTTTGTCTAAGAATATATTATCCCTATTTATTGGCTCATATACATTGAATTTCCCTTTTTCAAAGTCATTTAAGTCATTTATCTTATAGAAATTAATATCTTCTTCTCCAGATACCGGAAAGAAAAGATTATGACCTTTAGAAAGCAATTTCTCATATAAGCCAAGAAGGTTTACTTCTTTATCAAGAGGATAAAAGCATAAAATATCTTTCGTTCCTAATCTATTAATTATTATTTCAAGTATATTAGCAATCCTATTAGAACCATCTAGTATTTCTTCATCAGAAAGCCTTGCTCTTTTCATAAGAATCTTAGTTCTAATTCTTTTATTACTTTTCATGCATATGCTTCTTTCTTACATCACTTAGATGTGTTGTTGAGCCATCAGCTTCTAAGATATCAACATTATCAAGCTGACTTCTTATATTTCCTCTAATAGCTTCAATATATTCCTGTCTAAGCATCTTTTGTTCTTCTTTCTCTGCAGGAGTAAGTCCTTCTTTCTTGGATTTATGGGCAAGTTCATTTATTCTATCAATAGTTTTTTGAGTAATCATTAATATTCCCTCTATTTAAGTGTTTAATAACTATAATTATCTTCAATATAACCTAGTACATCAAAATATTCATCGTAATTTGATTCAAATACAGTTCCTTTAAACTCGCCATCAAATATTCTATGTATAATAGACAAATCATTGCTATTAGCAATAATCATATCAGCACCGGAAAGTGTTGCTATTTTACCTGCAATAAGCTTAGTACTCATTCCACCTGTACCCACACTAGAACCTGCACTGCTTGAGCCCATATCTATGACATCATCAATATTATCAACGTATGAGACAAATTCAGCATCCTTGTGTGTTCTTGGATTAGCTGTATATAACCCATCTACATCTGAAAGGAGGATAAGCAAATCAGCACCTATTAGATAAGAAACAAGAGCTGACAAAGTATCATTATCTCCAAATTGAATCTCAAAGGTACTTATTGTATCATTTTCATTAACAATTGGAACTACGCCCATCTCAAATAATGCTTCAAAAGTATTCTGAGCATTCTTCCTTGATACATTCTCAGTTATGGTATTCTTAGTCATCAATACCTGTCCAGCTTCCTGATTATACTCTCTGAAAATGTTCTGATAAATGCTAACTAACCTGGCTTGACCAATAGATGCAAGAGCCTGCTTCTTCGAATTAGAATCAAGATCGCTTTTATAATAAGCAGAATCTTTACCAACTGCAATTGCGCCAGATGACACAAGGCATACATCAATTCCTCTATTTCTAAGGTCCACAATTTCCCTAATTAATTTCTCAATTTTCAAATAATCTATTTTAGCAGTATCCTTGTGAAGTAGTGAATTAGAACCAATCTTAATAACTACTCTTTTTTTATTCTTAAAATCTATTTCTTGTAACATAAAAAATCCTTTGTTATTATATTCATGTATATAACCTACTAAAGTATTAATTTACCATATTTTAAAGGAAAAATCACTATATAATTGATATATATTGCTGTTCTACACTATTAAGTTTATATCATGACATATATCATATTATATGTCGATATTTAGTCTTATAGTGCAGAACAACACACGCTATCTATTATTGCTATATGATTGAATATATATTTATATCTGATAGTTCTTCGCCAATAATATGTAAGTGATTGATGTTTAATTGTTGTTAATATTAGGACGGAAACCGCGACAGATTCGCCATCCAGGCTCAGTTGTCGCTAATTTCGACATCCATGTCGAAATTTTTCCTATCTTAAACAATCACTAACATATTCTATGCTCGAACTAATGCTATAAATATATATTCAAACATATAGCAAAATAAGTAATTTAATATGTTCTGCACTATAAACCTTACTTAAGGTATATTGCATGTTATACTATCTAGATACGAATTTAACTAGAGCTTAGTATATGTTAGTAATTGATTGCATGAGAAAAATTTGCGACAAGGATGTCGCAAATAGGTGCAAACCGTCTGGATGACGGATTTTGCACCGGTTTTCGTCCAATTATAGATAAATTCATAATATCAATTACTTACATATAGTTAGCGAATTGTTACTCGTATCTAGATGGTATAATATGCAATATGGCCATAAATCAAGCAAAATGTGCAGAACATAATCAATATACAATCATATAGCAAAACTAAGAAGCTTAATATGTTCTGCGCTAACAAGGAGAAAAAAATGTCACTAAGAAATAACTTTAGAACAACAAGCATTACATTCTGCTTGATAATGGTAATTGGACTTTGCTCGTGCTCATGTAATATGAATTCAAATAAGCCTGTTACTAAGAATGGCTTTGCACTAGATACAATTATTACTATTACTCTGTATGGCGATGATTCGAAAGAATATATTGATGAGTGTTTTAATATAGCTAAGAAATATGATGATATGCTTAGTAATACTAAGGAAAACTCGGATATATATAAGATTAACCGTGCAAATTGTGAGTTTGTTGAAGTTAACCAAGATACTGTAGACCTTATTAATAAAGGAAAGTATTATGGAGATATTTCTAATGATGCATTTGATATTTCTATTGGAAAATTAACAACTCTATGGGATATTAAGAATAGAACTGTTCCTCCAACTCAGGAAGAAATCAATAATGCAATGGGTTTTAACTATAATAATATAGAAATTGTAGAAAACAAGGTCAGACTTTTAACTGATAAAGAACAACTTGATCTTGGAGGTATTGCCAAGGGCTTTATTGCTGATAAAATCAAAGATTATCTTAATGAAAACGGCATTAATAAAGGTGTTATTAACCTGGGTGGCAATGTTCTATGCCTTGATAAAAAAGATGGCAATACAAATTACAATATTGGAATACAAAAACCTTTTGACGAATCAGGCACTCCCCTTTGTGCATTAAGTGTGTCTAACAAATCTATTGTTACTTCTGGTGACTATCAACGTTATTTTGAATATAATGGCAAGAAATATCATCATATAATTGATATTAATACAGGATATCCTGTTGATAATGAATTAGACAGCGTAACTATAATTAATAGTTCTTCCACTGATGGAGATGCTTTATCTACTATTGCCTTTGCATATGGATTAAAAAAAGGTATGGATTTCATTGAATCCATACCTAATACTGAAGCCATCTTTGTAAGTAAAGATGGAGAAATTCATAAGACATCTGGTGTTGATGATAATATGTTAAAAACCCAATAACGAATTGTTAGAATTCGCAATGTAAATTGTCAAATGTATCTATAACAACAACACAATCCGATTGCACCTTCTGCATAATGGTTTTCATGATATATTCAGGAACAGCCACACAGCCTCCTGTAAATGGCTTCTGTGGGCCAAAGCAATGTAAGAATATAGCTGAACCTCTTCCCGGTGTTCCTTCCTCATTAAAGCTAATATTTAAGCAATATTGATATTGATACTCATAATCAACTATGTGTTCACTATCCTCTTTATTAAGATTAGGATACTCTTTTCCACTAACCATTTGGTTATACTGAGTAGTCTGATCGCCTGACCAATATGTATCGTCCGTAACTTTAGTATAAGGCATTGAACAACCAGGATCTTTTGCTATACCAAATGCTTTATTAAAATGATATGTACCTATTGGTGTCTGACTGCAACCTTCAACATGATCTTGATCCATACACATACCATTCTTACCTATATAACCCGGAGTAGAAAGAATCTGCTTCCAATTACCATCTTTGTCTCGCTCATGCATAGTTATATAGGCTGTTGTCTTATCCATACCCATACCAGCAACAACAAATAATTGTTTATTATTAGTATCTTGTGCCGCAGGAAGATTCTTTACCCAGTTAGGCGAATCTACTTCATGTTGAATTGCAGCATGAATTGACACATCTTGCTGCGAATCAAGTGCATTATTATTAGAATTACCACAACCTACCAATACCATACTTAAAACCAATGCAAGTACTGTTATAACAGCAATTGCTTTCCCCTTTCCTCTATTCATATAAAAACCTCCCAATACATTAATATATAAAGATTGTAACATAGTTTAAAAAAGGCATCTAAGCAAAATGCTTAAATGCCTAAATATTATTCTCCCTTTATGCTTATTTAATTATCTTCTTAGGACATTTCTCGGCACAAACGCCACATCCAGTACACTTATCCTGATCAATGTATGCAATATTGTCTACTACATGAATAGCATCTGCTTCACAATTCTTCTCGCAAAGCTTACATCCAATACATCCAACCTTACATACAGACATAACTTCTTTACCCTTATCTTTTGAACTACATTGTACAATATGAGTTGCATCATAAGGTATTAATTCTATAAGCTTCTTAGGGCATGTATCAACACATTTACCACAAGCCTTACAAGCCATAGGATCAACTTTGGCTACACCATCAACAATGTGAATTGCATCGAATGGACATGCAGCCACGCAACTACCATATCCCATACAACCATAATTACAAGATTTAGGTCCACCACCAGGAACAAAAAACATTGAATTACAATCTTCTACTCCTGTGTATTTATAATCTTCAGCTGCCTGTTCACATGTACCTGCACATTTAACAAAAGCAACCTTCTTAGCACCTTCTTCAACTTCTTGTCCCATTATTTCACCTACTTTAGCAGCAACAGGATTACCACCTACAGGACATCCATTTACAGGCGCTTCGCCTTTAACAATTGCAGCTGCAAGACCAGAACATCCAGCATAACCACAACCACCACAGTTGTTACCAGGCAATACATCAAGTATTGCTGTTTCTCTCTCATCAACCTCAACTTTGAATTTCTCAGCGGAGAAACGAAGGAAGAAACCTAGTATACAACCTGTAGCGCCTACAATTACAGCCGCTAAAATTATTCCTACTATCATAACTTACCTCCTATATTACACCTGAGAATCCAAAGAATGCCATTGCCATAAGACCAGCAGTAATAAGAACAAGTGCTGAGCCTCTAAATGGCTTAGGAATATCATTGTATTCAATTTTTTCTCTAATGCCAGCCATAATTATAATTGCAATTGCAAAACCAACTGCTGTACCAAAACCATTAACAACTGACTCTAGAATATCGTATTCATTTGTAACATTTTTGAGAGCTACACCAAGAACAGCACAGTTTGTTGTAATAAGAGGAAGATATACACCAAGTGATTTATATAGACTTGGAACTTTCTTTCTCAAGAACATTTCAACAAATTGAACTAATGCAGCAATTACCAAAATAAATACTATTGTTTGTAAATATTCAAAACCTGTTGGTACAAGAATGAATTTGTATATCAAGCTTGCAACAAGTGATGAAATTGTAATAACAAATATTACAGCGCCACCCATACCTGCAGCAGTCTCAGTCTTCTTAGAAACACCAAGGAATGGACAAAGTCCTAAGAATTGGCTAAGCACTACGTTATTAACAATAGATGATGCAATTAATATAATAATTAATGTTTTCATTTATGTGCTCCCCTCCTATTCCTCAGATTTCTCTTCTTTTTTATCTTCAACTTTAACTACTTTTTCAACATTTGGCGAATCACACTTATTTGCACATGAAGCACAGTCTCCAGCCAGACAACCTTGAGGAGGTGCAATCTTAACACCTTTCTTCTCAGCGTTATCTCTAATCTTATTCATAATAGCAACCAAGAATCCTAATACAAGGAAAGCACCTGGCGCAAGAATGAATATTGATATTGGAGTATAACCAGCCTGACCTGTAGATTCATCAGCAAGTGGAAGAAGTTGATATCCAAAAATTGCTCCGGCACCAATCAACTCTCTTACAGCACCAATAATTGTAAGTCCTGCTGTAAATCCAAGCCCCATACCTAGTCCATCAAAAACAGATGGCAAAACCGGATTCTTAGATGCATAACTTTCTGCACGTCCAAGAATAATACAGTTAACAACAATAAGAGGAATATAAATTCCAAGTGATTCATATAAATCAGGTAAAAATCCCTGAACCAAGAATTGTACTATTGTTACAAAAGAAGCAACAATTACAATGAACGCAGGAATTCTAACTTTATCAGGAATCACCTTACGAAGTGCCGAAATAAATAAGTTAGACATAACAAGAACTACCATTGTAGATAGTCCCATACCCACACCATTCATAGCTGAAGTTGTAACGGCAAGTGTAGGACACATACCAAGCATAAGAATGAATGTTGGGTTTTCTTTAATTAAACCATTAAATAAACGTTCTCCTAATTTACCCATTATGCTGCACCTCCTTGTAATAAGCTAGATACATACAAAAGACCTGCGTCAACAGCATAAGTAATAGCTTTAGAAGTGATTGTGGCACCAGAGATAGCCTGGATTGTATTCTCATCTCCGCCACCAGTCTTTGACACTTCTAATGTAGTTGCTTTTATGCCTTTAAACTGATCTTTGAACTTATCATCTTGAGCTTTCATACCAAGTCCAGGGGTTTCATTAATCTCTGTTATAGAGTATCCATTAAGAACTCCATCTTTTGTAATACCCATAGAGAACACAAGATCACCACCGTAACCTGCTTTTGATTTCATTGTAACAACATAACCAAGTAAATTATTACTTGAATCTACAGCTTTAACACAATTAACAACTTCACAAGTTGTAACTGTACCATCTGTATAACCCTTCTGGCTAATAATATCATTTGCTTTATCAGCATCAAAGTTCTCTAAATCAACAAATGAATCAGCTGTCTCAAATACTTCTTTATATGCTTCCTGCTTAGCTTTCTCACTAGCTTCTGCTATTGGCTCTTTAGTTACTTCGTAAACGACACCAAGCGCACAGCCGGCTATTAAAGTAATAAGAGTTAAAACAAGTGCATCTTTAACGATTTTATTCATCTTCTTTTACCTCCTTTACTTTAGTAATACCAAAAGCTCTAGGAATTGTAATCTTCTCAATTAGCGGAACAACAAGGTTACCAATAATAATTGCATATGATACTCCTTCAGCAGAAGAACCAAATATACGGAAGATTCCAGTAAGAATACCAAGTAAAATACCAAAAATAATCTTACCTAGTGGCGTAATCGGGCTTGTTACGTAATCCGTAGCCATGAAGAATGCACCAAGGATTAAACCACCACCACATAAATGCTCAATTAAGAATGTAACATCAAAACCATGTCCTCCAAATAACATGATAAATAATGCAAATGTCAAAATATATGCACCAGGTATTCTTATATCAATTATACCCATTAGAATTAAGAATATCGCTCCAATAAGCAAGCAAATAACAGATGTCTCACCTATTGTTCCTGCTTCAGTACCAAGAAGCATCTTAAGTGGCTCAACACTTTCGCCTTCCTTAAGTAATGCTAAAGGTGTAGCTTCTGTAATTCCATCATATGTAAAGCTAGTCATTTGACTTGCAAATGAAATCACAAGAAAAACTCTTGCACCAAGGGCAGGATTCATAAAGTTTTGACCAAGACCGCCAAATAAACATTTAACAACAACGATAGCAAACACGCCACCAATTACAGCTTGCCACCAAGGCAATGTATGTGGCAGGTTAAGTGCTAATAATAAACCAGTTACAACTGCACTTAAGTCTGTTATTGTATTATCCTTCTTAACAATAAGATTAAATAACCATTCAGATAATACACAACTTGCAATAGTAACAAGAATCAAGATTAATGCTTTATATCCAAAATTATATATACCAAATAATGTGGCTGGTAATAAAGAAATAAGAACACAAAGCATTATTTTCTGTGTGTCCATCCTTCCTCTTACGTGAGGAGATGATGAAACATTAAACATTTTATCCATTTAAATAATTACCTCCTTACTTCTTATTTCTCTTATCTGCTAGAATTTGCTTCTTCATAGTCTTAATTGATTGAGCAAGATGTTTTCTAGCCGGACACATAAATGTACAGCTACCACATTCAATACATTCAAGGCCATACCACTTTTCATATTCTTCTTTTCTACCAGTCTCAGCAAACTTAGCAAGCTTAGATGGTATCAAATTCTCAGGGCAGGCTTCTACACATCTACCACAATTAATACAATTAGAAGTCTTATACATAGATGCTTCATCCACATCAAGACAAACAAGGGCTGATGTTGTCTTTGTTGTAGGAATCTTGGCATCTTTTATGGCAAATCCCATCATAGGACCGCCGGCAACCATCTTCTTACAATCCTTCATAAAGCCACCAGACTCTTCTAAGAATTCTTCAAAAGATGTACCCATATACATGTCATAGTTTCTAGGCTCTGTAACAGCACCACCTGTAACTGTAAATATACGATTCATAACAGGCTTTCCTTCAACTACAGCATTATATATTGCAACCATTGTCTCAACATTATCAACAATACATCCTGCATCAGCTGGAAGCATCTTAGCGTTAATAGCACGTTTTGTACATGCATATATTAATTGACGCTCACCACCTTGTGGATACTTTGTTCTAAGAGGAACAACAACCATTCTCTCTTCATCCTTAATAAGATTATTAAGTTTTGCAATACAGTCAGGCTTATTATCCTCTACTCCAAATACACCTAATGCTTCAGGGAACAATTGAAGTACTACCTTCATTCCACCAACTAGTTTCTCAGGATTCTCCATCATCCTTCTGTAATCAGCTGTAAGATATGGTTCACATTCTGCGCAGTTAGCAATAATATGATCAATATCATCTGGATTCTTTGGCGATAGCTTTACATGGGTTGGGAATCCAGCGCCTCCCATACCTACAACACCTGCTTCCTTAATTTTGCCGATTATCTCTTCGTTAGATAATGAAGTATAATCTTCACACGGGGCAAAACCTGTCTCAGTGTATGCGCCATCATTTTCAATAATAATTGAATTAACCATATCACCTATTGCAACTCTTCTAGGCTCAATAGCTTTGACAGTACCTGATACAGATGAATAAATTGGAGATGATACAAAACCACCTGCTTCAGCTATCTTTTGACCACGAAGAACAATATCGCCCACATTTACAATTGGGGATGCCGGGGCACCAATATGCTGCGATAAAGGATATACTAATTCACCTTTAGGGAGATATTTGCGAACCGGCTTGGCCTTAGATAATTCCTTGCCATCATATGGATGGACGCCACCTTTAAACGTCATGATACCCATAATTCGTTTTCCTCTCTTTCATTAAAATTGTGGATATTCCACAGTTAATATCTATTATAACACTTTATTAGTCGTTAAATAAATAACTATTGCATTTTTTGTATTATTTTTTACACATTTTGATGATTTTTTTGTTAAAATATCAAATATGAGAATAATTAACGAGATATACGACAAAACAGTGGCAAATGAGGAACTAATATATCTAAATAACAGTACATGTTTATTAGATATTGAGACAACAGGATTTTCAAGAGATCTTAATCACATTTATATGATTGGCCTTGCCAGGTTAGAGAATGATAAGGTGAAAATCACTCTTCTATTTGCAGATAAAAGGACTGAAGAAAAAGACATTCTATATGAATTCATGAATTATTCTAAAGATATCAAGCGATTCATAACATTTAATGGCATATCATTTGATTTCCCATTTATAAAAAAGAGAATGATTCACTATAATATGGATTACGACTATCTGCAGTATGAGCATTTAGACATCTATAAAGAATGCAAAAAATTAAAAGAACTACTATGCCTAAGTAATTTAAAGCAAAAAACATTTGAAGCTTTTCTGGGAATAGAAAGAGAAGATATTTATAGTGGCGGCGAATTAATTAGCCAGTATAAATCATACGAAAAATGCAAAGACGAAGAATGTCTCAAAAATCTCATAACACATAACCTTGAAGATGTTAAAGGAATGGTAGATCTTCTAATAATTCTTCGATATCTTCATATAACAGATAATTTTGAGAACTCTTCTATCGAGAATATAACAAATAATGAGAATGAAATTACAGCCACAATTAAGACTGATTACAGAATCCCAAAAAGATTTGTTATTAAATCTACATTTTATTATATCATATTCGAGAATAATTTAATCAAAATTATATTAAAGCCTTTTTGTGGAACACTAAAATATTATTTAAAAGACTACAAAAATTATATGTATTTATTAAATGAAGATATAATTATACCCAAACAACTTTTAAATGATAATAACAAAAAAAATGCTGTGCCAGCAAAGAAAGGCAATTGTTATGTAGAGGCAGATGGATTATTCCTGCCAGTATATGATAGCACACTCTTCGAAGAGGAAAAGCTTTATAAAGAAGATTTAACTTCCAAAGAGTCATTTATTAATATCTCTTCTAAGATGTGTGATGCTATTTATCTCCACAAATACATTATTCATATTATTAAATATAGATTAAATTAATCTGACTTGTTTTATAACAAAAAAATATCCGCCTACTTAGGCGGGTATTTTAGTCTTATTTATCTTTTTCATAATAGAATGAATATCTTCTCTTATATCCTAGTTTTGCATAATCGATAATTTGCTCTGTATTACCAATAAACAGGATTCCATTCTTCTTAAGAGATTTGGCAAATTTGCCATATACTTCAAACTTGGCTTCATCAGTAAAGTATATAAGAACATTTCTACATACAATCAAATCACAATCATCAAAGTATTGATCTCTTAACAGATTATGTTGACGAAACTCAACACATTTCTTAATCTTCTCATCTATCTGATAAGATGGACCTACTTTAGTAAAATATTTCTTCTTATACTCTTCAGGAACATTGGCAATACTCTTCTCACTATAAAGACCAACTTTAGCTTGAGCAAGAATCTGCTTATCAATATCTGTTGCAATGATCTTAATCTGAGATAAGTCAATGTATTTAGACAAAGCCATTACTAATGAATATGGTTCATCACCTGTGGAACAAGCTGCACTCCATATCTTAAGCCTTTTACCAAACTTACTAATAAGCTCAGGGACAAATTCACCTACAAATAAATCCCACTGTTCCGGATTTCTGTAGAATTCAGAGACATTAATGGTAAGAAAGCCTACAAATTCTTCAAATGCATCTTTATCATCTTTAAGAAGTTTAACGTAATCTTTATAATTACTAACGCTACGCTTTGAAATAAGACTGTCAATACGACGTTTCATTTGCTTCTCTTTATATGCATTAAGATCAATCTTAGTCAGGCTATATACATCTTTTTTAAAATCTTCATAATTATCCATAAGCAAGATTCCTATTATTCTTCTTCGTTAGCTGCTTCGTTCTCTAATTCATTTGCAACCTTCTCGATATCAACATCAGCAACATCTGCATCATCATCAGATTCTTCATCTTCAATTAATGCTTTCATACTAAGTGAAATCTTATGTCCATCTTCTTTATAATCAGTAATCTTTGCTTCTATTTCCTGACCAATTTCAAGCACATCTTCTGGTTTTGCAACATGATCTTTAGAGATCTGAGATACATGAAGAAGTGCATCAACATTCTCAGCGATCTGAACAAAAGCTCCAAAATCAGTCATTCTAGCAACTTTACCCTTAACTACAGATCCAACAGGGAAATCTTTCTCTATATTAGCCCAAGGATCTTCATCTGGGAATTTTGCACTTAATGCAATCTTGTTGCCATTAATCTCTTTTACAAATACTCTTACTTCATCACCTACATTAAATACCTTCTTAGGATTCTCAATTCTTGTCCAAGATATTTCTGAGATATGAAGCAATCCGTCAACTCCACCAAGGTCAATAAATGCGCCAAAATCAGTAAGATTCTTGACTTTACCTTCAATAACATCACCAACCTTAAGAGTTGATAATAATTCTTCCATCTTCTGTGATTTCTCTGCAACAAGAAGCTGCTTTCTGTCACCAATAATTCTTCTCTTACGAGGATTAAATTCAGTAATAACAAAAGAAATCTCTTGTCCTTTATACTGATTAAGATCTCTAACAAATGTATCTGATACAAGACTTGCAGGAATGAATACTCTTGTCTCATCAACAAGAACACCAAGTCCACCATTAAGAATCTGAGTAACTTCAGCTGTAATTACTTCCTGGTTCTCATATGCTTTCTCAAGCTTCTCATTGCCTTTAACCTGAGCAAGTCTCTTATAAGACAAATTAACCTGACCTTCACCATCATTTACTTTAGTAACAATAGCTTCTAATGGATCACCTTCTTTAACGACTGTTGTAAGATCTAGATTGTCATCATTAGTATACTCACGACGTGTAATTATTCCATCAGATTTATATCCGATATTAAGAACAATTTCATCAGGTTTAACACTAATAACAGTTCCCTCGACTACATCTCCATTTTTTATTGTTTTAAAAGAATCGTTTAACATTTGTTCAAAACTCATTTCTGACATTGTTTTTGAACCTCCTCAATTATATTATTTGGGGTTGAAGCCCCTGCTGTAATACCGACATAATTAATGGATTGCATAATCGACAAATCTAAATCCTCTTTTGTCTGAATAAAGTAAGTCTTGTCACACTCTTTACAACATATTTCATACAATTTCTGTGTATTAGAACTAGTCTTACCGCCAATAACCAACATCATATCAACAGACGCCGAAAGCTCTTTGGCTTCTTTCTGACGTTCAAAAGTTGCATTGCATATTGTATTCACAGCAATTATATCATAACCTTTTTGCTCTATGATTTCAACAAATTCTTGAAATTTCTTATAGTTAAAAGTTGTCTGACTCACAATACATATTTTCTTGTGGCCATGGTACTCAAAATCTCTAGCTTGTTCAATATTAGAAATGACCTTAACGTCTTCAGTCTCTGACCAACCAACAATACCTTCCACCTCTGGATGTGTAGGATTACCGATTATTATTATATAATATCCTTCTTTAGATTTCTCTTCCACAATTCTATGGATTTTCTTAACGAAAGGACAAGAAGCGTCAACTACTTCAAAGCCAGCATCTTCTAGCATTTTCTGAACATTTCTAGCAACTCCATGAGACCTTATTATAACAATTCCAGGTTCATAACAAGATATATCTTTTCCTTCTTCAATTGGATATACCCCTTGCCTCTTAAAATCTTCTACAACTTCTTCGTTGTGAATTATTGGACCATATGTATAAATGGGCTTATTGGGATTTTTTGCAATTTCATCTTTTACAATATCAACAGCACGTTTTACACCGAAGCAAAATCCTGCTGATTTAGCAACTTTAACCTTCAATACATCATACCTCTAATTACATTTTATCTTTGCATAGTTTAGTAATAGCATTAACAACTTCTTCTATTGTCATATTAGAAGAATCCACAAGAACTGCATCTTCAGCCTGTCTTAATGGAGAATTCTCTCTATGGGAATCTCTATAATCTCTCTCTTCAATATCTTTTTTTATTTTATCCAGATCAGGATTTTCACCCTTCTCTACAAGTTCTTTATATCTTCTCGATGCTCTTTCATCAACAGATGCTGTAAGAAACACTTTTACCTGCGCCTCTGGGAGTACACAAGTGCCTATATCTCTTCCATCCATAATAACATCTTTAGACTTTGCAAGGTCTTGTTGAAGGCTTACAAGCTTAGTTCTAACATCTTTAAAAACACTAGATGCAGAAGCCATATTTCCTACTTCTTCAGTTCTAATTAAACCAGTAACATTTTCACCATTAAGAATAACCTGTTGTTCACCATTAACATAGTCAATAGTTACATTACAATCCTTTACAGCTTCACTGATCTTTGTCTCATCATCCTTATCAATACCCTGCCTTATAAAATATAGTGCAAGACTTCTATACATAGCTCCTGTATCTACATATATGAATCCCATTTCCTTTGCAACTTTTTTCGCAATCGTTGATTTTCCAGCTCCTGCCGGTCCGTCTATAGCAATATTCATACTCATAACTTTTCCTCCGTTAGTTTGTTAATAGTCTTATATACTGGCACTTTCCCCTGCAAGATGTCCTGTGGAAAATGCCAATTGCAGATTATATCCCCCTGTAAGGGCATCAATATCTATTACTTCACCTGCAAAGTATAATCCTTTAATCTTCTTCGATTCCATAGTAGAGGGATTAATCTCACTCACATCAATGCCTCCCTGGGTAATTATTGCTTCATTAAAGCCCCTAAGGCCTGTTATTGTAAATGGGAACGACTTAAGCAGATTAATCAAATCCGTTCTGCTACTCTTAGTAAATTCATTGAGCTTAAGATGCTTATTAATATTTAATAAATCAATAAACACATCAACCATCTTAGCGGGAAGTAAGTTACTAAGAATATACTTAATCTCCTTATTCTTATTAGCATCAATCTCTCTTATAATTCTATCTTCTAATTTCTTATAACTTAAAGCCGGCTTTAAGTCAATAGCAGCGTTAAGATTACTTCCATCTTCTAACAACTTGCCTATCCTACTTCCGGCACTTAATACAAGGGGGCCGCTTACTCCGAAATGAGTAAAAAGCATCTCGCCAAAATCTTTGTATACAGTCTTTTTATTATTATAAATGGTCAGTTCAACATTTCTAAGAGATAATCCTTGCAGCCTTCTTATATAATCTTCCTTAGCTTCAAGCGGAACTAAGGACGGTCTAAGGGAAGTTACATTGATTCCAAGCTCCTTGGCAAATTTATATCCATCACCTGTTGAACCGGTAGCCTGATAAGATTTACCACCAGTAGCGATTATCAGCCTGTCACATCTATCAACATTTCCTGTATCTAACTTCACACCGCTTACTTTTTCTGACTTAGTAATAACAGATTCAACTCTGGTATTAAGTACAATATTAACACCATTTCTTCTAAGATATTTTTCTAATGTCTTAATAATATCAGATGACTTGTCACTTACAGGAAACGCCCTGTTACCTCGTTCTATCTTGATGGGACAACCATTATCTTCAAAAAACTTAATCACATCATCATTGGTAAAACTATAAAGCGCTGAATACAAAAACTTATCATTTGATACGATATTATCAAAATACTCGCTTATATCACAAGCGTTGGTAAGATTACATCTACCCTTACCTGTAATATATATCTTCTTACCAAGCTTCTCATTACCCTCATATATTGTAACTTCTGAGTTATTAGAAATGGCAGCGACGGCAGACATAAGGCCTGCCGCGCCACCACCTATTATTATTACTTTATTCATTACTATTCTTATGATGACACTATATATACAAACCATACCTACTCATATATAGTAAATAATGTCATTACAAAAATCAATAGAATATTGCATTAAGAACTTTCGAAACGTCATACAATCGTCTTTTTATACGAGTGACAGGGGGACGGCAATATGCAGAATAACTTCAACGGAGATTACACAACTAAGATAAAAAGAAAAAGCTCGCTTCTTATGAAGCGAGCTAACTGTATGTACCAATTATTGTAAGTGGAACATATATGTTGTTGTATATTCAACCCAGTCATTACCACGTTTTGTTACAGAAATAGGTGGTGCAATTCCTTCTTGACCCCTAGGGCTTTCTATAGCCCAAGCCTCCAAATATTCACCATTAAAAGCAATCAAATCTACGCGTACTCTTTTGTCTTTTTGAAGTATATTAGCACCAAATCCTCTATGTTGCCATCCATGTTCAGTCATTCTTTGATCCCAAAGACCTGCCAGTCTCAATTCATTTTCAAGGGATTTTCCATGAAGTTTTTCAGCATACTTTGCAAATAGTTCCTTTGGCATCTTAGAAGCCATATTTTTTACATCATCATTTATGACATGACCACTTACTTCCCATACTGCGTCCAGTCGTTTATCAAATGTTGATGTGTATAGACCGCCGGGTATGTTTAATTTGTAGCGAGGCTCTGATATTTCCCAACTCTTAAATGGCACTTCTTCGTGTGCACTTGCTACTTGCTGCGGACTGATTCCCGGTCCGTTTTGCTCTATCTGTGTAAGTGCATTACATAGGAGTTGACCGTACTTCTGATAGGTCATTGCAGTATTGCCTGTTCCAATATTATAATACATTGCTATAGTCGCATAAGCACGCTTTAACTGGAAAGTAGCATTTACTCTGTAAGCATAACGCAGCGCGTATCCCTGACTTTCCCAGTTAAAATACATATTCCAATAAGAGTCATAAGCGTTAAGTGGACTAAATTCATTGGTTTTCCCCAGCTCTCCTGCTACAAGCGTATAATTGTTGATAAGATCGTTCATTATACTGTCAAAATTCTTAAGGTCAGGATTGGTTTTCTCATTCTCTTCAATAGTCGCTATTAGTTTGCCTATATAATCATGCTTCTCAGCATCTGTAGCATTCTCTGCAGGGGCATTAACTCCCTGCTGCTGTAATAATTCAGCCCCTGTTATGAACATATTGTTAATAATCTCGGCATCAGTATCAAGTGCTATCATCGCGTTATCAAATGGTTGCAGACCGTTTCGATATGCCTGCATTGTGGTTTCATCCAATTGATTACTCATTACTGAGAGCAGTCCCTGTATATCCTTCACATCCAGAGCTACATCCTGCAATGCGCTGTATACTTTCTGCACTTCCATTAAGACCTGTTCGTTAGATACTCCGGGACTGCCACTGAATATACCAAACATACTCAAGACTCCGCTAACTCCGGATATTGCCGCTCCAAGGTCACCTGTATAATAAGCTCTTACTACATCAAATACATCTTTGCCCACACCTGCAACCTTACCAAATGTGGGATTAATCTGGTTAGCCGTAGAATCTACATATTCCGCAGCAGCATTGTAATTACGCCACCTCTTGTTCTTCTCATTAACCTCCTGCATATATCTAAGCTCAGGGCTTGGTTCTTCTCCGTCACGAGCTACAATCGCCGGAAGCTGATTTTCAACATCAAGTACATTCTTAACTGTTGCCTCGGCTTTATCAGTTAATTCAAGATTTTACTGCTTTTTTTAAGGCCATCTTTCTTCCCTCCCTTATATATTCATTGAATATTATTCATTATCAAAAATAGACACATCTGACTTAAATTCATTTCCAAACATATCGTAAGCTACTACTTGAACCGCATACTTAGATGAGCGTATATCACTTTTCTTAAGGGTCAGACCTTTAATATCAATGGTAAAAGTATTACCATCTACTTCTATCTTATCTCCGGGCTTTAATGGTAACACATCTCTACTTGCTGTTCCCGCTTCATCATTGAACAATACTACACCAACCTGCCTAACCTGCTTACCCAATATACCCTTCAATACGACAAATCTAAATGTCTCCGGGACTCCGTTTCTTATTACTTTGCTCATATATATTTCATTATTAGCAGAGACATCTACTTGTGTAGCCATAATTGGATTCTTCTCTAACTCAAAACATTTCCCATCGAAATTCACTGCAAAATCAAGATTCTCCCAATCTGAATCCTCATTTTCTACATACTTACTTATTATTGGATTACCGAGTGAGCCATCTTCATTTTGCTCATATACTGTATATGTTACATTAAGAAGATAACGACTACTCTCAGGCGTTAGCGTGACATGAAACTTACCGTCATCACCTATATAACCCCGATTTTGATAACTGATTGTAGTCTGTGGTATATCATTAAATATTCCCATAATGAGCTGCCTATATGCTTCACTTGGGCAAATCTTAAGATACTCCCTTATCTCATCCATATAATAATGACTGGGATAATATACGGACAGACCGGTAGCGTTAGCCTTAAAGTCACCATTTACCTTATAGATTATAGCATCGCTTATGAGACTATCAACTGTTTTTGCCTTGCTGGTGTATATTTCCTGTTCATTGGACTTATACATATTATGATCTGCAAGAATACTCGCAGCTCCTGCCAAGTCTACAAAATTATCCATGTGCCCGGTTGAATTAGCACCAAAGGATGCAGCATTCTTGGTTGCTATTCTAAGTGCCAATCTGGCTTTGATGCCTTCCATCTCATTATTAATTCCAGCCATCATATCATCAAAAGCTTTCGTAATCTCTGGGAAATTCGTAAGATCGATTGCAGAAAGCGTTGCGGCACCATCCTTACTTACCTCAACACATTTATCCATATAGTCATCACATATATCCTTAGCCAAATCCGCACCTGTCTTCTTTGATAAAGACCTTGTAATTGTGCTGTAATCCCATCCCAAGCCAACTTCATAATTCTGTGAGGCGATAAGCATATCAGCATAATCAGATAAAGCCTTAGCCACCTCATAATCCGCCATAAGACAGGCATCAAAACCAACGACTGATAGCCTCTTACCTTGGAGGCCACCTTCAAGTGCTTCCTTCAGCTCTGGAACAGTCAGCGTATCATTATTATATCGTTCATCAAAGCATGCCCCCCTTAACTGTTCCTCCACCATGATCCCAAAGCAGAAGCATTGTATTATCGGAGGGGTACGCGGTTGTCCCAAACTCGACGAAGGATTGCAGAGTATCTGCAGAACCCATACATGCATCATCAAGACTTGCTATCTCCTGTAATCTGTGGTCTTTAACAACGTATCGCATTATCTTATCAGATGGAATATTGTTGCTTTGCCACTTAGTTGAACCACCTGTCTCAATTATGACATTCACATTATCCGGAATATTCGCAGACAAAAGTTCATTAATATTCTCGCTTGCAATCCCTGTCTTGGATTCTAAATCTGAGCCACACATATAGATAAGAAGTGTAGCGGAAGAGGGCGCTTTGCTGCAAGAGCAAAGTGCCACAACAAAAATACATATTATAATTGAGAATAACAGTCTCTTAATTCGCATAGTTATTATTCCTTCAATCTCAATGTCGGACTATAGGGCATTTCTATTTTATCAATAAATTCTAAAAAAACAAAATAGCGTCACATATCGTGGCGCTATTTTTCCCCTTTTGTTGAGTAAAATCTGGGACTGTCTTATTTTGATGTCTGTCAAGCGCTTAACTTAATGACATTGGAACCGTCCGAATGTCATCTTGTCATACAAGTATTAACCCATTTAATGAAATTGTCAGTCGAAGAACCTGTTCTCTCTGCCTCTGTATGACCTTGACCCCAGACAGTCTCGAAATCAACATTTTCAACTCCTGTATAATTCTTAAGAGCCAGTGATAAGTTCATCTCCGTAGACAGAGCACAATCAGACTGCGCTATACCTGTTCTGATTCTCCAGTATTTTGCCACCTTACTTGTATTATGCCCCTGCTCGCTTTCAAGAAGATAATACATAGGATTGTACATATTGACTCTTACATCTACTGTATTGCCTACGCTGTCTTTCTTGGCAAGATCACTGTTATAGCTTGAAGCATATTGGCTTCCCATATTAGTCAGAATCTCTGCAAGATATTTGTCAAAGTGTGCACCACTGCCGTCACCATATCCGAATAATGTATTCTCTCCCTGAGAAGCATCTAACTGGTCAAATGCTCCTAAGTTCTTAGATGCAGACTTAAACGCTCCTACAAAGCTCTTAATGTCACTTATAGTAGCCTTGTTGGTTGAAGCATCGTATGTAACCCATGTGCCATTAGCATTAAGAGCATCAATGTATTCCTGCGGTGTATTGTAGGTGCCTGAAAGCGACAGAGAGCTTGATGTGTTGTTACGTGTTATATTGTCGTTAGCTTCGGCACTGCTTGTATCCGAAGACTTCGACTTGTCCGACGGGCCTTCTCCGCTTGGTGCTTCACCACTTGGTGCACCGCCTCCTCTGTTGCCGCCTCCGTTTCCTTTGCTACTGCTTGAAGAAGCATCATATGGAAATGTAGTATCACTTAAGAAATTATTAAGTGAGCCTTCGATAACTGTCTTCATATAGTCATAATATGTACCTGCCTGATATATGCCGTCACTTGATTCGGAAAGTGTTAGCACCCCGCCGTTATCACCCTTAATACCAGCCTTATTGATATATGTGGCAAAGGATTTCGCCAGCTCGTTGGATATAGTCTGCTCTTCTTCGCTCAGACCGCTTCTTGTGGAAGCCATCATCCACTCATACGCCTCGTCAGCTGTATCGAGATTAGTTATAGGACACCAGCACATAGAACCTGCTACTGCATCACTAACACCTGACACAGCACCGATAGCCGTAAGGTAAGGCTCATACAAGGAGCTGTCTCCCGTTGCTCCCATAAGTGCGGATTGTGCTCCTCCTCCGCTCATACCAAATGTGAATATATTATCACAGCTTCCCGGCATATTAGCATCTATGTATCTAAGGAATCTTACAGCTGCCTTAAGATCTGTAACTCCTGCCGGCGCTCCTGCATCTCTTCCTCTGCATCCTGCATGCACATATACCAGACCTTCCTTCGTATAGTCCGTATAGCTAGAATATGATGTAAGCGCCTCCATTGCAGAATATCCCGGAGTATTAATGGGCATCACAATTGGTGCATTACCTGCCGTATAGTTGCCCACCTTATTATCCGAATTAATCTCGCATGTAAATGTACCATTACCATTATCGGTAGCATTCATATAGCCACCCGGCACAAATATCGCAAGTGTCTCATAGTCAGTATCTACCGCCTTCTCACAATAAGTAAGTCCAATCTGATAATACACATCATCATCGGAATTATATTTCCATGCTGCCTTGTCAAGCTGTGCAAATGCCTTGACGGATTCGCTGCTTGAGCTGCTACTGCTACTACAGCTACATGCACCAAGTGATATTGCCAAAACCATCACCATTATAAGTGCCAATACTTTTTTCTTCATAAACACCTTTCTCCTTAATAATTCGGGGTTGACAAAAGGACCATCCCCCTGTCACCTATAAACATTCTTTTATACAGGATAAGCATTATTCTTTGTGTCAGCGATTGACAAATCCACCTTATCACGTTGTGCTTCTCTGTACTTGAAGAAATCAAGAGCAACCTGAGGGAACAATGCATAACTTAATACATCTTCATCCTGCCACTTATACTCTTTCATCTCTTCTTCGATTTTGTCAAGCTGTGGTTCTAAGAGGTCAGCCGGTCTGCAAGTAATGGCATTCTTCTTGTCCTCACCAAGAACCTTATCTACAACATCCGGATTGAATGGTTTAACAGTCTGTCCGTAATTACCAAGAAGTATATCCTTGGTCTCTTTAGTTGCAACCTTATATCTCTCTCCCATTAGTACATTAAAAACCGCCTGTGTTCCTACAATCTGTGAAGAAGGAGTTACAAGTGGTGGCTCGCCAAGGTCTTTACGTACTCTAGGAACTTCAGCAAGCACTTCTTCGAATTTATCCTCTTTGCCCTGTTCTGTAAGCTGGCTAAGAAGATTAGATAACATACCACCAGGGACCTGATATCTAAGTGTATTAATATTAACGCCTAGAACCTTAGGGTTAAGAAGCCCATCTTTGAGACACTGCTCTCTATAAGGCCTAAAATAATCAGCAATCTCTGCTAATTTGTCCTGATCAAGACCCGTATCAAACTCAGTACCCTTAAATGCTTCAACCATAACTTCTGTTGCCGGCTGCGATGTACCAAGAGCAAAAGGGCTCATGGCTGTATCTATAATGTCACATCCTGCCTCTACTGCCTTCATATAGGTCATAGACGCTACACCAGATGTATAATGAGTATGTAAATCAATAGGAATATCTGTAGCAGACTTAAGAGCCTTAATAAGTTCTTCTGCTTTCTTAGGCACAAGAAGACCTGCCATATCTTTAATACACAAAGAATCTGCGCCCATATCCTCTATGCGCTTTGCCATATCCATCCAATAATCAAGTGTATATGCATCTCCAAGAGTATAAGACAATGCAACCTGCGCATGACCTTTCTCTTTATTACATGCATCTACTGCTGTCTGGAGATTTCTAACATCATTAAGGCAGTCAAATATTCTAATAATATCAATACCATTAGCAATTGATTTCTGGACAAAATATTCTACAACATCGTCAGCATATGGCTTATAACCCAGGATATTCTGACCACGAAATAGCATCTGAAGCTTGGTATTCTTAAATCCATCGCGAAGCTTACGTAATCTATCCCATGGATCTTCCTTAAGGAATCTTAGGGATGCATCAAATGTAGCTCCACCCCAGCATTCTACTGCATGATATCCAACTTTATCCATCTTATCAACAATAGGAAGCATCTCTTCAGTAGGCATTCTTGTTGCAATAAGGGATTGGTGAGCATCACGAAGAATTGTTTCAGTTATTTTTAAAGGTTTCATATTGTCCTCCTTAAGTCATATTAAACGCCGAAAATGGCCATAAATACACCGGCAGCAACGGCAGTTCCAATTACACCAGCAACGTTAGGTCCCATTGCATGCATAAGAAGGAAATTAGTCGGATCTTCTTCTGCACCAACTTTCTGAGATACACGCGCTGCCATAGGCACTGCAGATACACCTGCTGAACCAATAAGCGGATTAATCTTACCCTTAGATATCTTACATAACAACTTTCCAAGCAGTACGCCTCCGGTAGTACCAAATACGAATGCAACAAGACCAAGAACAACAATCTTAATTGTAGATATATTAAGGAATGCTTCAGCACTTGTTGAAGCACCTACTGATGTACCAAGTAAAATAACAACAATATACATCATAGCATTACTTGCCGTATCTGTAAGTTGGCGAACCACACCACTTTCCCTAAACAGATTACCTAGCATAAGCATACCAACTAAGGGAGCTGTTGTTGGAAGAATAAGACATACCACAATGGTAACTATAATTGGAAATAGTATTCTCTCCAATTTAGAAACATCACGAAGCTGGTCCATATGAATCGCACGTTCTTCCTTAGTTGTAAATAGCTTCATAATAGGTGGCTGAATAATTGGAACAAGTGACATATATGAATATGCCGCAACTGCAATTGGTCCCATAAGGGCACTTTGTCCCAATTTTCCCGCAAGGAATATGGATGTTGGTCCATCAGCTCCACCGATTATTGATACAGCGGCAGCTGCTTCATCAGAAAAACCTAATAAAATAGCCAAAAGATATGCCATAAAAATACCGATTTGTGCAGCGGCACCAAGTAGAAAACTTATAGGATTAGCAATTAGTGGTCCAAAATCAGTCATGGCTCCTACTCCAAGGAAAATAAGAGAAGGTAGTATTGACCATTCATCTAATGCATAGAAATAATATAATAATCCACCGACGCCATTACTTGTCTCAGCAGGGGCTGCAATAATATCTGGATAAATATTAACAAGTAACATACCAAAAGCAATTGGTACAAGAAGCAATGGTTCATATCCACGTCTAATCGCAAGATATAAGAACACACATGCAACCAGAATCATTATAAAATTACCAACTGTTAGATTAAAAAACGCCGTCTGATGAATCAGATTGGATACTGTCTCTAATATATCTGACATTAATAATTCCTCCCTAAAAGGTATTACTCATTCATAGTTGCAAGAAGCGCATTTGCCTCAATTGATTGTCCCTCCTGAACATCAATCGTTGCAATAATACCATCCTGTGGTGCAACAACAGGTGTTTCCATCTTCATAACTTCTAAGATCATTACAGTTTCACCTGCTTTAACAGAATCGCCTATATGCTTCTCAAGTTTGAATACCTTACCTGCGGCACCGGCCTCAATCTTAATTGAGCCTTCAGTACCAAGTGGCTTAGACGCTTTTTTCTCTTCTGTCTTCTTAGGTGAAGGCTTGCCAGATGCACTTCCACCTTTTTCTTCAACAGTTACATCATATGCTGTTCCATTAACAGTTATTGTATAATTCTTCATATATTATTCCTCCGACTTATGATTGTTCTATATCTATACTTTTCTTCTGATACTTCTAACAACGAAATCATCAGTTGATTGATTAGTAGAAGCAGCTATAGCCGCCGCAATAACAGCAATTAATTCTTTGTCATCAACTTTAGTTTCTTCTATTACTGCATCATCACCATCTAATGTAGTAGTAATCTCAATCTTGGTTCCTTCTTTCTTTTTCTTGTATTTTGCCTGTAAATAATTAATTATGTTAAATGCATAAATAATAATACACATAAGAACAAGCATTAAGAACACTATTACGATACCAGTCAAAGTATTAAGACCAGCCTTAGACATTTTCTCGCCAAGAGTGTATACAATTTCCACATTGGCACCTGTTATCTCGAAATCCTTCTTAGAGATAACATATATTAGACGAACATCTCTATTCTCATACTTTAGATTAAGAGTTGCTGTATAAGTCTTACCAGCAGAATCAAATTCAAATTCTCCATATTCTTTGAATGTACCAATCTGACCTTCAATCTCATGCCATTGTTTGATTATGTCTTCATTCATCTTGGCTTTTTCTTCGGTAAGCTGATTATTCTTCTTATATGATTCTATTGTATTAATATATTCCTGAATCTGTGCATCACTAAGGCCTCTGTATTTGTCCAACTCTTTCGTAAAGGCTCTCATCTCCTGTTCGACTGTCTGTGTCTTTCTATCAAGGATTTCATTATCCTTACTGGCACCACAAGCACACAGAAGAAAAACCATAGCGCACAAAGACATAAGGCATATAGTTCTAACTATCTTCTTCATATGCGTCCTTTCTATTTGGCATTATGTTTCTTAATGTCATAATAACTATTCTTAGAATATAATATTTCAAAACCGTCAATAAGGTATTTTCTAGTATCAACAGGCTCTATTATTCTATCAATATAGCCACGCTTTGCGCCGTTTTCAATTCCCGTATTAGTCTCTTCATAAGTTCTGGCAATTTCAGACACATCATCGCCTTCGTTGCAAAGAATCTTTGCAGCTATTGTCTCATCCATAATAGCCATCTTAGCATCAGGATATGCATATACCATATCTGCACCAAGGGCTTTAGAATTCATAAAGATATAGCCACTTCCCATAACTTTACCAACTATTAGATTAATCTTAGGAACAGTTGCACTTGTAAATGCAAATGCAAGTTTTGATAAAGCATTTCCCATAGAAATCTCAGTTTCAAAATCAGCATAGAATCCGTCTATACTCGTTATTGTAAGTACAGGGATAGAAAAAGCATCACAATAATTTACAAAATCAGTAAGTTTGTATGTTCCGCTAAGATTAAGATATGATTTGCCATCTTCTTCTGAATTAGCAGCAACACCAATAGTCTGACCTGCAAGCTTAATAAAACCACAGACAACATTGGTTATACCACATTTTGTCTCCACAAATATGTTATCATCTGCTATTTCTTCTATAAATCCCTTAACATCATCAATTCCATTATAAGAAATACCTCTGTTGAGATCATCTTCGCTAACATCATCGAAATTAGAATCAGTATTGTTATTAGGAACAATATCAATATAATTTCTAATAAGAATTGGCATAGTATCTTCATTTGCAATAACATCAACGTTGCCATTATCAAATTGAAATTCTGAAGATGACGAATCAACCTTGTCAGTATAATTACCAGAAATTGTATCAGGGGAATTAATATACATCTTAGCATCTTCTAACATAACAACATAATCATTCATAGATGCAAGAACACTTAGGCAACCACCACAATTGCCAACAATTCCAAGGATTTGAGGAATTACACCAGATGCAATAGATGCCTGATTAATAATACCGCCAATTGCTTCAATTGCATCCATTGACTCGTATAAACGTACACCATTAGAATTAATAAAACCAATAACAGGGGCGCCCACTTTAAGCGCCATCTTGTATAAATCAGCAATTTTCTTGGCGTGCATTTCTCCAATAGAGCCACCAAGAACATCAATGTCTTGAGAATATACAAATACAAGTCTGTCATTAATAAGACCATGACCTGTTATTACTCCATCTGATTCCTTTTTAGGCTCTTTACCATTAAAATCAGTATTTTTTGCAGTAATTAACTTTCCAAATTCCACAAAACTATGCTCATCTAACAAGTTCTCTATTATATTTCTAGCTTTGTTATCCATATATTTCCTCCTAATTGCAGGTCTTTATATATTAAGCGCAACCTTCGCCTCTTCTTCAGCTTCCTGCTTAAATTCTTCAATCTGAACAGGATTAAGTTCCGGTAATTCTTCAATAGAAGACACACCAAATGAACGAAGAAAATCCTCTGTTGTACCAAAAAGCATTGGTCTACCAGGGGCATCAAGCCTTCCCAGTTCTGTTACAAGGTTATATTCAACTAGTTTATTGACAGCGTGTCCACATGATACTCCTCTTATCTTCTCTATTTCTGACTTTGTAACAGGTTGCTTATATGCAATTATAGACAAAGTCTCAAGGAGTACTTCTGTCAAAACGTATTTCTTAGGTTGTTTTGCAATTCTAATTAGATATTCATATATATCAGGAGATGTACACATCTGATATGAATCATCTAATTTCATTAGTCTTATGCCTCTATTCTCTTCTTCATAGCGCTTCATCATAGAATCAAGACATTTTATTACTTCTGATTTATCTACTTCAAGAGCTTTAGCTATTCTACCAGGCTCAACGGAATCGCCCATAGTAAATAATATTCCCTCTATAACAGATTCCATCTCATTCTTATCCATTTAGTCTTATCTCCTATGCTACCATCTTAGATTCAATCTTAATATCATCAAATGTATTCTCTTGAACAATATATATTTGTCCAGCCTTCATCATCTCTAGGATAACAAGAAATGTTACTATTGTATCCATTTTGCTACGCTGGCCTTCCAGAAGTTGTCTGAAACTGAAATTACGATTGTTTCTAGCAAATTCTAGCATATAATTCATCTTATCATCAAGAGAAACTTCTTCTTTCTCAATCTTACCAAACTTAGATCTTACTGGATCTACTCTATTCTCCTGCCTCTTAATTACGGAATTAAAAATTGCATTAAGCTTAGATAATGTTATATCAGACATTAATTCTTCCAAATCAACGGGTTGTTCATACTTAGACACTTCATCAGGTATAGTAGGAACCTTAAAATATACATTGTTAGCATCAACCTGTCTGTCTCTAAGCTCATAAGAAATATATTTATACATCTTATATTCAAGAAGCTGCTTCACTAGTTCAGCTCTAGGATCCTCTTCTTCTTCATCCTCAGTCTCTTCTATTGGAAGAAGCATCTTAGATTTAATCTTAAGAAGAGTTGCTGCCATAACAAGGAATTCACTCATAACGTCTAAGTTTGCTTCCTTCATAGCTCTTATGTATTCCATATATTGAGCAGTTATCTCAACAATAGGAATATCGAATATATCCATCTTATTCTTATCAATAAGATGAAGTAGTAAGTCAAGAGGTCCTTCAAATTGTTGTAGTTTAAAATTCAAATCCATAATTTATTCTCCTAAAAATCCACCTTGATAATTATAACAAATTATAGTGTTATTTCAAGAGAAAAATACAACATTTAGTGGTTTGGTGTAATTTTTTATTAAATATATAGTATTTTTTCGTTTTTACACATAAAAACACACCGCTAATATATTATCTTAGCGGTGTGTATATTTTCTCGCCCCGCGAGATAATTAGATAATTTATTCAGCATCCTTCATGCTAAAGCTAATTCTACCCATCTTATCTTTGCCTAAGCATTTAACTTTAACATGGTCGCCAAGTGTAAGAACATCTTCTACACGATTAATTCTTTCTTTTGCAATCTTAGAGATATGTACCATTCCTTCTTTACCTGGTGCAAATTCAATGAATGCTCCAAAGTCCTTAATTGATACAACCTTACCTTCGAAAAGTTGTCCTTCTTCGAAATCAGTTGTAATTGTCTCAATCATCTTCTTTGCTTCATCCATCTTAGCCTGGTCAGTTCCACAGATTGATACATTTCCTTCGTCAGTAATATCAATCTTCACACCAGTACGTTCGATAATCTCGTTAATTGTCTTACCACGCTGTCCTACAACATCACCAATCTTTTCAGGATCAATTGTAATCTGAATAATCTTAGGAGCATATTCGTTAACACTAGCTCTAGGCTCAGAAATAGCCTTGCTCATACATGTATCCATAATGAAGAATCTGGCTTCTCTCGTTCTTCTAATTGCTTCTTCAACGATAGGACGAGTAAGTCCATGAATCTTAATATCCATCTGAATAGCTGTAATACCATCCTTTGTACCAGTAACCTTAAAGTCCATATCACCAAAGAAGTCTTCCAGACCCTGAATATCTGTAAGTACAAGATAATCATCATCTGATTCACCAGTTACAAGACCACAAGAAATACCAGCAACCATCCTCTTAATAGGCACACCAGCAGCCATAAGTGACATGCAAGATGCACATGTTGAAGCCATTGATGTAGAACCATTTGATTCAAATGTCTCTGATACGGCACGAATAGCATATGGGAACTCTTCTGTTGATGGAAGAACAGGAATAAGGGCTCTCTCAGCTAATGCTCCATGTCCAATCTCACGTCTTCCTGGTCCACGACTTGGCTTAGTCTCACCAACTGAATATGAAGGGAAGTTATAATGATGCATATATCTCTTCTCAACAACATTTTCATCAAGACCATCAATTCTCTGAACTTCAGATAATGGTGCAAGTGTAACAATATCGCAAATCTGTGTTTGTCCACGAGTAAACATAGCACTACCATGTACTCTTGGAATAAGGTCTACTTCTGCAGAAAGAGGACGAATCTCGTCAATCTTTCTGCCATCAGGACGTTTGTGATCTACTAGAATCATCTTACGAACAGTCTTCTTCTGATATTGATAGATAGCTTCACCAAGAACATCAAGCCACTCTTCGTTATCTGCAAATGCTTCTTCAAGCTTCTCAGTAATGTTCTTAATATTCTCTTCTCTTACCTGCTTCTCATCAGTGAATACTGCTTCTTCCATCTCTTCAGGAGGTACAATCTCCTTGATTTTATTAAACATTTCTTCTGGAATAGCACAGCTTGTATAAGAATGCTTAGCTTTACCAACTTCTGCAACCATCTTGTTGATAAATTCAATAATTGTCTGGTTAACTTCATGAGCCTTATAAATAGCCTCAATCATTTTATCATCCTGGATTTCATTAGCACCAGCTTCAATCATAATTACTTTCTCTGAAGTAGATGCTACTGTAAGCTTAAGATCACCATTAGCCCACTGTTCCTGAGATGGATTAATAACAAATTCACCATCAATCATACCAACCTGTGTCATAGCACAAGGTCCATCAAAAGGAATATCTGATATAGATGTTGCAATTGTAGTACCAAGCATTGCAACAAGTTCAGGTCTGCATTCTGGATCAACAGAAAGTACCAGGTTGTTAAGTGTTACATCATTACGATAATCCTTTGGGAATAATGGTCTCATAGGTCTGTCAATAACACGAGCTGTGAGAACAGCATTCTCTGAAGCCTTACCCTCTCTTTTATTAAATCCACCAGGGATTTTACCTACTGAGTATTGTTTCTCCTCAAATTCTACGCTCAAAGGGAAGAAATCAATCCCTTCTCTAGGCTTATCTGATGCTGTAGCAGTTGAAAGAACTGTTGTATCTCCATACTGAATAAAGGCAGCACCATTAGCCTGCTTTGCTACTCTGTCGATATCAACACGAAGTGTTCTACCGGCAAGTTCCATTGTGTAAGTTTTCATTTAAGTATTCCTCCTTGTTTGTATATATATTCGCAAGGAGTCGAAACTACTAAAAAGAATTCTTATAAAAAGAGTGCTTTTTAGTGGTCTCGCAATCCTCCTCACGAAAAAAAGAGCGGAATAAACCGCTCTAATTATCTTATTACTTTCTTAAACCTAAGCGGTCAATTAAAGAACGATATCTTTCGATATCCTTTTCCTTAAGATAACCAAGTAGATTACGTCTCTTACCAACCATTTTAAGAAGACCACGTCTTGAATGGTGATCCTTTGGATGGTCCTTAAGATGTTCTGTAAGCTCTTCAATTCTAGCAGTAAGAACAGCTACCTGTACTTCAGGAGAACCTGTATCTCCAGGTGTAAGAGCATACTCATCAATAATCTTTTGCTTCTTCTCTTTTGTAATCATTATCTTTCCTCCATTAATTCTTTATAGCCTATTTCCAGTATAAGGTTGGAGTCTTCCAAATACCGAAGATAGGTAAATGTGCTTTTCGCACCAAAAAATATACTAACATAAAAATAATGCTTTGTAAAGCACAAAAATCTAAGTCTCAAGTACCTTTGCTTGACTAAAAATGTCTGCGCAAAGGTCTTGAGCACTTAGATTAATTTACACATAACGTCTTATTCCAATTGGCGTACGATATGACGCATCACTAATCTTGATACCTGTCTTAGCAGAAGATGCATGTACTAACTGACCATCTCCCATATAGATACCTACATGATTAGCATAACCACCGCTTCCATAGAATACAAGATCTCCAGGTTGTGCTTCCGCTAAGCTGTTAACCTTAGTTCCCATATCCATCTGAGCATCAGCAGAGTGTGGAAGGTATACACCATATTGCTCTAATATTTTCATAGTAAATCCAGAGCAGTCAACACCTTTACCAAGGGTCTCACCACCCCATACATATCTGCCACCAACATATTGAAGTGCATTAGAAACTACACTAGCACCAGCAGTTGATGCAAGTTCTTCCTTCGACATAGCAGTTGGGATTTCATCAGCAACAGATACATATTCTGCACTACAATATCCTTCCTTACCATCCGAACTAACTTTAATCCAACCATCAAGTTCCTCAAGGACTTGTACTTTCTTTCCTTGATTCATTGCTGAAACAACATCTCCATCAGTTGATGGAATGCTTCTAAGAGTCAATGAATCACAATTAACTGTGGCCTTCTTAGAGATTGATGAATCAGCGATGTTCTGTGCTTCTTCGCCAGTTGCTATATAACTTCCCAAGCAATATCCTTCAACATCACCTGACTTAATGTGAAGCCAGTCTCCATCAGTCTCAACAACATCACATACTGCATTATCCGGCATAATTCCAACAACCTCTGATTCAGTTGTTGGTTGCTCTCTTACATTAAGCTTACCTTCTGCAACTGATACACCAAGGTTGTTATAACCAAATGAATTTCTCTGAACTGGCGCTGCTGTAGCAACTACTGATGCGTCTGCCACAGACATATCATCGCCTATATTATCAACAGCTGTGTAAGCAAATACTCCTGCTGTCATTGAATCTTCTTTTACCTGGCTCTCATAGGCAACTATAGAACCTGAAACCATCAAAGCTGTGCATGCAAATACTGTTGCAGCACTAATAATTCTCTTTTTCATGACCCCTCCTAATGAAAAATGCTTGATTTTTGCTCCGAGTGATAACGAGTATAACAAGGAAATTCGGGGTTGTCAACAGGAATTTGTAATATTTTTGTAACATTTGATTTTTTTCGTAATACTTAAAAGCGCTAAACAATGCGCTTAATCAGCAAAGTTTATATGTTCATTTGCGAAGAAATCCATTCCTTTATTCTTATCTTTTCTTAGCTGTTCTTTTAATTCTTCTGCACTACTAAATTTTATTTCTTTTCTCATTTCTTGCAAAAATACAACTTTTACTTCTTTTCCATAGACATTTGAGTCAAAATTAAAAATATGAGTCTCAATACTAAGGGTATTATCATCATCAAAAGTCGGTTTTATACCAACATTTGTAATCCCCTGATATATTCGATCATCAATCTGTACAACTGTAATATATACACCATTAGCAGGGATCAGCTTTTTCTCTGAGGGAATTATATTGATAGTTGGAAAATCAATCTTTCTTCCAATCTGTCTGCCATATACCACCTCGCCATATATGAAATAATTTCTTCCCATAAGCAAGTTGGCTTTAGTAATGTTACCTTTTGATATTTCCTCTCTAATTCGGGAAGAACTAATATCAATGTTATCTTCCTTAAGCTTATTAATTACTTTCAGTTCAAAACCGAATTCACTTGCATACTCTCTTAGGAGTACAATGTCGCCTTTGCCTTTATATCCAAATCTAAAATCAGTGCCTACCACAAGACATTTCATATGCAAATCATTAACAAGCTTAAGAATAAAGTCTCTTGGAGAAGTCTTCATTAACTTCTCATCGAAAAGGCATTCAACAAATATACTAATACCACTTTCTTTGACAAGAAGTCTTCTTTCTTCTGGCGTTACAATTTGTTTTGAACCTGTTTTATTAACAGAATTATCTTTAGAATCTACAAAAGAAATCAGAAGAGACTTAAGCCCTTTCTTTTCATAAGAAAAAAGGTTCTCACAGAGAATCTTATGCCCTCTGTGAAGACCATCAAACTTACCAATCGTAATTGCTGTATCACATTGTAAATCAAAATCTTCTAATGAATTAAATATCTTCATAAAACATCTTCTCAAGAATTAAATCTTCTTGTTCTTTTCTATACAAACCAACAAACTTTCCATTTTGCAAATATAATCTGATGAATTTGCTATAATTTCTAGGATTATTTTCGTCTAATTCGAAGTTGATTTCAAAGTCAACAAGATTAGACATCCTTAATTTACCACCATTTAATGCGTATTTCTCAGATTCTTCTTTAATTACTCCTTTAGGATAGGATGAAAACACGTAATCAATAGGATATATCAGCTCTTCAATTCTATTTTCATTACAAGCTGATTGTATTTCTTCTATTATAATAGCATCATCAATAGAAAAATCTCCCACCTTATTTCTAATTAGGCTTTCCATACAGCCACAGCATCCAAGCTTTTCACCAATATCATTACAAAGGCTCCTAATATATGTTCCTTTAGAACAGTCAATTATCATGGTTACTCTAGGAAGAGAAATATCTATTACTTCTATATTATATATAGTAACTTTTCTAGGCTTCCTTTCAATGACTTTTCCTTCACGTGCAAGTTCATATAATTTCTTACCATTAACTTTGATTGCAGAATACATTGGTGGGACCTGTTCAATCTCCCCTATAAAGGAATCAATAACTTTTCGCACTTCTTTTTCTGTAACATTTACTTCACTTTCCTTTGTTACAGTACCAGATATGTCATATGTGTCAGTTGATTTGCCCATCAACAAAGTTGTTGTATAGGTTTTATCCTTATTAGTAAGCAAATCACACACTTTTGTTGCTTTTCCAATACAGACAGGCAACACTCCTGTTGCATCAGGATCAAGTGTTCCTGTATGACCTATCTTTTTAATATGAAGAATTCCTCTGAGTTTGGCAACTACATCAAAACTCGTATAGCCCGCTTCTTTATATACATTAATTATTCCCGATTTCATATTCTTTAATCAATTCTTCTATTACTATTCTAGTTGCTTCTTCCATGGAAATATCTGATAAGCCAAAACCGGCAGCCTTCTTATGTCCACCACCATTAATATTATTTGCCACTCTCGACAAATCAACATTATCATCTGTGCCACGAAGAGAACCCTTGATTTTACCATCAGGCTGTCTATACATAAAGAAGGAAGTAGACACACCTTTTGTCTCTCTAAGTTTCTCGCATACACCTTCGAAATCCTTTGGGGAAGCATCAATTTCTTCCATCTCATCTTTATCCATATATGAATAAATTATCTTATCATCATACACTCTCTCAGCTTTAAGAAGAGCTTTGCCAAGAATCTTCTGTTGCTTAAAGCTTTTTTCATAAAATGTATGTTCAATAAGAAATGAATAATCAATACCCTTTTCCATAAGATTTCCAGCAGCTGTCATAGTATGTGCTTTACAACAATCATATTGAAATACACCTGTATCAGTAACAATACCTGTATAAAGACATTCCGCCACATCTTTATTAATCTTATCAAAGTCAAGAATATTATAAATAAGTTCGCAAGTAGAACTATAATCCGGGACAATATAATCTGTATCTGCAAATCCTTCACTATTCATATGATGATCAATGCATATTGTTCTTTTTGCATTCTTAAATACAGAATATGCAGGTCCAAGTCTTCTAGCATCACTACAGTCAAGTGCAAATACAAGATCGTATGGTTCTTTTCTTACATATGAACCCTGAATACATTTAGGAAATTCATTAATATCCTCATTTAGATCAAATCCAATATAATTAATAATTTTCTTAGAATTATTCAAAATAGCAAAACATGATGGAATAGGATTAAGATAGACATCTACCTTAATCCCTTCATAGTTACTAATTATATAATTGTAAAGTCCCATACAAGAACCAACACAATCACCATCTGGTCTTATATGACCTAGAATTGCAACATATTTTAAGTCTTGTAATTCTTTATTCAAATCAATCATTTGAATTCTCCTTATTAACCTCATCAATTAGATGGCTCATTCTAACACCATATTCAATTGATTGATCCATTACAAATGTAATTTCAGGTGTATTTCTAAGATTAACATTTTCAGCTAATTTGTGACGAATAAAACCAGCTGATGACTTAAGGCCTTCAAGGGTCTTTTTCTGTGATTCCTCGTCACCAAGGACACTAATATATGCCTTAGCCGTCTTAAGATCAGGAGCAACTTCAACAGCCACAACCGATGTAAGTGGGTTAACCCTAGGATCTTTAACTTCACCTCTTATAATATTAGATAATTCACGCATTACTTCTTCATTAATACGCGTATTTTTAATACTTCTTTTCTTCATATCATATACCTATCTAGGAACTTCAACCATCATATAAGCTTCTACAATATCTTCTTCCTGAATTGCATCAAAGCCATCAAATACAAGACCACATTCATATCCAGCCTTAACTTCTTTGACATCATCTTTAAAGCGCTTAAGTGAAGCCAAGTCACCTTCAAATATCATATCATCACCACGGTTAATTCTAACTTTACAGCCTCTCTCCATTCTACCATCTAAGATATAAGAACCTGCAATATTACCAACATCTGATGATTTAAAGATCTGACGAATCTCAGCATGGCCAATAACTTGTTCCTCGAATACCGGATCAAGCATACCCTTCATAGCAGCTTCCACATCTTCAATAGCATTATAGATTACTTTATAAAGCTTAATCTCAACACCTTCTCTATCAGCTGTTTCTTTAGCCATAGCATCAGGTCTGATATTAAATCCTATAATAATAGCGTTACTAGCAGAAGCTAAGATAACATCACTTTCATTAATTGCACCAACACCACCATGAATAACCTTAACTACTACTTCATCATTGCTAAGTTTGACAAGTGATTGTTTTACAGCTTCAACAGAACCCTGAACATCAGCCTTAACAATAAGGTTAAGTTCTTTGAGGTTACCAGTTTGAATCTGAGAGAACAAGTCATCAAGTGACATCTTAACTCTAGAATCTTCAACCATCTTGTTCTTGCTTTCTGTCACAAATGTATTGGCAAAGTTATGAGCTTCCTTCTCAGAATCCATTGCCATGAATATTTCTCCAGCATTTGGGACCTCAGAGAGACCAATAATCTCAACTGGTGTAGATGGACCTGCGCTCTTAACTCTTCGTCCATTTTCATCCACCATAGCTCTGACTTTACCAAAAGCAGAACCTGCAGCAATAGGATCTCCGACTTTAAGTGTACCTTTCTGTACAAGTACAGTTGCTACAGTACCTCTTCCCTTATCAAGCTGAGCTTCAATTACAAGACCTCTTGCATTTCTCTTAGGGTTTGCCTTGAGTTCAAGTACTTCAGCAGTAAGAAGAATCATTTCAAGTAAATTATCAATTCCTTCACCAGTATGAGCAGAAACCGGACAGAATATTGTTGAACCGCCCCAGTCTTCTGGAATAAGTTCATATTCTGAAAGTTCTTGCTTTACTCTTTCAATATTAGCATTTGGCTTATCAATCTTATTAATCGCAACAATAATCTCAATATCAGCGGCCTTAGCATGATTAATAGCTTCAATTGTCTGTGGCATAACACCATCATCAGCTGCAACAACTAGAATTGCAATATCTGTTGAATTAGCACCACGCATACGCATAGCAGTAAATGCTTCATGACCTGGAGTATCTAAGAATGTGATCTTTTGTCCATTAATAGGTACCATATAAGCACCAATATGCTGTGTGATACCACCAGCTTCTCTATCTGTAACCTTAGTATCTCTTATAGCATCAAGAAGTGATGTTTTACCATGATCTACGTGACCCATTACGCAGACTACAGGTGGACGACTCTTAAGTGTTTTTGGATCATCCTCTTCCTCTTTGAGAAGTTCAGCAATAACATCAACCTTCTCTTCAACTTCAGTAATAACATTATATTCTAGTGCTATTTCTTCTGCCATATCATATTCTATGTCATGATTAACAGTAACAAGTATATTCTTCATGAATAATTTCTTAATAATATCTGAAGCAGGAACCTTAATTCTATCTGCAAACTCTCTAACTGTTAATCTCTCAGGAATAGCAACTGATCTAATTTCATCGCTCTTTTCAAAAGCCTTTTTCTGAGGCTTCTTAGGCTTAACGCCACCATTCTTCTCTAGATTACGATAGTTTTCTTCTTTTCTTCCAAGTCTGTCATTATCTCTTTGATTCTTCTTATTAGGCTTGCCACCTCTTCTAGAATTAGGCTTATTAGAAGAATCAGGCGCTCCTTGTTGAGTTGCCATTTTATCTTTTTTAGGATGTGAATCCTTGTATACATTAGGTCTCTCAGGGCGAGATTGTCTATTAGATTTGTTCTCTGGCTTAGCATTTCTATTATCAGTAGAATGTTGTGCTTTGTTTTCTTCTCTAGAAGCATTAGCACTAGCTTCTCTCTCTCGTCTTCTTGCTTCTTCAGCTTCTTTTCGCGCTCTAATTACAGATGGTGCTTCTACTCCATCTCTTACTCTAATAGGTCCTCTTCTTTGTTCATTTCTAGGAGCCCCCTGATGAGGCCTCTTTCCATCAGGTCTTGGTCTTCTTTGACCACCACCTGAACTGGAATTACCAAGATTAAAGACTACAGTCTTTTTCTTTTTCTTAACAGGTTCTTTGGCTCCTTCTTTTCTCTCAGGCGCCACCTTCTTATCTGTCTTAGAATCAGAATTATTCTTAGATGCCTCCTTATCCTTCGACACTTCTTTTATATCTTCTTTAACTTCTTCTTTTACTTTAGCAACCTTTTCTTTAACATCAGATGAAGCTTTATTAAATGCACTTTTTACCTTATTACATAGTTCTTCATCTAATCCACTTTGTGATTTTACTTCTATACTGTCTTTAGCTAATAATTCAACGATTTGTTTAGATTCAACGCCTAATTCTTTAGCTAATTCATATACTCTAACTTTAGCCATATACTTACCTCCGTTACACCAAAGGGCTTTCAATTTTGTCAATTATACCCTTTGCGAAATTCTCATCTAAAATTGCAAGCGAAGCTCTATATTCTTTACCTAAAGCATGACCAAGCTCTTCTTTTGTGCTGTAAAAAATAATTGGAGTTTCGTAAAATTTACACATATCATTAAACTTTTTTCTAGTATTATCTGAAGCGTCATTAGCAACTATAACAAGATTAGCATATCCTGTCTTAACAGCTTTCTCAACAGAGAACTCTCCGCTACTGACTTTTCTTGCTCTACTAGCCAATCCTATAAGTGATAAGGATTTATTCATCATCTTCTTTTACCTCATCTGCACTTTCTTCTGTGCTATCTTCTTCAGAATAATCATCTTCATAATAATACTCTTCATCTTCGTAGTATTCGCCTTCTTCATCATAGTAATAATCATCACCTTCAACGAAATACTCATCGAATTCTCCAGACTCTCTAGCCTGTGTTTCGCTCTTAATATCAATTTTATAATTTGTAAGTCTAGCTGCAAGTCTTGCATTCTGTCCTGATTTACCAATTGCTAGTGATAATTGATAATCTGGAACAATTACTTGTGCAGTCTTTTCATCTTCATCAGCTATAACACCAATTACCTTTGCAGGACTAAGGGCATTTTCAATAAGTTGTGCTGGGTTTTCACTCCAGTTGATAATATCAATTTTTTCGCCATTTAATTCATCAACAATAGCATTTACACGTGTTCCGTTAACACCAACACATGCGCCAACAGGATCTACATTTTCATCTGTTGAATATACAGAAATCTTTGTTCTGCTTCCTGCTTCTCTGGCAACATTCTTAATTTCAACAATTCCATCTCTTATCTCAGATACTTCTTCATTAAAGAGACCTTTAACAAGTGCCGGATGTGTTCTAGATACATTAACCTTTACACCCTTATTATTCTTCTCAACCTTAAGGATGAATACCTTAATTCTATCTGATTGTCTGTAATGCTCTCCCTTAACCTGTTCTTTTTCTGGAAGGAATGCATCAACTTTACCAAGATCTATACATATTGTTCTTCCCATAAATCTCTGAACAATACCAGTTACAACAGTATTATTCAATTCGCTATATTCACTATAAATATTGCTCTTTTCTACATCACGAAGTCTCTGTGTAATAGTACCCTTTGCATTCTGTGTAGCAACTCTGCTAAATTCTTTTGTATCGATTTCAGTATTAACAGTATCACCTACTTTAAACACCTTATCAATCTTCACTGCATCTTCAAGGCTAATCTGGTCTACTTCATTTTCAACTTCTTCAACAACTTCTCTTGATTGAATAATACGACATTCGATCTTATCTCTATCAATAAATACTGTGAAGTTATCTTTTGTGCCAAAATGTTGCTTACATGCATTGAGAAGAGCTTCTTCTAACGCATCAAATACAACGTCTTTTGTAATTCCTTTCTCTTCTAATCCTTCCAACGCTTCCATAAATACTTTAACGTCCATAATATTCCTCCTTAAAAATCAAACGCTAATCTAACTAATGAAACATTTTTCTTTTCAAATGTAATTTCTTCATCATCAATTTTTATTACAAAAGAATTCTTATCATGGGAAATTAATTCGCCTTCAAACTCTTTCTTACCATTTACTTTTGCAAAAGTATGAACTTCAATATTCTTCCCAATACTTCTGTCAAAATCTTTATCTTTCTTAAGAGGTCGACCAAGACCAGGTGAACTCACTTCAAAAATGTATTGTTCTTTAATATAATCATGTTCATCCAGAAGTTCATTCATTCTACGTGAAACTAAAACGCAATCATCAATTGTTATACCACCCGGCTTATCAATATAAGCCCTCAAATAATAATCTTGGCCTTCTTTTACATATTCAACATCAAATAATTCAAAAGAAAGCTCTTCTAATATAGGAAGTATCAACTCCTCAGTCTTCTTCTCAATATCCTCTCTCTTAGACATGTTATTCACCACCCATCTTAAGGACTCTTCCAATATTGTATTAATATAAAGCTTACATATAAATAATGAAGAGCAAGTTTCCTTGCTCTTCACTCGTAAAAACATTATGTAACCAGTTCGTAGGGGAGTCGAACCCCTGATTCTGCCGTGAGAGGGCAGCGTCTTAACCACTTGACCAACGAACCAAAGCGTTGTAATCACAACAAATAGTATAATATACTAATATGGCTCGAATTGCAAGTGTTTTTTGAAGATTTTCGACTTTAATCATCGTATCCGTTAGGATTATTCTTCTGCCATCTCCATGAATCGGCACACATTTCCTTAATTCCATACTTTGCTTCCCATCCAAGCTCTTTCTTAGCCTTAGAAGGATCAGCATAACATATAGCTATATCTCCTGCACGACGAGGCTTAATAGAATATGGAATCTTAAGATTATTAGCTTCCTCGAAATTCTTAACAATATCAAGGACAGAATAGCCTGTACCTGTTCCAAGATTATAAATGCAAAGGCCTGCATTTTCTTCTATTTTCTTAAGGGCTTTAACATGACCATCTGCAAGATCTACAACATGAATGTAATCTCTTACACCAGTTCCATCAGGAGTATCATAGTCATTACCAAATACACCAAGCTCTTCTCTCTTACCTACAGCAACTTGTGTAATATAAGGCATTAAGTTATTAGGAATACCATTAGGATTCTCACCCATAGTTCCTGACTGATGAGCTCCAATAGGATTAAAGTAGCGAAGTAATACTACATTCCATTCATTGTCAGCCTTCTGCATATCAGAAAGAATTTGCTCAAGCATAGACTTTGTCCATCCATAAGGATTAGTACATTGTCCCTTAGGGCACTCTTCTGTAATTGGGATTTGTGCTGGATCACCATATACAGTAGCAGAACTTGAGAAAATAATATTCTTCACACCATGTTTTCTCATCTCATCAACAAGAGTAAGTGTACCTGTAATATTATTATCATAATACTCCCAAGGCTTCTCTACTGATTCACCAACTGCCTTAAGTCCAGCAAAATGAATACAAGAATCTATTTTCTCATTATCAAAAATCTTCTCTAAAATCTTCCTGTCTCTAATATCGCCTTCGTAAAACTTAACGTCTTTACCTGTAATAGCTTTAACTCTCTCTAATGATTTTGGACTAGAATTAGACAGATTATCAAGTACCACTACATCGTAACCGTTATTTTGAAGTTCAACGACAGTATGACTTCCAATGTATCCTGTTCCACCTGTAACTAAAATTGCCATATTAAAATGCCCTCCTAAATGTTCATTAACATCTACTATTTTATACTATAATTATTATAATATCAATAATATCCATCAATATAACTCTCCTTCAACTGAACTATAGTTCAATGTTTCAGG
>SVEY01000001.1:0-90579 GCA_015057165.1 Lachnospiraceae bacterium | reverse complement strand
TACTATAATTATTATAATATCAATAATATCCATCAATATAACTCTCCTTCAACTGAACTATAGTTCAATGTTTCAGGAAAAGTTTTTATTATTATATGAACTTATAATATCCATCAACATAACTCTCCTTCAACTGAACTATAGTTCAATGTTTCAGGAGAGTTATTTGATGGATATCAGTATAAATATCATCAAAGAGTTCACATAGTATAATAAAACCCTTTCTCAACTGAGCAAAAGCTCAATGTTTCGAAAGGGTCTTTTATACTATGTGAATATTTATATATATTATGCAACCTTAGACTTTGCAAGTTCTACTAGAGAAGCAAAACCTTCTGCATCATTTACTGCCATTTCAGCAAGCATCTTTCTGTTCATCTCTACGCCTGCAAGCTTAAGTCCATGCATGAACTTTGAGTAGCTAAGACCATTCATTCTTGCTGCAGCATTAATTCTTGCAATCCAGAGCTGTCTCATTTGACGCTTTCTTTGCTTACGACCAGCATATGAGCTTGTTAATGCTCTCATTACAGACTGCTTAGCAACACGATATTGCTTAGAACGAGCACCTCTATAGCCCTTTGCCATCTTTAATACTTTATTATGTTTGCTTTTAGCGTTCATTCCGCCTTTAATTCTAGCCATTAATCTAATCCTCCTTATCAGAAATCTTATAGGTAAGGTAATACCTTTTTCATATTCTTCTCATTTGTCGAATCAGTAATAGCTGATTGACGTAAATTTCTCTTTCTCTTTGTAGTCTTCTTTGTTAAAATATGTGACTTATAAGCCTTATTTCTTTTAAGCTTTCCTGTTCCAGTCTTCTTAAAGCGCTTTGCAGCAGCTCTATTTGTCTTAATCTTTGGCATTGTTATATCCTCCTTATAATTAATTAACGTTTTTCTGCCAGAACCAAACTAATTGATCTTCCTTCTTGTTTTGGTTCTTTCTCCACTGTGGCAACATCAGACATAGCCTCAGCAAAATCATATAAGATATGCTTACTATCTGACATATGAGCCATCTCGCGACCTCTAAATCTCAAAGTTACTTTTACTTTGTTTCCTTTAGCAATGAACTTTCTAGCCGCATTCATCTTAGTATTCAAGTCATTAGATTCAATGTTTGGAGACATTCTAATTTCTTTAACTTCAACAGTTTTTTGTTTCTTCTTAGCTTCCTTTTCCTTGCGTGCCTGTTCATAACGGTATTTACCATAATCAACAATCTTGCATACAGGCGGTTTAGCTTTAGGCGCAATCTTAACAAGATCAAGTCCTTCATCATCAGCTAACTTCATAGCCTCCTTAGCAGACATGATTCCAAGTTGCTCACCATCATCACCAATAAGTCGAATCTCTCTGTCTCTAATTTGTTCATTAATTTGTAAATCGCTAATGGTTCTATACCTCCTAAAATAAAAAAGTGGATAGACAGACTATCCACTTAAATCAACACAATTAAATCACATTGAAATATTAAACACTAAGTCGCCAAATGCGCTTAGGTGAGAGTGGATACTCTTCTTTCTTTTACAACAAAACATAATTTATCATATAATATATATGAATGTCAATACATTTATTATATTTTTTATGATAAATTATAAACACTTAATCTAAACTTCGAACATATCTTATAGTAATGTTCTTACAATCTTTGGCTTGTATCCTTCATCGTCAAGTGCCTTAAGGATGTTCTCCTTATGCTCAGTACCAAAGGCCTCCATTGTAATTCTTAGTTCCACAGCAGCATTTCTGTTAGTTGACACGAACTGGTTATGCTCCAGTTTAATTACATTACCCTGCTTCTCTGCAATAAGTTGTGATACTTTAGCGAGCATACCTGGTTTGTCAGGCAGAAGTACTGATACTGTAAATATTCTATCTCTGAATATAAGTCCTTGCTGAACTACAGAAGACATTGTAATAACATCCATGTTACCACCACTAAGGATTGATACAACTCTCTTATTTTTGATTTTAAGCTGATTAAGAGCTGCAACTGTAAGTAGTCCTGAATTCTCTACTACCATCTTGTGGTTCTCAACCATATCAAGGAATGCAGCAATAAGTTCATCATCTTCTACAGTTATAATCTCATCAAGATTCTCTTTAATATAAGGGAAAATATGCTCACCAGGAGTCTTAACAGCTGTACCATCAGCAATTGTATTAACAGAAGGAAGTGATGTAACTTCACCTTTTTCAAAAGATGCTTTCATACATGCTGCTCCGGCAGGTTCAACACCAATAACCTTAATCTTTGGATTAAGAAGTTTAGCAAGAGTTGACACACCAGTAGCCAAACCTCCTCCACCTATTGGAACAAGTATATACTCCACAAGGGGTAGTTCTTTGAAGATTTCCATAGCAATTGTTCCCTGACCTGTAGCAACAGCCAAATCATCAAATGGATGAATAAATGTTAATCCATCTTTTTCTGCCATTTCCAATGCTTTAGCACAAGACTCATCATATACATCGCCAGAAAGAATAACATCTGCTCCATAGCTTTTAGTTCTATTAACCTTAATAAGTGGTGTTGTTGTAGGCATAACAATTGTTGCTTTACATCCAAATAATTTAGCTGCATATGCTACACCCTGAGCGTGATTTCCTGCTGATGCTGTTATAAGACCACGTTTTCTTTCATCCTCACTAAGAGTACTAATCTTATAATAAGCACCTCTAACCTTATATGCACCTGTAAATTGCATATTCTCAGGTTTAAGATATACTTGATTATTACATCTCTCACTTAGGAAGTCACTATAAACTAATTTTGTTTCTAATGTAACTTTACTAACAATTTTACTTGCTTCTTCAAACTTATCTAACGTTAACATTTTATGTCACCTCGCTTAGTATACATTAAATTACTCAAATAACTTATCAACATATTCATCTACATCGAATTCTTTAAGGTCATCTACTCCTTCGCCATAACCAATGTATTTTACCGGAATACCTAATTCAGATTGTATTGCTATAGCAATACCACCCTTTGCAGTACCATCCATTTTCGTAAGAATTATTCCACTTACATCAGTTGCTTCAGTAAATTCTCTTGCCTGCATTAATGCATTTTGTCCTGTAGTTGCATCAAGAACAACTAAAGTCTCTTTATTTGCATCAGAATATTCTTTATCTACAATTCTATTAATTTTCTTAAGTTCTTCCATTAAGTTTTTCTTATTATGAAGTCTTCCAGCTGTATCTACAAGAAGCACATCAACATTTCTAGACTTAGAAGCCTTAAGAGCATCAAATACAACAGAAGAAGGATCAGAGCCTTCACTGCCACCAATAAGTTCAACTCCAGCTCGATTTGCCCATTCTTCCAGTTGTTCTCTTGCTGCAGCACGAAATGTATCAGCTGCACACATAAGAACTTTCTTACCATTACTCTTGTATTTAGTAGCAAGTTTGCCAATTGAAGTTGTCTTTCCTACGCCATTTACACCAACAATAAGGCAGACAACATTGTTATTCAAGAAATCATAAGCGTCTTCGCTTTGATTCATTCTCTCCTTAATTATTTCTTTAAGAAGTTCCTTACACTCTTCTGGCTTTTTTATCTTTTCTTTAAATGTCCTATTCTTCAATTCATGAAGTATAGATTCAGTAGCATATACTCCCAAATCACCCATAATAAGCATCTCTTCTAATTCTTCATAGAAATCATTATCGATTTCAGAAAAACCAGTGAAAAGACCATTCATAAATTTTGAGAAAAAACCTTGTTCACCCATATACTCACTCTTTCTATAATAAGCCTATTCATCTAAGTCATTTTCAATAAGATTAACAGATACAAGAGTAGATACACCTTTTTCTTGCATTGTTATACCATATAATCTATCAGCAGCATTCATTGTACCTCTTCTATGTGTAATAATGATAAACTGCGTATTCTTAGTAAGCTTATGTAAATATTTTGCAAAACGACCAACATTAGAATCATCAAGTGCCGCTTCAATCTCATCAAGGAGACAGAAAGGCGAGGGCTTTAGATTCTGAATAGCGAATAATAGCGCAATTGCAGTAAGCGATTTCTCACCACCAGATAATTGCATCATATTCTGTAACTTCTTTCCTGGTGGTTGAGCAATAATCTTAATACCAGTTTCTAAGATATCTTCACCTTCCATAAGTTCAAGAGTACCTTTACCACCACCAAATAATTCCTTAAATGCTTTATTAAACTCAACCTGAATATCTGCAAATCCTTTTGTAAATTGCTCTTTCATTCCCTGGTCTAATTCATCAATGATTCTAACAAGATCTTCTTCAGCTTCAACCAAATCATCATGCTGACCCTTAAGGAAATTATATCTTTCGCTAACTTCTTTATATTCTTCTATGGCATTAACATTAACATTTCCCATAGAACGAATATCATCCTTTATAGACTTAATAGATGATTTAATCTCAGACAGATTACTAAGGGATTCATCTCGAAGTGACATAGCATTATGCTTTGTAAGTTCATATTCATCCCACATATAATTATTCTGATATTCAAGAGTCTCTGTCAGCTTCTCTCTTTGTGATTCAAGCTTTACTAATTCTTTATCAATATTAGCAAGTCTGTCTGACACATCTTTAATTTTATCAAAGAAAGATTTGTGTTCCTTATTCATGGACTCTTTCTTAGCTGTCTGTTCTTTTAATTCTTCCTCAAGAAGTGCAAAGTCTTTATCTGCAGAACCAATTGTAGCTTTGATATCATCAATATCCTTTTGCTTTTGCTTTGCTTCTTCTAAAGCATTCTTTGTCTGTTCATCAAGAGAAACAAGATCATTATTACATTTCTCAATATCAACCTCAAGTCTCTTAATATTCTCATCTACAAAGCCAACTTTTTGTCTCGCATTAGCTTCTTCAATCTGAGCTTCAGATAAATTACGAGTAGCAGAAGTTTCCATATATGTCTGCTCATCTAACTTTTCCTGAAGTTCTTTAATATTATTATTAAGCTCTTCTTCTTTAGCAATAGACTCTTCTAATTCTTTTGCAATTTCTTTCTTTTCTGCTTCAATACTTGATATTTCATTTTCAATTTCATCATTTTCATTTTGAAGAGAATCATATGCTTTCTTCGCCTGATTCTTAAGATCATTAACTCTATCAAGATTAATCTTAGCTGTATTTAATCTAATAGAAGCTTCATTAATACTATCCTGATGTTCATTAATATCATCTTTTAATAATGCACGAGCAGTATCTAATTCTTCAATACGCTTCTTGCTTTCAGAAATCTTATCCTTAATAGATACTAGTTCTTTCTCTAATTCTTCGATTTCTCGATTTCTTCCAATTAGATTAGAATTATTCTTAAAGTGTCCACCAGAAATAGCTCCACCAGGACTTAGATATTCTCCTTCTAGAGTAACAATATGAAGAGAATAATTGTTATTCTTAGCAACTTTAATAGCGTTATCAATAGAGTCTACTACAACAACTCTACCAAGGAGATATGATACAACATCATCATACTTCTTATCGCTTTTAACTAAAGTATTAGCAAGACCTATGACACCCTTTTCTTTAAGACAATCTTCTGACTTAAGGCCTCTTCCCTTTACAGATGTAAGAGGTAGAAATGTTGCTCTACCGAATCTGTTCTTTTTAAGAAATTCAACCATTTCTTTTGCAGAATCTTCATCTTTTGTTACTATATTTTGAATATTTCCACCTAGTGCAGTCTCTATTGCAATCTCGTATTTCTTGTCTGTTGATATGATGTCGGATACAACTCCAATAATACCTTTATTCTTGTCTCTTTGTTCCATTACTTTCTTAATAGAATTATTATATCCGTCATATCTTTCAGAAATATTTCTTAGAGATTCTAACTTAGATTCCTTCTTATTGAATACGGCATTAAGATCATCAAGCTTATTAAATTCTTCTTTTTTCTTAAGGACAAAATTTGCATCTTTTGTCTTTAATTCCTTTTCAACATCCTGTAATTCTAATAAGCTTTTATTTGCTTCTTCATATTCTTTCTCACATTTACTTAATTGTTCTTCAAGATCACTATCCTGTGTCTTTCTAGTAACAATTCTTTGAGTAAGTTCAGCTTTTCTAATATTAGTCTGCTCAAATAATGTCTTATTTCTTTGCTCTTTAGACTTAATATTGGCTCTTGTTTCAAGAAGCTTCATTATATCATTTTTGTCTTTTTCAATGCCTTCATTACAAGACTTAATTACTTCTTCTAAGTTGTTATAATACTCTTTTACAGAAGTAAGCCTCTTAACACCTTCTTCTAGTAATTTATCAAGCTCTATTTTATCCTCAAGATATTTATCGCGCTCACTAGTCTTATTCTTTAAATCTTCTTTTATTTCATCACGTCTAGAATCAACATTTTCAGAAAGCTTATTAGCAGAATTAATCTGTTCTTCTAGTATTCCAATTTGCTTTTCTAGATTGCCCTTAATCTGGCTATTATTACTTTGCTTATTACGAATCTCTTCTATTCTCTCTTCGCAATTTCTAATAGCTTCCTCAATAGATGCATATTGATTCTTTATATTCTCTTCTTCAGCTACAGCATCCTTCTTATCGTCTTCTGCAATCTTAGCATTCTTTTCTAATTTACTAAGTTCTGCATCGATTCTATCAATCTCAAGAAGAAACATATTAACATCTAACTTCTTAAGTTCATCTTTTTTCTTTAAATACTCTTTTGCAGTTTCTGATTGCTTCTCTAAAGGTCCAACCTGACGTTCAAGTTCTGATAGAATATCATTAACTCTAACAAGATTCTCTCTTTCAGTATCAAGTTGTTTACAAGCAGCAATCTTACGTTTCTTGTATTTTACAATACCTACTGCTTCATCAAATAGCTCTCTTTTCTCTTCTGGTTTACCAGATAGAATCTTCTCTATCTGACCCTGTCCAATAATAGAGTATCCTTCTTTACCAATACCTGTATCATAGAATAATTCATTTACATCCTTAAGACGACAAGGTGTACCATTAAGAAGATATTCACTCTCTCCTGAACGATAAACTCGTCTTGCAATAGTAACCTCTTCATAGTCAACAGGAAGTAAATGATCTGAATTATCCATTGTGATTGCAACATAGGCATAACTTAGAGGCTTTCTATTCTCAGTTCCAGCAAAAATAACATCCTGCATAGACGCACCACGAAGTTGCTTGGCAGATTGTTCTCCAAGAACCCATCTTACAGCATCTGATACATTGGATTTTCCTGAACCATTAGGGCCAACAATACCTGTTATACCATTATGAAAATCGAATTTCATCTTATGAGCAAATGACTTAAAGCCATTCATCTCAATACTTTTTAAATACATATATTTCCCTCTTTTATATTAAGTAATGCTTGATATGCAGCTTCCTGCTCAGCAGCCTTTTTTGTATGACCACTGCCAGAACCCAGGACTTTATCATGATAAGTTACGACACTTTCAAATGTCTTGTTATGGGCAGGTCCTTCTTCTGACACAAGCTTATATTCCACATTGCCGTCGTGCTTTGCCTGAACAACTTCCTGTAAATTAGTCTTACAATCATGAAATAATTTTTTCTCATCTATATCAGTAAGAATATATTTCATAATAAAATCAGAGGCACAGTCCATACCTCCATCAAGATAAATTGCTCCTATTAATGCTTCCATTGCATCACTAAGAATTGACTTTCTCTCTCTTCCACCGCATTTGTCTTCGCCATGAGCAAGAAAAATGTATTTGCCAAGATCAATCTCTTTGGTGCAATAAGCAAGAGTAGGCTCACATACAAGGCTGGCTCTTAATTTAGTCAAATCCCCTTCTGAATATTCAGGATAATTCAAATACAAAAACCTACTAGTTACAATCTCTAGTACAGCATCTCCCAGAAACTCTAAGCGCTCATTGTCATTAAGCTTACCCATATGCATTTCATTTGCATAAGAGCTATGTGTTAAAGCTTTAACAATAAGGCTTTTGTCTTTGAATTTATAACCAATTACTGATTGTAATTCTTCAACACTCGCCATTATTTTCCCTTTCCTATGTAATGTATGCTATAAACCATGAAAAAGCCCTTATATAAATAAGGGCTTTACCAATCTCTATTCATACATCGCTTATTTAGTAGCTTTGATTAATTCAACAGCATCACCAACTGTAACAATGGACTCAGCCTTCTCAGCATCAACTTCTATCTTAAGTTCATCCTCAATACCCATAATAATCTGGAATACATCAAGAGAATCAGCACCAAGATCATCAATAAATGTTGTCTCCATTGTAATTTCTGCCTCATCTACACTAAGTACATCAGCAATAACCTTTTTTAATACATCAAATTCCATAACAAATCTCCTTTCTAGTCATTCTTAGGTGAATCATTTGCAATTGATTCACGAACTTTATTTGCAATGTCCTGCTCTTTAAAAGCAATACATTGAATAATGGAATTTTTAACTTCAATATTAGAAGCATTACCATGAGTTTTAACAACAAGTCCTTCAAGACCAAGAAGTGGTGCACCGCCATATGTAGATGCATCAAATGATTTAAGTGTCTTCTTAAGAGCAGGCTTTGCAAGAAGCGCTCCTATCTTACTTTTTGTTGTACTCATAAGACCTTCTTTAATAACAGAAATAAGTGTACCTGCAAGGCCTTCATAAAGCTTTAATATAACATTTCCAACAAAAGCTTCACAAACAATTACGTCGCATACACCTTCTGGAATCTCTCGTGATTCAACACTTCCAATAAAATTAATATCAGTACATTCCTTAAGAAGCGGGAAAGTCTCTTTAACAAGAGCATTACCCTTCTCTTCTTCGGCACCAATATTAACAATACCAACCTTTGGATTCTTAATTCCAACAACCTGTTCCATATACATAGCACCAAGTCTTGCAAATTGAACAAGTTGGTCAGGTCTAGCATCAACATTTGCTCCACAATCAAGAAGAAGTGAAACTCCTGTCCTAGTAGGAATAAGGGGTGCAAATGGCGCCCTCTTAATACCTTTAATTCGACCAACAACAGTCTGTCCACCAACAAGAACAGCTCCAGAATTACCTGCTGTAACAAAAGCATCTGCTTTTTTGTCTTTTACAAGCTTCATACCTACTACCATAGAAGAATCTTTTTTCTTCTTAATAGCATTAACAGGTGGCTCTGCCATCTCTATTTCTTCAGTCGCTTCTACAACCTCAATCTGTTCTTTGTTAAATGTATATTTTGATAATTCATTATTAATAGCATCTAACTTACCAACAAGAAAGACTTTAATATCATCTCTTTCATTAACAGCATCAATAGCGCCCTGTACAATCATAGAAGGCGCATTGTCGCCTCCCATTGCATCTAGAGCAACTCTTGTAATATCACTCATTATTGCCTCCATATATAATATGATTTGACACAGAAAAATATACACTATATCGAATATAAAATCAAGATAAATGCAATTTTCTTTACTAATGACACGACACAAAAGAGCCTTTGCTTGACTTAAGAATGTCTACGCAAAGGCTCTTTATGTTAAAACACATTATTTTAATCTAATCTTAGTCTTGTGCAATAATCTCTTTTTTATTGTAAGAGCCACAATTCTTGCAAACTCTGTGAGGAATCATAAGCTCACCACATTTACTACAAGGTACTAATGTTGGGGCAGTCATCTTCCAGTTTGCTCTTCTTCTATCTCTTCTTCCTTTAGAAGATTTGTTCTTTGGACAAATTGACATTTGTTACACCTCCTTAAATTCTTTAAAAACATCTTGGAATTTAGCCATTCTTGGATCAATTACACTTTTGTCGCAATCACAAGGTGATGTGTTAAGATTTGCTCCACATTTCGGGCAGATACCTTTACAATCATTCTTACATAATACCTTAGATGGCCAATCTACCAAGATTTCATCGAATAAAAGTCTATCAACATCAAGCTTGCCCTCATTGATATATGTCATCTCTCCATCATCTGATATTAACAAATCATCAGATATGCGAAGTGTCTTGTCAATAACAATATCAAAAGGCACATCTACATCTGTAAGACATCTGTCACAAGGAATTGTAATATCTAACCCTGTATTACCTCTAATAGTAAGATTCTTACCGCCTTCGTTAACAATACTTAATTCGAATGGCTTACTGTTATTAATTGGAAAAGAACCATGCATATAATCAATACTATCTGACGAAAGAGAACATGCATACTGCTGAGTCTTATCTTTTGTCAAAATAATCTTAGTAATATCAATTATCATGGCACACTCCTATCCACACTCAATCAATTATACATAGATGGTAAGGTGTTGTCAAGAAAATTTGTCTTAATCTTCCAAGGTCTAATGATTTAAAAGACAGCGTAAATACTTACTCAGCCAGTTTTCTTGTATATTCTTCCAATATCTCATTCCATGGCGCTGCAATATCACTGCTTCTTTTATCAGGCAGGCTGTAATTATCATGAATATATCTTCCAATATAGCTGGTTGCTTTAAGCGCACCGTATACATTCAAGTGATCTCCGTTATCTCTCGTATCAGTTGTAAAATCAATATGCAAATCTTCATCAGCAAGATTTACATCCAGATATTTCACATTCATATCTCTAGCAAGCTTACATAATGTATTATGTCTTGCGAAGTTATAGTTTTTCATGGAAGGAGCCGAATACAATATAAGCTCTCCACCATTTTGTATGCATAATTCATTAATCTCTTGAAGTGTCTTAATATTATAGCTTACAATTTCGTCCTCTTCATTACCCGGAATCATGTAGTCCTTATTCTCTCCGGGGGCAACAGTATGACTGATTGTAAACCCCTTATAAGAACCACTTCTGTTCTCTATAAAAGGCACTTTCCAATTATCGTGATATTTTGTAATAGGAAATATACTGTTTATCGCTTTCGTAATTATGTTATTCACTTCATTATCTCTTGAGTCATTTCTATACAGGACATGTGTCTCAAGCAGTACCAGCTTAGGCTTTTGTGATGTAAGAATGGTGGAATACGCTTTCTTAACATCAGTAAGTTTTCCACCCACCAGTCCGAAATTATAACAGGTATATCCATAGTCTCTCCACCACTCAAGAGGAGATATACTTGAATAGCTAAGGCTGTCTCCAAGCACAATAATATCGAGACTGTAATTTTCTTCTTTCGCAAGTCTGGCATCAACATCGCTTATCTTGTTCAAATTGACATTCTTAAATAGATATTTGGGCGAAAAGACAAATCCCAAAAAAGTAAGAATCACTATTAAGATAACAAAAAACAATACTCCACTGACAACTTTTTTCATTAAATGTATCCTCTAAAAATTAGCGTATATTAATTCAACACTTCTATATGCATCTCCGTATGCTCCAAATACAACAATCATAATAATCACAAAATAATATATTGCCCACCTTGCTGCTCTTGGAAGAGAAGGTATACTCTCAAGAAAGTCAGGTCTTTTTTCTATTATTACATCTACTGCAAGTACTATTACAATGCCTACTAATCCCACTGTAAAATCCTCAACAGCAAGCCCCATATCTATCAGCTTACCGCCCATAATTCCGCCACCGAAATCAGTTGTAAATATATTAGCAAAAAGCTTTATAAACTGCGATATGCTCTCGGCTCTAAAAAGCATTTCTCCCAGCACAATAATAATCCATGTCCTTACAAGCCTTACAGCGCTAACAACAAATCCATCCTCCTTAAGGCGTACCTTCTTCCAAAAAGCCTTACCTACAGGTTCAAATGCAATTTCAAGAACCAGTATTACAAAATAATACATACCATAAGCAATATAAGTAATCTTAGGGCCGTGCCACAATCCGTTAATTAGCCACACGGGAAATAGCGCAATAGCCGATGTAACAATCTTGGTAAAATGTCTTCCTATCCTCTTTTTTGCAAATCTATTCCAAGTCTTAACAAGTCTTGAAGTAGTTACAGGATAGAATACGTAAGTTTTAAGCCATACACCAAGAGTAATATGCCATCTTCTCCAAAACTCAGCAGCGCTTTTTGCCATAAAGGGCTGTCTGAAATTCTCAGGTAATCGTATATTGAAAATCAGCGCCGATCCTATAACGATATCAATTGTTCCGGAGAATTCCATATAAAGCTGCAGTGTTGTAATAATTGCACAGGTTATAACGATAATACCCTTATAATTAGGCTCCGTGCCATAAAAAAAGTCCAGGACAGCATTAAGTCTGTCAGCTATAATCATTCGTTTGAAAAGTCCAAAGCCAATCCTTATTGCTCCATTATTCAGACTCTTAGCTGTTACGGGATCACCCTCGAAGAGACTATTCATTACATCAGGATATCTACAGATAGGTCCCTCCATTAATGTTGGAAAGAACAACAAAAATAAAGACAACTTCATAATATTATGTTCTGCCGAAATCTTCTCCCAGTATACATCCAGCACGTAACCTACTGCCTGTAGGGTGTAGAATGATATTCCAATAGGAACTGCAAGACTGATTATGTCAAATTCGTTGCCGCTAATCTTGCTTATTATGTCAAATGCAAAATTAGAATATTTCAAAACAGCAAGGATAGCAACGTCAATGAATATTCCTATTAGCATAATACATTTGCATATACTGTATTTATTTGTAGTATTCCTTACGTATTCAATTATTCTTGCCGATGCGTATGTAATTGCAACAGTAAGTAAAGCCCAAAGAATAAGCCACTTACTAATCAAAACAAAAAATGTAACGCTTGATATTAGTAGCGTAATCCATCGATACCTTTTGGGACACAGCTGATAAATTACAATTACAATCGGAAGAAATATAACCAAATACACATTAGTGTTATAAGCCAAATCTATATATTCCCCGCTTATCTGTATTAAATCATTAATATAAATAAAAATACTTTTATGAATACAAGCATTCAATAAGTATTTCTATATAAATATGCTTGGTTCTGGATTTTTCACATAATGAATCCCTTTCAAAAACCGGAACAAGTCCAATATATTGAAAGGGATAATCATAGTAATTATTAATTACAGGTCAAATTATTATTTCAGTAATGCTACTGTCTCTCTTGCAATTGCAAGTTCTTCATTAGTAGGAATTACATATACTGCAACTTTAGATTCTGGAGTAGAGATTAGTTTCTCATCACCTACAACCTTATTAGCTTCATCATCAAGTTCAAGTCCAAGGAATGTAAGATAATCACAAATCATTCCACGAATCATTCCATTATTCTCACCAATTCCTGCAGTAAAGCAAATTGTATCTACGCCATTCATTGCAGCAACATATGAGCCAATATACTTTGCAGCCCTATATGCGAACATATCAAGCGCAAGTTGAGCTCTATCATTTCCTTTAGATGCAGCATCAGCAAGATCTCTAAAGTCTGACATGCCACCTGATACAGCAAGAACTCCAGATTCTTTATTAAAGATTCTAAGAACTTCTTCTACGCTATATCCTCTCTTCTTACATAAGAACTCAACAACTGAAGGATCAATATCACCACAACGTGTTCCCATTACAAGACCATCAAGTGGAGTAAGTCCCATTGAATTCTCCTGACATTTGCCATCAATTTCACAAGAAATAGATGCACCATTACCAAGGTGACATACTATTATCTTAGAATGAGCAGGATTACCCATAAGTTCTAATGCTCTTTGAGATACAAACATATGAGAAGTTCCATGAGCTCCATACTTTCTTACTTTATCTTCCTCATAGAATTTATATGGAATTGCATATAAATATGCTTTCTCAGGCATTGTCTGTTGGAATGCAGTATCAAATACAACAGCCATAGGAGTACTTGGCATAAGCTTCTGACAGGCTCTAATTCCTAATATATGAGCAGGATTATGAAGTGGTGCAAGATCAGAACAATCTTCAATTTCTTTAATAATCTCTTCTGTAACAACATACGAATGAGTAAGATTGACTCCACCATGCACAATTCTATGTCCCACACAATCTATTTCATCTAGAGACTTTAAGACTCCTGTCTTCTCATTTGTCAAAGCTTCAATAACATATGCCACTGCTTCATTATGAGTTGGCATTGGCTTCTCAGATTCCTCTTTCTCACCTCCAGCAGGCTGATAAGCAAACCTTCCATCAATACCTATTCTTTCACATAAACCTTTTGCCTTAACTTTCTCTGTCTCAGAATCAATTACCTGATACTTTAGTGAAGAACTACCACAATTAATTACTAAAACGTTCATCTAAACTCTCCTATCCATTATTTTTAGTGACATAATCACAAACTTATTAAAGTATATCATCTACGAATAATCTAATCAAATATTTACTTTGTATCAGCAGAAATATCAATAATCTCGCTATGTTCCTCTATAAAAAGCGCAAGCTGTGTTGAATCAACATTTCCCGGTGTATGTAAAGTAAAATCATAAGTTACTGTACCATTCTCATTCTTAGATATTCTCATCTTGGTAATCTGAGAATCTAATTCATCAGCTTTATCATTAATGACTGAATGAAAATTCTTACCAGCAGCAACAGTCATATTAATCTTATAATCAACTGCATTGTCTCTTCCGCCTACAAGACCTGACCTTGATACAATAATCATAAATATAATTATAAATGCAGTAACAAATATAGAAATAAAATACATTCCTGCGCCAATAGCAAGACCTATAGCCGCAGTAGACCATACACCTGCAGCAGTTGTTAGACCTTTAATTGTATCTCCTTCTTTGAATATCATACCTGCACCAAGGAAAGATATACCTGTTACTACCTGCGCAGCTATTCGAGAAGGATCGGCGCCTCTTACGCCTGTTAACCCTTCGATACCTTCGAATCCATATATGGAAACTAACATAAAGAGAGCTGCAGCACAGCACACAACAACATGTGTCCTTACTCCTGCCGACTTATTATTAACATAACGCTCAAGTCCTATTGCAAATCCACATATACCAGCCAATATAATCCTTAATGCAAAATATAAAAAAGGATATTTGTCTAAAAAATCAACAATCACATTAAACATAGTCATATTATATAGCGAAATCCCATCATATTGCAAGTAAGCATAAAGATATTATTAACAACTATTTCTTTTTTAAACTGTTATACATTGTACCAAGTGAAACAAGGCTGAATCCTGTCTCAATAAAGTAAATACTAACAAGAATTCCAAGTGTTAATATCATAGCTACAGGTTGGAAGAAAGAATATCCACCTACAAATATTGAAAGAATACCCATTATTAATCCAAACCATCCAAACGAACCTATTAGTTTCTTTTGCTGGAAAGCCATGATAATAGAAAAGATTCCTTGTGCAATAAACCATCCACCTGCCAAGAACAGAATAAACACATCTGTACTAAGAGTTAAATCTGCTGGATATACAAGGCCAACAATACCCACAATCAAACTCAAAATACCAAAAACAAGCGAGATACCATATCTCTTAGTAACTATAGAATTAATTATTGCCCAAATACCATATATAAAGAATAGAATAATAATAAAATATCCTATACTAAAAAATGTAAGTATTGGTGTAAACAGACAAAGAAAACCTGCCACAGCAATTAATATTCCTAGAATAATACTAGCTATACCCATATCATTTACCTCCTTAAATTAGTATTTATTAAATATGGTATAATATATTATAATATATTATATTATTTTATATATAACAGCAAGCAATTTGAGTATTAAATCTAACTTTTTTTATTTTACAACGGGAAAAAGATGATTACAGGAATAATATGTGAATATAATCCATTTCATAATGGACACAAATTACAAATTGATTATGCAAGAAAGACTCTTGGTTCTGACAAAATTGTTGTTGCTCTTAGCCCAGACTTTACTCAGCGTGGCGAGATAGCTCTACTATCAAAATATGAAAGAACAAAAATAGCGCTAGAACTAGGAGTTGACCTTATTGTACAAATACCCATTAATGCCGCAACTGACTCCGCACTTGGATACGCCTATGGGGGTATTAAAGTGTTGGACAGTCTTGGCATTGTTGATACCCTTTTGTTCTCCTGTGAAGATAATGATATAGATATTCTTACTAAAATCGCTTATTGCGAATTAAATGAAACTAATTCTTACACCAAAACTCTAACTTCGTCCTTAAAAAAAGGTCAAAACTACCCTACCTCTCGTGAAAATGCTGTATTATCCTGCTTTATGGATTCTGACAGTGAACGTATCAGGGATATATTATCTAAGCCCAACAATATCCTTGCAATTGAGTATATCAAAGCAATTAAGCTACTAAACAGTAATATTACGCCTGTATGTATGAAACGTGTTGGTGCCTCTTATAAAGATAATAATATAGAAGGAAATATCGCAAGTGCAAGCGCAATAAGAAATGCCATTCAAAGTGGCAATATAGATACTATTAAGGACACTGTCCCTAATCAGGCATATAACAGCTACAAGCGGTTCTATAATGATAACGCTTTCTTATATCCTGATGACGTATCCCCTATGCTGGGATACAAATTATTACAGGGTAATCTTACAGAATACAAGGATTGTAAAAAAGAATTGTCTAATAGAATAAATAACGAGCTTCATAGCTTCACAAATCTTACTTCATTTCGAAGTCTTATCAAAAGCAAGAATACTACCGAGACACGAATATCAAGAGCTCTCAGTCATGTTCTGCTAGATATAACCAACGACCTGTATGAAGACATTGACGGCAGAATACTCCCTTGCATACCGTATATCTATATACTTGGATTCAATGATATCGGTTCTATGCTTATGTCCGATATCAAGGAAAGGTGTACTCTTCCCTACTTCACTTCGTATAATGACGCTTTGGAATATAGCTTCAAAGAATCATCATATGATAATTCATCAGTCTTAAAGCTAATATCAACAGACATAGGCGCCACAAGAATCTATAATATGATACTTGCGGGCAAGACGAATAAAGAGGTTACTTCGGAGCTGTCAAGGAAGTTCCTTGTCGTCTGAATCAAAGCCCTTTTCATTCAGTATTTTAATAATTTCATCCACATTATCCTTACGAAGTACATCTTCATTCTGTGCCTCAAAATGCACAAGCTTGCTCTTATTGTTAAGCTCCATTAGAGATATATTGCGATAATCATTAATTGAATGATTATCAAAGCATTTATCCAGAAAGTCCCACATCTGTCTATCAACATAAGATACATCACCATATATCTCTGTGACTGCTGATTCTATCATTTTGCGTGTAATCTTAGGATTCTCATTTATAATGCCTACAATATCCGACAAGTCATTCTTGTACTTACGAGCCGATACAAGCTTAGTTGCAATAAGATACTCATTCTTAACAACTCTAACATGTAGTACCTGATTATACGTCTTATAATAGGTACTACAACCAATAAGTCTTCTAGAGTATGATGACGTCTTGGTAAAATCGTTATTAAGCCAGTCATCCGGAAGACCAATCTGCTCAGCAACTCTGTACACAGATTCCTTGATAGAATACAAGCCATCAGATACAAGGGCGTCAATATCAGTTGTTCCTTGCCTAAAAGAGTAATTAAGCGTAATAGATGCACCTCCAACAATTACTATCTCAACCACTGCTTTACGACCATATGTCTTCTTGATATCTTTGCTTAAAAGATTAAGCGCATTGTTGATGATACTACGGTCTAACGTCTTAGCATACATCCCTTATATCCCCCTCAATTATCCCATGATCTCTGAATTCCTTAATTGAATTATCATAATTAACATCACTCATATTAACCGATAACGGTACAATTGGAGGCTCAATTCTATACTGTCTGATATTGTCATATCTGTTGGCAAGAGGGATATCATTAATATTGGATAAATAATCAAGCATAGATAACAAATACATAGCCTGTTCTTTCCTATCATTCTCCCAATTAATCATGATGTCATCCGATTCAATCATATAACCGATAAATCCTAAATCTCCTCTTCTCTTGACATCATGACACACATTGCTCTTAAATATTTCAAAATCATTGGCTGTATACACCCTGCATATCTCATAACATCTATCCATGTTCATTGACAGACAATCAGCTATACGCTTAAGATGACCTACACTACATCTGTCAATGTGTTGCTTGCCTGTAGCAATGTTATGCAAGGTACTGTAAGCTACACCGCTGTCTTTACTCAATTCATATATACTAATATTATTGTCCTGCAAATAGTCTATTAACATAATAACTCCTTGTATCAGTATACTGATATATTCTTATTATATCAATATACTGATATATGTCAATACAAAAACTCCCCACCGCATTGCGCAGTAGGGAGTACATTAATCAATCAAACAATTATTAGTGATGGAACAACCTGATTCCTGTAAATGCCATTACCATATTGTATTTATCACAAGTCTCTATTACATTGTCATCTCTTATTGAGCCGCCGGGTTCAGCCACATATTTAACACCGCTTCTATGAGCCCTCTCAATATTATCACCAAATGGGAAAAATGCATCTGAGCCAAGAGATACACCTTCCATCTTGTCAAGCCACTCTCTCTTAGCCTCTCTTGTAAACACTTCTGGCTTAGTTGTAAATACATTCTCCCATGCGCCATCAGATAGGATATCCATATAATCCTCGCCGATATATAGGTCTATAGCATTATCTCTATCTACTCTCTTAACATCATCCTTAAAAGGAAGATTAAGCACTTGCGGTGATTGACGAAGCCACCAGTTATCGGCTTTGCTTCCTGCAAGACGCGTACAGTGAATTCTAGATTGTTGACCAGCACCAATACCAATAGCCTGACCATCTTTTGCATAACATACGGAATTAGATTGTGTATACTTAAGAGTAATCATAGCTATAGCAAGGTCAATTTTAGCCTGCTTGGTTAAATCTTTGTTCTTAGTAACGATATCAGAGAAGAAATCATCATCAATCTTAAGCTCATTTCTCCCCTGTTCAAATGTAATTCCAAATACTTCCTTTCGCTCTAACTCCTTAGGTACATAATTCGGATCAATCTCAATTACATTATAATTACCTTTTTTCTTCTGCTTAAGTATCTCTAATGCTTCATCAGTATATCCGGGAGCGATAACACCGTCTGATACCTCTCTCTTAATAATAAGGGCAGTCTCCTTATCACATACATCAGACAGTGATATAAAGTCGCCAAATGATGACATTCTATCAGCTCCTCTTGCTCTTGCATATGCGTTGGCAAGGGGTGTGAATTCAAAGTCCATATCATCAACCCAGTATATCTTCTTCTCTACATCGGATAGCGGAAGTCCAACCGCTGCTCCAGCAGGAGATACGTGCTTAAATGAAGTTGCGGCAGGAAGTCCTGTGGCTTTCTTAAGCTCACTTACAAGCTGCCAGCCGTTAAAAGCATCAAGGAAATTGATATATCCCGGCTTGCCACTAAGCACTTTGATAGGTAGCTCGCCCTCTTCCATAAATATTCTTGATGGCTTCTGATTAGGATTACAGCCATACTTAAGTTCTAATTCGTTCATGATTATCCTCCTAATTACAATTTTATAAGCAGAACTATTATTTATTCTTATTAACAATTCTACTCTCATATGTACCGTCTGCAATGTTGATATATCTTACAAATAACGACACCTTATTATCTTCATTAAGATTATCCCATAACATCTTGGTATATTCGTCAATGTCATCAACTACATCAACAAGCTTCGGCTCACCTTCAAAACTTGGTAGTGGGCTTCCATCCTGCATATAAGTATGAATAAAACGACCTTCACCTGCAGCAGGATTCTCATATGCAAATGTATATCTGTTGCAGGAAGAATCATCACCGTTATTACTCTTAAGAATAGACATAGCATAGTTATATGTACCATTGTCTATATGCATTATTCCTGAGATTCTCGGTGTTAAGTTAGGAGCATCCGGCTCGAACTTCCTTGAACGAAGGGACTGTTCAAATGTCTGTTGCTTATCCATTCCCTCGTAGATAGTATCAGTCTGGTCGCCATTTGTCACAATTGTCTTATTGCCAAGCACTCTTACAGGTGAATAGATTATAAGAGAAGGATCTTCCATCTTAGATTCATCGAAAGCCTGAGTTCTTATCCCCTCACCATCTTCCACAAAAATACGATTACGGCTGTTAGCACTTCTTCCCATTATAAAATATCCGCATACAGCGAATTTGCCGTTAGGCGACTTGCCTATAACAATTCCTCTGCCTGGATATGAGTTAGATGATAATTCTTTTGCAATTGATAATTTTTTCATATTCTTTCTCCTATATAAATACGTATACGCTATCGTCAAGTATTATAACACAATTCTATTTCTAATAGCATATGAAAATAAAGTATGATTATAAAATTATGATAAAATATAACAATCTCATTATAACAATAATACTACAATGAAGAAGGGAGGTGACACGTTTGTCACCCCCCTCTGTTAGATTTAGAACAGTTTGTCTATGATTGACATGAATACATATCCTATATTGAATTCATCCTTGGTCTTGGCCGCTTTAGTCTTTAAAGTATAGGTCGTTGTCGTTGTCGTCGTTGTCGTCGCTGTATTAGACTGGTTATCCGGGTCAATCGTATTATCATTTACATCTTTGTATACAAGTGCATATGTAGAGAATTTAGTTGATGCAAATATCAACCTATCCGTATCATTGTTATATATAATATTCAAAAAGCTAGCCACACCGTCATGCATTCTGACAATGCCAAAGTCTGTCTTGTTGCCTCTTAATAAGTTGTTAGAATTAAAGCTTACCAAGATAGGAAGGATTGAGTCTTTTATCTGGATAGGTTCTAACAAGCCAATTTTAGCATAGACTTTAATATCAAAGTACGAAGCAACATTGTATCCCTGACTTGCCTGAGCAATCTTAATCCTCTCAGATTCAGGTACTTTACTTACATCTAAAGGAGTTACCTTAACCCATACATTAACACCCATTGCAATATCATCATCGTCAAACGGTAAATCCTCCGGATTATCAATGTGTGCATTATTAGGGTCTGATTCTTCCGGTGCGTCATCTGTACCCGTTATATCAGTCACTTCACCCGGTGTAACAGGAACATCTTCGTAATTACCACCCGGTTCAACTCCAGGAGCAATCACTACCTTGATACATGTTGCCGGCAGACTATCATGATAAGCGTCACCAACCGGCTTATACCATACATAGTATGTTCCCGCATCATATCCCTTAGGTATCTCTTCAGAGAACTTTGCATCAGAAGGAACTTTGTCTTCACTAGCACTAAGTGCATACTTCATAGTATATCCATCTGGAAGCGGTAATAACGGTATTCTCAACAATTCCTGACTTGTCTTATTAGCCGTAAGTCCACTTATACCTGTGGGTTTCATTAGCTCAACGATATTAGGCTCGTATATTGCAACAACATTAGTGTCAGCTGCCACTTTGAAATCATATTCCTTATCTTCCGATAGAAGCTCACCATATGAAGTAACCTGTTCTCCTTCCACACTGTTAGCTTTGTACCAACCAAGGAATTTGTATCCGTATTTACTCTGTGCTTTGACAGTTACGGTTGTATCTTTATTAAATTCTTTGGTTAGACTTGAAGGCGAAACCTCAGGCTCAACAATACTTGCCTTGCACTCCTTATTAGATGAATATGCATTAACCTTGCATATCGGTCTGTCAGGATTATTATACTTATTGTATATAATAATTACTCCACTATCTGATTTCGTAACTGTTGTGTTATATCCTTCTATGGCGCTTTGAGTTACGGAATAATTAATCTCCCTTCCTCTTGAATCCGACGGAGGCGTGTTATCAAAGTAAAATGGGACAACAACTTTACTTGCATTAACAGTCTCTTCGGCTTTCTTTACATCATTTGCATAAAGCTGAACTTTTACATTCTTCGGTCTTTTTAGGTTAGTATTAAAACCATCATCAAATATGATGAAACCATCAACTGCCTTATTTAATGTCTTAAGTACATTAGTTACATCATAACCATCAATATGTGTTGTATATCCGTCAATACTATCGACTTTTATATAATAGTCTATCTTGTTACCGCTACTGTATTGAGGTATATCTTTAAAACTATACTTCCATACTCCGCTTGTATCAGGTATAACAGTTGCAACCTGTTTTGGCGTAGCAGCATTTTGCTCATAGAGACTTACTGTCACATATCTTGGTCTCGTATTGTCCTTATTATCATCGTCAATCCAATTAATATTACCTTCAATATCCTTCCTGTTATCTGACGTATGAATAAATTTGAATACATAACCCAATGATTTATCATATCTTACTTCGTACTTGTAAGTAGCCTGTCCGTCAACACCATAAGGTGTAATTGGAGAAATAGGTACTCCAGGCCATTTCGGTTTAATCTTACTGATATCAGCAATATCATTTATATTGACATATGTCCTATAATTCTGATCTTCAGAGACAGATATACTATAAGGTGCTTTTCCATCAGGTGTAATTTCAAATGGAATCTTAGCAGCTCTAAGTCCATCAACATTATTACCGTCCTGCCACTCAATACTTACTGGAACCATACCTTCCTTCAAGAATACAGGTTTAAAAAGCATATCAGTTACAACTTTAACCTTTTCTCCAGGATAATAATGAAGTTGAGGCGCATCAGCTATATAATTTCTCCAAGAGCTCAAATATCTACCATCAAGATTCTTAAATATATTGTCCGGTATTGTGATTGTTGTACCCTTTAGAACAGGAAATACCTGATCTTCGTATCCTAACGCTTTAAGGTCAGGTGGAACCTCCATCGTAACTGTGACATAATTTGATGTCAGCTCCGGAAACTCTCCATCATGAGGGAAATTAGTTCTCCAAACCTGATATGCGTATTTCTCTGTAGCCCCATCCATACTAACCCAGCCAAGATACGTACCTGTCTTATTAGTTGCTCCCGATTGGGCAAACAATTTACCATCACCAAACAATTCATTATTAACAGTTTCGGCATACTCATATGGAGCACAATCAACACCCGGTGCAATTCTTCTCATGACATACTCCGTGTCATTTTCCTGATTGGTTACATTAAGTGCAAAGCTCCATACATAATTGGCACATGGCTCACCTGTATCTACAGTAAGCTTAAGCGGATTATCTACATCCTTACCAAAGCTTTCTTCAAGTTCTTTATAATGCTGCTGAGTCTCTGTTATCTTCTCTGTTGGTGAAATCTTATATGATTGTCCGCTCCAGGACTTGACACCAACAGAATCTAAAGTCATACCACCGGTCTTGTCAAGATAATCATTTTTAGACATAATAACTATCTTACCACGGCAATCCTTGAGTTGTGGCATGTGCGTATAAGGCTCCAGATATGATTCAGCCTCAGCTTCCTTGTATAGATATGACTCTCCCGTAGCAGGATTCTTCTCTCTTGAGAAATCAGACAAGATTCTTCCGGCTCTTGCATATGTCTCATCAGTCCAATACTTATTCTGGTAATCATAATCCAACTCATCGCTTAGTTCAAGAATAATAGTTTCAGTCGGATGTTCTCTTAAGAATTCCTTCGACCAATCAAGTATAGTATTGAACTTAAGATAATCATCATCCGGGTCTAATGCCTGAATTGTTCCATACTTAGTCTTGCCATGACACATGAAGAGATTCTCGCCATCATCTTCCCAGTAATATCCCGGGAATGGGTACACTTTAAACTTCTTATATACAGGATTAAGGCGCAAATCAAACTTACGAATTCCTTCATTCATCTGTTCATTGATATATCTTATCTGTGTCTTTGCAAGCTTATGAGAGAATGCACCCGGAACCCATGTCGTCCAGTCAAAGATTTTACTCTCGATATTATTCATACTCGAATCATGTGACACCGGCATATTGAATTCATTAAGATATCTCTCACCTGATATTCCTGCCATCCAATTTGAAGAAGATAATTTATCAATGTCGGTTTCAATCTGATCTCCCGGGTCAACAAATGCTTTCTGTAAATCCGTTTCACCCTGAGAAGCATATCCTAGTGCAACTTCATTATTAGTAAGATTTACAGCATATCCTTCAGCTGAAGAGAAATATTTAGAAGGTGATTTCTCGGTATTATTAGCACCATATCCGCTTGTAATTATTCCTTCTCCGCTATAAGTATCAGCTACTATCTTCGCACCATTGAGTACACCGGTAATATTAATAAGCATATTCTTATCAAGATATATGTCTTTTGATGATTTTGCATTATTCCCATGAATCTTAGGAGAACCTGATATATTAATTGCACTTCCGGTCTCTACATATATTCCGCCTGCCTTCTTAGATGCAGTATTATTATTTATTTCTCCGCCGGTAATATACAGTTTTGCTTTATCACCTCCATCTAAGAATATGGCTGCTCCATTAGTGGCTTCATTAAGTTCAATTGTGCCACCACTTATATTGAGTGTTCCTTTGTTAACATATATAGCACCACCATCTTCACTTGCATTATTACCCTTAATAATACCGCCATTTATATTAACCGTAGAGTTTCCATCTATATTAATCGCCCCACCGTTATTGGCATATCCGCCGGTAATAATTCCATTATTAGTACTATCATTTATAGTAAGAGTAGCATTATTAACAACTCTGAATACATGACCTCTATCCTCGTCGTCATCAAGATGACGATTAAGTATAAACCCGTTAAGATTAACTGTAATATTCTTACCGTCTACTGTTAGAGGACCGTCGCCGTCTTTTGCCGTATAGTTCTGTGTAATTGTAATAGTTGAACCGTCAGCAGCATTCTTAAATTGCTTCTCTAAGTCACTCCATGATGAGCCAAGGTATACTTCACCGTCTTCCTTATATACATCATAATTAAGCGACGACTTGAAGAAAGTATTGGGGTCATCACTGTCATTGTATTTTGAATAATTCTTTGTAAATCTTCCGGTATCATCACCTATCTCAACATATATCTCACTACCCGATTGCATCGGACCGGACAAATCAAGATATCCATGGCCATAGTAATCTTTGCCTCGTGAAGTTGAGGTATTGTCTTTTACTATAATCTTATCTTGAATATAAAAATCTACATCTTCGCCACAGTATATTCCTCCGCCTATTTGTGCATTGTTCCCCTCGATATCTACACCTGTAGAGCTTCCAGATAGATATACCTTTGCAGAACCATTTGCATATATTGCACCACCGGCTTGTGCTGTATTATTTTTATATATAGTACAATTATTAATTTTTAATATACCATCGTCATCCACATAGAGAGCACCACCCTGCTGTGTTGCAACATTGTCGTGAATCTGACAATTCACTAATTCAGCTTCTCCAAATACCTTAACAGCACCTGCTTCTTCTTTGTTTGCTGTATTATTAGAAAACTCTACAGAATTAGCAGTAAACTTTGTCTTGTCGGTAACTTTAACAGCACCGGAATCATTATCGGTGGTGTTACCGGTAAATTTACCACCCTCCATCAGAACTTTACCGTTATGAATATATATAGCACCACCGTCATCTGAACTGAAATTATTCTCAAAATTGGTGCGCTTAATATCTAACGTAGTCTTCTTAGACGCAAGTCTAATAGCACCACCATTATCGTCTGAATTATTATTAGAGAAAGTACAGTCATAAATCTCAAATGCTATATATGCATCCGGGTCAGGATTAAGATTCAATGCTCCACCTGAATTATCAGAAGAGTTTCCTGTAAATGTAGCATTTTTTAGAGAAATAATGCCTTTTTCATCACAATAGATTGCTCCACCTGTATCATCAGCATAATTGTTAGCGAATACACCACCTGTAACAGATAAGCTTCCTTGGACATATACAGCACCACCGTCTACATCTGCTTTATTGCCTGTTATAGTACCGCTTTCAATATTAAGTGAGGCTCCTTCATTAACCATGAAAGCTCCACCCTTCTTAGCGAAACCACCTTTAATAATACCGACGTTATTTTCACTTGAATCTTTTATAGTAAGCGCACTTCCGCTTTCTATATTGAATACCATACCATTATCATCTTTTGAAGTACGATTACGGTCAATAACAAGACCATTAAGGTTAATAGTTACATGCTTATTACCTCGTACATACAGACAAGTATCGCTACTACCAGCAGTATAGGATTTGTCAAGATTAATAGTATCACTATCAGAAGCATTATCAATTGTTGTCTGTAGGTTATTCCATCTTCCGGCATTTAATTTAATATATTCACCAGAACCATCCAACGAAACATCTATTCCTACAGGAGCCTTAAATGGTTCAGTTCCCGAAAATCCACCATTTTTTCCTACTACATTTTTATCCTTATCAGAACAATCTATATAGATAGGGTCACTTCCAACAGTAGCTGTATTAGAATACATAGGTATGTTATCACTACTATTATTTACATATAAATCATTACCACATCCTTCGGTATTGCCGGTTATCTTATTTGTATAAGACAGATTTGTACTTGCTGAAGCATCAGTATATACTCCCCCTCCGGCATAATTAGACTTATTTCCTGTGATAGTATTAGTTGCAGTAGAATGATCATCATCATTAAATGTCATGGAAGCATTATTATAGATTCCACCGCCGGCTCCGTTAGCATTGTTATTCTGTACATCTACTCCATATAATTTGAATGTAGCACCGACTCCACCGGCGTCATTATTGTAGATTCCACCACCTTGAGCAGAGGAATAATTGTCTAATACACTACAATTACGAAGCGAGGCTGTACCGTGATTCTTGATTCCGCCTCCTTCTCCGCCATTAGCTCTATTAGCTTGAATTAAAGAGCTAGAAGAGACATCACAAGTACATCCGGGATTTACTTTGATACCACCGGCGTCCTTATCACTGACATTATTACTAATCTTGGAAGCCTGAATATCCATTTCACCCTTTTCAAGATATATACCACCTATACCACTCTTGGCATAGTTATTATTAATCTCACTGTTAGTGATAGTAAGCTTATCACCTTCTGATGTCATACTCAGACCACCGGCATATTCATTAGAAGAATTCTCATTGATATAACAATGATCAAATGTGGCATCTGCATTCATATCAAGATATAGACCGCCACCTTGCTTCTTGGCATGGTTTTGCGTAATATCAACGTAGGCTAGTGATACTGTTCCGCTACTATGACAACGTATACCGCCACCGTACTGCTGCCCGGCATAATTCTCAGATATAACTACGTGATGGGCATTATCTCCTGTAATTATAAGTGTTCCGTAATTGTATATTCCAGCTCCACCTTCTCTGGCATTATTTCCTTTGATATTACCACCGGTTATAGTACATTTTGCCTCTCCACCTATAACAATTCCGCCACCGTCTGTCGCAAATCCACCTGTTATAGTACCGGTTCTATTAGTACTGCTATCTGTAATTGTAAGATGACCTTTATTTACATCAATTACATGTCCGTCAGACTCATCATCATCACCCCTGTTTCTATCAAGAGTATGGCCTGCCAAATCAAGGGTTATGCTTTTATTCGTGGTAAGCTTTAATGGTTCATCATCTAAAGCCGCTTTATAGTCACCGTATAATGTAACAGTACCACCTTCTGGCGCATCATCTATCATCTCCTGAACATGCTTCCATCCGGAATAGAATTCTACATTATCTCCGCTTCTTCTAACACCAAGTCCATTATCTGACTTAATGAAATTGAAAGGAGCATTTTCATCAATAGGTGTTACCACAGGCATATACTGAGTATAACTCTCTATACATACACCTGTGTTTTTCTCCATAGTAAGGTGTATTTCAGTATTAGGTGTTATAGCATTTGTAAGCTTAAGTTTCCTGTCTTTCCTAAGATATATATTTTTACCGTCTTCTGCATCATTATCTCTTATGATAAGATCCCCTGATATATCAACAGTCTCAGAACTTCCACCTACGAAGATTCCTCCACCGTTACCTCTTGAAGAGTTGTTTTGCATATCAACATCATTAATTATCAGCTTATCATCAGAGTATATGGCTCCACCTTTTTGAGCACAGGAATTCCCCGTAAACTTACAATTATTAACAGTAAGCGTACCATCGTTCCACAATGCTCCACCTTCTTTAGCAGCACTGTTACTAGTAAAAGTACAATCCGTAAGAGTAGCGTTGCCAACATTCTTAATTGCACCGCCTTCTTCACTGTCTGCTGTATTGGCATTAAAAGTAGTTCCCGTAGCAGTAAAAGTAGTATTATCTGTTACTTTAACAGCACCTGAATCATTTTTAGACTCATTATCAGAAAATGAACCACCTGTAACATTAATAGTTCCGGATTGTAAATATATAGCACCACCGTCATCATCAGCTGTATTATCATTAATATTACACTTATTAATTGTAAGTGTCTTGCCATGAGCATCCATATATATAGCTCCGCCATAGTCATCTGTGCTTGTATTATTTTCAATTGTACAATTATCAAGCACAGAGTCGTTACTTATATGAAGGTTAAATGCTCCGCCTTTGTTCTCAGAAGTATTATTATTGATACTTGCATTTCTAATATCTATTCTACTGTTCTCATCAGCCGCATATATTGCACCTGCAGTATCACCTGCTGTATTATTCTGAATAACACCACCTGTCATTATAAGTGTTCCCTTACAGTAGATTGCACCACCGTCTGTATCTGCATGATTTGTCGTAATTGTTCCGCCATTAATAGTAACAGTGGCATCCTCCTTGATATATATACCTCCACCGTTGTTAGCATAGCCACCCGTTATTTTACCGGCATTACCTGTACTGCTATCATTTATGGTAAGACTTCCGTTCTCGATTTGTATAACATGACCATCAGAGCCTTTGTTAGAATCACAATTTCTATCAATAGTACATCCGTTAAGGTCAATTACAACATTAATGCCTCTATTGAGTTTGAGATAATCATCACTTCCTATAATATTATCTGTTAATTGGATAACTGTACCATCATCACAAGTATTTAATAAGTATTGTAAATCAGTCCATGTAGATGCACTAGTCCCTGCACTGACATACGCCGAAATATTAATTACGTAATCAGTATCATTAATTCTAACAGTAAGGGTATTATTATCAAATGCCTGTTTAGGTGTGATATAGTATTTTCCTGCATTATCAGTTACTTCAAATAAATTAGGATCACTACTTGTTGCACTTTGTACAGTTCCAACAAGACCAAGATGGTCTTTTATTACATCAACAGACACCTTATCAGAACCGTATAGATTGTAATTCATAGAATCATAGGTAAAATTAACAGTATAATATGAGAAACTGTTACTCTCTACAACAGCGGTGGAATCATCTTTTATTGCATCAAAAAGGACTCTACTGTCGTACTCAGTAGATTTCATTATATCTTTATCTTCTAATACCGATAGCTTATTGGCACTTAGCTTAATTCTTCTAGAATCATCCACAACAGCGTTAATATCCGCCTTAGCCTTGTCTAAGTTGTCATCCTTAGCATCAAACTTATTATCATCCTCTGGAATCAACTCTTCATTAATATGGTATACTTCCGTATCAAGATTGACATCACTAACTTTCGCACTCTTGAAGGACACATTAACATTTGCCCCATCCTTAGGCTGAAGCTCAGTTTTGCCATCCTTGTCATATACCTTGATGTCATATGTATAAGACTTAGCTGTGATTTTGTTCTTGTCGTTAATCTTTGTAACAGCCTCGTCACTAATCCTCTTAGAATCACCATCTACTTTGGTAACCTTGAGTATAGCGCCCTTAGGAAATACTCCTGCAGGTGCAGACACATTAACAATAACACCGTCAATAATATATGGCAGTGGTGTAAACTCAGGATATTTCTCCTTCTCCTCATCACTTAAATTCTTTGTGGAATTCGTAGTTGAATTAGATGTGGAATTCGACGTAGAATTAGTAGAATTCGTCGTGGAATTCGATGTAGAATTAGTCGTATTCGTAGTAGAATTCGTCGTGGAATTCGTCGTGGAATTCGTCGTTGAATCCGTTTTGGTACTTATACTCTTAGAATCAGTATCAGCACCGTCCGTATCATTGTAAGTAGAATTTGTCGTTGAATTAGTAGAATCAGTTGTTGTATTAACATCACTTTCCTTCGCCATGGCAACTGAAGGAATAAGTGTAACAACCATACATAATACTAATAAAAATGCAGCAGCCCTCTTCATATCCGCTCTCCTTTTTATCATTAATCTTATAAAGCTTATGCATAAAGCATCGCTTAATACACAGTATCATCTTTATTGTCCCACGCCCCCCCCATTTTGTCAACAATTTTCACAAAAAAAAGAGCATTTTCACTATAATTGTACACATTTTGTACAAAAAGATTGACAGGGGTCCTTTTGTCAACCCCTGTCAACTATAATTCTTTTTCAAAAAAGCATTGTATTTCTGAAAATGGTTGCAACCGAAGAATCCTCTGCTTGCAGAAAGCGGACTTGGATGTGCCGCCTCAAGAATGAACGCTTTAGGATTATTAATAATCTCCTTCTTACTCCTTGCGAAATTACCCCAGAGCATATAACATATTGGTCTGTCAATCGTATCTATGTACCTTATTACATTGTCTGTAAATATACCCCAGCCACTGTCTTTGTGCGAATTAGCCTCATGCTCCCTTACTGTCAGTACATTATTGAGAAGAAATATGCCTTCATTTGCCCAGCTTGTAAGGTCGCCGCTATCCGGCATCCTGCAATCATATTCCATCTCTATTTCTTTGTAAATGTTACATAAAGAAGGAGGCTTTCTTACACCTTTTGGCACAGAAAAAGCAAGACCCATAGCCTGTCCAGCCTCATGATATGGATCCTGCCCAATAATAACCAGCTTAATATCATTGATGTCTGTTAATTCAAATGCTCTAAATATATTCTCCTTGGGAGGATATACGGTGTTGTTATTATATTCCTCATCAACAAAAGAAGCTAGATTCCTGTAGTAATCCTGCTTTTTTTGTTCATCAAAGAATTCTTTCCAGCCATTTTCAATATTATAATCTAACAGGTACATTTCTATCCCTCAAATATTCTTTTAATTCTGAAATCTCTAATTCCTTATAGTGAAACAAGCTTGCCGCTAATGCAGCTTCGGCGCCTCCGATTGTAAGAGCATCATAGAAATGTTCTTTAAGTCCGGCACCACCAGACGCAATTACAGGAATAGATACAGCATCGGATATTGCTTTCGTAAGCTTGATATCATATCCAGCCTTGGTACCGTCACAATCCATACTGGTAAGAAGAATCTCACCTGCGCCCCTTTTTTCCGCTTCTATTGCCCAATTTGTGGCATCAATTCCACAATCTATTCTTCCACCGTGTTTATATATATTCCATCCGCCATCATCTCTTCTCTTGGCATCAATTGCTACAACAACGCATTGCGAGCCAAATTGACTTGCAGCCTCACTAATCAGATTGGGATTATCAATAGCTGACGAATTAATACTTATCTTATCTGCTCCCTCTCTAAGAAGCAGCTTGAAATCCTCTACAGTTCTAATTCCTCCTCCAACAGTAAAGGGAATAAACACATTTGCCGCCACCGCTCTAACCATATCAACGACAGTGTCTCTATTATCGGAGCTTGCTGTTATATCGAGGAATACCACTTCATCCGCTCCCGCTTCATCGTAAGCCTTAGCGACTGATACAGGGTCTCCTGCATCCTTTAGGTCAACAAAATTAATACCTTTTACAACTCGTCCGTCTTTGACATCTAAGCATGGAATTATTCTCTTAGTATGCATATTATATCTCCGTAAAATTCTCAAGTATCTTAAGTCCAATTGTTGAACTTTTCTCTGGATGAAACTGACAGGCAAAAATATTATCTTTCTCTATTGAAGCATGAACATTAACACCATAATCACAGCTTGCTGTAACAATTTCTTCATTCCTGGCTCTAAGATAATAAGAATGAACAAAATACACAAAGGCTCCGTCATCAATACTGCGAAAAAGCCTACCATCATTATGTAGCTTCAAAGAGTTCCAACCAATATGAGGAACCTTAAGATTGTTATCATCAGGAAACCTTACAATCTCACCTTCAAGAAGAGAAAGTCCTTTGACATCAGGACTTTCCATAGATCTTTCAAATAGAAGCTGTAACCCCAAGCATACACCAAGAAATGGTATATTCTTCTCACAGACTTCATAAATCGCTTTATCAAGTTCATACTTTCTTAGCTCATTAATTGCATATTCAAATGAGCCAACACCAGGAAGGACTACTCTGTCAGCGTTAAGTATATCATGATAGTCTCTTGTACAAATTGCTTTCTTACCTATATAATCAAATGCTTTCTGAACACTTTTTAAGTTGCCTGCATTATAATCAATTATTGCTACCATTACCTTCCATTCCTAACGCCTTAAGTTTATCACTAATTGCTACTGTATACTTGGTTCTGCCCTTTATCTCATATAGTTTTGCCGCCTCTTCTTTAGTCGTTCCAAACTGGTCTTTAAGCTGACCAGTAATCATTGATTCTACGCCATCATATTCAGCAGTAATACCATACTCTTTGGCTTTCTCATAGTTCTCATTATATCTTCCTACACCCACTACAAGAGCATCGAATGCATTCATATAGTCCTTCTTCGCCATAAATGTATCATACTCTTTCTTCTTATTCTGCAAATCAGCAAGAAGACGAGCTTTATTCATTATCTCTGTATCTTCTTCAGATAACGAACTGATTCCTGCCAAACTATTATATGCATCAATATAATTACCTTGTGAGTATAGACTCTTAGCTTCACTTATCGCACTTCTTTTACTAAAAATATTGCTTCCAATTATTAATAATGCAACTAAAGTTCCAACAAGTAATACGAATACAACAAGAACTTTAACTGGTATTTTATTAGATTTATCGCTTTGCAAAAATGTTGCAAGTTTGCCAGGTTTTTTCTCTTGTTTTGCTTTTTCTGCTTTTGCAGCAGCTTTAGCAGCTTTCTTTTCTTCTTTAGCCGCCTTCTTAGCGGCCTTCTTTTCAGCCTTAGCCTCAGCTTTAGCCTGTTTTTTGGCTAATTCTTCTGCTTCCTCTTCATCCATTTCTTCAAGAATCTTCTTATTCTCTTCAGTAGTATCTTCTACTTCATTCTTAGCGGCAACATCAAGAATTTCTTTCTCTTCTTCACCTTCGCCTTTTTTCTTCTTCTTGAAGATTCCTTTGATTTTATCAATTAGACTAACCTTTTCTTTTGGTTCTTCATCAGAAACTGTCTGAGTAGAATTCTCTGCTTTATCAGCAGACTCTTCATATGCATCTCTTGCTTCATCTAGCTCAATATCATTCTTATCCGCATCAAGAAGAGCACCAATATCAGACATACCTTCTTCGCCTTCTAGAAGCGACTCAAGATCAGCATCCTCATCCACAAGTGATACGCCCTCTTCATTAACTTCTACTGCATCAGCAACATCATATTCATCACTTTGGTACTCCTTGGAAAGTATAGATTCGTCATCTCCAGCAGTATTCTCATCAGGATTATCAGTTTTTGACTTATCATCATCTCCAACAATGCTTTCTACTTCGTCTAATATATCTAAAAGTTCCTGACTATTAGCAATATCTTCTTCATTAGTTCCTTCTTCAGAAGGTGCATTATCAGATGTATCATTAGAAGTATCTAAAGTACTATCAGATTCATCTGAAGGAGCATCCTCACCAAGCGCAGCAAGTAATTCTTCTGCATCTTCAGCTGAGGTGTCAACTTCTTCCTTTGGCTCTGATTCTTCAACAACTTCAGCTTCTGTATTATCTGCCACTTCAGGTTCTATTGAATCTTCAGTATTATCTGCCACTTCAGATTCTATTGAATCTTCTGTGCTATCAAGGTTTTCAGATTCATCTGTTTCTGTCGGCTCTTCAGTTGATTCAGCTTCCAACTCATCCTCTTGTTCTTCAGTCGATTCAGATTCATCTGTTTCTTCTTTTTCTGTCGGCTCTTCAGTTGATTCAGATTCATCTGTTTCTGTTGGCTCTTCAGTTGATTCAGCTTTCAACTCATCCTCTGGTTCTACACCGTCTTCTTCCATAAGTGAACGAATAAACTCAGTTCCAGCATCATCCGGCACTTCTTCTCCCCTTTGGAATCTCTCTTCTTCATCGTCAATTTCCTGCTCGAATTCACGAATAAAATCATCCGCTGAGCCAGATGAAAGTTCTTCTTCAAAATCCTTTAAGAAGTCAGCTTCTGAAAAAGCCTTTCTCAAATTATCATGAGACATTTTCTTAGGTTTGAAGCCACTAATGCCTGTAGCAGACATAAAATCATCATTAGGATCAATACTACTCATGTCGGCAATTTTAGCTTTGATGCTTTCTTCTTCATCTACGCGAGCTTTCTCAACATTTGTCTTAGCTTCATTTATTGAATTTAATAATCCGTCTAAATAATCTTCAGAATTAGGCAAATCAATATCCTCCAGTATTATTAATAATCAAAAACAAGGGATGTGATAAACCACACCCCCTTGATAATCACATTAATATATTATCTTTCTTTCTCATATCTCTCAATTAAATCATCCACAGCCTCAACAAGTTTACCAATCTCAGGTTTTGTAAGCTGTGCATCTGCACCTAATGATTCACCTTTTCTTCTAATCTGATCATTAATAAGAGATGAGAAAATAACAACCGGTATCTTTTTCATCAAAGCGTCTTCCTTAACCAGCTTCGTTAATCTATGACCATCCATAAGTGGCATCTCTATATCAGTGATAACACAATGTACATCGTCAAGAACAGTACCTGCATCCTTAAGTTCACAAAGCTTATCCCATGCCTCTTGACCATTATCATTAATAAGAAGCTTAGTATAACCGGCCTTCTTCAAACACTCAATAATAAGTTTCTGAAGTAAGGCAGAATCTTCTGCAATGAGAATAGGTGATTCAGATCTATCCTTCGTTTCGTACTGATCCATATCAGACACTTTAAGTCCTGTCTCTGGATTAATATCTGATACAATCTTTTCAAAATCAAGAATAACTACAAGTCTATCAGATAATTTAATAACACCTGTAGAAACTCCAGAATCATCTGAGCTTATTGTTGAATCAGGCTTAATAATTTCTTCCCATGACACACGATGAATTCCAAGTACTTCATCAACATGAAATGCTGTATTAAGACTATTGAAGTTAGTAATAATAAATAGTCCATCATTATCATACTTATCTTCTAGTCCAAGACACTTCCTTAAGTTAATTACAGAAATCATTGTATCTCTCGGCATAAATATACCTTCAATACAAGGATGAGCATTAGGAACAGGTGTTACCGGTTGATAGAGAAGAATCTCATTAATCTTAGCAACATTAATCCCATAATAATTACTACCCGCTCTAAATTCAAGAATTTCTAATTCATTAGTTCCTGACTCTAGTAAAATATTTGTATCCATCTACACTCCTCCTGATGCTTATAATGTTATGTTATTAGTGCTTCCATTAACAATACATTGTAAAGCAGCACTTTGAATATTAGCTAAAATATCGCTTTTAAATTGGAATAATAATACCAATTCTTTGCTTTCATTTGGTTTTAATGTGCCTTTATACGTCGATAAATCTTCAGGCATCAAAGTCATTTCATTACCTGCAGTTGTTGCCCCATTAATAGTTGCTTTGAATTTAGGATTCTTAGATATAACATCAATAGGAACATCTGCTCCGCTTGTATTAGTCATAACAAATTTCATTACTAAGAATTTATTGCCTGTAGCAGGGCTCATATCATATATTGCAGTTGTATAATTATCTTTTACTTCGTTTCCTGTATATTTAATATCTACACCAGCAATACCAAGTGCTGTTGCAAGTGGTACAGGTGGTGTCTGTTGTTGAGCCTGTTTATCACCTGACTTAGAAGAAGAGGAATTAGTTGTTGCTTGAGTAGCATTAGCTTTAGCTTCCTTCTCAGCTTTAGCCTTGGCATCTTCTTCTACTTTCTTTTTATCAGAATCATCTATATAGACAACACCATCTTTTTGTTTTGTATTGTACTTAGCTACCATTTTTGCTGAATATGATGAAATTGCTTCTGTATCTTTCTCAGATAATGTAGGCATCATTTCGCAGCCACAAAAGCAAATACATACAGCACATACAAGGATTCCAAGAATAATTTTCTTATTCATGACTTACTCCGTATCCAAAATAAAATCCTACTATAATTTATGTTATCATTTTAGGCATCAATATTCAACAAAAATATACAAAATAATCACAAATTATTTGTATATTTCAAACCAAAACGTCACGCCATTGTCTAAATTGTATACACCATACTTACCATTTAAAGTTTCTAATGCAGCTTTAACTATAGATAGTCCAACTCCACTGCCACCATATTCACGTGTTCTAGCTTTATCAATCTTATAGAATTTATCCCAAAGCCTTTCTATATCTTCTTCAAGAATAGTATCTCCAGAATTGTAAACACTTATTAAAACAGTATCATCCTTCTCCACTTGAGATACCTTTATTACATTTTCATTCTTGCAATAATGTATTGCATTGCTAAGGAAATTAGAGAAAACAACCTCTACAAGGTATTCATCACTATTAACTATTACATCTTCGCCCATTTCAAAGGACAGTTTAATCCCAGCATTTTCTATAAGAATTTTAGATGCATTAACAAGACTTCTTATAAGCTCTGATATATTAAATTCTGTAACTTCAACAGAATTAACACCATATTCTAGTTCATTTAATGAAAGCAATTGCTGTACCATCTTATTCATCTTCTGAGATTCATCTACAATTACTTCACAATAATATGCTCTACTCTCAGGATCATCAGCCATTCCTTCAGACAAACCTTCTGCATATCCTTGAATAAGGGCAATTGGTGTTTTTAGTTCATGAGACACATTAGATAAGAATTCTTTACGCATCTCTTCGTTCTTTTCTTTTATTTCAATATCTTTCTTTAATTCTTTATTCGCTTCCTGAAGTTCATCAAGAGCATTTTCAAGGGAACTTGACATAGTATTCATATGTTCGCCAAGAATATCTATCTCTGTACGGCTATCTCTCGTTCTATACTTTACATCAAAATCAAGTTCTGACATCTTCTTAGAAATATCAGTAAGCTCGACTATAGGTTGTGTAATACGTCTTGCAATAATTTCTGTTAATAAAAATGCTAAAAGTAAAGCCAAAAGTCCAATTATAATAAGTGTTCTATCAACAACACCCAGAGCAACTTTCATATTCTCCATGGCATATCTAATCATAACAAGATTGCCATCACTAAGGGTTCCTGTAAGAATTAAGAAATTATCATTTACATATTCATCCTGGTCTAAAGTAATATCGTACATTTTCGTATGTACTATACTTTTTGCGCCATCTTTATTCGATAGAATAGCATTTTGAAGACGTTTTATTGTATTATGCTTTTCTTTACCACTAGAAAGCAGAATAGAACCATCATAGGTCGATATAACAATATCCAGGTTATTATTGTAAGATATCTGTTCAAACTTTGCATCATATCTGCTATCATATAATGCTCCACTTAATGATGCTTCATTTAGCTGATCATATACATTCTCCATAGCTTCCACTTTCTCTTGCCTATACAAATAAGCCATCAAAAGAGTATTTAGAATCCAGAACATAAGCAGAATAAATACAACTAACGCAACTATTCTTATTACTAATTGTCTTCTAATACCTATAAAGGGTTTATTTCTCTTCTTTAACCTCAAACTTATACCCCATTCCCCATATAGTCTGAATGTATTTGCCGTATTCCTTTAGCTTAGCTCTAAGCTTCTTAACATGAGTATCAACTGTTCTTGCGTCTCCGAAATAATCATAATCCCACACATTATCAAGAATCTTTTCTCTTGAAAGGGCAATTCCCTGATTATTTATAAAATAGCAAAGGAGTTCAAACTCTTTAACTGACAAAACAATCTCGCTTCCATCAACACTTACAAGATGTGCATTAATATCAATATGAATTTTCCCTGCATCAAGTACATCCTCTATGTTAAATGTACTACTTCTTCTAAGAAGGGCATTTACTCTTGCAACAAGAATCTTAGGACTAAACGGTTTAGAAATATATTCGTCTGCACCAGAAGAAAAGCCTGATAATTCATCAGATTCTGTATCTTTTGCTGTAAGAATAATAATAGGAACACCAGAAGACTCTCTGATTTCTTTACACACTTCCAGCCCTGTGAATTTAGGCATCATAACATCAAGAATTACAAGGTCAGGATTCTTATCATAAAATACATCTAATGCTTCCTTACCATCGCTAGCTTCAATAATCTCATATCCTTCTCTGGACAAGAAATCATTAACAAGTTTTCTTATTCTACTTTCATCATCTGCAATTAATATTTTTGCTGCCATATTACCATCTTCCTTTTTTATTTTATTTTTAATAATTTTTCTTTCTTTTCAAGATCAGCTTCTCTTTTCTGCAAATCCTGTTCCCATGAAGCATATTTGTTCTGGAGAACTTCTTCATAATTAAGAATTGTTGGATTATTGCTGGTATTAGCAATAACAAACATGGCTCCAATTGTTATTACAAGCACTATGGAAATAACAATAAACGATACAGAAAGCTTCATTAATCGTTTATTTTTACTAATTAACTTTCTTTCTCTATTCTTTGTTTTAATATCATCGTTATGTCTATTATTAGTTCTCTTTTCCTTACTTTGCTCTTCTTTACTCTCAGAAGAATCATTATTATAAGAATTAGAATCAATCTCTGCTTCAGAAGATGCTATTGGAATCGATTCAATCACAGCAGGATCTACATCAGATTTCATCAGATAATCTTGAATACTCTTAAGGTAAGAAAATCCAACTTCCGTATGGAACATTCTCCTAGTAACCATCTGATTATACAATGCCAAAAGTGATTTGGTATCATCAAAGTTAAGTTGCTTATTAACATATTCAATTGCTTCTTGCTCTTTAAGTGCTTCTGATCCAGTAGTTGGGTTTTCAAATGCAAACCCATTTACTGTAATCACTTTATTATCTTCCATGTTAAGATTAAACTAGCCTTTCTTAATAGATTCTCTTCTCTTTTGTTTATCCTCATATAATACTTCGTCAGAACTTGCAATAATCTTGGCAAGATCCATACCTTCTTTACATACAAACGAATGAAATCCAGCTGACAATTCAATAAAATACGGCTTTTCACAGGTGAGATTAAACAAAAACATTGCTTCTTTTAATTTATTCTTAAGAAGTTTAATCTGTTCGTCTGAGGTAATATCATTGGGCACAGGAATAAAAGCCACAAATTCATCTCCACCTATTCTTGCACAAAATCCATCTCGAGGCATAAGGCCAGATAGAAGTTTTGCAGCGGAGATAATTGCGAAATCACCATCACCATGGCCAAAGCAATCATTAACCTCTTTAAGGTGATCAAGGTCTGCAAACATAATAACAGCTTCTTTCCCAACTCGTCTGTGTATTGTAGCAAGAGCTTGTTCCATAAATCCGCGTCTGTTTAGAATCTTGGTTAATTCATCATAGCGTGAAATAAAGCTTAAAATCTGATTAGATTCTTTAACACGCTCCATTGATAATTCCATCTCAGCTCTAGTCTTTTCTTCTTGCTCCTTAATCTTGAAGAAACGAAGAATATTACTTATCTGAATGCTTATGTATAACAAATATTCATTCTCTTCTATTGGGGCTTTACATAGAACTACACCATATTGTTCTTTCCCTGAGAACAATACATATGTATGATAATTACCTTCATCATCAGGCAAGAATTGATTAAATCCTTTGTGGGAGGACACTAAGTGATGCTTCCAATCATCATGAGGAACAATCACTTTGCCTTTCTCATCAAATCCACCTGCAAAATACATATGTCTGTCTTCTGTCACAAATTCATCCACTTCATATTTAAGTGGTGTTCTATGAACAAACAGATACGCATTAGTAAGACCTATCTCTTTAAGTCTCTCAAAGAGTTCCTCATATTGCCTATCACTAGGAATATTAGAATCAATTATATCTCTAACGAAGAAAGACACTTCCCATGCGTATGATTTAATCTTGTCATTCTCCTTAGCCAGGCTTCCTGCAATGCCCTTAAGTTCATCATGGGAAATGTTAAGATTATTAATATATTTATCATTAATAACACTACTATAATTAGTAATAGGCTTCTCTTCTACACCATCTACAATATCGCATCCACATGAACTTCTTGTAATAATATTAACAGGATACTCTATACTTTCTACTGCTTTACCCTCAGACATAGCAATTGCCATATCGAGTGCAAGATTAGCAAAGAGATTACTGTCATGCTTTACTGTAGTAAGTCCGGGACTAAGCTTAGAGGCTACTTCAATATCATCAAATCCTGTAATAGCAATATCCTTTCCTACAACAAGATTTCTATTCTCACATACACTATAGCAAGCTCTTGCCATATTATCATTAGCACAACAAATAGCTTCTATATCTGGATTCTCATCAAGAATGCGACCAATTATTCGTTTTACCCTGGTTGTATAATCTCCATAATATATATTATTCATGGACTTTTTGTTGCCCGCTTCTTCCATAACATCCATATACGCCTTTAGGCGCATCATTGCGCTATAATTATCACGTGGCCCGGATAAATATGCAACATTCTTATATCCATGTTCAATGGCAAGATGTCTTACAACACTAGACATTGATTTGTAGTTATCAGCAATAAGATAAGGAACATCATCACGATTAGACTTTACTTCAAAAGTCATTACAGGTATACTGCTACATTTATCAAGAATCTCATCTAAGGGCATAACACCCGGAATACCACTCATAGAGCCGTAGCATATTATACAGGCATCACAGCCACCATAAGTAATATAATCAAATATAGACGAGAATTGATGCTCTCTTAGAGATACTTCTTTGCCATCGCTACCGTCATCACATTCAACAGGAAGTCTGCTACCAGTAAAAAACATTATCCTTATGCCACGTTCTTTAGAAATCCTGTCCATATCCTTAAGAAGCGCATTAATATATTCAGATTGATTATTGCCTACCATAACGGCAATCGTTTTCATAGTATCACCTCTTCACAACACAATTATTTCAAGTATACTATATAGATTTTAGAAGTTCGGAATATTCTAATAGCAGGGATTCGAACATAAACATCATTGTTCTATCCACATTCATCTTCTCATATTCTGTATTAAAGTATGTAGTATCATAAGAGCAGCAAAATTCAGCATTCTCATCTTCTCCTTCGAGAAAATACTTTCCAGTAGATATTGACGAATTAATATCATTAACTACTTTAATAAAAGAATTATAATCACCATGTACCGAAACGGGACACTTAATTACAAATCTTACTGTGTGCATAAAATCAGTACCACCTATCTCAAAATCTGCATCAACAATAGCTCTGTTGTTAGGAAGATTGTAACCTTTAACAGTAAAATTTAATTGACCATCATTATATACAACAGAGATGTTCTTTTCGTCAAATTTAGATTTTACCAGTTGTACTAATTCAAGTTTTTCCATAAGTACCTCTTGTTCCTATCTTCTGACCACATAAAACACGAGTCTCTATACCAAGTCTTGTATTGTCTACAATATCTTTATCTATAACAGCCTTATCCTTTTCAAGTAACACCACAATAGTAGAGCCACCAAATTCAAAGAATCCTTTTTCTTCACCTCTTATGACCTTTTTCTTTTGGTGAAGGTTAGTAATTCTGCCCACCATCAATGCTCCTACTTCCATCTGGAGAACATCTCCAAAATTATCAGTACGTATTATAGAATACTCTCGATGATTCTCTTTATAAATAGGGTAGACATCATTGGCAACAGGATTAACTGTATGATACACTCCTTCTATGCTACGATTATGACTCTTGTATCCATCATCAATATAAATATACCTGTGATAATCATCAACTGTAAGGCGAAATACCAAAGCTTTGCCACCTTGATATTTTAGAGCAAGCTTCTTATCTCTCAACAATGAATGAAGGCTATAAGAAGTGTTTTTTATAGTAAGAATACTATCCTTGTTAATATCGTATACTGTAAGCTTACTATCGCAAGGACTTATAAGATGAGACTTATTCATATCTATAGGTCTCTTCTCAGGCAGGATTTTTCTTGTAAAAAAATCATTATAACTTCTATATTCCTTCTTTTCATATTGACTCATATCAATATTATTATTAGCGATAAATGAACTAATTAAAGGTATAGAAAAGAAAGAACTCATAAACCATCCGCCAATATTAGAAACGAAAGGATTAATTAGAATTTTTACAATGATTCTACCAATTGTTGTAGTATATAATTTCTCAAGAAATTTATCTTGTGAATCGTCAGGATTAACTATTATCCCATTTCTTAAAGCATACTTCATAAAGCCCCCAAAATACTTATTACAGGAATTTATTATTCTAATTACAATATGTCTTTTATATTATACAATAAATGCCTTGCAAAAACAAAGAGAAGTCTGACTAAAGACTTCTTACACAAAAAACCTCCAACTGTTAGGCTTTGTGCCTAACAATTGAAGGTCTTCGTTTTAACAAAAATACTATCCCAATATGGCTGACAATGTAGATGCTCTAGCACCAATTTCATGAACTTCTATAGTGCCCATCTTGGCAAGTACTAGGATTACAACAAGAAGAATTATAACAACAAGTACAATAGCAAAGATAATCCACATATTAGGCTTTGGAATCTTAACATCAATAATAAACAAAATAGCCTGTAATATGAATAAAGCGTGAAGTACAATTAAAAACGCTGTATTAGGAATCAGAAGTCCTACTACATATACCAGAGAAAGCGATACTGATACTGTAGTAATAGGAACACCATGATACACTTTCTTAGATTGAGGATTCTGTACAACCCTCTTCTCTTCCATTACATTAAAGTATGCCAGTCTAATAACAGCGCATACAAGGAACATTGATAAAACAGCAATTCCAAGAGGCTTATTAAGTCCCATATTATATGCAATTATTGCAGGAAATACGCCAAAACATACAACATCACATAAGGAATCTAACTGAATACCAAAAGCTTTCTCATCTTCTGTTCTATTCTTCTTAGTTCTGGCAATTTTGCCATCTAATGTATCACACATTCCTGAGAAGGCCAAACAGATAATGGCTATCATAAAATGACCATTGCAAGCCTCTGTCATACCAATAACTGCAGAAATCACACCAAGAAAAGATGTAATAACAGTATAATCATAAAAACCTATCATTCTTTATTTCTCCCTTTTTTAAATATTAAAATATAAGCCACAACCGTCATAACAGCACTGATTAGAAGCTGAATATAATAGCTAAATCCTCTGCTTAAAATCATGGCTGGAAGTGTTAAGTCGCCAAATGTTGGTGCAAACATAGCAAGGAACAATCTCTCAGTAATTCCCATTCCTCCTGGAAGTGGAAGCATATCAGCACCAACCGATATAAGACATTGTAACATAAGAATATCAATAATTGAAGTTCCACGCAAGTGAAATGACCAATATACTATAACTGTTATAAAGAATAGAATTAACCTTTGTAGAATGGATAATAGTATTACATTGAAAATAACAATTTTATGATCTTTTAAGTATTTAGACGCATCTTCATACTTAACCATCATATCATCTGTCTTATGAAGCCACTTATCTTTATCTTTAAGAATTCTAACCTTATTAAGAAAGCCAATGCTCTTCTTAATAATCCATTTGGCAACGGATGGCATAAATACGAGTACAAATAATGCAACTATAACAATAATATTAAGTACAATACCAAGCCATACCCAGAATTCCACAGGTTCAACGGCATCCATTATACTCTTAGGTCTTATAATAAGAGTTATTCCACCAAGAATAACAAGTACAAGTTTATATCCAATGGTAATGAGAAGCAGAACAAGCGTTGAATGAGCAACATTAAGCTTATCTTTTCTCATAAATACAATCTGAGCCGGTTGTCCTCCAGATGCTGATGGTGTAATACAACTAAAGAAAAATCCAACAAATGAATACAGATAAGCTCTAAGCAATCTAAGCTTAATGCCAAGTGTCCTAAATATATACTTCATTATAACGGATTCAAGAAGAATAAAGGCAAGGACACATACAATACAAGGCGCAACAAGAATGGCAAGATCGCACTTTTTAAGATCTTCCAGTACTTCTTCTAAATTCTCACCATGAAAGACACCATATATAGTTAATCCAAAAACAACTAAAAGAAATAATATATCTAAAATATTTCTTCTTAAATTGCTTTTCTTTTTTGTTTCCACATTATCCATAAATCACACTCCACATTGCAATATTATACATAATTTTGCAAAAAAATAATACACAAAATATAAAAAACTTTCATTAAATTTATAAATAATATAAAACACAAAAAACCATAACCGACAAATGCCGATTATGGTTATAAATAATTAAATAATACAAATAATGCATTAAATATTAAATTTTGAAGTATCCAAGTTCATCTTGTAATGCATGAGCAAGATTAAGAAGATCATTTGCCTGGTTAGACACTAAGTTAATAGTAGCATTTAATTCTTGCATAGAAGCAGTAGTTTGTTGTGTTGATGCTGAATTCTCTTCTGCAATTGACACTAAGCTATTAACAACATCTACTACTCTATTTCTGCTCTGATTACATTCTTCTGTTCTATCAGAAATGTTATTAGTCTCAACAGAACTTGATACAATACCATCATTAACATCTTTGAATTTCTCTTTAGTTTCTTCAAGCTTCTGTTGCTGCTCTTCAATAATAACTTCAACTTCTTTCATTGCCTCAACTGTTGTCTTGGATTCAGAAAGGAGGTTATTAACAACATCTTCAATAGTCTTAGCTGAATCACTAGATTCCTCTGCAAGTTTCTGAATCTCAGAAGCAACTACAGCAAATCCTTTGCCCGCTTCACCAGCACGTGCAGCCTCAATACTAGCATTAAGAGATAAAAGGTTAGTCTCTTCAGCAATTGATGTAATAAGAGATACAGCAGACTGAATCTTAGTAGCAGATTCATCAGTTAATTTAACCTGTTCTGCAATCTTACTTATGGCAGCATTAGTCTTGTCATTAGAATCACTCAAATCACTAATAATTCTATTAGAATCATCACCAGCCGACTTCATAACAGATGATGTCTCGTTAAGGGTTGATACGCCACCAACAATACCTTCAATCTGGTCTCCCATCTCATTAATCTGAGCTGTTGCTGTCTCAATCTGTTCGGCTTGTGATACAGCACCTTTAGAGATATCTTCAACAGCATGGCTGATTTCATCAGCAGCAATACTTGTTGTACTTGTCATATTCTGAATATTATTACTTGAATCAATAAGAGTATCTGCGGCACCAAGAATTCTCTCTACAGTATTCTTGAGTGTAGCTGCTGTAGATTGAATTGCTTTACTAAGTTCACCGATTTCATCAGTTCTACTAACAACTTTCTTATCAATCTCAAAATTAAGATTACCACCAGACAACTCTTCCATAGCATCTTTACATTTATTAAGAGAACCACAGATGCTTCTAGCACCTAGAATTGTTGTAACAACAGCTATGGCAAGAAGAACAACACCAACAATAGCAATTATAATTAATACTGAATATGCTTGTGAAAGGATTTCATCAGAAGGCATTCCAGCAAATGCACATCCTACAACATCCTTGCCATTCATAATTGGAATGTATGCTGCGAAGTAATTCTTACCATTTATAACTATATCACTAGTCGTGTAATTCTCACCCTTCATAATGGTGTCATACACTTCATCTGATATATCAGTTCCAATAATCCTGTTACCATCTTTATCTTTTAGAGTTGTAGCTCTTCTGGTCTTTCCATAAATCATAGTAACATCTTGTGGCGAGCCTTCAACAAAACTATCCATTTTCTCAGCATTACCAGTAATGTTATATGAGCCTTTATATAGATTATCATTCTTATCTAAGCTGTAATTTCCATCATCAACAAGTTCATAACCGGCTTTGACCGCTTCAGCAGTTGAAAGAAGAGAATTAATAGCTTCCCTCTCAAGTGCGCTTTTCATCTGAAAATAACTAATAATAGCAACACCTAAGCCCAATAATATAAGTGGTATAAGCACCATGGCTAAGAGACGAGTATGTAAACTAATCTTCTTACCTTTTTTCTTAGACTTAACAGTTTCATTAGATGGATTTGAATTACTCACAATTACTCCCCCTTTTATAATAATAATTCATAATTCATTATTATAGACCTATAATTGTATATTTGCAATATTAATATACAAAAAAGCCACTATATATAGTGTAAAAATGTAACGACACACATATAATCATATATCTATACAATTCTATGAATTATGTCCTTTATTCAACTTTCCAATTATAAAATTAGCAAAAAGAGAAGACACAAATGAAGCAACAATAATAGCAGGTAAAAACGAAAGTGGAAAACACAAAAGTAGTATAGCTATAACTGTAATTGGTTTTCTCATAAGAAATCCAAGCATAGATGCCGTTGTTATTGCAACAGCAAAAACTGCCTCAAATTCGTCAAAAGAACCTGTGGCATTAATAAGTAAAGTACAGGCATAACCTACACTTACAGCAGCATAAATCATAGGAAATATTGTTCCACCTTTCCATCCTAGATTAACACTCACATTAACCATAAGAAGTTTGACTAATCCAAGAATTATAAGTCCAATTATTGCAAAATCAGTATAATTATAAATAAGGGTATACATCTGACTCTCTCCGGAAAATCTGCCGGAACCCACGAAATGACCTATAACTCCAAGCAAAACACCTGCTATAACGCAACTAATAACCCTGTGTTTTTTTAACTTCTCTCCAATGATTGATGTAACTTTATTAAACAATATATAAATTAGCGCAATAATAATTCCAACTATAATTAAGGGTATTCCCCATTTCCATTGGGATATATATACATGAAAATCACCAATTCTCTCGCTACTAAATCTTGGCAGACCTTCAAGTTCACCAAAAAGCACAGAAAGACCTTTCAGAGAAAGCATACCACCTACTACAGCAAGAGCATATAATACTACTCTTGTAGCTTTATTAACAAGTCGTTCTCTCTCGTTAGCTTTTCCACTTTTCCTGTCTTCTATTTGTTCAAATATACCATATAACGGTGCATTAAATATAACTCCAAGGGTTGCTGAAAGTCCAGAACCGGCTACTTCTTTAACCCTGTCACCTTTGTATTTAAGCCTATCGCCTACAAAAGTGCAAAGTCCAGCCACTATTCCAGTAAGTCCTGCTTCTGGTCCAATTGCGCCACCAAACACAAGTGGAATTAAGGCAGAGACAAAGAGAATATGTACTTTGTCGTAATTATATCCTTTATCTTTCTTTATTTTTGCTAATACTTCTTCAAGTGATTCAGGAAGTATTCCAAATTTCTTCTGCCATAGGCCTAAAACCAAACCGCCCAGCACACATATTCCAACATCAAAAAAAAGCATCCCACAATTATCCTGTCCAATTAATGACACATCACTAATTCCCAAAAATTCTGGAACGCTAATCCATATAAATTCAGTAATAATATTAAGACATTTAAGGAATACCCAAGTAACGGCGCCCACTAAAGCACCAAGAATAATACTAAGTATTCCAAATAAAAATATGTCTATTTTCTTATTCATATTTTTTCTCCCCAAATGTAACATAAAATATAGTGGACTAGAGGGGAGTCGAACCCCTGTCCAAAAACCAATCCCCGACTCTTCTACGAGCGTAGTTTGTTATTTAGATTTCCCTCAATAACCCGAGAACAAACACTCTGATTATCTTAGTAGCTTCATGATACGTACATATACGCAAAGCTTAGTATATGCCGTTTCCTACATAGTTTGAAGCCTTAATCCTAAAGTGTAGGTGCGATAGGTAAGACTAGCTGCAATTAGGCAGCTAAAGCTAATTCTTTATCGTTAGCAATTAAATTTAAGTTTGCCACTTAACGTATGACGCACGGCTCGCTTCTTTCGCTTCATGATCCCTGTCGAAACCATTACTAGCCCATATTCTGTTGTTATTTTGCGTAGCAAAATGACTGCTCGTCGAGTGCCTTCGCGCGAATGCGCGAAACAAAATGCACGAGACTCCTTATTATATTTATCGGACATTTAACTTAAATTCTCTACCTGCCTCTCTCTTTAAATCTTTAGCTTTGATATCAGCTCTCTTGTCATATAGCTTCTTTCCTCTAGCAAGAGCAATAAGCACTTTAACTCTTCCATTCGAAAAATATACTTCTACAGGAACAATAGCATAGCCCTTTTCTTTGATTTTGCTCTCAAGCTTAATAATTTCATGTTTATGAAGAAGAAGCTTTCTAGGGCGAAGAGGTTCACGATTGAATATATTACCCTTCTCATATGGTGAAATATGCATTTGATATATGAACATTTCTCCATTATCAATTCTTACAAAAGCTTCTTTGACAGAACATTTTCCTTGTCTTAAGGACTTTACTTCTGTACCTACAAGTTCAATGCCTGCTTCTATCTTCTCCTCTAAGAAATAGTCATGATATGCTTTTTTATTATTAGCTATTAACTTCTTTGGTTGAGTAGCCATAACAATATCCTCCACAGCAATTACGATATTTTACTACATAACTAATTCAAAATCAATAGTTCTTGTATCTTCATCTGCACTAACAAGAACCACTTTAACATTCATGCCAAGTGAAAATCTTTTATTGGTTCTTTCACCTATAAGTTCATAATCATTCTCATTAAAATGATAATAATCATCCTTAAGTGTGCTAATATGAACAAGTCCATCTATACCATTAACAAGTTCAACGTAGAATCCATATTGTGTTACTGATGATATTACTGCCTCAAATTCTTCCCCAAGAAATCTATGCATATATTGAACCTTCTTAAGCTTCTCGACTTCCCTTTCTAATTCTTCGGCACGCCTCTCTGTCTTACATACATTAGGTGCAATTGTTGCAACAACTGATGTAAAATGTTCCTTTTTCGGTTCATCATATCTTCCACGAAGATGCTCTTTAATTATTCTATGAATAAGAAGATCTGGATATCTCCTTATAGGCGATGTGAAGTGGCAATAATACTTTGCAGCAAGTCCAAAATGCCCCAAATTCTCAGGCGTATATTTTGCCTGTTGCATTGTTCTAAGAGTAAGTCTGCTTATAAGCATCTCTTCATCCTTCCCCTTAGACTTTTCCAGCAATTTCTGAAATTCTTTCGGATGGCATTTAGCTGCATCACCTTTAAGTGTATATCCGAATTTTGCAAGAAATGCTTTGAGTTTTCTTACTTTTTCTTCTTCAGGGAGTCCATGGGTTCTATAAAGAAATGCGCTCTCTCTCCAGAAAAAATCCTCAGCAACAGTTTCATTTGCAGCAAGCATAAAGTCTTCAATTATTAAAGACGCTTTATCTCTAATATAGGGTTTAATATCAGTTATATTACCAGAATCATCAAGAACAAATTGTGTCTCTGACATATCAAAATCAATTCCACCTCTGCGTCTACGTTTGTTCCTTAGAATAGAAGAAAGTGTATGCATATGATAAAACATTTCGATTACATCACTGTATTTATCTGACAGTTCTTTATCACCATCAAGAATTGCGCTAACATCAGAGTATGTCATTCTATAATTAACATTTACAACACCTTCACAAATCTTATGGTCAATAATATTACCCTCTCCATCTATAGTCATAATGCAACACATAGATAGTCTATCTTCTCCCTGATTAAGAGAACAAATACCATTAGACAAAGTATGGGGAAGCATAGGAATGACTCTGTCAATTAGATATACGCTGGTTCCTCTCTTATATGCTTCTTTATCAAGTGCAGAATTCTCCTGTACATAATTAGAGACATCTGCGATATATACACCCAAAGTATAATTTGTACCGTTATAAGAAACCGATACAGCATCATCTAAATCTTTGGCGTCAGCTCCATCTATAGTAACCATGAGAACATCACGAAAATCTTCTCTTCCTAGCATATCGTCATTACTAACAGGTTTGGACACTCTACTAGCTTGATTAATGACTTTCTCAGGAAACTCAACTGGTACATTGAAGGCTTTAATCATAGATAGAATATCTATTCCCGGATCATTTTTGTGGCCAATAATTTCTGTAATAACACCTTCCGGCTTATTATTCTTCTTAGCATATCTTGTAATTTGTACAACAACTTTAGAGCCAGATACAGCTCTCATGTCCTTGCCTTGAGGAATGAAAATATCTGTTGTAATCTTGTTATCATCACATATAACAAATCCATAGTTATTACTTTTCTCATAAGTGCCAACAACAGATGTAACCTCATGATTAATAATTTCGATTATTCTTCCTTCACGTTTTTCACCTTTGGTTTTACTAAATATTTCTACTAATACTTTATCACCAGTAAAAGCATTATTAACGTAATCTTTGCCAATAAAGACATCTTCAAGGGTATCATCTAATCTAACAAAACCAAACCCTCTCTGATTAGGTGTAAATATGCCTGTTATTCTATCATTTGAAGAGACTTTATTATTGTTATTCAAATGTTCTTTTTCATCACCCGACTTTATATATTTACCATTCTTAGCACATATAATTTTGCCCCTTTTTATTAAAGTATCTAGTACTTTATGAAGCTCATCTCTTTCTCCTTTTTGTATATTAAGAAGAATAGCAAGTTCTTTCGCTTTCATTGGGACATACAAATCATCACATATTAAATTATATATAATATCGCATTTATCTTGAAAATCTATATTCTCATTAATAAAAGCAATTTGCTCTTTTGCATCCATTATTATCCTCATAAAAATAACCTGCGAATAATCGCAGGTTACAATAAAATCTCTTTAGCTTAGAAACTACCGATATTCAAAACAATAGCAAGGGCAAAGAATATAACAACCAAAGCTGTTGTTATTCTTACCAGCATACCTTCTTTAGTACGCGCTTTATGTTTATTAAAAAAAGTATCAGTAGAAGCTTGTCCTGATAATGAACCAAGTCCTTGTGACTTACCTTCTTGCATAAGTACAAGTACTGTTATTGCAACACTAACGATTATAAATGCAACTAAGCATACCATTCTTATAGCTGACATAAAATTTCCTCCTAATTAGTCGTACCAATACGACTTAAATATATTATCACAGAATCTAATTGATGTCAAAAAATATTTATTTAATTATAACATACATTTGTTAATCAAAAAACTCCAGTGCTACATGAATTTTATAAAAATACATATAACACTAGAGTTAAGAGTCATTATCTATATAGTATTACTTAGTATGCAACACCTTGAGCTATCATTGCGTCAGCAACCTTCTCAAATCCTGCAATATTAGCACCAGCAACATAGTTGCCTTCCATACCATACTTCTTAGCAGCATCATCACATGCATGGAAGATACCCTTCATGATACCTTCAAGCTTAGAATCAACTTCTTCAAATGTCCAGTGAAGTCTCTCAGAGTTCTGAGACATCTCAAGTGCAGATGTAGCAACACCACCAGCATTAACAGCCTTAGCAGGTCCAAATAGAATTCCAGCCTTCTGGAATGCAATAACTGCCTCAGGAGTTGAAGGCATATTAGCTCCCTCTGCAACTGCAATTACGCCATTGTCGATAAGCATCTTAGCATCGTTTTCATCAAGCTCGTTTTGAGTAGCGCAAGGAAGAGCAATATCTACTTTGTACTGCCATACACCATGCTCACCGTTCTTCTTCTCGTGATATTCAGCACTTGAACGATTAGCAGCATATTCAGTAAGACGAGCTCTCTTGACTTCCTTAACTTCCTTAAGAAGATCTAAGTCAATTCCTTCAGGATCATAAATCCAACCTGTAGAGTCAGAACATGTAACAGGCTTAGCACCTAATTGATATGCTTTCTCAATCGCATAAATTGCAACATTACCAGAACCTGATACTGCAACAGTCTTACCTTCAAAGCTATCGTTCTTAGCTGTCTTTAACATTTCCTGTGTAAAGTAGCAAGCACCATATCCTGTAGCTTCTGTTCTTGCAAGAGAACCACCGTATGATAAGCCTTTACCAGTAAGAACACCTGTAAACTCATTACGAAGTCTCTTATATTGGCCATACATATATCCAATCTCTCTAGCACCTGTACCAATATCACCAGCAGGAACGTCAGTATCAGCTCCAATATGCTTAGACAGCTCTGTCATAAATGACTGACAGAATCTCATAATCTCATTATCAGACTTGCCCTTAGGGTCGAAGTCAGAACCACCTTTACCACCACCGATTGGAAGTGTTGTTAAACTGTTCTTAAATATCTGCTCAAAGCCTAAGAACTTAATAACTGATAAGTTAACTGATGGGTGAAGTCTAAGTCCACCTTTGTATGGTCCAATTGCCGAATTGAATTGAACTCTATATCCACGATTAACCTGAACCTTACCATTATCATCTACCCATGATACGCGAAACATGATAACACGCTCAGGCTCAACTAATCTCTCAATAATTCCACACTCTTGAATCTTAGGATTCTTCTCTACAACAGGCTCTAATGACTCTAATACTTCACTTACTGCCTGTAAGAATTCCTTCTGTTCTCCGTTTCTTGCCTCCAGACCGTCATATACTTCCTGAAGATACTTACTCTTAAATTCCATCTTGTTCTCCTTTCAACCAGATGGGTTAGCCATAGGCTAGCCGTAATCTTTTTTCTATATTTATTGTATACACAACGATAATATTATACATATTTAATTTAAAATATGCAAGTATTTTTGTAAGTGCATAAAAAACGAGTGTACGCTTGTGGCGCACACTCGTATAAGTCACATTTTACTTATTAAACGAAACGACATTACATAAATCTTTTTATTTCGCACTGTCTTTGCCTTTGTATGTAACGCTATCTCCGTATATTGTCTTCCAATCATTTTTCATAGAGACAGGTGTCCAATTATTCTCACTGCAAAGTTTTACCATGCTTTCAGCCTTTTTTGTTTTACCATTTTCTCTATCAAGATCATCACAGCATAGCATGTAACATCCTGTAGGATATTTATTATTATTTATTACATAATTATCCATACTTCCATCACCAGAAGAATTACCAAATGAAAGAATTGGTTGCTTTCCAATCTTTTGTATTATATTTTGAACCTTATTCATCTTAAGATTTTTCAAAATAAACTCATTACCCAGAACAACTTTATCATCATGTAAGAAATAATCTAAACCGTCCTGTCCATTTTGATTAGTTCCAACAATGGTATTAGTTGAGCCAATAATCTGACTCATAGGCAGATTAAGTAGCTTAGAATTCTTAACTATACCACGGACAATCATATCATCAGTACCGCTTACTATATATACTGTAAATTCATTATCTTCAAGATAATCTATAACCTGAAGCATAGGTCTATAAAATGCCTCGCCTCTAGTCATACCATCGTAACTTGGTTGAGGTTGGGCAGCAAATTTACCAACATAATCGTAGAATTCGTCAAAGGTCATTCCCTGGAAAGCAGTCGCAACCGCCTTAGCATGATCAAGTGGCAAATCTTTATCATCTGCTCCTGTTGTATTCGCAGCTACAATTCTATTAGCAACATTTTTCTCAAAATCAGATGCCTTATCCTTATAATCCGGGTCTTCTAGTACACGATATGCGAGAATATTATAGTCGAAATAATTAGGATCTGTCTCACAAAACAAAGTTCCGTCAAAATCAAAAACTGCTATTCTATCTTCTTTGGGAATATAATTATCACCCTTAGTAGTAACCTTCTTAACATACGACATAAGCTCAGTCTTAAGCTTAGCATCATCATTCCATAGAGAAAGCGGATTACTATTATCACTTTGGCTGGCTTTATCAACTACACTTCCAGTCACCTTGCTATTATTGTTGGCACTGGTAACTATCCAGCTTATGCTAACTGCAATTAAAGCTACAATAAGAACAACACTTACAACTCTCCAAATTGTTAATTGCTTTTTACTACTATTATCCATATTAATAAAACACTCCTTTATACATTTATTTCTGCCTTCATACCAATTACATCTGCATTGGTTTTAAGTACAGGATTAACTACTTCTTCTAAGTATTTCGTAACCTGATATGGCGCGCGTCCAACGTATCTACTTGGATCCATTGTCGACTTCAATTCGTCTAAGGACATAGGGAATTCATCATCTTCGGCAATAAGCTCTAACAGATTATTCTCAAGGCCTTCCACCTTGACATTCTTACCTGCCTCCATGCTAAGCTGTCTTATCTTCTCATGAAGCTCTTGTCTATTGCCTCCTGCCTTAACAGCATCCATCATAATATTCTCTGTTGCCATAAATGGCAATTCACTTAATAGGCGCTTAGTAACAACCTTATCATATACCACAAGTCCGTCTACCACATTAAGGCACAAATCTAAAACTCCATCAGTTGCCAGGAAACCTTCTGCAATGGATATTCGCTTGTTGGCAGAGTCATCCAGTGTCCTCTCGAACCATTGTGTGGCTGATGTGATTGCAGGATTAAGAGCATCAATCATTACATAACGAGACAAGGATGCTATTCTCTCGCTTCTCATAGGATTACGCTTGTATGCCATTGCACTTGAACCAATCTGAGCCTTCTCGAATGGTTCTTCTATCTCCTTTAAGTGTTGAAGTAATCTTATATCGTTGCTCATCTTGTGTGCGCTGGCAGCAATTCCTGCTAGTATATTACACACTCTTGTATCAACTTTACGGGAATATGTCTGTCCCGAAACAGGGACACATTCTTTAAATCCCATCTTAGCCGCAATAAGAGGATCAATCTTATCTATAACTTCATTATCATCATTGAACAGTTCCTTGAAACTGGCTTGTGTACCGGTTGTACCCTTAGAGCCAAGGAGTTTAAGGGTAGATAAGACATAATCTAAGTCCTCTAAGTCCATCATGAATTCATTAATCCATAACGTGGCACGCTTACCGATAGTAGTTGGCTGAGCAGGTTGAAAATGTGTAAATGCAAGAGTAGGCATATCCTTGTACTTGTCAGCAAATGTACTAAGCTCATTAATTACATTGATAAGCTTGCTTCTTACAAGATTAAGTGCATCACGCATAATAATTATGTCCGTATTATCACCCACATAACAGCTTGTAGCACCAAGGTGAATAATGCCGGCTGCCTTAGGGCATTGTTGTCCATAAGCATATACATGACTCATAACATCATGGCGTACCTCTTTCTCTCTTGCCTTCGCCACATCATAATTAATATTATCTACATTAGCCTTAAGTTCATCAATCTGTTCCTGAGTGATAACAGGCTTACCATCTTGTGACAGTCCTAGTTCCATCTCAGTTTCTGCAAGTGCAATCCATAGCTTTCTCCATGTAGTAAATTTCTTATCCTGCGAGAAAATATATTGCATTTCTTTACTTGCATAACGCTCTGATAAAGGGCTAATATACCTATCTGTTCCCATTTATATATTCCTCCACATACTTCAAAATAACAATTAGAATTCTAGCAGTGACATAAGGCCGTGTCAAGTATCACGGCCACTATGATAATTTAGATGTAAAGTCGTGCATAACCTCTGAAATCTTAATCTGCTGAGGACATACCTGCTCACAACTGCGACAAGCTATACATGCGCTGGGCTTCTTATCTTCAGGCAGTGCAGATAACGCCATAGGTGCAATGAATCCGCCACCTGTATATGCATGCTCGTTGTACAAAGCAATCAGATGAGGTATATCTAGTTCCTGAGGACAATGACTTACACAATAATGACATGCTGTACAAGGAACAGTTCCAATTGAGAGCATCTTATCAGCTATATCAAGAAGCGACTTGCGCTCAGTATCTGATAAGCCCTTATCTTCTGAAAATGTATCAAGATTCTTATCAAGCTGCTCATCACTTGACATGCCGGATAGAATAACTGTAACAGAAGGTATGCTTTGAAGAAATCTAAATGCCAATGATGCAGGGTCTTCATCACTACGAATCTTTTTCATCATCTCTTCGTACTGCGAATCAACATTTGCAAGCTTACCTCCACGAAGAGGCTCCATAACCCATACAGGAATGCTATACTTATCTAAGAGTTCAACCTTCTCTTTGCCTCTTTGGAAGGTCCAGTCAAGATAATTCATCTGAAGCTGACAGAATTCCATGTCATCACCATATGCATCAAGGAATCTCTTAAGTACGTCCATATTACCATGACATGAGAAGCCAAGATGACGTATACGACCATTCTCCTTTTGCTTCATCAGATAACTGTATATGCCGTATTTCTCATCATCAAGGTAGGCATCTATATTCATTTCACATACATTATGGAATAAGTAGAAATCAAAATATTCTACGCCAAGTTTCTCTAACTGGCGCTCAAAAATCTTATCAACCTTGCTCCAATTAGCAGGGTCATACCCGGGAAACTTGGTTGCTAAATAGAAATTATCTCTTGGATACTTAGATAAGGCCTTACCTAATACAATCTCTGAGTTCTCACCATGATAGCCCCAGGCTGTATCGTAATAATTGATGCCACTTGACATAGCCTTGTCAATCATACGACATGCTGCAGGCTCGTCAATTCTTGCATCATCATCGTCTATAACCGGAAGGCGCATTGCACCAAATCCAAGAGCTGATAGCTTAAGGCCCTGAAAATCTCTGTAAATCATATCACATACCTCCTGAATTACTAATTCAAATACAGGTATTATTATATCAATGCTTACAGATTATGTAAAATAAAAAACGAATCACACTCGCTTAGCCTTGCGTGCGATAAGTATAAGTGCTACACAAAGTATCACCAAAGCAAGCGCTGCTGTAATAGTACCCTCTATACCGAAAACGGTGTCGTAGAAAATACTGTCTGAGGCATCTTCTAATTTTAATATAGAGCTTTCAGATGGATGTCCAGAATTGGGAAGACCGTATATGAAATTCTGCGTAAAGTTCCATGCAGTGTGAATACCTATTGCCATCCAAAGACTGTCATAAAAACACACCATTATACCGGTGGCAAGACCCATCAAAGCAATCTGAATAACCGGCAATACTGATATACCATTATTGTCAAGGTGTGGCACAACAAACATAACAACATTTATAAGCAGCGCAACCCAGATTGGATAACGTTGTCTAAGCGCTCCTATTACATATCCGCGACAAAGAAGCTCTTCTGCTCCTGACTGTACCATCACACAAAAGAAAGCACATATCATATAGATAATAGAGAATTTACTAATATTTAACTGAAGATCACCATGAATAAATGCAACCAGAACACATAAGCAATTCATTAGAAAACCTATAAGTAAGCCAAGTCCCAGCTTCTTAAATGTATTACCTTTCGAATCTCCTTGCTTAATATAAAGAAAGCTTCTAAAAACTTTCTTATCAAAGAAAAAGCAGTATACAAGAATAAGTATCACTACCCCGCCAAGGCTTAAATACTCGAACAAAAATGCTGTGGCATTATCCATTTCACCAAAAGGCAGCTCGATTAAGGACGTAATCCCTAATCCCAGTAACTGTCCTAAAATCAAAAATACAAATGCAAGTATTATTACCACAAGAAAAAAATGCCGCTTAAGCTTTGTCTTTGGTTCCTGTTCGTCAGATAATTGTTCCTCTTCCATAATATATTAATCCTTTCAAATGACTTTTGTCACATGTCTCCTACTCTTATCCGTCAATCAGTATAGCACGGAACAAATGTGACAGCAATACCTTCGCCATCTTAATTAACTACACAGATCTCTCACATCACGCTCTAGCACTCTTGATAATGCCAATACTGTAGATACAGATGCTTTGCTGATATCTTTGGCTCCAATCTCATATTGTTGAAGTGTTCTAAGATTGATTCCGGATGCTTTCGCCAGCTCACTTTGAGACATACCCAGTTGCTTTCTGTAGGCTTGCAGGCGCTTAACACATTTTGTCTTCTCAGCCTCTTTATCTATATATTCTATAATCTTTTCTTCATCCATCTCGTGATACGGATGATACAATTCCTTTAATCTCTGCATAGTGATTATGCTTTGAATCTCTTTGAATGTCTTAGCACTATACCATTGATAATAAGCAAGAACCCATCCCACCCAATAATCTTCTTTGGGGATACGATAACTATAATCGCATTTAACATCCATTACTCTATCTTCAACTCTTGAGATAACATCCACAACAAGCTCTACACCTGACTTACCGGATATATATTTGGGATTACCTTTTTCAAATTGATATGATATACCTGACACAATGAAAAGCTTCACAAAATAATCCAAGGTGAAATCGTAATCATTAACAGCTACATCAAATGCTTCTGCCAGATTATGCATTGCGTCGTATAAATACATCTTATTATATGCATGTAACATCTACGAATCCCTCCTAATTAAATCTATCAGATATACTTCTTCTTTATTGAGACTGCCTGTAATGTGTGAATAGTCATCTCGTGCTTTTTTATCTCTTGATACTTTAAGTGGATAATACTCTAAATGATCTACTGTAACTGAATCATGATAAATCAAAAGTTCGAACGCCTTTTTACTTTTTAAAAAGTATTGTATTCCCAAATCACCCAAATACATGGCTTGTTCCAGCTGAGCAATACTTATTGTATTAGATAAAAATGCTCTGGCAAATGAGAAATACGAGTCGTCCGCTCTATACCCAATCACTCCGTCAAAATCTGAAATGTCTATACTATAATTCTTCTTAAGATATATCATGCCATCTTCGGCAATAGGGCTACCCGCTTTCAACGACCTATTATCGATAAGCAAAGTCAGCCAATGAAGTATCCCGTATTCATCACTATTCAGATTAAGAAGCTTCAACTTCTTAGTATCAATCTCATATACATTGACAAATCCGTCTCTTTCTTCTGATACAGCCCATTCTTTTGCCAATTCAATATGTCTTGTACAATAAAAACCCTGGCCATAATCATTATGAACCCTCCCCTTATTCAAGGCGGGATGCTTAATTATCTTATCAGATCCATGGTAAAGTATCATAATAGTTCCTCCTATACTTCTGTAGAAGTATAGATATATTATAACTCCACAGAAGTATAGATGCAAGAAAAATAAACGCAATAAAAAAAGTGACAGGGGAGCTTGGCATGTCCCTCTGTCACACACTTGTCACATATTATAAATCAAATAAAATACAGCTACTCCCCTCTAATCTACGAATACCTCTAGAACTTCTCTCCTGTAAGCAATTCATAAGCTTCTTTATACTTAGCTATTGTCTTATCAATTACATCCTGTGGCAGGTTGTAATCGCAATCAGGATGTTCTTTGAGATAATCTCTAACAAATTGCTTATCAAATGATGGCTGACTCTTTCCTTCAACATATTCAGATTCAGGCCAGAATCTGGAACTATCCGGTGTAAGCATTTCATCTGCAAGAACAACTTCTCCATTCTCATCAAGACCAAATTCGAATTTGGTATCAGCGATAATAATACCTTTGCTGAGTGCATAATCTGCGCAAGTATTATATAGTTTCAAAGTATAATCCCTAATCTTCTTAGCAAGTTCTTCACCTCTGCCAGGATAAGCTTTCTCAAGAACTTCTACTGACTGCTCATAAGAAATATTCTCATCATGATCACCAATCTCAGCTTTAGTTGAAGGTGTATATATAGCTTCAGGTAATTTCTCAGATTCTACCAGACCCTCTGGTAATTTGATACCACAAACAGTGCCATTCTCCTGATAGCTTTTCCAACCAGATCCTGTAATATATCCTCTAACGATACACTCGATTGGAAGCATCTCAAGCTTCTTACACATCATAGCATTGCCATTGAATTCGCCAGACTGGAAAAACTTTGGCATATCCTTAGTATCAATGCTAATCATGTGATTAGGAACAATATCTTTCGTTAAGTCGAACCAGAACTTGCTCATACGGGTAAGTACTGCACCCTTATCTACAATCTTATTCTTAAGGATAACATCAAAAGCACTGATTCTATCAGTCGCAACTAATATCAATGTGTCCCCGTTATCGTACATCTCTCTTACTTTACCTTCTTTAATTGGCTTCATAATATCTATTCTCCTTTATGAATATTTTAATTCTATCCGTACGCCACCGGTATCTTTTTACTATTTTCTAATAAGTAGTGACTCTCCTGTCATTTCCTTAGGCTGTTCCATACCCATAATATCAATTAATGTTGGTGCGATATCAGCAAGGCGTCCACCTTCACGTAGAGACCAGTTATCATCACCATTTACCAGGATAAATGGTACAGGATTAGTTGTATGTGCTGTATGAGGCTCTCCTGTCTCATAATCAATCATCTTCTCTGCATTACCATGATCAGCACAGATAAACATTACGCCACCAACTTCTTTTACAGCATCAACAGCTTTACCAACTAGTTCATCAACCTTCTCAACAGCTTTAATTGCAGCCTCAATTACTCCAGTATGACCTACCATATCAGGATTTGCGAAGTTAATTACAATAACATCATAATCATTAGATTTAATAGCTTCTACAAGATCCATTCCAACTTCTGGTGCGCTCATCTCAGGCTTTAAGTCATAGGTTGCCACATCTTTTGGTGAATCAACGAGTATTCTTGACTCGAACTTATTAGGGTCTTCTATTCCACCATTGAAGAAGAATGTTACATGAGCATACTTCTCTGTCTCAGCAAGACGAAGCTGCTTAAGATTATTATTTGCCAAGAATTCACCGAATGTATTAACAATTTCTTCTTTTGGAAATGCTATTAATTTATTAGGAATTGTCTCATCATAATCTTTAAAGCATACATATGTTAAGTTAATAAAATCTCTATCAAATCCTTTGAAATCATCATCACAAAATGCTCTTGTTATCTCTCTTGCTCTATCAGGCCTAAAGTTAAAGAAGATAACTGAATCATTTTCCTTAACAAGTGATAATGGCTTACCTTCTTCATCAACAATTACAGTAGGAAGTACAAATTCATCAGTCACATCATTATCATAACTTGCCTGCATAGCATGTGTTGCTGATGTATCTGTAACGCCCTCACCAAACACTAGTGAATCATAGGCCTTCTTAATTCTATCGTAGTTATTATCTCTATCCATTGCATAATAACGACCTGAAAGTGATGCAACTTTTCCAACACCAATTCTTGCCATCTCTTCCTCAAGCTGAGCTACATACTCCTTACCTGATGCTGGAGGTGTATCTCTACCGTCAAGAAAAGCATGTACATATACATTTTCAAGTTTATTCTTCTTAGCCATCTCAAGAAGACCATATAAATGTGTATTATGGGAATGAACACCACCATCTGAAAGAAGTCCCCATAAATGCAAGTCTGAATTATTCTTCTTACAATTATCAATTGCCTCTAGAAGAACCTTGTTCTCAAAGAATGTACCATCTTCGATTTCTTTAGTAATCTTAGTAAGATCCTGATAAATAATCCTTCCAGCACCGATATTCATATGTCCCACTTCAGAGTTACCCATTTGTCCATCAGGAAGTCCTACTGCAAGACCAGAGGCATTACCCTTTACAAATGGACAATTCTTCATAAGGTCATCCATTCTAGGAGTATTAGCCATTGCAATAGCATTCCCCTTTGGATTATCATTTAACCCATATCCATCTAATACCATTAATACTGTTGGTTTTTTCATCACTTAGTTTCCTCTCTTTTAATTATTTTTTGTTTATTAATCCATTATGATCAAATCTGGCATCACCAGATACTTTGTTAAGCTCTGAATAAATCTTCTGAGCTTCCTTGTTATCATCAATAAGACTTATTACACCTTCGTCAAAACGACATGGTATAAAACTTGCCTTAATCTCACCGTCTCGACTAATAGAAATTCTAGCAAGACCTGTATCAAAGCTCTTCGGCATATTTTCATCTAATGAGAAAAAGAAATTGCCCAAACTATAATACACAGGCACATCTTCTATGTAATCAACTCCCTGCAGAATATGTGGATGACCACCTATAATTGCATCAGCGCCTGCATCTGCAAATTGCTTTGCCAGCTTTTCCTGATCTTTACCATATTTTTCCTGATATTCTGTTCCCCAATGGGAAATGACCAGAACATAGTCAGAATTCTTCTTTGCCTTCTCTATCACATCAATAAAATCAGTTGGATCTAGGCACTTTAATACGCCAGCCTCATCCTCAGTTGCAGCTTTCGTAAAATTCTGATTCTTCTCTATCTGAGTGGCATTTACAAGAGCAATTTTCCTACCATTTGCAATATAATAAATAGGCTGTTTTGCATCTTCAAGATTTCTTCCTGCACCAACATAAGGCATCTTGTACTCTTCAAGACTTCTTAGTGTGTCAAGAAAACCTTCTTCCCTATAATCATATACATGATTATTAGCAATAGTTACCGCGTCTACTCCAATATGCTTTAACTCATTAATTAAAGTAGGATTGCCTCTAAATGTATAATACTTCTCCACAATAGCATCACCACGAGTAGTATATGCAAATTCATTATTAACAATGAAAATGTCGCTTTCATTTATGGCATCAAGCAAATTATCATCAAAGCAATCAAGAAGTCCATTCTTTTGCTCATACATATAATTAGTTGTAGCCTTGTCTTCTGCAAGAGATACATCACCTGCAATATCAAAGACCACATTATCATCAGACTTCGTATTAACAACATAAGTACGAAGATTACTATATGTATCCAATCCTGTTTCAGCAGAATATTCAAACCATAACACATGAATACTTTTGCCTGTAATGTTATACCATATATCTGGATCTACAAATTCTTCTTTTGCCACAATTGTGTCTAATGCCGCATCTCCATAACGACTTATAAACCATCCCATGAAATTCTCATCAATTGGATGATTACCTGCAAATTCTTTCGTACATACAGCAAGTATTTTCTCATAACTCGTGTCGTATTTAGAAAGCTCGTATTCAAGTTGTATCTTTGTCATATTAGATGCTTCTGCTTTATCTGCCTCGCAGCCACAAAGACCAAGAACAGCAATAAGAAGGACAACTAATAGGCCTAATTTTATTGTCTTATTCATAATAATATTAAAAAATGTCACTTATAAAACCACATCTTAATACATACTAGAAAATTATATCATAATAAATGTTTTTTCGACACGATAATAATTGTCAAAAAACATAGGCAAAGTCAATGGTTTTATCACATTTTGCATAACTCAAATTAAATAAAAAAGGTTCTGCACATAAGTACAGAACCTTAATAATTCTAATAAAACATTATTTATGCATTAACGATATCACCAAAGTCAGCCTTAAGTGATGCTCCACCTACAAGACCACCGTCAATGTTAGGCTTAGAGAATAACTCCTTAGCATTACCAGCATTAACAGATCCACCGTACTGAATACGAACAGCATCTGCAGTAGCTTGATCATACATTTCAGCAACACAAGCTCTAATTCCTGCACAAACTTCTTCAGCCTGATCAGAAGTTGCTGTCTTGCCTGTTCCAATAGCCCAAATTGGCTCGTAAGCAATAACAAGCTTAGCAACATCAGAAGCTGCAACACCTGTTAAGTCAGACTTAATCTGTAGACGAATCCAGTCCATAGTAACGCCCATCTCTCTTTGCTCTAATGTCTCTCCACAGCAAAGAATTGGAGTAAGGCCTTTCTCGATTGCCTTCTTAACTTTCTTATTTAGGAACTCATCAGTCTCATTGAAGTACTCTCTTCTCTCAGAGTGACCAATTACAACATATTCAACACCAGCATCTACTAGCATATCTGCTGAAATCTCGCCAGTATATGCACCTTTATCCTCTGTATAAAGGTTCTCTGCTCCAACTTTAACATTTGTTCCCTTAACAGCTTCTACAACAGGAACGATGTCTACTGCAGGAACACAGTATACAACATCAACATCATCACTTTCAACAAGTGGCTTTAACTCGTTAACAAGAGCTACGGCCTCACTTGGTGTCTTGTTCATCTTCCAGTTTCCTGCTACAATTCTTCTTCTACTCATTTCTAATTTCCTCCTAAAATCTTATATATAATCTAAGAATTTAGAACTTGAAACCCTCGCTTGACTAAGAATGTCTGCGCTGAGGGTTCAAGCTTCTAAATTCCTTGCTCAATATTGAACATCAATCATCTGAGGCCAAGCAACTCCCCGCGACTAAGAATGTCGCTCAGGAGTTCTTGCCCTCAGATATATAAGCATATTACTTATCATTAGCACATACTACACCGGGGAGTTCCTTGCCCTCTAAGAATTCAAGGGATGCTCCACCACCTGTAGAGATATGGCTCATCTTGTCCCCAAGTCCCATCTGATTAACAGCTGCAGCTGAATCTCCTCCACCAATAATTGTTGTAGCATCTGAATCAGCAAGTGCCTTGGCAACTTCAAGAGTTCCCTTAGCAAGTGAAGGGTTCTCGAATAATCCCATAGGTCCATTCCATACAACAGTCTTAGCATTCTTCACTTCATTAGCATATAATGCTGCTGTCTTAGGTCCGATATCACAGCCTTCTTCGTTAGATGGAATATCATCAAAGTTATGAACTGAAGTTTCAACAGGTCCATCAATAGGATCTGGGAAATCTTTAATTGTAACAACATCAATAGGTAAGAGTAGCTTCTTACCAGCCTTCTTAGCTTTATCCATCATTTCTAAGCAATAATCGAGCTTAGAATCATCACATAATGAAAGGCCAATCTCATATCCTTGAGCTTTAAGGAAAGAATATGCCATTCCGCCACCAATAATTAATGTATCACATTTCTCAAGTAGATTATTAATAACATTAAGTTTATCAGCAATCTTAGCTCCACCAAGTATAGCAACAAATGGTCTTGTAGGATTCTCAACAGCATTTCCAAGGAAGTTAATCTCCTTCTCCATTAAGTAACCTACAACAGCTGTATCAACAAGAGATGATACTCCTACGTTAGAGCAATGTGCTCTGTGAGCTGTACCAAATGCGTCATTAACGAATACATCACAGATTGAAGCCAAATCCTTAGAGAATGCTTCACCATTTTTTGTTTCTTCTGCTCTATAGCGAGTATTCTCAAGGAGAACAATATCACCATCATTCATTGCAGAAATAGCAGCCTTTGCATTAGGGCCAACAACTTCATTATCAGGGGCAAACTTTACTTCCTGGCCTAGAAGCTCTGCTAATCTTTTAGCTACTGGAGCAAGTGAAAGTTCAGGCTTTGGCTCTCCTTTTGGTTTACCAAGATGTGAACAAAGAATCACTTTACCGCCATCTGCAACAAGCTTCTTAATTGTAGGAAGTGCTGCCACAAGACGATTTTCGTCTGTAATCTTGCCATCAATAATAGGAACGTTAAAATCACAACGGCACAATACCCTTTGTCCCTTAACATTAATATCATCTACTGTCTTCTTATTAAGTCCCATATCTTTTTCCTCCATAATTAGTCTTATTATCATATACCTATAATTGCACACGCCTTAATCTAATAATCGCTTTATGTCATAGTGTCTGCACGCTCATAAGAAAATCGCGTCGCAGACCTATGACAAAAAGCTACATTAGTTCTAATTCATAAGTGTGCATTTATATACATGCCTTAGGATTATACAAAAATAGGTCCGATCCTAAAGACCGGACCTTAATGGTCATAATTTAATCTCATAATGAGACTCGCCCATTCTAGTTCGCCTTTGGCGAAGGGGCTCGTCGTGCAGTACATCCGCTCTGCGGATATACAGCATATTATGCTAACTCTGAGAAGTACTTAATTGTACGAACCATCTGAGATGTGTACGAATTCTCATTATCATACCAAGATACAACCTGTACTTCATATAAATCATCAGATACCTTATTAACCAAAGTCTGTGTAGCATCGAATAATGAACCATATCTCATACCAACGATATCGCTTGATACGATTTCATCTTCATTATATCCGAAAGACTCTGTTGCAGCAGCCTTCATTGCAGCGTTGATTCCGTCAACAGTAACATCCTTACCCTTAACTACAGCTGTAAGAATTGTTGTAGAACCTGTAGGTGTAGGAACACGCTGTGCTGCACCGATTAACTTACCATTTAACTCAGGGATAACAAGACCGATAGCCTTAGCAGCACCTGTTGAGTTAGGTACGATATTAACTGCAGCTGCACGAGATCTTCTAAGGTCACCCTTACGCTGTGGGCCGTCAAGTGTCATCTGATCACCTGTGTAAGCGTGGATTGTACACATAATACCTGATTGAATCTCAGCATACTTGTTTAATGCATCAGCCATAGGTGCTAAGCAGTTAGTTGTACAAGAAGCTGCAGAGATAACATCATCAGAAGCCTTAAGTGTATTGTGGTTAACGTTGTATACGATTGTAGGAAGGTCATTTCCTGCTGGAGCAGAGATAACAACCTTACGAGCACCTGCCTTAATATGAGCAGAAGCCTTATCCTTAGATGTGTAGAATCCTGTACACTCTAATACAACGTCTACCTTTAATTCACCCCAAGGACAGTTGCTAGCATCTGCCTCAGCATAAATCTTGATTTCTTTACCGTCAACAGTGATAGAATCTTCGCCAGCCTTAACTGTCTCAGCCTTCTCATATCTACCCTGTGAACTATCATACTTTAATAAATGTGCAAGCATCTTAGGGCTTGTTAAGTCGTTGATTGCAACAACCTCATAACCTTCAGCGCCAAACATTTGTCTGAATGCAAGACGACCAATACGTCCGAATCCATTAATAGCTACTCTTACTGCCATTTTAAATTCCTCCTAAAGACATAAAATATTTTTTCTTTTTTCTCGTATCATTAGATACCGATATATATTCTACTTGAAAACGAGTAATAATTCAAGTAAATAATTAATTTTTGTTAAATGTTTCACAAATTTAAACATTTTAATTCACTAGTTATGAAATATGTTATTATTTGAGATATGTTAAAATATTTAAACAAACAATATAAAAGGAAATAAATTATTATGAACAAATTATGGAACAACCATATGCATTGCGAGTTTTCCGGTGATTCTGAAGCTCCAATGAAAGATATGATTGAAGAGTCAATTAAAGCTAATATGTATGGTATAACATTTACAGACCATTTAGACTTAGACTACTATCATGAGCCTAATAGATTTGATTTAGATATTGATAGCTATAGAAAATGCTATGATGTTCTTACCAATAACAAATTTTATAACAATTCCTTCGAGGTTTTATGGGGAATAGAACTTGGTTTGCAAACTCATCTTGCCAAAAAACATAATGAAATCATTTCAAAATATAATTTCGACTTCGTTATTGGTTCAACACATCAGGTTAATAAGATGGATCCTTATTACCCAGAATATTTCAATGAATATGGCATAAAAGGTGGTGTTAGAAAGTTTTTTGAGGAAACAGCAGCAAACATAGAATCTTTTAAAAACTTCGATTCTTACGGACACTTAGATTATATAATAAGATACTCAGATGAAGCAAAGAAACTAGCCTACGAGGATTATTGTGACATTGTATATGACATACTTAAACTATTAATTGAGAATGACAAAGCATTAGAGATTAACACAGGGGCCTTCAAATTCGGCTTATTAGAGCCAAATCCTTGTATTGCGACTATTAAGAAATATAAAGACCTTGGTGGTAAGCTAATTACACTTGGTTCTGATGCACATAAGACTGAGCAGATTAACGTTGGATATGACAAAATTGAAAATATCCTTAAAGATTGTGGTTTTAATTCTTACTTTGTGTATAAGAATCGTAAACCAATAGAATATGAATTATAAAAATAGCCTTTATATAATTTTGAACAGGTACTCTTTAATTGCTCAAAAGTATATAGAGGCTAACATAATACAAACTCTAACAAGCTACATATTTTTCTTCAAAATCTGTTACACCTAGTGGCCTGTCATACAAATATCCTTGAATAACGTCACATCCACATTCAACAATATTCTTCTCTTCTTCTTTCGTCTCAACGCCCTCACAGAGAACTTCAAATGATATCTCTTTAAATGTCTCAACAAGGTTCTTCATAATTGTAAGACCAACATCGTTCTGTAATGAATGAAGTACAAATCCCCTGTCAAATTTAATGACATTAGCAGGAATCTGACCTAACACATAAAGAGAATTATATCCAGAGCCAAAATCATCTATTGCAATTCTGTAACCACAATTCTTTAGATTATTAAGTTTACTAATAACTTTTGATAAATTTTCAACAAGAACAGTTTCAGTAAACTCAAATTCAATGGAATTTCTAGGTATACCTGCCTCACTAACCAGATTATCTATACGTTCCATAAAATTATCTTCAAGTAAATCAACTCGCGATAAATTAACAGAAATAGGGAAAAGCTCCCTTCCTTCATCCTGCCATTTCTTCTGAATATTAACAACCTGACGTATTACTTCATAATCAAGCTGATATATAATATGTGCTTTCTCCAGAATTGGAACAAATAATGCAGGAGATACAATATTACCATCTTCATCCTTAAAACGAGAAAGAGCTTCTGCACCAACAATTCTATTCTCTTCCACAGAATACTTAGGTTGTAACAGTACTATAATGTCATTATTATCAATAGCTTTCTGGAAATTAGGAATAATGCTTGCTTTTTCAAGAGATTTCTTCCTTAATTCTTCAGAATAAAAAGCAACAGAAGTATCATAACTATATGAAATACTTCTTCTTGCATATCTTGCATTATCTTGCGCAACAATAAAGTCTTCATTACCATCAACAAGACTCATTCCTATATCAATATGAACTTTTGCTCTTGGATAAATATTATTGATTTCTTCAAGAAATACTCTAGAGTATTTATCATAATAACGAATCAATTCTTCCTTACTATAATCATATCCTTCACAGAGTACTAATATATGATCTACATAGCTCTTAGTTCCAATGATACAATTCTTATTATCAAAGCAGAAATAATCTACCATTCTTTGAATCAAATCATCGCCCTTTTTTGTGCCATATATTTCATTAAAGTATTTAAGATTTCTAAGATTAATACTTAATAAGACGGCTTGCTGCATATTTAAAGCAAGCTTCTTCCCCATACGCTTAAACTTCTCTAAAGAAGGCAAATATCCCATTACCTTCATTCTTTTCATTCTAGAATCAACTAAAGATTTCAATTTTACACCCCAAAGCAAATAAAAATTACCATTGCAATTATATATTATTATCATTAAAAATGCTATGTTTTTTTATAAAAACATAGCTGTTTATTAAGAAACAGTTTACGCTCAACGTCACTTAAACTCAATTTACATAAGCGATTGTTCATTAAGAGAGTTTCCTCGCTTTAGCTTTAATACGTTGTATAGTATTATCTACTGACTTAGCTGGTTTATTAATTATATCCACAATTTCTTTAGGTGTATAGCCCTCTTTCAAATAATTATACACTTCAAGTTCACCTTTAGATAGTTTAGATTCTATCTTAGATATGGCATCTTCGTTAATCATCTTAGATAAAACAATTCTAGCCGGATCTTCCTGTAGTATTTCAGACAGTTCCTCACTATCCTCAAGAGATTTACTATTATTAAGTATCTGATTTTTCTTCTGCATAGACTTTTCCATAAGCTTATTCATACTATTATCTATACAGGTCTTTGCAAATGTATAGAAAGAAGCATCTGAATCATAATCATACTTATTAATGGCAGAAAGAAGTCCTATAAAACCTTCTTGGATAAAGTCGTCTCTGCTAAACCCCATTGCATATCTATTATTATGACATTTATATATAAGAGGCGTATATTTTCTAATCATGTAATCTATAGCCTCTAAATTGCCTTCTCTATAAAGTTTTATTATTTCATCATCATTAAGTGTCGAATAATCCATTATCTTATTAATTAAATCACAATATAACTATTTGGCTTTATTAATACGTTGTCTTACTATCTCATAACTTAGCACGCCACAGGAAACTGAAGCATTGAGGGAATCAATATCTCCATACATAGGAATTGATGCAATAAAGTCACAATTCTTCTTAACATTAGGACTTACACCAGAGCCTTCATTACCGATTACTAAACCAATTGGACCTGTAAGATCAAGATTATACATTGTATCGCCATCCATATCTCCACACACAAACCACATGCCTTTATCTTTTAGATTCTGAATAGTTTTGCTAATATTAGTAACTTTAGCAACAGGCGTATAATTAAGAGCTCCTGCAGAAGTATTAGCCACAACACTAGTAAGTCTTGCTGCCCTTCTCTCAGGTATAATTACGCCATGAGCGCCGCATAAATTAGCAGTTCTAATAATGGCACCAAGATTATGAGGATCTTCAATCTCATCAAGTATTATAATAAAAGGATCTTCGGATTTTGAATAAGCTTTATCTAGGATATCCTCTACCGAAGAATACTCGTATGGCGCAACATATGCAATTACCCCTTGGTGCTTTTTCTCATCACACATACTATCAAGAATTGTCTTACTGGTAAAATCAATAATAATTCTTTTTTTCTTAGCTTCTCTAATAATTGTATTAGTCGGACCGTCATGCTTTCCTTCAAGTATAAGCACTTTATCAACAGCATTTCCTGAACGAATAGCTTCTAGGACTGCATTACGGCCACAAATTATATCTTCATTGTCTCTCATGAATCATCCTCTATTTTGTTAATTCCATATTTAATTAATTCAAATATCCGCTCCATATCGTCTTTTAGATAGAGATATCCCACTACAGACTCAAGAGCTGTTGCTTTAAGATAATCAATCGTAGAAGCATTCTTAGCCTTTGAATGCGGCTTAGAATTTCGCCCCCTTCTCGCAATATCCTTTTCTTCATCTGTTAGAATAGGCATAATAGAATCAAGAATATTAGACTGTGCTCTTGCGCTTACATATTGGATAGTATTACTATGGAGCTTATTAGGGCTTGTGTTACCTTTGTTAACCACAATAGTTCTAATAATCAAGTCAAATACATCATCACCAATATAAGCTAAGGTAAGCGGAGAATATGTTCTAATATCGATATCTTTACCATCGAAATAGTTTATTATATCCTGATTTAAAGCCATTTATATTTAACACCTTCTCTTGTGTCTTCAAGAACAATACCCTTATTAAGAAGCTCATCTCTAATCTCATCTGCTCTTGCAAAATCCTTATTCTTTCTAGCTTCCTGTCTTTCTTCAATCATCTTTTCTATATCTTCTGGAAGAAGCTTTTCTTCTTTTTCTAATATAATACCAAGAATATCGCAAAGCATTAGAAGCTTTTCCTTGTATAATTCTAATACATTAACAGCCGTCTTCTCATCAGTATTCTGATTAATATATCTAACAAGTTCAAACACTGCAGAAATCGCATCAGCAGTATTGAAATCATCATCCATAGCATCTTCAAATTTCTTAATTATACTATCAATAAAAGCTTTTGCCTCTTCTGTACTTTCCTCTTTATTAGAAGCATTTTCAATCAAATATACAATATTATCATAAGTATTATGAATTCTCTCCAGACCTGATTTTGCAGATTCCATAAGATCAGCACTAAAGTTAAGCGGACTTCTATAATGAGCACTAAGCATAAAGAATCTTAGGACTTGAAGATCATATTTCTCAGCAATCTCTCTTACTGTAAAGAAATTACCTAGGGACTTACTCATTTTCTTGTTATCAATGTTAAGAAATCCGTTATGCATCCAGTAATTTGCAAATGGAACACCATTGGCAGCTTCAGATTGTGCTATCTCATTCTCGTGATGAGGAAAAATCAAATCTTCACCACCTGCATGAATATCAATGCTATCGCCAAGATACTTCTTAGACATAACAGAACATTCAATATGCCATCCAGGACGACCATCACAAAAAGGAGACTCCCAATAAGGTTCTCCATCTTTCTTTGGCTTCCATAGAACAAAATCTAAAGGGTCCTCTTTCAAATCACCTGTTACATTAATGCTTCTGTGTCCAGCCTCTAAATCATCAATATTTTTATGAGAAAGCTTACCATAGTCTTTCTTCATTCTTGTTCTATAGTATACTGTTCCATCCTCTGCTCTGTAAGCATAACCTTTCTCAATTAACGTTGAAATCATATCAATCATCTCAGGAATTTCTTGAGTTGCAAGAGGATGTGTTGTTGCCGGAAGAACATTTAATCCTTCCATATCCTTCTTACATTCATCAATAAATCTCTTAGAAATCACGCTGGCATCTACGCCTTCTTCAATAGCTTTATTAATGATTTTGTCATCAACATCTGTAAAATTAGATACATAATTTACATCTAATCCCTTATATAACATATACCTTCTGGCTGTATCAAACACAATCATAGGTCTGGCATTACCAATATGAATATAATTATATACCGTAGGTCCGCATACATACATGCTTACCTTACCTTCTTCAATTGGCTTGAATTCCTCTTTTGATTTTGTAAGAGTATTATAGATTCTCATCTTATGTCCTTTCCGTTCATAACACTGTTTATATTACTTTTTTTGTAATTCTTTAATCTTATCTTCTAATTCTAAAAGGCGAGTAACAAGTTCAGAATTCTCATGCTTTAATACATTAATATCATCCATAACAGGATCTGGAAGATGAATCTGATCCATTGTTTCCCTTGGCACTCTAACATTATCCTGCTTTACAATTCGTCCCGGCACACCAACTACAGTACAATTTGGCGGAACTTCTTCAATAACAACTGAACCCGCTCCAATCTTAGAATTATCACCAACTTTGAAAGAGCCAAGTACCTTAGCACCTACAGAAATCATAACATTATTACCAATAGTTGGATGTCTCTTACCACATTCTTTACCTGTACCGCCTAGTGTAACTCCCTGATAAAGCGTTACATTATCACCAATTATGGTAGTTTCTCCTATTACTACTCCTGTACCATGATCAATAAAAAAGCCTTTGCCAATGGTTGCTCCAGGATGTATTTCAATACCAGTCTTTCTGGCTGCTCTTTGAGATATTTTCCTTGCCCAGAAATAATGACCTTTAAGATAAAGCTTGTGAGCTTTTCTATATTTAATCATTACCTTAAAGCTAGGATATAATAACACTTCCCATTTTGATTTAATGGCAGGATCTCTTTCTTTAATCACATTAAACTCTTCTTTATATCGTGCAAAAAAGCCCATTCTTTCGGGCTTTTTATTCATATCATCATTATTCATAATTAAACCCAATCTTAATACTATTTTTTGCTACTCAATCAAACAGACGCAACACGCACTTATGCCCTCTTCTCTTCCTGTGAATCCTAAATGTTCCTCTGTTGTTGCTTTAATATTAACATAAGAAATGTCACAATGAAGAACAGAAGCTACATTTTCTTCCATTGCTTTGATAAAAGGACGAAGCTTAGGCTTTTGCGCAATTATAGTAGCATCAATATTTACCACCTTATAATTTTGCTTTTCTAACTTTTCCATAACATTTTCAAGAAGCATCATAGATGACGCATTCTTATATGTATCATCATCATCTGGGAAATGTAAACCAATATCTCCCATTCCAGCTGCGCCAAGAATTGCATCCATTATGGCGTGAACTAGCACATCTGCATCCGAATGACCATCTAGTCCCATATCGTGTTCAATCTTTACACCACCAAGAATAAGATCTCTTCCCTTTACAAGTCTATGTACATCATATCCATTACCTATTCTCATAATATCACCTCACGTTCATCCTTTATTTCTTCTACAATCGTTTCTTCTACAACTACTTCTTCTATACCACCAATAAGTTTCTTCTTTTCTTCATAATCAGGAATATACATTTCTTCAAATTCTTCTACCGGTATAGGTTTGGAATAGAAATATCCCTGGAACATATCTGCACCTTCATCTAGAAGAAATGCAAGTTGATTACTATCTTCAACCCCTTCAACTACGGTTTTCATATCCAGTTCTTTGCATAATGCAATTATAGCAGAAAGTATTTTCTTTGCTTTACTAACATTATCTGATTTCTGTAAAAATGCCATATCAATTTTGACAACATCAACTGGAATATCTTTAAGCATATTAAGGGATGAGTATCCACTTCCGAAATCGTCCATCTCAACAACATAACCAAGTTCTTTGAGGTTATTTATAAGCAGAACCTGTTTGGCAACATTGGTAATTACAGCAGTCTCCGTAATCTCAAGATGTAGCTTTTCTGGCGTAATATCATACAGCTTGATATAATTTCTAAATATCTTATTAATATCCATATAATAGAAATCTTTCGGTGAGATATTAACGGAAATGTTCATATCTACACCCATTTTCTTCCACATTGCAAGTCTGCTACATGCAAGACGCCACATATATACATCCAATTTACCAATCATACCATTCTTCTCAATAAGAGGTATAAAATCAATTGGTGGAATAATACCTTTCTCAGAATCAACCCAGCGAGCCAAAGCTTCTGCTCCAACAACTTCACCTTTGTCGTTAACCTGAGGTTGTAAGAACATCTTAATATCACCGTTTTGAAGAGCCACGTCGAATTTCGAAATCATATTCTGATCAATCATAGCCTTCTTACGCAATTCATCAGTATAATTAGCTACTCTTTGCCGATAATCTCCCTTAATAGAATTCATAGCCATTGTAGCCCTGTCATACATGACTGGAATAGGCATTGTCCTATCTATAATATCATACACCCCCACATAGATAGCAAGAGGATAATAGATATCTGCATCGATATATGCAACGCTTTTAGGTGTTGAGACAAAATCTTCTCTCTTATACTTTGATTTGGGAATCATTAAAGCAAATTTATCATTACCAATTCTGCCATAAACATTATAATCGCCACATATTTCCCTCATCTTATCAGCAATTCTACAAAGAAGTTCATCGCCCTTAGCATAACCGAACAAATCATTAACAAGTTTAAAATTAAGAACATCAGAAGAAACCATGAAATAATCCACATCAGGGTTCTCCTTAAGAGTCTCTTCACATCGCTTATAGAAATACTCTTTGTTGTAAAGTCCAGTCAGACTGTCATGAGTTGCATTGTACTGTTCACGAAGTGATTCTTCATACTCTTTCGTAATATCTCTGGCAAAAATATATGAACCAATTCTAAATTTATATTTGTTATAAAGAACTTTATATTGGATTTTAATTCTAAGTTTCTTTCCAGTTTTGTCTCGAAGAACTTTAACAAATTCTCTCTGAATATCCTCATTATATTTAATTTTCCTAAGAGCTTCTACAGGGATATTCTTTTCAACTCCAAGTAAATCAAATATAGTTGAATCTTCCTGCAGCCTCTCTCCTTCTTTCACATCAAACAGTTCGTTAGCTATATCATTTACATAACTACATCGAAAATCATTATCAAATACAATTAAAGCAAATTGCATATTATCAACTACCAGTCCAACAGTAGACTGACGAAGCTGATTAGGTATAACCCTAAGTGTAAAGTAATGAAATAACATACCAGCAAACACATAGATAAGTACTGATAAATCAATTCCCCATTTATAATAAAGAGAAACAGCATTAAGTACTACACAAATAATAATTATTCCAAGAATAATATCATATTTAACACGATTCATGCCTGTTGATGTGAAAATCTTCTTAAAGAGAAGAATAATACATACAATTACTATCCAGCCTGCTAGTATAGCGTGATATAAATGCAAAGGTCCAACTTCGAATCTATAGAATTCAAGACCTTGGAATATCTCTGTCTCATATACAGTAAATGCAAGTTTGTGAAAGGGATTGGAAAATAAAACAATTGCATCGATAAAAATCATTGGTGCAAAAATCTTATTCACTAAAAACGAAGGGATATTTTCATGAGTCGAAACATAAACAAACTTTAGCAAATAGAACATAAGTAAATCTGTACAGAAAAAATATGCACTATAAGAAAGCATACTAGTCAATTCACTATTAAATAGTATAATCGCGCCATCTGCAAATACAGTTGAAATACCTGCTATCAAAAGATTATCAACTACGTCGCTTATTGCTGTGTCTGATTTTCTGCTTAATCTCATACACCAAAGAAGTACAGCAGAAATTAGAATTATTATAATTAATACGACAATCCTCATTTTGTACCCTTCATAACTTATTCAAGGTTTTTAAGCCTATAATACAAAAATTATATCATAATGTAAGATTATTTGCCATATTATAAACTTAATTATAAATCACAAAAAAGCAAAAAATGTGTTGACGAGATTTCTGTATATGTGATACAATACATATCGTTGTCGCGAAAGTGCATGTGGCGGGGTGGCTCAACTGGCTAGAGCGTCCGGTTCATACCCGGGAGGTTGAGAGTTCGAGTCTCTCCCCCGCTATTTTTTTGCCAAAATATTCTTAACAACTCTAACGCAATCTGCCGCATCGGAAGAATAATCATCAGCTCCAATTTCATTTGCAAAGGAAGGTGTTACACAAGCACCACCGATAATCACCTTGGCAGAGCAACTCTTATCATTTCTAAGCTTAACAACATCTGCCATTCTCATCATAGTAGTTGTCATAAGAGCAGAAAGACCAATAATAGCAGCATTTTCCTTAATCGCCGTATCAACTATATCTTCAGCCGGAACATCTTTACCAAGATCAATGACATTATATCCATAATTCTTAAGCATTACACATACAAGATTCTTGCCAATGTCATGTATATCCCCTTCAACTGTAGCCATAACAATAGTTTCTTTCTTATCACTACCTGAATTAACCATTAATGGCTCAAGATAATTCATAGCCATCTCCATTGCATCTGCTCCTGCAATTAGTTGAGGCAAGAAATATCTCTTAGAATCATACAATTCTCCTACACGATTTATTCCAGGAATCAAAGAATCATCTAGTATTTCCTGTGCTTTTTTACCTTCAAAAGTAGCTTCTTTACACAAATTAACAATCTTAGACTTTTCACCATTTACTACAGCAGAATAGATCTTGTCATTATTCCTGTTATCTTCTGTTCCATTATCATCTTTTGTTCCTTTAGAAGAATTATTATTTGTTACAGATATATTAATCTCTTTCTGAGAATACTTAAGATAAATATCTGAAGCACCTTCTTTATTAAGAAGCAAGTCAGTTGCATAGGCATTATTCATAAGAAGACTTTGTCCCGGGTTTAAAATAGCCATTGTAAGACCTTTAGACAATGCTATATTAAGAAATGCACTATTAACAAATTGACGACTTGGCATACCAAACGAAATATTAGACAGTCCGCATATAGTAGGAAATCTAAGCTCATTATAACAATAATCAATTACTTCAAAGCACTCATTAGCAGCATTAGGATTAGCTCCTACTGTAGTTACAAGAATATCAACTATCATGTTATTTACGTCAATATCACATTCTTTGCATTTATTAATTATAGTTTTAATATTTGCTTTTTTTTCATCAATAGACTTAGGTAAACCGTTATCTGATAGAGGTAAAGCAATAAACATGGCTCCATACTTCTTTGCAATAGGAAGCAAAGCTTCTAATTTCTCTTTCTCACAAGAAATGGAATTAATAAGCGCTCTACCTGGATATACTCTAAGCGCAGCCTCCATAATATCCGGAAAGCTTGTATCAATACACAAAGGCAACTTCGTAACAAGAGACACTTCTTCTATAGCTGTAAGCATCATTTGTTTCTCATCGATGCCATTTGTTCCCATATTAATATCGAGAATTCTAGCATTGTCTTCTTCTTGTTGTCTTGCGAAATCAATTATTATATCAATATTTCCTGCTCTAAGTTCCTCTTGTAGCTTCTTCTTACCTGTAGGATTAATACGTTCTCCAACAACTGTTAAAGGAGCATCAAGATTAATATCACATTTACCACGTTCTGAAGTCACAACGCGCTTGTTATTTTTATTAATTCTAGGTTTAATATCAGCGCAATAGTCAGATAAACTCTTGATATATTCAGGTGATGTGCCGCAACATCCCCCTACAATAGAGGCTCCTGCATCAATAATCTCCCTCATACCTTCTGCAAATTCATCAGGAGGGCAATCATATACAGATTCACCATTTACCAGTACAGGAAGACCTGCATTAGGCTTAGCAATAATAGGAACATTAGCATATTCTGCCATTTTTCTTACTAAAGGAACTAACTCCCTAGGTCCTCTAGAACAATTAAGGCCTACTGCATCTGCCCCCATACTTTGTAGTACAATTACAGCTATATCAGGTGTTGTACCATATAACGTAGTTCCATCCTCATTATAGGTAAGGGACACAAGAACCGGTAAATCACATGTCTCTTTCACAGCAAGAAGAGCTGCCCTACACTCTTGCAGGCTCATCATAGTTTCTATAATAAATAGGTCTACTCCAGCTTCATATAGAATCTTTGCCTGTTCCTTATATACATTTACAAGTTCTTCAAATGCCATATCTCCAACAGGGGACAGGCTCTTACCAGTCATTGAAAGATCACCTGCTACAAATGCATTATTCTCCACGGCTTCCTTAGATATTTCAACTAATCTAGTATTTATCTCAACAATTCTATCAGCCAATTCATATTCTTCAAGTTTTATTCTGTTACCTGTAAATGTAGGGGCAAGGACAATATTAGCCCCTGCTTCAACATAGCTTCTCTGTAAGCTAATTAAAGCATCAGGATTATCTATAATCCATTTCTCAGGGCAGACACCAGATGGCATACCTGCCTTAATAAGATTAGAGCCTGTGGCTCCGTCTAGTATTATTATTCTATCTTCTGCTAACTTTCTAAATTCCTGTCTATTCATATCTTTATTCCTTTTCGTCTTGCTAAAAGTTCCTTGCCACAAGGCAAGGAACTTAATTAACTACTTGAAATATTTTACGCCAGATTCAAATATCTTCATATCCTGTTCACCATAAATGTTAATCGCAACGCTTCTTCCACGTCTCTCGGAATGAGCCATCTTACCAAGAACTCGACCATCTGGGCTTGTTATTCCTTCAATAGCCATGTAGGAACCATTAATATTCCACTCTTCATCCATTGTAGGATTACCGCTTTCATTAACATATTGAGTTGCAACCTGACCATTTTCAAATAACTTATCAAGCCACTCCTTACTTGCTACAAATCTTCCTTCACCATGAGAAGCCGGATTAGTATACACATTTCCAAGATTTGCACCCATAAGCCATGGTGACTTGTTAGACACTACCTTGGTGTATACCATCTTGCTTATATGACGGTTAATTGTGTTATAAGTAAGTGTAGGAGAGTCCTCTGTCTGAGTATGAATCTCTCCAAATGGAACAAGTCCTAGCTTAATCAAGGCCTGAAAACCATTACAAATACCAAGGACTAGACCATCCCTATCAAGAAGCTTTGTTATAGATTCTTTCATCTTTTCATTTCTAAATGCCGTAGCAAAGAATTTCGCAGAGCCTTCAGGTTCATCACCTGCCGAGAATCCACCAGGGAACATTATCATCTGTGATTCATCTATTGCTCTAGTAAATACTTCTACTGAGTCTCTTATATCCTCTGCAGACTGATTCTTAAATACCTTGACAATAGGCTCTGCACCCGCTCTCTTAAATGCAGCTGCCGAATCATACTCGCAGTTTGTTCCAGGAAATACTGGTATAAATACTTTAGGTACAGCAACTTTATTTTTACAAACATATACATTATCTGATTTATAAAGTCCTGTTTTAACTTCTGAATAATCCTCAGTAACTCTCGTAGGAAATACCTTTTCAAGAGGTTTCTTCCATGCATCAGTTAATTCAGAAACAAGCACCTTATCACCTCTATATGTAATTTCGCCATTATCATTTATCTTTCCTGCAATTGCATAATCATATGTCAAACCATACCTTGCCATGCAATTATCAACCTCAGCCATGTCTGATACTTCAGCTATCATGCAGCCTGTCCCAGGAATACATAATTCATTAAGTTCAACAGTTTCATCAATATCAACACCCAGCCCATTACCAAAACACATCTTAGATATTGTAGCTAGTGTACCATAGGCATCAATAGCATATGCCGATATAATAGTTTTACCCTGAATTAATTCATGTATAGCATCATACATTTTCTTAGCATGTTCAAAATCAGGTAAATCATATTCATCTGTTCTTACATGGAAAAATACAAGCTGATTTCCCACTTCTTTTAACTCAGGTGTTATAATATCTCCCTCTTTGGCGACATCAACAGCGAAGCTTACAAGTGTAGGTGGAACATCAATATCATTAAATGTACCAGACATTGAATCCTTACCTCCAATAGAAGGTAGTTCAAATGCCATCTGCGCCTTATATGCGCCAAGAAGAGCAGAAAATGGTTGACTCCATCTTCTTGGATCTTCTGACATTCTTCTAAAATACTCTTGGAAAGAAAATCTTATTTTCTTGTAATCTCCACCAGATGCTACAATTCTAGCAACTGATTCAAGAACACTATAGCACGCACCATGATATGGGCTCCAGCTTGAGATATATGGATCAAATCCATAAGACATCATTGTTACCGTATCAGTCTTTCCCTTAAGAACAGGAAGCTTAGCTACCATTGTCTGAGTCTCAGTCAGTTGATATTTACCACCATATGGCATAAATACTGAGCCTGCACCTATTGACCCATCAAACATTTCAACAAGTCCCTTTTGAGAACATACATTTAAGTTAGATACAGTACTAAAAATAGCTTTCTTAAAATCGCCTTCATGAATAGCTTCTTTAACCTCAGGAATTGCAGCACTAGTTGTATATACATTATCACTATCAGGAATTTCAACAATAACATCTGTCTCCTGATGAGCTCCATTAGTATCTAGAAATGCACGTGAAAGATTAACAATCTCTTTACCACGCCATACAAGTACAAGTCTTGGCGACTCTGTTACTTCTGCAACCTCAATAGCCTCTAGATTCTCTTCATTAGCGTAAGACAAGAATTTATCTACATCCTCTGGCGCAACAACTACAGCCATTCTCTCTTGGGACTCTGATATAGATAGTTCAGTACCATCAAGTCCTGCGTATTTCTTTGGAACAAGGTCAAGATTAACCCTTAGACCATCTGCTAATTCTCCAATTGCTACTGATACACCACCTGCGCCAAAATCATTACATTTCTTAATAATATATGATACTTCTTCACGCCTAAAAAGTCTCTGAATCTTACGTTCTGTTGGTGGATTACCCTTCTGAACCTCAGCACCACAAGTATGTGTAGACTCTGTATTATGCGCCTTCGATGAACCTGTTGCACCACCAATACCATCACGACCTGTTCTTCCACCAAGAAGAATAATCTTGTCACCCGAATCTGATGTTAGTCTCTGAACTGCTCTACGTGGAGCAGCACCCATTACAGCACCAATCTCCATTCTTTTTGCCACATAGTTAGGATGATAAATCTCTTTTACATAGCCGGTTGCAAGACCAATCTGGTTACCATAAGAACTATATCCATGAGCAGCTTCTCTAACGATTTTTTTCTGAGGTAGCTTACCTTCAATTGTATCCTTAACTGACACTGTAGGATCTGATGCGCCAGTAACTCTCATGGCTTGATATACATATGTTCTACCAGATAATGGATCTCTAATTGCTCCTCCAAGACAAGTTGCAGCACCACCAAATGGTTCTATTTCTGTAGGATGATTATGAGTTTCATTCTTAAAGTTAACAAGCCATTCTTCAGTCTTTCCATCAACTTCAACAGGAACAACTATAGAGCAGGCATTAATTTCATCAGATTCTTCCTGATCATCTAACTTTCCTTCTGCTTTAAGCTTCTTCATAGCAAGAAGTGCTAGATCCATAAGACATACAAACTTGTCATCTCTGTCTTTGTATAGAATCTTGAAATTATCAAGATAATCATTATATGTCTCTTCAATAGGCTTTCTATAGAAGCCATCTTCAAATGTTATATTCTTTAATTCTGTAGAAAACGTTGTATGACGGCAATGATCTGACCAATATGTATCAAGTACACGAATTTCTGTTATTGTAGGTTCTCTCTTCTCATCATTCGCAAAATAATTCTGTATATGCAAGAAATCCTTAAACGTCATGGCAAGATTAAGAGAATCATAAGTTTTTTTCAATTCATCCTCTGATGATGACACAAATCCATCAAGAATTTCAACATCATCTGGCTCATCATAAGAATCGATTAATGTATCGGGCTTATCTAAACCTGTTTCTCTTGAATCAACAGGATTAATACAGTATTTCTTAATAGCCTCAAATTCACTATCTGTTATGTCACCCATAACAACATATGTTGTAGCCGACCTTATTACAGGTTCTTCATTTTCATTAAGAAGTTTAATACATTGTTCAGCAGAATCAGCTCTCTGGTCAAATTGTCCTGGTAAATATTCAACAGAGAAAACACGACCTTCATAATCAAACTTCTCTTCATATACATCATCTACAGGTGGCTCAGAAAAGACTGTCTTTACAGCTTTAGAAAATGTCTCATCTGACACATTTTCAACATCATATCTAATAAGTACACGAACAGAACTTACCTTGATTCCAAGATAACTTTTAAATTCTGCACTTAGAGAATTAGCTGTAACTGCATATTTCTCTTTCTTTTCAACATATAGTCTTCTAACATTACTCATAAGTTTTCCTCCAGATAATCATTCATAAGCAAAAGATATTATAACATATTTTCACTCCAAAAATCTTCTAAATATGACTGAACTTTATCAATATTTGTGGTTTTATAATCATTCCACTCTCTAGGAAACAAACTCCTATTATTAGAGTATAAAAACCTATAATCCAGGAGAAGAATAATCCCCCTATCATCAATGGTTCTTATAACTCGACCTGCAGCCTGGCAGACCTTGTTCATCCCAGGATATCTGTAGGCATAATCGAATCCATTTCTTCCATTTTTCTCAAAATGTTCTAGAAGCATATCACTCTCAAAATTAGTCTGTGGAAGTCCTGTTCCAATTATAATTGCACCAATAAGTTTGTCATTAACAAGATCGATACCTTCAGAAAAAATCCCTCCAAGTACACAAAATGCCACGAGAGACTTTTCCCTTTCCAATTCAAATTCGTTAATAAAATCTTCTCTATCAGTCTCAGACATTGAGTTTCCTTGAATAATTATGTCTAGATTATATTTTTTATCAAGCAAGGAATTATACACATTTTCCATAAAAACATAAGATGGGAAGAAAGCTATATAATTCCCTTTTTTAACACTTGAAGTCTTAATTATATAATCAGCAATTTTACTATACATTTCTTCAGTTCTCTCTGAATACTTACTTGTAACATCTTCTGATATAAGAAGCAGTCGCTGTTTGTTCTCAAAAATTGTCTTGGCGTAAATTGCTGTTGGATTATCCTTCTTACATAATAATTCCTTGTAATAATTAATTGGCAACAACGTAGCAGAGAAAAATACAGTAGATACTGCATTATTGAGATATTCCTGCAATCTTAGAGAAGGATCCATATTGAATAAATGTATTCTAAAACACCCACTAGAATCAAAATCCGCATAAACTAGGTAATTCTCATCAACATAGTCAAGGGTATTGATATAATTATATATATTAAAATAAAACTCTAAAGCCTCATTCTTTCTAGAAATCTTAATCTTTTTATCAAAAAACATTTCTATATGATTTTTAAGATTAATTATTGCTGTATCCAGCCTTCCATGTTCTTTAATAATTGTCTGTTTATCGCATGTTTTTCTAAGAGAAAGCATTTCCCTGTTTACTCTGTCAAAATATTTTATTAAACTCTTATCATATGCCCCATACAACTTCTTCATAGCAAGAAAGTCTTCTTTAACTATGACTACAGAATACATATTTCTGGCTCTATCAACAAGGTTGTGTGCTTCATCTACAAGGAAAATGTTATTTTTATCAGTAATACTTTGAATAATACAGGCATTAGGATCAAATATATAATTATAATCGCAAACAATCTCATCAGAGAATCTTGTAAGTTCTAGGGAAAGCCTATAGGGACACACCTTATTTTTCTGAGAATACTCATAAATTATATCTCGATTAAATAAATCTTCCTCCGTTATAATGCTATATAATGCGTCATTTATTCTATCATAGTGTCCTTTGGCATACTCGCAATGGACTGCATCACATTGCCTATCTTCCAAGGGACATATCTTATCTCTTGCCGTTATCTCAAGCATTTTTAGTCGATTACCTTGCTCTGACAAGGTGAAAAAAGTATCTTTTGCAACCTTTTTAGTTATAGTTTTGGCTGTAACATAGAATATTTTAGATAAACCAAAATCATTCATAGCCTTAAGAGAGGGATATATAGTACTAATGGTCTTACCTACACCAGTGGGCGCCTGTATAAACAAGAGCTTCTCATCCCGAATATAATTGTATACCATCCCCATAATGGACTTCTGACCTTTTCTATACTCAAAAGGAAATGTCATATTCTCAATTGATTCTTTCCTTGTAATACTCCATTTGTAAATATAATCGCTAAACGGCTTATACTTATCCATGATATCTAAGAAATACTCTTCTAAATCCTCATAAGTATAATATTCTGTAAACTTCTTTATCTCACGAGATTCTAAATTACCATATGTAATCTGTATATCCATCCCCAGAAGATTATTATTATAAGCACAAAAAAAGCCATAGCATATGGCTTGAGCAACATGTACCATAGCTGGCTCTTTAATCTTGGAAATATCCCTGTTAGTGCCCTTTATTTCATCAATCATAATTGGCACTTCATCATTATCATAGATAATTCCATCGGCTCGTCCATCAATAAGTAAATCATAATCATCATAAGTCATTAAATGATTAATTGGAACTTCCACATGATATTCAGATGGCATACCCTTCTGAATCCATCTGTGAAGCTTTATTCCCTCCTGCATTGACTTAAGAGAATCCCTTATCTCGCTTGATTCTTCAATGTCTCCGCTTCTAAGAATAAATTCAACTAATTCACGAACCGATATATGAAGTTGTGTCTTTTCATAGCATGTTATAGGTTCATCCACTTTATTACCTACATCAAATTATATTAACTATACTATTACATAATTTCCTTGCAACACTTGGATTATTCATGATATATAGATGTACTCCATCACATCCATGTGCAAGCAAATCGATTATCTGAGAAGTTGCAAATGCCATTCCTGCATCAAGCATCGCTTCTTTGTTATCACCGTATTTCTCAAGGATAGTTTCTGTATTATCAGGAAGTGTTGCGCCACACAAATCTACCATTCTTCTAATTTGTTTAGCATTAATAGCCGGCATAATTCCCGGTGTTATTGGAACATCAATACCTGCCATACGACAATGCATCACATAATCATAAAAATACTGATTGTTAAAGAAAAGTTGAGACAATAACACATCTGCACCAGCCTCTACTTTAGCCTTGGCATATCTAATCTCGTCAACACTATTGGCTGTTTCTGGATGGTTCTCTGGATAACAACCACCAGCAATACAGAATCTATCTCCTGTTGTAGCTTTAATATACTCTATAAGCTTTGCAGCATAAGGAAAATCATTCTTAGCAGGAACATTAGGATTCATATCTCCTCTAAGCGCCAAAATATTATCTACACCAGCATCACATAAAGCTTTAACAAAAAAATCTATCTCTTGTACATCATAATAAAGCCCTGTAAGATGAACTACAGGCTCTATCTTATATTCTTCTTTAATTTTCTTGGCAATATCAATTGTCTTATTGTTATTACTTGTACCACCTGCGCCAAATGTCACAGATATATAATCTGGTTTTAACATTGCAAGTTCAGATAAAGTAGCATCAATATTAGCTAATTCTTCATCTCTTTTAGGTGGAAAAATTTCAAACGATATTACTGATTCTTTATTCTTATATATCTCAGTTAACTTCATAACATTCCCCTATTCTATTGGAGCACTAATATCTAGTCCATTATGATCATTCTCTTCTGTATTATAATCTTGTGATTCAGCCTCTTCTTTTGAGCTTTCCATAACAGTAATATCCTTGATATTAACATCCCTTCCTCTAAGAAGATATGTATTCTCACTACCACAATGAGGACAAATCTTAGCATACTTCACTGTAGGATACTCCTGTCTACAGTCTTCACAGAATGTAACCGCTTCCATTGTCTCAATATTAAGGGTCGCTCCAACCATAAGAGGTTCCTTCTTACAAGCCCACTCCCAACAATCTGTCAGGTATTCTGGAATTACACCAGACACTTCTCCAAGTTCAATTGTAACACTAGCTACTTTAGATACTTTATTCTCTGCAGCTACTGCTTTTACGTCACGTATTATGTAAAATACTACACCTAATTCATGCATGTTATATACCTTTACCTATCTTTTATTTACAATAAACTACAGGCGAATAATCTCGCCTGTAGTTTAGTAAGTTTTACAAGGACATTCAATTTGTTTAATTCGCTAAAATACGAATCTTTTATAACAATAAATCCTTTGCAACAAAAGTAATAGCAATTAATACTTGCGATAATACTTTTCTGCTGGTACAAAGTAATGGTCTTCTAGATCTTCTTTAACAATCATAGCAGCCTCATCACTTGTTCCTATAATCTTACCTGCTCTCTTAAGCTCATATGGAATCATCTTCTTGAACTTATCTTCTGCAACAACCATATTAGATGCATCTGGAAGTACACGATGTAAATGAATTGCATCGAATTCACACTTAGTTGTACATACACCACATCCGATACACTTGTTAGTATCAACAACGTTACGTCCACACTTAAGACAACGAGCTGTCTCTGTCTTAACCTGCTCTTCTGTAAGTGTTAGATGATTCTCTTCAAATGACTTGGCATCTAAAGATGTATCTACTCCATTATCTTGTCTCATAGCATTATCATAGCCTTCTACAAGGATATCATCCTTATTAAGCTCGATAAATTCATTTCTATTACGTCCAATTGTCATATGACCATTTTGAACATATCTATGAAGTGATTCTGAAGCAAATTGTCCAGCTGCAATAGCGTCAATTGCGAACTTAGGGCCTGTCATAACATCACCACCGATAAACAAATCAGGTGCGCCCTTAACTTGATATGTTAATCCATCTGCCTGTAAAGCAGGACCTTGGAATTCAACATTCTCATCCTTAAGTAAGTCACCCCATACAGAAGCCTGACCTACAGCAAAGATTACACGCTCGCAATCAATTGTGATTGTATCATTCTCATCATATTTTGGAGAGAATTTCTTTCTTCCATCAACTTCTTCAAATACTGACAAGCATTTCTTGAATACAATTCCTTTAACCTTGCCACCTTCAACGAGAACTTCTTTAGGTCCCCATCCACACTTAATTGTAACACCGTCTTCACCAGCTTCTCTCACTTCTTCATCTGATGCAGGCATCTCTGTTTCTGACTCAAGACAAAGCTGTGTAACTTCTGAAGCGCCATTTCTTGCAGATACTCTTGAAGCATCAATAGCAACGTTACCACCACCAACAACAACTACTCTGCCATCAAATGGTTTGCCACCGCAGTTAGCTTCATGTAGATAATCAATTGCTGTAAATGTCTCTTCAGCATCATCACCTGGAACACCAGGACGGCGACCTGTTGAACAACCAATAGCAATGTAAAATGCTTTATAACCTTGCTCTCTTAATTCATTAAGGGATACGTCTTTACCAACTTCTACGCCAGTCTTAACTTCAACTCCCATTTCCTTCATAACATCAATCTCAGCCTTGATTACATCTTTGCCAAGCTTGTATGAAGGGATACCATATCTAAGCATACCACCTGCTTCTTCATTCTTCTCGAATACAGTTGGCTTATATCCTCTCTCTGCGAGATAGAATGCACATGACATACCAGCAGGACCACCACCGATAATAGCAATCTTCTCGTCCCATCCAGTCTTAGTAGATGAAGCAACAACCTTCTTAGGAATATATCTTGTAGCTGCTCTAAGATCTCTCTCTGCAAGGAACTTCTTAACTGCATCAATAGAAACAGCCTTATCAATTGTTCCTCTTGTACAAGCATCCTCACAACGTTTGTTACAGATACGTCCACATACAGCTGGGAATGGATTCTTCTTCTTAATTAGAGCAAGAGCCTTATCATACTCTCCTCTTCTTGCCATATCAAGGTAACCTTGAACAGCAATATGAGCAGGACAAGCTGTCTTACAAGGAGCTGTACCTGTATCATGACAGTTAATTCTATTATTGTCACGATAGTTTTCATCATATTTGTATTTGCCCCACTTATGGTTATCTGGAAGCTCAACCATAGGATATTTAACCTTAGTTCCGTCCTTCTTATCAAGCTTCTGACCAAGCTTACATGCACCTGATGGGCAATACTCTACACATCGTCCACAGGCAACACACTTCTCATTCTCAACCTTAGCAACATAAGCAGATCTACTCATGTTAGGAGTATTGAATAACTGTGAAGTACGAAGAGCATTACAGATATTAACATTACAGTTACATATACCAAAGATCTTGTTCTCACCATCGATATTAGTAATCTGATGAACAAATCCGTTCTCTTCACCTCTACGAAGAATCTCAAGGGCTTCTTCTACAGTAATATCATGACCTTTGTTAGTTTCACGACAATAATCTGCAAAATCACCAACACCGATACACCATGCAAAATCATCATCAGCGCATCCTTCGCCAATAGCCTTACGAGAAGCTCTACAAGAACAACGTCCAACGCCAATGTGTCCTTCATATTTCTTAAGCCAGTATGACAATTTTTCAACATCGACTGACTCATTCTCCATTGTTATTTCTTTCTCAACAGGAATAACATGCATTCCAATACCAGCACCACCAAGTGGAACCATATGTGTTACACCGTCAAGTGGTAAGAATGTCATTCTTTCAAAGAAAGATGCAACTGCAGGATGTTCTTCCAATCTCGGATTAGATCCATCAGGAAGTTCCTCCATGTTGAATAGTTCTGCTGAGCCAGGAACAAACATAGGAAGAATATATCTTCTCTCTGATGGAGGTGCAGTACGGCCATTATGATCATAGTGATAACCATAGTCATACTCTAGAAGACCAATATAACACATCTCATCAAGAATCTTCTGGAATCCATCACGTCCAACTTCTGCAACCTTCTCCTTATTCCTATTAACGAGTTCATCAAAGGTATAAGGGGTTCTCTTATCCATAGATAACCCAACTTCAGCCATCTCTTCAGTAATAATCTCTGCTAGTCCCCAATACTCAGGATCATCAGCTGTAACTCCGCCGATCATATGTCCTGCAACATCTGTAATTTTCTTACCTAGCTTAATGATTTTTTGGCTAGGATTCTTATCCCCCATGTGTGGTGGGATGACATGTTTGCTCATCTCTGGCATAATACATTCTCCTTTATTAACTTATAATTTGCTATAAAAACGCCTATTAGTTATTATATAGTATAATTGTTAATTATTCAACGATAATCACTTTATTTTTTATGCAAATTTTATGAATAAAACGAACCACAAAATAATAAAATGCACCTTAAATCATCAGGCAATTTTCTGATGCTTAAGGTGCATTATATTAGTCTCTACCAAATATTCTAAGAAGAGCCAAGAATAAGTTAGCAATATCCAAATAAATATCAAGTGCACAATCTACTGCATTATCAATGCTTTTTGCAAATTGTTGAGACCTATAGAAATCATAACCTATATAAAAGCTAAATAGTACTGCAACAAGAAGAGAGTAAATATATCCTAGTCCAACTACAAAAATAGATACGATTCCAACAATTGCAACTGCAATTAAAGATATAAATAGCACCTTGCCAATTTTCTCAAAGAACTTTGGAAATGCAATAGCCGCAAGGGTCATTATAAGAGTTATTGCCACCGTGTATATAAATGCCATTTGTACAGGTCTTGAGTTTATTCCACCATATGATTCAACGCATATCGAAATAACAAGCCCTAGCGGCAAACATACTAAATTGTAGCCAAGAAAACTCACAAACGCATTATTAGATTTTCTCGATATAGCAATACCTGCAATACTAAGAACAATATATCCAATTAGAATAACTATTGGATTTAATCTCATGGCTACAATATCATCACTGAAATTACATAATATAGCATTAGCAATTAATCCATATAGAACAACTCCCCCCATAACAAGATTATATGTTCTTGTGCTTACTATTTTATCTTCTGAAACAACTTTCTTTAATCTCTCGGCGCGAGCAGAACCTAGTATTCCTCCTTTACTCGCAAAGCCATTATTTTTATCACTCATTATAAATCCTCCTCGTATTATATAGTCATACCCATTCTTTACCTCATCTACAGGTTAGGGTATGCTGTTGAAGATGCTGTGGA